>DASZYB010000087.1:0-19738 GCA_035545575.1 Opitutaceae bacterium | reverse complement strand
GAAATGGCTGCCCGGGCTGGGATCGAACCAGCGACCAAGTGATTAACAGTCACCTGCTCTGCCACTGAGCTACCGGGCAGTGGCGTTCGCCTGCTTCTCAGCACGCGAAAGGAGGTCGAAAGACATGGCCTCCGTCTCGGTTGTCAACGCTCGTTTTTCGCGCGCACCTCTCCGCTTCTTTGCTGCCGTTTTTCTTTCTTCCTCAGTCGATTTTGCGAGACGATCTGACGGAGCGCCAACCGAAGATCAGTCATGGGCCTCAAAATATTCCGCCGTGTGAACGCCGATCGCGTGCGGACGAGCGCGAGCGTTCACAGAGTCGGCGTGTTGTCCTCATCGCAGATAGGTCATGAGCGGTGCGCCATGGCGCAAACGCCTACTCTGGTGCAGCGGTGTTTTTCCCGCGAGGGTTCTTCATCGCCGAAGAACCGGGTGGCAAGGATCCGAATGTGACCCGGTTCACCGGCGTCGTTGATGGTGAAATCGAATCGCAGGAGGCGGGCGCATGACTTAGCGTCTTAGGCGCACGGCTTGTCTTTTCTGCCAGTGTTCACTTCAGCGCATGCAAGTTGGCGTCGATCTTTTCGCCATATGTCCGAAGAGATCCTATCGCGCCGCCCGGTGAGCGAGCGGCAGAAAACGCCCATGCCAAAGGGGGCGCTGGAAGACCTTTGGTCCGATTGTGGGCTCAAACCACCGCGCCTCTGAGGATGAAAATCGCCTCCAGCAATCGCGCCCGGCGAAATCACGGGGTTCCGGTCAAAATTGTCCGGGCCGCGGCGGCCTTCTTCTTCGTTGCGCTGGCCGCCTCGCTGCCCGCAGCCGCGCCGGGCCTGCCGGAAAAAAACCTCGGCGATCTGAGCATCGAGGAGCTGATGAAGGAATCCATCACCTCGGTCTCCAAAAAGGAACAACGCCGCGGCGACGCCGCCGCCGCCGTCGCGGTCTTGTCGAACGACGATCTTCATCGTTCCGGTGTCACGTCATTCGCGGAGGCGCTGCGGCTGGTGCCCGGACTGAACGTGGCCACGGTCGACGCGGGCCAATGGGCCATTTCCGCGCGCGGCTTCAGCGGCCTCTATGCCGCCAAGCTGCTCGTGCTGGTGGACGGCCGCGCGGTTTACAGCCCGATTTTTTCCGGCGTCTTCTGGGATCTGCAGCAGCTCAATTTGGAGGACTTGGACCGCATCGAGGTGATCCGCGGACCGGGCGCGACCGTGTGGGGCGCCAACGCCGTCAACGGCGTCATCAACGCTGTGAGCAAGAGCGCGCGCGACACGCAGGGCACGTTGCTTCAGGTGGCGGGCGGCGACGTGCATCGAGCGACGGCCGGGGTGCGCTACGGGGGAAAACTCGACGACAAAACCTTTTTCCGCGTCGAGGCCGGCTATCAGCAGATCGACGATTTTCCGACGGCGAACGGCAGCCCTGCCGGCGACCGCTGGCAAAGCGAGCAGTTCGGTTTCCGCCTCGATCGCTACCCCGGTGCGGACACGCACCTGACTTGGCAGGCGGGCACCGTCATCAACCAACTCGCGCACGACACCGCCGATGCCTCCAACATCAACACGATCGGCCGATGGACGCGCGAGCTGTCGGAGCGGTCGAGCGTGGAGGTGCAGGCCTACTACGACCGAACCTCTCGTTCCAACCCGCTCAGCCTCGAAGGCACGGTGGACACAATCGATCTCTCGGCCCAGCACACCTTCGGCGCAGGCGCGGGCCACGACGTCATCTGGGGCGTCGGTTACCGGTGGACCGGCATGGAACAGACCTCGCTCAACTTCGCGTTCGGCGCTCCGCCCGGCCGCCTTTACGAGCAGCTTTTCAGCGTCTTCCTTCAGGACGAGTTCAAGCCGATCCCGGACAAGCTCACGCTTACCGCCGGGGCCAAGGTCGAGCACAACGACACGACGGGCTTCGAGTTTCAGCCGAGCATCCGTGCGGCCTTCAACCCGACCGAGCGCCAGACCGTATGGGCGGCGGTGTCGCGAGCCGTCCGCACCCCCAGCGTGGTGGAGGACAATCCCGGGATGACCGCAGCGGCGGGCGCACCCTTTCCCGGTCCCGGCGGACGCCTCTTCCTGCCGGAGCTCGTCGGCAACCCCGCGATCAAATCGGAAGTGCTCTGGGCCTACGAGACGGGCTATCGCGTCCAGGTCACCAAGCGCGTCAACGTGGACGTGGCCATATTCTACAACGTCTACGATCAGGTCATCGGGTTGAACGGGGCCATTCCCCCGACGCTTGTCCCCGGCGTGCCGCTCGGCGCCGCTCTGGTGCCGTGGACGAACTCCCACAGCGGTCACACTTCCGGCGGCGAAGCTTCGCTCACGATTTCACCGGTGGACAACTGGCGGGTGACGCTCGGGTATTCGCTGATCCGCACCGCCATCCCCGGCAATCGCTTCCTGACGGCCGCGCCCGATCAGCAGGTGATCCTGCGCTCGTCCTACGATTTCAGCCGGCAGGTGAGCCTGGACACACAGCTTCGATATGTAGACAGCCTCATCGGCGATCCCACCCTCGGGCCGCTGTTTCCCGACACGCCGGCCTACACCGCGGTGGATGTGCGGTTCGCCTACCGGCCCACGGCGCGCTGCGAACTTTCTTTTGTGGTGCAGAATCTATTCGCCCGCCAGCACCCGGAGCCAACCCCGCACTCGCTGGGTGCAAATACATCCGAAGCGCCGCGAACGCTTCAGGCCAAGGTGGCGTGGCATTTCTGAGCCTCTCCGCCGCAAAGAACATGCCCTCCCGCTTTCCGACTCCGCTGCTGGCCGCGGCGCTCTGCGCCGTCTCGCTCGGCTCCGCCCAAACCGGCGAGCTCTTGCGGCGTCCGGCCAAAAATCTCGCCGACATGAGCATCGAGGAGTTGATGAACGAGCCCGTCACCTCCGTTTCGAAAAAAGAAACTCCGCTCGGTGAATCGCCCGCGGCGATCACCGTCATCACCCCCGACGACATCCGGCGGCTGGGAATCGCGAGCCTGCCCGAGGCGTTGCGGCTCGTGCCGGGGCTCGATGTGGCGCGCATCGGGGCGAACGAAACGGCCGTCAGCGTGCGCGGGTTCAACAACGAGTTCGCCAACAAGCTGCTCGTGCTGATCGACGGACGCTCGGTGTATTCACCGTCGAGCGCAGGAGTGTTTTGGAACGCGCAGGATGTGGTGTTCGAGGATCTGGAGCGGATCGAAGTCATCCGCGGACCCGGCGCGACATTGTGGGGCGCCAACGCGGTCAATGGCGTCATCAACATCATCACCAAGAGCGCGCGGGAAACCCAGGGCGCGCTTGTCGTCACCGCGCTCGGGACCGAGGAACGGCCGACGACCACCGCACGCTACGGCGGCCAGCTCGCCCCGAACCTCTACTACCGGGTTTATGCGAAATATTTCGACCGGCCCAGCGTGAAGACGTCGGCGGGTGGCGACGCCGGAGACGGCTGGCATTCCCTCCGCAGCGGGTTCCGCGTGGACTACGAACCGTCCGCCGAAAATGTTTTCACGCTGCAAGGCGACGCCTACCAGAGCGACGTCGGCAAGAACATCAGCCTGTTCAGCCTGACGCCGCCGTTCTCCCAAACCGCGAGCGTGCTCGAGCACAACGCCGGCGACAATGTGCTAGGCCGGTGGACGCATGTCTTCTCGGAGACCTCGCGGCTCACGTTGCAGGGCTACTACGATTTTCTCCGGCAGGATGTCGGCTCCTCGATCGATCGGGCCGAGACCTGCGATTTCGATCTGGTGCACCAAGTGGCGCTCGGCGACCGCCACGATATCACCTGGGGCGCCGGCTACCGCGACACGCTCGCCAAGGATACTTCCACTTTCGGCGCGTCATGGGCGCACGAGAGCCACCGGCTCCAGCTCTTCAATGTGTTTGCGCAGGACGAGATCGCGCTCGTGCCCGACCGGCTGCAATTCACCGTCGGCACAAAATTCGAGCACAACGAATTGTCGGGCGAGGAATGGGAACCGGGCGTGCGGCTCCGGTGGACGCCCACCGCTCGTCAGACCGTGTGGGCTGCGGCATCGCACGCCGTGCGCACGCCGTCGTTTTTGGAGCGGGATTCGCGGCTGAATCTCGCCGCGGGTCCGGGATTTTTGGTTTCCATCTTCGGCAACCCGGAGATCGGCACCGAAAAACTCACCGCTTACGAACTGGGCTACCGCGTCGCTCCGGCGAAGCAATTGTCGTTCGAGGCGTCCGCCTTTTATGACGTCTACCATCAGTTGATCGTCAACGAGCCCAACCCGCCGGGCTTCGAGATCAGCCCAGTCCCGCCCCACGCGCTCATTTCGCAGACCTGGCGCAACAGCGCGCAGGGCGAAACCTACGGCGCGGAACTGTCGGTGCACTGGCAGGCGACGGCCGCGTGGCGACTGGCCGGCAGCTATGCGTGGCTGCACTCGAATCTGACTTCGGTTCCGTTCGTGGGCTCGAGCAGCCCGGGACAACAGATTCAAATCCGCTCCAATCTCGATTTGCCGCACCACGTCGAGCTGAACGGCGCGGTGACCTACGTCGGAGCGATCGTCACGCCGCTCGGCCAGATCAACGCGCCGATCCCCGCTTACGTCCGGTTGGATCTGGGCCTGATCTTTCATCCTGCCGCCGCGATGGAGGTTGGTGTGTGGGGCGTAAACTTGCTCGACCGGCGGCACCCCGAATTCACCAGCCCGCAATCCACCACCGTCGCCGAGATGCCGCGCGGCATCACGGGGAAAATTACCTGGCGCTTCTAGCCGCAGTCCACGCCGCATGCTTCGCGCTTTGAAAATCTCGTTCGACGCGAGCCGCCGCCATTGCCGGCGTCGGGCGGGCGGAACGCTGGCTGGCTTGCTGGGATTTTTCTTGCTGCTGCTGGCCGGACCAACGGCGCGGGCCGCCGAGGGCGCGGTCTCCAAGGAGTATCAGCTCAAGGCGGCGTTCCTCTATAACTTCACCAAGTTCGTCGAGTGGCCGGCGGCGCGTTTCGCGGAGGCGAACAGTCCGATCGTCATCGGCGTGCTCGGGCAGAATCCGTTCGGTGGCGAACTGGAAAAAATCACCGAAGGACGGACTGTGAACGGCCGCGCGATCGTGGTGAAGGTCATCACCACCGCCGAGGAGGCGTCCACCGTGCATCTGCTTTTCGTGCCGCGAGGCGAGGAAACGCGGCTGCCGGCGGCCGTCTGGCAGAGTGTCCCGATCGTTGCCGTCGGCGAATCCGATAGTTTCGCGGCGCTGGGCGGCACGATCATGTTCACGCGCGAAGCGGACAAGATCCGCTTTGAAATCAACATCGCGGCGGCGGAACGAAGCCGGCTGAAGATCAGTGCCCAGCTGCAGAAACTGGCCATCGCGGTGCGCCGGAAACCCTGACCCAGGCGATGAAACGTTTTCTCCGCAACCTTCCGATCCGGCACAAGCTCATGGTGCTCACGGTGGCGATCAGCGGGGTCGCCCTGCTGCTCGCCTGCGCGGCGTTTGCGATCTTCGAGCAGGCGGCGTTTCGGCGCAGCATGGCGCGCGATTTTGCGATCCTCGCCGACATGTTTGGCGACAATGTTGCTGCCGGCCTGGCGTTCAACGATCCCACGACGATCGAGCAGACGCTGAAGACACTCCGCGCGAACCAGCGCATCGTGGCGGCCTGCGTCTACGACAAAGAGGGTGCCGTGATCGGGACGTATCGCCGATCTGGAGCCGCGGCGGGCGTCGAGTTCGCCTTTCCCACCGTCCAGCCGACCGCCCAGCGCTGGGGCCCCGAGCGGCTCGATACGTTTCAGGACATCACGCTCGCGGGCGAAGTCATCGGCGTCGTTTACATCGGCGCCGACCTCGGCGAACTGCGGGAACGCGCGTGGCGCTATGCCGGCATCGTGAGTCTCCTGCTCGCGGGCTGCTCGCTGGTGGCGCTGTGGCTTTCCGCGCGGTTCCAACGCATCATCTCACAGCCCATCGTGGATCTTGCTCAAACCGTCGCCGCGGTGACGACCGGGAAAAATTACGCGGTGCGCGCGCACAAGGAGAGCGATGACGAATTGGGGCGGCTGATCGACGGCTTCAACGAGATGCTGACCCAGATCCAGGCGCGCGACAACGCGCTCCAATCGGCCCACGACCACCTGGAACAGCGGGTCAAGGACCGCACCGCCCGGCTCGCGGAAACCAGCGGTCTGCTCGAGGCGATGCTGGAGAACAGCCCGGACTTGATCTATTTCAAGGACCGCGCTTCGCGTTTCGTGCGTTTCAGCAAGGCCTGCCTGCCCAACTTCGGCCTGACCGATGCGGAAATGCTGCGCGGCAAAAGCGACGCCGATTTTTATACGGCCGAGCACGCGCAACCCGCCCTTGCCGACGAGCAGGAGATCATTCGCACCGGTGTTCCGATCGTCGCCAAGCTGGAGAAGGAAACGTTCTCGGACGGTCGCGTCGCCTGGGCATTGACCACGAAAATGCCCTGGCGCGACGGCACGGGCGCCATCGTCGGCACGTTCGGCATCTCCAAGGATGTGACGGCCCTGAAGGAAACCGAGGACAAGCTGGCCTACGAACGCGATCAATTGCGCGCGCTGCTCGATTCGGTGCCGGACTCGATCTATTTCAAGGACACGCAGTCGCGCTTTGTCCTCGTCAGCCGCTCGAAACTGCAGTCGGCCCTCGTGCACGCACCCGACCTTCGCGCCCGCCGGGCGGACGCCGGCCTCCCCGCGGACGTGCCCGAAGCGGAGCTGCTCACGGGCCTGACGGATTTCGCCACGCACCAAGACGCCGCCGCGCGCCTCGCCTTCGAGGATGAGCAGCGGATCGTCCGCACCGGCGAAGCCATCATCGGCAAACTCGAAAACCAGATCCTGCGCGACGGGATGGTGCAATGGTCGTTGACGAGCAAGATGCCCTGGCGCGACCGCGCGGGAAAGATCATCGGCACCTTCGGCATCTCCAAGGACATCACCGACCTCAAGGACGCCGAGGAGAAACTCGCCCAGTTGCACCGGCAGCTGCTGGAAACTTCCCGGAAGGCCGGCATGGCCGAAGTGGCGACGGGCGTGCTCCACAACGTGGGCAACGTGCTCAACAGCGTGAACGTCTCCGCCACTCTCGTCTCGGATCAGGTGCGCCATAGCAAGACCGTCAGCATCGCGAAGCTCGCCGCGCTGTTCGACCAGCACAAGGCGGACCTCGCCGGTTTCCTGACCACCGATCCCCGCGGTCAGATGATCCCGGGTTATCTGGGCACGCTGGGAGAACTGCTGCTCGCCGAGCAAGCGGAGATGCTCAAGGAGCTCGCGCATCTCCGCAAAAACGTCGAGCACATCAAGGAAATCGTCGCGATGCAGCAATCCTACGCGAGCGCCTCGGGAGTGATTGAGACGGTTTCGGTGCCGGACATGGTCGAGGACGCCCTGCGCATCAACTCCGGTTCGTTCGCCCGGCACAGCGTCGACGTGTTTCGCGACTACCAGGCGCGGCCGGTCGTCACCACGGACAAGCACAAGGTCATGCAGATCCTCATCAACCTCCTGCGTAACGCCAAGTATGCGTGCGACGAGTCCGGTCGCACGGACAAGGTGATCACCGTGCGCTCCACGAGCGACGGCCAACGCGTCAGAATCGCCATCATCGACAACGGCGTGGGCATCCCCGCGGAGAACCTCACGCGGATTTTTAGCCATGGCTTCACCACCCGCAAACACGGCCATGGCTTCGGCCTGCACAGCGGCGCGCTTGCCGCCAAGGAACTCGGCGGCGCGCTGCATGTGCAGAGCGAAGGGGCGGGGAAGGGCGCGGTCTTCACGCTTGAAATTCCCTTGGCGATGCCTCAGCCCGCGCCCCGAAATACAATGGCGTAAGTGCTGGTGACCGCATCTGTATTGCCGTGCATGGCGTGCGACCTATCGGGCCGCTCGCCGGCTCTCGATGTAGGAATCAAGTAGTGACCCGCGGCACACCGGCGTGTCGCGCCGCTGAGCCCGTCCAGATCAGGACGAAGCCGAATGCCCGAGCACTTGTTCGGTCTTCGCGTCGAAGAGGTGGGCGTGATCGAGATCGAGGGCCACGCGGATTTGCTGGCCGACCTTGAAGCGGGCGGACGGTTGCACGCGCGCGATGCAGGAGGTGGTCCCGGCGTCGAGATGGAGATAAGTCTCCGCGCCCATCGGTTCGACGATTCGGATCGTCAGCCGGGCGGTGTTGTCGGCGGCGTCGGCGCCCGATTCGGCCGCGCGCAGGTGCTCGGGGCGGATACCCAACACGACAGGACGATCGAGATGGCTCGCGGCAGATCTCGCAAGAGGCTCCGGCAAGGTCAGCATCAACGTGCCGGCGTCCGGCTCGGTTCCGGCGAAGAGCAGTCGGTCGCCATCCCGGCGAACCACGCCGCGGAGAAAGTTCATCGGCGGCGAGCCGATGAAGCCGGCCACGAACAGATTCGCCGGTTGGTTGTAGAGCGTGAGCGGCTCCGCGGTTTGCGCGATTCGGCCATCTTTCATCACGCAGATGCGGTCGCCCATGGTCATGGCCTCCACTTGATCGTGGGTCACGTAAATCATCGTTGCACCCAGCTTCGCGTGGAGCCGCGAAATCTCCGCACGCGTGGCGACGCGCATTTTCGCGTCGAGATTGGAGAGCGGTTCGTCGAACAAAAACACCTTCGGTTTGCGCACGATGGCGCGGCCCACCGCGACGCGCTGGCGCTGGCCGCCGGAGAGCGCCTTGGGGCGGCGGTCCAGCAGCGTCTCGAGTCCGAGCAACGCCGCCGCCTCGCGCACCCGCGCATCGATCTCGGACTTCGGAAATTTTCGCAGCTTCAAGCCGAAGGCCATGTTTTCGTAGACCGACATGTGCGGGTAGAGCGCGTAGTTTTGGAAAACCATCGCGATGTCGCGGTCCTTCGGCGGGACATCGTTCACCACTTTTCCGTCGATGGCCACGGTGCCGCCCGAGATTTCCTCGAGCCCTGCGATCATCCGCAGCGTGGTGGATTTTCCGCAGCCCGACGGACCGACGAGCACGACGAATTCGCCATCGTTCACGACGAGGTCGATCTGCGCCACGGCGCACACCCCGGGACCGGTTTTGTCCGGGTAGAGTTTGGTCAGCTGCTCAAGGACGACGCGAGCCATGGCGTGAAGATGTATTACCGGCGGAGGAAGGGGAGATTGTTCTCAGCGCGATGAGGCAGGTCCGAGCAACGCACCGCGGATCACGAGCGCGGGGATTTTCGCGCGCGATTTTCCCCGCGTGAATTTCGCGGGCGGCGCCGGGCGCGCGATCGCACTTCGCGGAGCGGTCGCGTCGACGGTTTTTTCGGCGGCATCGATTGGGGCTTGAATTGTGATTTATCGTTAAACATAAGCTGCGGACGTGCTGGCAACCTCAAACTGAGCCGCGCCGTCCGATGATTTCACCCCTGGCTTCGTTTCCCCAAAATTTCGTCTGGGGTGTCGCGACCGCGGCGCCGCAAATCGAAGGGGCCGCGTTTCTCGACGGCAAAGGCGCGTCGGTCTGGGACCACTTCGCCCGCCTCCCCGGGAAAATCCATCGCGGCGACACGCTCGATGTCGCGTGCGATCACTACCATCGTTTCCGCGAGGACTTCGCGCTGATGCGCGAACTCGGCGTGAAACACTACCGGCTCTCGCTCGCCTGGCCGCGCCTCTTTCCGGCGGGCGACGGCGCGCTCAACTCGAAAGGGATCGATTTCTACCACCGGTTGTTCGATGCGATGGCGGAGCACGACCTCGAGCCGTGGGTGACGCTGTTTCACTGGGATCTGCCGCAGGCGCTCGAGGAGCGCGGCGGCTGGTGCAGCCGCGTGACGGTCGACGCGTTTGCCCGCTACGCCGACACCGTCGTGAAGGCCTACGGCGACCGCGTGAAAAACTGGATCACGCTCAACGAAATTCGCTGCTTCACGCTGCTCGGTTATGGCGGCGGCCACAAGGCCCCCGGCCGAAAAGTGTCGGCGGCCGAACTCAACCAAACCTATCATCACGCGCTGCTCTGCCACGGCCACGGCGTGCGCGCGGTGCGCGAACACGGCGGCGCCGGCGCGCGCGTCGGGCTGACCGACAATCCCGACGTCTGCGTGCCCGTCACCGAGACGCCGCGCGATATCGCGGCCGCGCGCGACTGGTTCGTCGACCGCAATCTCCATCTCCTCGGCGCGATTTACGCCGGGAGTTATTCGCCGGCCTATCTCCAGCGTTGCGGCGCCGGCGCACCGCGCGTGAGCGCCGGAGACTTCGCTCTCATTTCCGCGCCGACGGATTTTCTCGGGCTCAATCTCTACACGGCGACGTTCGTGCGCGCGGGCGCCGACGGGCGTCCCGAGTCGCTCCCGATGCCGCAGAACTATCCGCGCGCCGACAGCCAGTGGCTGAACCTCGTCCCGCAGACGATGTATTGGGGCACGCGGCTCGCGCAGGAAGCTTACGGCGTGAAGTCGATCTACATCACCGAAAACGGTTGCGGCTACGACGACGAGCCGGTGGTCAAGGGCGAGGTGCTCGACCTGCATCGGCGCGATTTTCTCCGCGGCTACCTCCGCGAAGTGCAACGCGCCCTCGCCGACGGCGTGCCGATCAACGGCTATTTTCTCTGGTCGTTCCTCGACAATTTCGAGTGGGAGGACGGCTACGCCCGGCGCTTCGGCATCGTGCATGTCGACTTCGCCACGCAACGACGCACGCCGAAACTTTCCGCCCGCTACTATCAAAACGTGATGGCGGAAAATCGCATCCTATGAGTCCACACCGCCACTTTCGCCCGCTGTCCGTCGCGCTCGTTCTCGTCGCGGCCCTGCTGCTCGGCTCGGTCGGTTCGGCCGCGGAGACGGGCGCTCGCCGGCAGATTCCACTGCGCGACGGCTGGCGGTTTCATTTCGGCGAAACGCCCGGCGCATGGCAGGCGGCCTTCGATGACCAGGCGTGGGAAGCTGTCGCCGTTCCCCACACGTGGAACGCGGCCGACAGCACGCAGCCGAATTTCAAGCGCGGCCAGGGATGGTATCGCCTGCATTTCGCCACGCCGACGCTCGCGGCTGACGAACGCGTGCTCGTCGATTTTCGCGCCGTGAGTCTGGTCGCGACGGTGTGGGTAAATGGCCACGCGATCGGCAAACACGACAATGGCTTCGCCGCCTTCCGCTTCGACATCACGAGCGCGCTCAACGCCACCGGCGACAACACGCTCGTGGTCCTCGCCGACACCACGTGGCGCGACGACCTGCCGCCGCGCGAAGGCGATTTCACGCTCTGCGGCGGCATCTACCGCGACGCCTCGCTGCTCATCACTCCGGCCGTCGCGATCGAGCCGCTCGATCACGCGAGCGCCGGCGTTTATTACACGACACCTGAGATCACCGCCGCGCAGGCCAAGCTCCACGCGCGCGTGCTCGTGCGCAACACGCTCGACCGGCCGCAGCCGTTGACGGTCCGCGTCGCGCTCAGCGACGCGAGCGGCGCTTCGGCCGGCGAAGCAACGGTGAAACACGTCGCGGCGCCGGGCACGACGGAAGCCGTGCTCGATCTCACGGTGCCGAAGCCGCATCGCTGGCACGGTCGCCGCGATCCGTATCTTTATTCGGCGGTGGCGACGTTGACGCCTGACGGCGACGGCTCCGCGATCACGGACAGCGTCACGCAGCCGGTCGGGTTTCGCACGTTTCGCATCGATGGCGAGCGCGGCTTCATCCTGAACGACGAACCCTACGATTTGCGCGGCGCGAATCTTCATCAGGATCGCGCGGTGCGGAGCTGGGCGGCCACGGCCGCGGATCACGAGGAGGATTTCCGCCTGATGTGCGAGATGGGCTGCACGTTTGTCCGCCTCGTTCACTATCAACACGACGAGGCGGACTACGCGCTCGCCGACCGCGTCGGCATCGTCGTCTGGACGGAGCACGCGTTCGTCAACACCGCGAGTCCCAATCCGCGCTTCGCCGAGCGCTGCGCGACGCAGATCACGGAACTCGTCCGCCAAAACTTCAATCATCCCTCGATCGTTTTCTGGGGCATCGGCAACGAAGTGCAGACGCAACGCGTCGCCGCCGCGAAACCGCTCCTGGAAATGCTCGCGCGCGAAGTGCGCCTCGAGGATCCGGCTCGGCTCAGCACGATCGCGACCAATTACGGCGAGCCGTTTGGGACCTACGGTTTGGACAGCGTCGCCCACAATAAATATCAGGGATGGTATGGCTCGACGCCGGCCGACTTCGCGCCGTCGCTCGATCAGCAGCGTGCGAAATCGCCCGGCCAGTCGATCGGCATGTCCGAATACGGCGCGGGCGCAGGCGTCTCGATCCACCGCGAGCCGGCCATGCGCATGGATCACAGCGAGGAATACCAGGCGTATTTCCACGAGGTGTATTGGCGAGCGCTGCGCGACCGGCCGTGGGTGTGGAGCAAGACGGTGTGGCAGATGTTCGATGCGGCATCGGCCGGCCGGAAAGAAGGCGAGTTGAATGGCATCAACGACAAGGGTCTCGTGACTCGCGACCGCAAGACGCGGAAAGACGCGTTCTACTGGTATAAAGCCAACTGGAACGACGAGCCGATGGTCTACATCACGAGCCGGCGCTTCACCCCGCGCACCGTCGCGACGACGGAGGTGAAGGTTTACTCGAACTGCGAAGCCGTGGAGCTGACGCTCAACGGCAAATCCCTCGGCGTGCGTGCGGTCGAGGATCACATCGTCCGCTGGCCGGGCGTCGCGCTCGCCGCGGGCGAGAACCGTCTCGAAGCCGTCGCGCACCGCGCGGCGACGACGGTGAGCGACGCGTGCTCCTGGACGCTTGCGGCGTCGGCACCGTAAGCAGTCGTCGCATCTCGATCTTCGTTTTCATGGCAACTTCTCTGAAATTCGCCGGCGCCGTCGTTGTGATCGGCGCGGCTCTCGTCTTGTTTTCAAATGTCCGTGCGGTCGAGGCCACCGATGCGACCGCTGCGCCCCGTGAACGCGTTTCGTTCAACCGCGACTGGCGTTTCATGAAGGGCGACCCAGACTGGCTGCCGGGCCAGCTCGACTACACCGTGTTGCGCGACTGGCTGCTGCCAAGCGGCGCGGAATTCCTCGCGCCCACGCTGCGCAAACCGACGCGTCCGCCCGGCAACATCGGCGGCGGCCTGCGCTTCGCCCAGGAAAAATTCGACGACTCGCAGTGGCGCACTCTCGATCTGCCGCACGACTGGGCGATCGAAAGCGCGTTCAAGCAGGAACTCGACGGCAACACCGGCAAGCTGCCGTGGGCTGGCACTGCGTGGTATCGGAAAAGATTCACCTCGCCAGCGAGCGACGCCGGCCGGCGCGTCTCGCTCGAGATCGACGGCGCGATGGCTTACGCCGCGGTCTGGCTCAACGGCGAGTTCGTCGGCGGCTGGCCTTACGGCTACGCGTCGTTCGCGCTCGATCTCACACCTTACCTCAAGGTCGGCGCCGAGAACACCCTGGCCATCCGCCTCGACAACATCGCCGAGTCGTCCCGCTGGTATCCCGGTGCCGGGCTTTACCGCAACGTGTGGCTGACGAAGACCGCGCCGATCCACATCGCGCACTGGGGCACCGTCGTCGCGGCACCGCAGGTCGCCGCCGATGCCGCGACCGTGATCGTGACGACGCTCACCAACAACGAAACCGACACGCCCGCGCGGCTGCGCCTCGCAACCCAAATCTTTGCTCTCGACGCCTCCGGCAAAAAAGCGACCGCGCCCGCCGCGGAAGTTGCCAATGCCGACATTCCCGTTGCCGCTCACAAGCAGGCGTCCACGATGCAAACTCTTGTGCTGCCGCAGCCGAAGCTCTGGAGTCTGCGCACGCCTCAGCGCTACGTCGCCGTCACGACCGTCGAGCAAAACGGAAAGGTAATCGATCGCTCCGAAACTCCGTTCGGCGTTCGCACCGTCGCGCTCGACGCCGCACGCGGTTTCCTGCTTAACGGCGAGGTCGTCCGCCTGCAGGGCGTGTGCAATCATCACGACCTTGGCGCACTCGGAGCGGCGCTAAACGTCCGCGCGCTCGAGCGGCAGTTGGAGATTCTCCGCGAGATGGGCTGCAACGCCATTCGCACGAGCCACAATCCGCCCGCGCCGGAGCTGCTCGATCTGTGCGACCGGATGGGATTTCTCGTTTTCGACGAGGCGTTCGACTGCTGGGCGAAAGGCAAGAACCGTTACGATTACCACGTGCTCTTCCCCGACTGGCACGAGGCCGACCTACGTGCGCTCGTTCGCCGCGACCGGAATCACCCGAGCGTCGTGATGTGGAGCATCGGCAACGAAGTGAGCGAGCAATGGGGCGACGACGGACTGGAAGGATGGAAGCTCGCCTCGCGCCTTGCCGCCATCGTGCGCGAGGAGGATCGCACGCGGCCAGTGTCGGGCGCGTTCAACAACGGCCCGAGTGGCTACAACGGCATCCAGCTCGTGCTCGACGCGATGGGCTACAATTATCGCGTCGAGGCCTACGCAAAATATCGCGCCGACAATCCGACCATCGCGCTCTTCGGCAGCGAGACGACCTCGTGCATCAGCTCGCGCGGTGAATATTTTTTCCCTTGGGCGCCGACAAACTCGCGGGCCGGGCCAATTTCCAAGTGAGTTCCTACGACCTCGCAGCTCCGGAATGGTCCACGCCGCCCGACGAGGAGTTCCGCGCCGCCGACGGCGCGCCGGGTTATGCCGGCGAATTCGTCTGGACCGGATTCGACTATCTCGGCGAGCCGACGCCCTACGGCTCCGACGCGACCACGCAACTCAACTTTTCCGATCCCGCCCAGCGCGCCAAGGCGGCGAAGCAGCTCGAGGAGATGGGAAAAATCTCCGTGCCGTCGCGCAGCTCGTATTTCGGCATCGTCGATCTCGCGGGATTTCCGAAGGACCGATTTTATCTCTACCAGTCGCGCTGGCGCGCCGATCTGCCCATGGCACACCTGCTGCCGCATTGGACCTGGCCCGACCGCGCCGGCGAAATCACGCCGGTGCATGTCTACACCTCGGGCGACGAAGCCGAGTTGTTTCTCAACGGCCGCTCACTCGGGCGAAAGAAGAAGGGCCCCGGCGAATATCGCCTCCGTTGGGACGACGTGCGCTACGCCCCGGGCGAAGTGAAAGTCGTCGCCTACAAAAACGGCCAGCATTGGGCCGAAGACATGCAAAAGACCGCGGGCGCGCCTGCCGCGTTGGCACTCAAGGCGGATCGCACTTCGCTCGCCGCCGATGGGCGCGATCTCGCGTTCGTCACCGTGCGCGTGCTCGACGCAGCCGGCACGCTCGCGCCGCGGGCGAACAACCGCGTGCGTTTCAGCGTGCGCGGGCCCGCCGAGATCGTCGCGACAGACAACGGCGATGCGACCGACCACGACGCGTTCTCCACGAAGGATCGGCGTGCGTTCAACGGCCTCGGCCTCGCCATCGTCCGCACGCAACGCGGCGCCGTCGGCGCGATCACGATCCGCGCCGAGGCTGACGGACTCGCACCGGCGGAAGTCACGGTGACCAGTGCCGAATCTCCGGCCGGGCCGTGATTTCATTGCCAAACGTCCAGCGAGCAAACGTCGTTCCTCATGTCGAAACCTCTCGTTTTTTTCACGTGCCTCGCGTTTTTCGTCGTGGCTCCCATGCGCACCACCGCGCAGATTGAAAAACTTTCCGATGGCGCGCTCGTCGCGCATGACGGCGGCTGGATCCGACTCACCGTCGAGAGCGATCGCATCGTGCGCGTGATGGCGGCGAAGGATCGCGCGTTTTTCTCGCGGGCGAGTCTCATGCTCGCGCCGCGCGCCGGTGCGGCACCGACCTGGCAGCTCACGACCAGCGCCGACACTGCGACGCTCGCGACCGCGCGGCTCGAGGCCCGCGTCGATTTGCGCACGGGCGCGGTCACGTTTCTCGACGCGACCGGAGCGACGATCCTCGCGGAGCGCGCCGACGGTCGCACGATCGCGCCCGCGGAAGTGCAGGGCGAAAAAACGTTTCACGTCCGGCAGCAGTGGACCGCGCCCGCCGACGAATCGCTTTACGGCCTGGGCCAGCAGCAGCTCGGCATCATCGATCTCAAGGGCTACGATCTGGATCTCTGGCAGCGCAACACGCACGTCGTGGTGCCGTTTCTCGTGTCGAGTCGCGGCTACGGCATTCTTTGGGATAACAACTCGCTCACCCGTTTCGGCGACTTGCGCGAGTTCGAGCCGATTCCCGCGGAAAGCCTGCGCGACACCGCTGGTCATTTCGGCGGCTTGACGGAAGGAACGTTCACCGCCGCATCGCCCGACGAACTGACCGCGCCGCACCTGTCGAGCGAGCTGAGCTTGCCACGCCGCGGCCGCGGTGCCGGCGCGCCGCGCGGACCGCGACCGGGCGAGCGTTGGGTCGGCGAGCTCGTGCCGACGATGACGGGCGAGCATCAATTGCAGACTTACTCGAACGGCGGCATCAAGGTCTGGCTCGATGGCAAGTTGATCATCGATCACTGGCGCCAGAATTGGCTCACGGAATACGACCAGGTGAAAGTTCACCTCGAGGCCGGCCATCGTTATCCGATCAAGATCGAATCCGGCGGCGACCAAACCACGACGATGGAGTTGCGTTGGAAAACGCCCGCGCCGACCGACACGACCTCGCTGTGGTCCGAAGTCGGCGACGGGATCGATTATCATTTTGTCTACGGTCCGGCGCTCGACGATGTCGTCGCCGGCTATCGCGTGCTCACCGGCCGCGCGACGCTCATGCCGCGCTGGGCGCTCGGGCTCTGGCAATCGCGGCAGCGTTACGAAAAGGCGCAGGAATCGCTCGATGTGGTGAACGAATACCGCCAGCGCGGCCTGCCCTTCGACAACATCGTCCAGGACTGGCAGTATTGGCCGCGCGACGCGTGGGGTTCGCACGCGTTCGATCCCGAACGCTTTCCCGATCCCGACGCGTGGATCAAGGCGATCCACGCGCAGCACGCACACGTCATGATTTCGGTCTGGGGAAAATTCTATCCGGGCACGGCGAACTTCGACGCGATGCAGAAAGGCGGCTATCTTTACCAACCGGATCTCGTCGAGGGCGCGAAGGACTGGATCGGATTCCCCTTCACGTTCTACGACGCGTTCAACCGCGAGGGCGGAAAACTTTTCTGGCAGCAGATCGACGCCGCGCTTTTTCGGCGCGGCATCGACGCGTGGTGGATGGATGCGACCGAGCCGGACTTGATCAGCTCGCCGCCGACATTGGAGCGGATGCGCAGCCACATGCACCCGACCGCGCTCGGCACGGCGTCGCGCGTCCTCAATGCCTCGTCGCTCGAAAACAGCCGCAACGTCTACGAAGGCCAGCGCGCGTCGGCGCCGGATCAACGCGTGTTCATCCTCACGCGTTCGGGATTCGCCGGCATCCAGCGGTTCGCGACGGCGACATGGTCGGGCGATGTCACGTCGACCTGGACGGCGCTCGCGAAGCAGATTCCCGCGGGCCTCGGCTTCAGTCTGTCCGGCGTGCCGTGGTGGACGACCGATAGCGGCGGCTACACGATGCAGGCGAAGTTCTCCGCGAAGACGCCGACGCCCGAAGCGCTCGACGAATGGCGCGAGCTCAACGCGCGCTGGTTTCAATTCGCCACGTTTTGCCCGCTCACGCGCTTGCACGGCGAGCTGCAGCCGCGCGAACCATGGACCTTCGGCGGCGACGATCATCCGGCTTACCGGGCGATCGCGAAATTCGACCGGCTGCGCTACCGCTTGCTGCCGTATCTCTACTCGATCGCCGCGGCGGCGACGCACGACGACGGCACGATGATGCGGCCGCTGGTGATGGATTTTCCGGCCGACGCAAAGGCGCGGACGCTGACGGACGAGTATTTGTTCGGGCCGGCGTTTCTGGTCGCGCCTGTCACGCAGTATCAGGCGCGCAGCCGCGCCGTCTACCTGCCCGACACGCGCGGCGGCTGGTTCGATTTCTGGACGGGCGCGCAGCTCGCCGGCGGAAAGCAGATCGACGCACCCGCGCCCTACGATGCGCTGCCGCTGCACGTGCGCGCGGGCGCGATCGTGCCGTTCGGGCCCGACGTGCAATGGACCGACGAAAAACCGGCCGACCCGATCACGCTGCACATCTATGCGGGCGCGGACGGCGCGTTCACGCTCTACGAAGACGACGGCAAAACCTACGGCTACGAACGCGGCGAGTTCGCGCGCATCCCGCTGCGCTGGGACGACGCCACGCGCACGCTGACCATCGGCGCGCGCACGGGGACATTTCCCGGCATGCTCGCCGAACGGACGTTCGAGGTCGTGCTCGTTTCCGCCGCGAAACCCGTCGGTTTTTCCTTCGCTTCCAAGCCCGATCGCACGGTGCGCTATCGCGGTGAACGTCTTACTCTTACTTTCCCGTGAAAATAAAAACACCCCTCGCTCTCACCCTGATGAATGTCGCCCTGTCCGTCGCAGCGCCCATGAGCCCTGCGCTCGCGGCGGCCGAACCGCGGCCGCCTTATCTCGATCCCGCGGCGCCGCTCGAGACGCGCGTCGAGGATCTCCTCGGCCGGCTCACGCTCGAGGAAAAAATCTCGCTGCTGCACGGCGATTCGAAATTCACGACCGCCGCGATTCCGCGCCTCGGAATTCCGCGGCGCTGGCTCTCCGACGGGCCGCACGGCGTGCGCGAGGACATCGGGCCCGACACGTGGAACGCCGCGGGCCGCACGGACGATTTCGCGACGGCGATGCCATGCGGGCTCGCGCTGGCGGCGACGTGGAACCCCGAGCTCGCGCAAGCCGAGGGCGGCGTCATCGGTCAGGAGGCGCTCGCGCGCGGCAAGAACATCATGCTCGGGCCCGCCGTGAACATCATGCGCACGCCGCTGTGCGGCCGAAATTTCGAATACTACGGCGAGGATCCGTATCTCGTCTCGCGCATTGCGGTCGGCTTCATCCGCGGCGAGCAGGCGCAGGATGTCGCGTCGTGCGTGAAGCACTTTGCCGCGAACAACCAGGAAACGCAGCGCGGCTCGATCAACGTCGAGATGGACGAGCGCACGTTGCGCGAAATCTACCTGCCGTCGTTCCGCGCCGCCGTGCAGGAAGCGGGCGTGTGGACCATCATGGGTTCCTACAATCAATTTCGCGGCGAGCACTGCTGCCACAACGACTACCTGCTCAACCAGGTGCTCAAGGGCGAGTGGGGTTTCCGCGGCCTCGTGATGTCCGACTGGGCCGGCGTGCACGACACGCGGCAGGCGGCGCTCAACGGCCTCGATCTCGAGATGGGCACCGAGCGCAACTACGCGGACTTCTATCTCGCACGAGCTTATCTGGCGGGCCTGCAGAGCGGCGAGTTTCCGATGGCCGGGCTCGACGACAAGGTGCGCCGCAATCTTCGCGTGATGATCGCCACGCACGTGCTCGACGGCCGGCCCGCCGGTTCGCTCAACACGAAAGAACATCAGGCCACCGCCCGCCGCGTCGCCGAAGAAGCGATGGTGCTCCTGAAGAACGACGGCGGCGCGCTGCCGCTCGACGCGAAGAAAATCAAATCGATCGCGGTCATCGGCGAGAACGCCACGCGCATGCAGACCCACGGCGGCCAGAGCTCCGAGATCAAGGCGTTCTATGAAATCTCCCCGCTCGACGGCATCGTGCGGCGCGTCGGCCGCGAGGTGACGGTGACCTACGCGATCGGCTACGACGCGCCGGCCGCCAGCGCACGCAGCACGCGGCCGCAGAACGCCGCGCCACCGGCGGCGGCCGCCGAACTCGCCGACCGCGCGGTCGC
>DASZYB010000086.1:0-155581 GCA_035545575.1 Opitutaceae bacterium | reverse complement strand
CCATGAGACCGAGACATCCGCATGCCGCGGAGAGTGGCGTCGGGAAGCACACCGCCCGCGAAAGCGAGAGCGCCCAAGCGTGTGCCGCCGGGAAAGAGCGCGTGGCGAACGCCCACCCCCACAAATTGGCTCCGGAAGCTTCAAAACTTCCGGGGCCTTTTTTGTTTCTGCCTATCGCGACGTCGCCGCGCCGCGCCGCGCCGAATGACTTTTTCAACACAGAGGACACGGAGATCGAGTCGGTGAATCCCTCGAATCGCCGGTGGTGCGCAACAGTAGGGCTTCGATTTAGAGCCAAAATTTGGTTTGGCGGTGATCGCTGCGTTGCTTCACCGGCAACGCAGTTGCAGAGCGGGCGCCAAAATCCGCGCTACCGGAATGCCGGTAAAGGGGACCATTGAGTGACATCGGAATCATCTCCTACTCTCACCTCGGCCTCCACGGCCATCATCGTGTCTCAGCAAACCATCACGTTCGTCGTCTTCATTGGTTATTGGGTCGTTTACATCGGCCTGATCATTGGGATCATTTCCTGGGTGCGATGGCGGCGGAAGACCCGCTGGCCCTTCAAAGACTCCGACAAGTTGCTGCGAGAACCCGGGGAAAGCCTGCGACGCAAAATCGTGCAGCTCGACGAACGGGCGACGCTGGAAATCGGCGGAGCGCTTGTCGTCGGCGCGCTCGCGTGGCCAACTATCCTGTGGTTCATAGCCAAAACAGGTTTGCGCGGCGCGCCAGCATGGATCGGCCCCGGATGCGGCCTGCTTGTCGTCGCATTCGGCGCTGCCTGGCGAATCTATCGCCTGCTCAACGAGCGGAGGAATCGGCTGCTCGGGTGGTTTGGGGAACGCATCGTGGCGGAAAAGCTCCGGCCCCTCGCCGTGCGAGGCTATCACATCTTTCACGACATTCCGGGCGAACCCGGCGATGAAGGCTTCAATATCGATCATGTTGCCGTGGGGCCCACCGGCGTGACGGTCATCGAGGTCAAGACTCGGCGAAAGGGCAACGCGCGCCTCGGCTACAAAGACCACGAGGTTTCTTTCAACGGAAGCGAACTCGACTGGCCTTGGGGACGCGATCGGCATGGCATCCAACAAGCCCTCAACGAGGCGGACTGGCTGGCGAAATGGATTCATCAGCGCACCGGGCTGAAGGTGGCCGTAAACGCGGTGCTCGCGCTTCCGGGCTGGTTCGTGCGCGAAACGCCTTCGCCCTACATTCGCGTGGTGAATCCCTCCTTCCTGCCCGACGTGATTCAGGGCAAAGGCACACGGGGGTTATCAGACTCACAGATCGACCTCGTCGCACGACAGCTTGAAATCATATGCCGCGACGTGGTAGAGTGAAGCCGAGGCCGGATGTTATGAAGCTCACCTACCAGATCGAGGAAAAGGACCTTGTCGCGACGCAACGGCTGGGGATGCGCCCGCGGCGGTGGCTCGCGATCGTCGGCGCCGGTTTGTTTGTGCTGCTGCTGTTAACGTGCGCATTCTGGATCTACGAATGGATTTCGAGCGGCTTTTCCGGCAACCAGCTTTGGTGGATGGGTGGTTTGGTCGTTTATATCTCGCTGGTCTTTTTCGTCTGGCTGCCATGGCGGGCGAAGCGAACTTTCCGGCAGCAGAAGACGCTGCATCACCCACTCACCGTCGAGTTCACCAACGATGCGTTCCTCGTCGAAGCGGTGCACGGCAGCAGTCGGGTCCCGTGGACCGACTTCCATAAATGGAAAGCCGCCCACGATTCGTGACGCGGAAGGATGCGGAGTATCCACCACGAAACACACGAACTACACGAAATCCTGATTCCTGGCTCCTGAATTCTGGATTCCGGATTCTGACCTCAGACCAATTTTCAACACAGAGAACACGGAGAGCACAGAGATCGAAGGCATTGCATTCCGATCCTCTGGTATTCCTCCGTGAACTCTGTGTTCAAACGCCTTTGCGAAGTTCGCTTCGCGGCTCTTCGCGGTCCTTTCGTGTCTTTGGTGTGTTTCGTGGTCCTCCCGATTGAACCGCCATCGCGCAGCGGCCCGCGATGCATGAGACGGAGCGACGCGGAACGCGCACCACGAAAAATACGCAATACGCGAAATTCCGGAGGAAGGGAGCGGTCGCTTCGGTCGGCCGCGGGGCGCCTTATTTCGCCGTGGGCGACTGTGCCTGGTAGAACTGTTTGATCAACGCCATGACCTGCGGGAGCTGGGCTTCGGCTTTCACGGCGTTCAGTTGCGGCTCCGACAGGAATGACTGCGACTGCGCGATCACCTGTTCCCAATCGATCGATTGGGGAGTCACCCTGCCACCGGTCTGATAGGCGGGCGTCGCGCTCGCCACGACCTGCAGCAGTTGCTTCGACTGCTCCGGCGTGAGGGGAACGAAGACGGACATCGACGAAATATCGCTGACGGCGGACTGCAGCGGCTGCAGGCGGCGGGCTTCCTCGAAACTTTTGAAGCCCTCGTCGCCGAGGACGCGCCGGAGATCCTCGTCCTTCAGGTTGGGGTCGCCCGGATGGATGCTGCCCGGGGTGACTTCGATGGTGTTGATCCAGTGCTCGGCCGTCGCGGCCTCCAGGGCTTCGATCTGCGCGGGGGTGAGCTTGCCGGAGCGGATGAGGTTGGAAAAATTCCGCTCAATCTGGGCGCGACCGATATTCATCAACAGCGGCCTTACCTGAGTCTCGAACATCGCCATGAAGGCCTGGCCATCCTCCTGCGCTCTTTTTCGCGCGGCGGCCGCGGGATTGTCCGCAGGGTTCGCGGACGGGCGCGCCACGCGCGCGGCCTGCGCGGCCTGGCTGGCTTGAGCGGCCTCCACCGCGGCCCGCTGCTCGGCGAGCTGCGTCTTCAATTGCGCCTGGGCTTGCTCCGCGGCGGCGGCTTTTTGCGTGAGATCTTCCTGACGCGCGAGGTCGGCCTGATGGAGGCGCGTGGCAGCGGCGAGCGAATCCTCCGCTTTTTGCGCCGAGGTGAATTCGAAGACGGCGAAACCGACGGCGAGCACGGCGATGACGCTCAGGACAGGCACGAGCGGAGAGTTGCGGTGGGGAGAAGCGCTGGAGTTCATGAGAAAGCGGGGAGCGACCAAAGGCGGCGGGAACATCGCCGCGGCCGGAGGATGTAGCGAGCGACACGGGCCACTCCGAGTCGATATTCTTTTCGCACCGCGCTGCCGGAATCCGTGCAAGATACTTGCCCAGCACGCGACGCCGTTTATTCACGGCTCGAGCCGGCAAAAGTGTCCGCCGCAGTAGACGAATAATCGCGGAGCCAACCGTCATCCTCCATGAATTCTGTGCGCCCAAAATTTCGTCCGCCGCTCGGACTGATTTTTTCAACACAGAGAACACGGAGAGCACAGAGATGAGACCTCCGCGTTCCGGCCTCCTGACTTCTGACTCCTGACTCCTGACTCCTGAATTCTGACTCCTGAATTCTGGATTCTGGATTCTGGCTAAGTCCGCTTCGCGGCTCTTCGCGTTTCTTTCGTGTCTTTGGTGTGTTTCGTGGTCCTCCCGGTTGGAAGGCGCATGACGAAACACACGAAAATCCATGGTCATTCCCCGTCCAATTTTTCAACACAGAGAACATGGAGAGCACAGAGAGGCGGGCATCGAATTTCATCCTCTGATGTTCCTCTGTGCGCTCCGTGTTTCCGCAACCTCGTCTTTGATTTCCGGCGGCTCGACCGGATGGCGGGCAGGCGTGGCGAGGCTTGTCCCCGCCTTTTTGTTTTCCAATTTCTCCGCGCCCCAACCAAAGTCGCGCGTCTGCATTATTCTCCCCCTATGCTTTCCCGAAAATCCCTCGTCACCGCCGCGTTGTCCGCGGCGTTTTTGTTTTCGGCTGCTTTCGTCGCCGCGCTTCACGCCGCCGATGCCGCCACCGCGACCACACCGCCGCCGGCGCGCGCCGCGCAGCCGCCGAGCCTCGTCACCACAATCCCGCCGAATTCCCTCCGCCTCTGGGAAGGCGATGCGCCCGGCGCGCTCGGCCAGCGGCCGCAGGATATTCCGACGCTCACGCCCTTTCTCCCCGACCCCGCCAAGCGCAACGGCGCCTCGATCGTCGTCCTCCCCGGCGGCGGCTACTCCAATCTCGCCGCGCACGAGGGGCCCGGCGAAGCCGAGTGGTTCGCGAGCCAGGGTTTCACGGCGTATGTGCTGCGCTACCGGCTCGGTTCGCAGGGTTATCACCATCCGGTCGAGCTCGAGGACGTCACGCGCGCCGTGCGCACCGTGCGCGCGTGGGCGAAACGCGATGGCCTCGATCCCGCGCGCGTCGGCGTCATCGGCTCCTCCGCCGGCGGTCACCTCGCGGCCACGATCGCAACCCGGTTCGACGCTGGCAAAGCCGACGCCGCCGATCCGATCGAGCGCGAGAGCTCGCGGCCCGACCTCGTCGTGCTCTGTTATCCCGTGATCACGATGGGCGAGTTCGCCCACGTCGGTTCCCGCAACCAGCTCCTCGGTTCCAATCCTTCACCCGACCTCGTGCAAAATCTTTCGGCCGAGCTGCAAGTCACCAAGGACACGTCGCCCTGTTTCATCTGGAGCACCGACGAGGACAAGACCGTGCCGGTGGAAAACTCCCTGATGTTCGCCGCCGCGCTGCGGAAAGCAGGTGTGCCCTTCTCGATCCACATCTACGAAAAAGGTTCTCACGGCCTCGGCATGCGCCCCAATGCGCCGCCGTGGACCGGTCAGTTGCTGTATTGGTTCAAGGAGCGGAAATTCACGCCCTGAGGCCGAGGATCGCGGCGTAAAGCCGCTCCTGCCGCGACGCGGGCGCGCGCCCCCGCTTTTCTCAAGCCGCACGCAACACCCACGTTCCCGGCGCCGGCGATCGCCAGGCCGACGACGTCGCCGCGCCATCTTCCGCGCCGCCGAAACGCGCTTCGTTGCTCGACAGCACGCGTCGCCAGGCGCGCCCCTCCGGCGGTCGCACGATCGCCGGCTCGCCCGCCTTGGCGCTGTCGCACGCCGCGATCGCGGTGACGATCAGCCAGTCTCCGGCGCGGTCGCGCACACGAAGCGCCAGTGCCGCATCGTCGAGCGCTTCGATCGTCCACGCATTTCGCTCCGGCGATTGAAACGCCGGCTCGCGCGCGCGCAGCCGCAAGGCCTCGCGATAAAGCGCGAGCACGCCGGCATGTGCCGCCGACTCGCGCTCGGCCCAGTTCAGCTTCGCGGACTGAAATGTTTCGCGCGCCTGCGGATCGGGCATGCGCGCAAAAACATCTTCGCCGTAATGCGCGCTGCTGCGCTCGAATTCGCGGAGGCGATGGGCGCCGATGTTCGCGCCCAGTTCGCCGGGCAGATCGGTGAAATACGGAAACGGCACGCTCGCCGCCCACTCCTGCCCCATGAAAAGCAGCGGCGTGTAAGGCAGCAGGCAGCACAGCAGCGACACCGCGCGATACGCCTCGGGCGGGACGACGTGATTCAGCCGGTCGCCGAGCGGACGGTTGCCGACCTGGTCGTGATTCGAGATGCACAGCACGAAGCGCTCGGGCGGGAGTTGCGCGGCCGCGTTTCCGCGCGGTCGCCGCCAGAGCGGAAAAATCTGCCCGCGGTAGAGCCAGCCTTCGCGCAACGTGTCGGCCCATTCGCCGGTCGTGCCGCGATAACAACTGAAGTGCGCCGTGCGCTCGCCCGTGAGGGCGACGCGCATCGTGTGGTGAAAATCGTCCGACCAGAGCCCGTCGACGCCCCAGCCGCCATCGGCCCGCGGCGTGACGATGCGCGCGTCGTTGCGCTCGTCTTCCGCGACGACAAATGCGCCCCGCGCGTGCGCCGCCGCCGCGATCTCCGCCGCGATCGGCAGCGGCGAGTCGTCCTCGATCGCGTGCACGGCGTCGAGGCGCAGGCCGTCCATGCGATATTCGTCCAGCCACATGCAGGCATTCTGGAGGAAAAACTGCCGCACGGGCGCGGAATTTTTTCCGTCGAAATTCAACGCCTGCCCCCAGCCGCTGTGTCGCTGCGGATGAAAATAATTCCGCGCATATTGCGCGAGCACGTTGCCCGACGGGCCGAGGTGGTTGTAGACGACATCGAGCATCACCGCGAGGCCGTGCGCGTGCGCGGCGTCGACCAGCGCGCGCAGATCGTCCGGCGAACCGTAACAACGCGCCGGCGCAAAGAGCATCACGCCGTCGTAGCCCCAGTTCCGGGCGCCGCTGAAATCGGCCACCGGCATCAGCTCGAGCGTGTTGACGCCGAGATCGACGAGCGCGTCGAGTTTTTCGATCGCCGCGCGAAACGTCCCCTCCGGCGTGAACGCGCCCACGTGCAACTCGTAAATCACGCGGCCGCGCAGCGGCGGCCGCTTCCACTTTTCCGCGCGCCACGCGAATCGCCCGGGCTCGACGACTTGCGACGGGCCTTCGACGCCCACCGGCTGAAAACGCGAGGCCGGATCGGGCGTGAGCCGGCCGTCGAGTTGATACCAATAAATATCGCCGACGCGCCCGGCCTCGTCCCGCCCGGAGAAAAATCCGGCGGCGTCTCGCTCGAGCTCGACGTAGCGCGTATCGCCGCCCTCTTCGCCGACGACTACGCGGATTTTTTCGTGGTCGGGGGCCCACACGCGATACGACACCCCGTCGCGCCCGACGTGCGCGCCCACGGGGACAAATGTTCCCGCCGACGCTGCGACTCGTTCGAGAGAAGTCACCGCCATGAGCCGATGGACAGCACGACCGGGCGGGAGTGCGGGAATTCTTCCGCCGGAGGATCCGGACGGGATTTCTTTTAATCGCGGAAACACGGAAAAATTCAGAGGCGGGGAAAAATCACCCCGCGTCTCGGTGCTCCGCGTTTCCGCGATTAAATTCCGCGAACTAAATCACCTGCCGCGCATGCGAGAGATTGCGCGCGTCGGCGGTCGAACCTTCGTCCTGTTGGAAAAGCGCGAGCGAACGCGCGGGCAGCGAATGCAATCCGCCGCCGTGGCGGATGATGCGCTCCTCGAGAAAGCCCGCCTCATTCGCGGTGTCGATGATCTGGCGCCAGCGGACGTTGGTCTCGCCGGGCATGCCGACCTCGATGTCCTCGTGGTGGGCGTTGAAGAAAAGAAGAAACGTGCCGTCGGTGATCGGCTCGCCGGTGAAGGTGCGCATGTTGAGCGCGTCGCCGCAGAGGAGCAGCCCGATGACCTTCGCGAATCCTGCCGCCCACGCCTCGTCGCTCATCTCCGCGCCGTCGGCGTTGATCCACGTGAGATCCTTCATGCCCCGGCCGCGGAGATCGCGACCCTGGAAGAAATCGCGCTGGTGGAAAATCGGATGCTTGAGGCGAAACTTGATCAGCTCGGCGGCGAAACGCTCCTGCTGCCGCTCGTGGCCGTCGCGCTTCCAGCCGAGCCAGCTGATCTCGTTGTCCTGGCAATACGCGTTGTTGTTGCCGCGCTGGCTGTGGCCGTATTCGTCGCCGGCGCGCAGCATCGGCACGCCTTGCGAGAGGAAGAGCGTGGCGAGATGATTGCGCATCATGCGGCGGCGCAGCTTTTGCACGTCCTCGGGCGCGTCGAGGCCTTCGTGGCCGCAATTCCACGAGTGGTTGTTGTTGTCGCCGTCCTGGTTGTTTTCGCCGTTGGCCTCGTTGTGTTTTTCGTTGAACGAGACGAGATCGCGCAGCGAAAAGCCGTCGTGCGAGGTGATGAAGTTGATCGAGGCCGTCGGCCGCTTGCCCGACCAGTTGTAGAGATCGGAGCTGCCGCAGAGCCGGTAGGCGAAGTCGCCCATCTTGCCCGCGTCGCCCTTCCAGTAACCGCGCACGGTGTCGCGGTAGCGGCCGTTCCACTCGCACCAGAGGACGGGAAAGTTGCCGACCTGATAGCCGCCCTCGCCGACGTCCCACGGCTCCGCGATCAGTTTCACCTGCGAGAGGATCGGGTCCTGATGGATGACATCGAAGAACGACGAGAGCCGGCTCACCGAATGCAGCTCGCGCGCGAGCGCGGGCGCGAGATCGAAGCGGAAACCGTCGACGTGCATCTCGGTCACCCAGTAGCGCAGGCTGTCCATCACGAGCTGCAGCACGCGCGGATGCGGCACGTTGAGCGTGTTGCCCGTGCCGGTGTAGTCCATGTAGTAGCGCGGATTGTCGCCGACGAGCCGGTAGTAACTCGCATTGTCCACGCCGCGAAACGAGAGCGTCGGCCCGAGGTGATTGCCCTCGGGCGTGTGGTTGTAGACGACATCCATGATCACCTCGAGGCCGGCGGTGTGGAGCGTTTTGACCATCGCCTTGAACTCCTCGACCTGCGCGCCCATGTCGCCCGCGCTGCTGTAGGCGGCCTCGGGCGCGAAGAAGCCCATCGTGTCGTAGCCCCAGTAGTTGATGAGATCTTTTTCGATCAGGTGCTTCGCGGTGATGTAGTGCTGCACCGGCAACAGCTCGATCGCCGTCACGCCCAGCCGCTTGAAATAATCGATCGCCTGCGGATGCGCGAGGCCGGCATACGTGCCGCGGAAGTTCTCCGGGATTTCCTCCCACAACTGCGAGAAGCCCTTCACGTGCACCTCGTAGATCACCGTTTCGTTCATCGGCCGCCGAATGCGCTCGTCGCGCCCCCAGTTGAACGCCGGATCGATCACCACCGACTTCGGCATCAGCGGGCCGTTGTCGCGCGCGTCGAACGACAGGTCGGCCTCGGCATGGCCGATGGTGTAACCGAAAATTTCATCCGCCCACTGCACACGGCCGGCGATCGCCTTCGCGTAGGGATCGAGCAGGAGCTTGTTCGGATTGAAACGATGCCCGTGCTGCGGCTCGTAAGGTCCCTCGACGCGAAAGCCGTAGAGCTGGCCGGGCCTGACCTCGGGCAGGAAAACATGCCACACGTGATCGCGTTTCTCCGTCAGCCGGATGCGCGCGCTCTCCGGTTGTTCGAGGTCGTCGAAGAGGCAGAGCTCCACGCCGGTCGCGTGCTCGGAAAAAAGCGAGAAGTTCGTGCCGTCGCCGAGCCACGTCGCGCCGAGTGGATAGGGCCAGCCCCGCCAGATTTTCCCCGGGCCGGCGTTTCTTTTCGCCGGCATCGGCGGGCGCGTCGCGCTCGTGCGCGAAACTTTCGGGTCGCGCGGCACGTCGCGCGCCGGCGAAGCACGCCATGACTTGGGGCGGAAAATCTGGGTGAGGGCCATTGTTTGAGCTTAGCCGCCGGCGACCGCGGAAAAAATGGGGCCTCGCCCCACCGCCCGCGGCGAGGGCGGAAGTGTCACGTGCCGAGCAGCACCGCGACCGGCAATTCGCGCAGCACTTCCGCGACCGGCACGCGATCGCCGGTGCCGCTCCCGCTCGCGGCCGCCTCGGCCGACAACGCATCGCGCCAGCGCGCCCAGCCTTTCGGCAGCACGAGCGTCGTGTCGCCCCACACCGACCCGAGCGGCGGGTAACCGAGCGACGCGGTGAGCCGTGGCACCACGACGACGATGCACTCGCGCCCGTGGCAGCGCCGAAACGCCACGACGCGCTCCGCGAACTCGCCCGTCACCGTCACCGGCTCGTAATCGCCCTGCTGGAAAACCGCGAGGTGCTCGCGTCGCAGTCGCAGCAGCTCCGTCGTGAGTCGCACCTTCACGCCTGCGTCGGGCCAGTTGCGCAGCAGCTCCGGCCAGGAAACGTCCGCGACTTTCCCCGCGAACGCTTCCCGGCCCGCCCACGCGACGAGCCGGCGATTGTCGGGATCGACGAGCGAAAGATTCCAGTTCTCGCAGCCCTGATAAAAATCGGGCACGCCCGGCGAGGTGATCTTCAGCGTGAGCTGCGCGAGCGCATTCACGACGCCGAGCTGCGCGACGCGATGGACCTTCGGCCCGAAGCTCGCGAGAAATTCGCCGCCGGTTTCCGGCGCGAGCAGCGCGTTCACGAAACGATCGCACGCCTCGAGCCACGGCTCGTTTGGGTGCATCCAGTGCGTGTTGCGCTTCGCCTCGTTGAGCGCCTTGCGCATGTGCTCGCGCAATCGCGCGCGAAACTCCTCGTCGGGCGCGAACGCGTCTCCCGCCGGCCAGCACGCGACGAGCGTCTGGTAAAAACGATATTCCTCGTTCGCATCGGGCGCCGGCACGCCGGCGAGCGAAGTCTTGTGGCGGCGATTCAACTCGCGCCACTCGCCCACCCAGCTGCCCCACGTCTCCGGGATCTCGGACAGCACATAAAGCCGCGCGCGCGCGTCTTCGCCGAGCTTCGTGTCGTGCGTCGAGGTCGCGAGCAGCGTGTGCGGCGTGAGCGCGCGGCGGCGGGCGCACTCCGCGTGAAACTCCGCCATGCTGCGCCCGAACGTCGCCGGGTTGCCGCCGACTTCGTTGAGCGCGATGAAGCGATTGTAGATGTAGAACGCCGTGTCCTCGACCGCCTTCGCCATGACGGCGCCGGTGTATTGCTGAAACGTCAGCACCCAGCGCCACAGCCCGGCGCGAAATTCCACCGTCGCCGACGGCGGCGGATAACGCCCGACGAGCAGGTCGCGCACGAATTCGAACGGCTGCGCGTCGCGTCGCGGATTCCGCCGGATGGCCTCGGCGCACGCCCGATCGACTTCGTGCGCATCCTCCGTCCGGCATTCGGCGCTCATCCGCCGGTAAATCCGATACACGCCGAGGCACGCGACGATTTCGCGAATCGCCACCGTCAGCTCGTAGCGCGTGAGGTCGCGCCAGCGCCGGTCCGCGGCGACGAGGCCGGCGAGCTCGTGCGCGAGCTGCGTGACGGCGTTCGCAAACATTTCCTCGAGCACGAGCCGTTTCTCGGCGTAGACGAGGTCGCCGAAATCCTGCACCTCGCCGGTGAACTCGCGAAACAGCCGCGTGAATTTTCCCTCCGCCGCCGGGTCGACGAACAGCCCGCCGAGCTGCCGGATGAACTCGTAGCCCGTCGTCCCGTGGGCCGGCCACGAACGGTCGAGCTCCTCGCCCTCGGCGAGAATTTTTTCCACGACGACGTAAAACGGCGGCGAGGCCGCCACGCCGCCGCTGACCGCGAGCGCCTGCACGCGCTCGAGGTATTCGAGCGGATTGCGCAGGCCGTCGATGTGGTCGATGCGCAGCCCCGCGATGAGATTCTGCCGCACGAGCCCGCCGACCAGCCGGTGCGTCTCCTCGAAGACCCGCGGGTTTTCCATCCGCAGCCCGATAAGCGTGTCGATCGCGAAGAAGCGCCGGTAGTTCACCTCGTGCGCGCCGGTCTTCCAGTGGGCGAGGCGGTAACTCTGCTCGCCGATGAGGCCGTCGAGTTCGTCGAAGCTCCGCGGCTCGCCCGCGTGGCCGTTGATGCGGTCCAGCTCGCGCGCGATGGCATCGCGCGCCTCGGCGCTGGCCTGCGTCAGCTTCGCGAGCCGCTGTTTCAATTCCAGCCGCGGCGCGCGCTCGATCGGCCGGTCGCCGCGCTCCGGGCTGGCGAGCGCGTGAAACGCATCGGCCAGCGCGCGCAGTTCGCGCCGCGCCGGCTCCGCGCAGCCCGGCTGTTCGGCCGCGCCGGCGAGCAGCTTCGAGGCCGTCGCCGGCGAGACCGGAAAGCGCATGCCCTCGTAGCGCAGCGCGAACGTGCCGTTCGCACATTCCAGCGCGAGCCGGCCGGCTTCGAGCACGACACCGTAGTGATCGGCGAGGATCGGCACGAGCACGCGCGGCGGCTCGCCCCCGCGATACGGATCGCGCCAGTCGACGTCGAAAAAATCCGCGTGCGGCGAACGCGGTCCGCACTCGAGCACGTCCTGCCACCAGCGGTTCTGCGAGCCTTCGATGCCCATGTGATTCGGCACGAAGTCGAGCAGGATGCCCATGCGGTTCGCGCGCACCGTCGTCGCCAGCGCGGCGAAGCCCTCGGGCCCGCCGAGCTCGGTGTCGATGCGGTGGTAGTCGTTGACGTCGTAGCCGTGCGTGCTGCCCGGCGCCGACATCAGGACCGGCGAGCAATAGCAGTGGCTGACGCCGAGCGCGCGAAGATACGGCACGATCTCCGCGGCCGCGGCGAAGGGAAACTCCTTGCGCAGTTGCAGCCGGTAAGTCGCGAGCGGCACGCCCTGAGGCTCGATGAAGGGCATGCCGCATTGTTCCGCGCGCGCCCGCGCAGTTCCGATCCGCGCTGGCATGGCGCGGCGCGAGCGTTGCAAAATGCCCCGCGGCGCGCCCGCGCGCGCCCCTCACGCGACGCCGCGAATTTCCGCCGGGCCGACCTGCTCGGGCGCGAGATTGTAGGCGGTGTTGACCAGGCCGATGTGCGAGAACGCCTGCGGAAAATTGCCGACGAGCCGGCGGTGTTTCGGGTCGTATTCCTCGGCGAGCAGGCCGAGATCGCTCCGCATCGCGAGCAGGTGATTGAAGAGCGCGCGCGCTTCGTCCGTCTGGCCCATCAGGTGCAGGCAGTCGACCAGCCAGAACGAGCACGGCAGAAACGCGCCCTCGCCCGGCGGCAGGCCGTCGACCGAGACCGACTCGGTGGGATGATAGCGATACACCAGTCCGCCGAACACCAGCTCGTGCCGGATCGCGTGCACCGTCGCCGCGACGCGCGGATCGGTCGCCGGCAAAAACCCGACGAGCGGAATCATGAGCAAACTCGCGTCGAGCTGGTCCGAGCCGTAGGACTGCGTGAAGCAGCCGCGCTTCGCGTTGAAGCCGTTCGCGCAGACGTCCTCGTGGATCTCCCGCCGAAGCGTGCGCCAGCGGTCGACCTCGCCCTCGAGATTGAACTCCTCGACCGCCTTCACCCCGCGGTCGACCGCGAGCCACGCCATGACCTTCGAGTGCGTGAAATGCCGCCGCGGCCCGCGGATTTCCCAGATGCCCTCGTCCGGTTCCTTCCAATGCTGCGCGACAAACTCCAGCACGTGCCGCTGCAGGTGCCACGCATCCGCGCTCGTCTTTATTCCCACCGTGCGCGCGACGTGCATCGCGTCCATCAGCTCGCCGTAGACATCGAGCTGAAACTGCTCCGCCGCCGCGTTGCCCACGCGCACGGGTTTCGCGTTTTCATAGCCCGCGAGGTGCCGCAGCTCGATCTCCGGTAGCATGCGCTCGCCCGCCGCGCCATACATGATTTGTAGCTGCGCGGGATCGCCCGCCACCGCGCGCAACAACCACTGCGACCACGCCGACGCCTCTTCGGTATAGCCGGCTTCCATGAGCGACAGCAGCGTGAACGTCGCATCGCGAATCCAGCAATAGCGATAGTCCCAGTTGCGCACGCCGCCGAGCTGCTCGGGCAGCGAGGTCGTCGCCGCGGCCACGATGCCGCCGGTCGGCGCGAAGGTCAGCGCCTTCAGCGTGATCAGCGAACGCATCACTGCTTCGCGCCACTCGCCCTCGAACGTGCAGCGCGAACACCACTCGCGCCAGAACAGCTCCGTCCGTTCGAGCGCACGCAGTGGGTCCATCGATTCCGCCGGCGTCTCGTGCGACGGATGCCACGCGAGGGTGAACGTTTTCGTTTCGCCCGCGGCCACGAAAAATTCCGCCTCCGTCGCGAGATCCTTGCCGTGCGTTTCCACCGCGGTCCTCAGCACGAGTGCGTCGGGCCCGCCCACGATGTTCAATCCCGCCTGGTCGCGCCAGACCCACGGCACGGTGCGGCCGTAATCGTAGCGCACCACGAGCTTCATCCGCATGGGCACGAGCCCGCTCACGCCCTCGACGATGCGCACGACCTCGCGGCAGCTTCCCTGCGGCGGCATGAAATCCGTCAGCCGCACCACGCCGGATTCCGTTTCGAACACGGTGTCGAGGACGAGCGTGTCGCGCCGGTAGCTCTGCCGGCCGGTCTCCGGTCCGTCGCGCGGCGCGATGCGCCAGCAGCCGTTGTCCTCGACGCCGAGGAGTGCGGCGAAGCACGCATTCGAGTCGAAGCGCGGCAGGCAGAGCCAGTCGATCGAACCGTTCACGCCCACGAGCGCGGCCGAGTGCATGTTGCCGAGGAAGCCGTAGTGTTCGATTTTCATGGCGGAGCCGCGATTTGCATCGCGCTCAATGACACCGAAAACGCGCTGCGGTTTGCGGGTTGCACGTCACGCGCGCGGCGGGGTCTCGACTTTCCCGCCCTCGATTGCGCGATCCCGACCGTAAACTTGTTTCAAAACTGCCGCGACGGTGCACGAAATTTACGCGGCAACACATGTGATGGGGACGCAGTGTGACGGGGATGCTTTGTGATGGGGATGCTTTGTGATGGGGACGCGGCGCCCTCGCCGCGTTTCCGCCCCGCCAACGCGACGAGGGCGTCGCGTCCCCACCCGTGCAGAACGGCTTTGGAGCCGACCTCCCGGCTCAGTCCTCGAAACTGAAAATCACCTCGCCCGGCTTCGCGTAATTCAGGCGCCGGCGGATCTCTTTCTCGACATACGCGGGATCGTTCCGCAGCCGCTCGAGAATTTTTTTCTGCCGCGCGAGCTCGGACTCCGCATCCGCCAGCCGCCGCCGGCTCTCCGCCTCGGTTGCCTTCAGGCGGATATATTCTGCGCGCGCGTCCCAGAACAGCACGCCCGCGCCGCCGCCGAGTGCGGTGAGCAGCACCAGGTAAGAGATCAACAGGACACGGCGCGGAGTCATGGCGGCGAAAACGCGCTCGAATGGTTGGCCGCACGCCGCGCACCGACCAGCAAAAAAATTTCACCCGCGCGCGCTCACGCCGCCGAGCCCGGCTGCGGCAGTTCGCCGCAGCCGCTTTCGATCCGCGCCAGCAGTTCCTCGGTCGTGAACGGTTTCGACAGCACGCCGGCCGCGCCGGCCGCTCGAGCCCGCGCGACGAGTTCCGGCCGCGTCACGCCGGTCATCAGCCAGATCAACAGCCGCCGGCCCAGCGCCTCCGCCTGGCGCCGCAACACGCGGCAAACCTCGACGCCGTCCATGCGCGGCATATCGACATCGACGAGTGCGACGTCGGCGCGATGATCGAGGCAGTGCGCGATCGCCTGCGGGCCGTCTTCGATCGGAAACACATCATACCCGCGAAACTCGAGCATGCTCTGCACGACCTCGCGCACCATCGGGTTGTCATCGATAACCAAAATCGTCCGCGCCATGAGAAGGAGGCTGCCGCGAGTTTTTCGCGCGGCAAATCTCCACCGCTGCGGCAAATTCCGAATCTCGCCCCGGGATAGTTCTGAGCGCGATCACGCAGCGGCGCGCCGCGCGCCCGCGCTTCCCAGCACGGTGAGCACCCCGATGCCCAGCAACACCAGCATGGCCGGCCCCGCGTCGCCGCCGGCCAGTTTCGCGAGCTTCAGTTTCAGCTCGAGCGGCGCCGCGCCATCCACCTGCAGGCTGCGCGTGAAGGTCAGCATCTGCCCGGCCTGCGGCAGCGTCACCTCGATCGCGCCCGGCGCCGGTTCGACGGCGAGCTGCTGGTCGACGATGCGCGTCGCGATCCCGCGCAGCGCCGTGTTCTCCTCGACCGTGTTGCCCATGAGCAACTGGTCGATCTGCCCGGGATCGAAGTTCGATTTTCCCTGCATGAACGGATTCAGATTGGCCGCCTGTTCCAGCGGCTCGTTGCGCGCGGCGTCGGCGCGGTTGTCGAGGTAAAGACGCTGCCGCCGCGTGTTGAGCCCGAGCACGGCCTGCTGGGTCTTGAGGTTGCGGAGCTGCACGCGCGCGTCCTCGTTCGAGGCCTCGTCGAGCACGTTCGCGTTCGAGACGCGGCTCAATGCCTCGCCCGCTTTCTCCTGCTCGCCTTTTTGCAGCAACACGCCCGCCTGCTGGAGCAGCGTCATCGCCTGCTGCGCCTCCGCCGTCCGCCGCGAGCTGACGAGCGACCGGTAGTCCTCGACACCAAACGATCCCGCCGCCTCCTGCTCGCGCAGCCGCAGCCCACCCGAATAGCTGTCGAGCTCGTAGCCGGGCGGAAGCGCGACACGCCAGGTCACGTTTTCCAGCGGCACGCTCAAGCTGGGTCCCGCCAGACCGACCGCGCGCGCCGGCGCAACCGTCGCCGCATACACGAGCCGCACCGCGGCGGAGCGCTCGTCCGCGGCGTTCGGTGTCACGTAGAAAAGATACGCGTCACCGTCGCGCACGACGGCCACACTCTGGCCGTTGACGAACGTGCTGAACAGCCGCGCGCCTTGCGGCAGTCGCACGCGCAGCGTGCTTTTCTCGAGCACGTCCACGCGCAGATTCACGGCCGTTAGCGAGGCGCCCGTCGGCGCGAAGAGCGTCGTCAGATCCGCCTCGGCCACGCGCAACTTCAATACGTCCGCCACTTCATGCCGGCGCACCGCGACCGCGAGCGGCGCTTCGGGCTCCGCGACGCGGAAGCACAGCGCGGGCACGGTGCGGTCGCTGCGGCTCTGCAGCATCGCAGGCACCGCGCTCCAATCCACGCGGGTCCAGCCGCGGGGCGGGTTCGCCGCCTCGAGTTCCAACCGCCCGCCGCCGCGAATCGCCACGAATTGCGCCGCCTGCCGCACGCCGATGAGCTCGGGCGTCGCGATGGCCTCCTGCGCGCGCGCCGGCTCGGCCGGCCCTTGAAACTCGATCTGCACGTCCGTCTCGCCCGCGATGCCGCGTTGAAAGCGAATCTCCCAGAGATCCGGCGTGTCCGGCACGCGCACGATGTCACTCACCGCGGAGCCGGTCGCGCGCACGGTGCGCGCACGCTCGTCGCCCAGCGCCGGCAGTTTCACCTGCACGTGTTTCACGGCCGCGTTTTCCACGTGGTAGCGGAGCGCGATCCGCGTGAGCGTCTGGCCTTCGCGCAACGTCACTTCCTGCAGCGCCTGCGCGGTGATCCAGGGTTCGAGCACTTCGATCCCCAGTCGCAGCACCCAGTCGTCCTGCAGGAGGCGAAACGCCAGCGTGCCCGGCTGCATCCCGCCGACCGAGCGCGGATCGAGCTGCGTGACTTTTTCTCGCTCGACGGCGCGCAAGCGCAGCCCTTTGCCCGGCACGACGAGCACGTCGCCCGCCTGCCGCGTGGCCTCGCGCACGATCAGCCGCGGCACCGGCCACGCCTCCTGCGCGCGCGGCGCGGCGCCGACCAGCGTCAGCGCGAAGGTCTGGTCGCCGAGCGTGCGGCCGTTGAGGTTCAACGTGACGACGTGCCCGCCGCCCTCCTGCGCCTCGGTCCAGTTGTTCAACGCCGCGCCGCTCAACGCCTCCACATCGAGGCCCGCCGGCACGACGAAGCTCAATTTGAAAAGTCCCACGCGTGTGATCGCCACGTGCACGTCCGCGGCGATGACGAGTCGGTCGTCGTCGAGCGAAATTACCTGCCGCGTCGTCACCCGCACCTCGGGCGCGACCGGCGCGACCTTCAACTCCACGCGTCCGCCCGACGCGCCGTAGCGCCACACGTTCTGCAAGGTCGCGAGCGGCCGGCCGTCGCTCGCGTGCGGGAGCAGCCCCGCATCGAAGTCCCGCACGTTCACCGCGGACACGTCCGCCACGCGCACGCTTTCCGGCTGGGCATCGCCACCGAACGCGAGCGCCAGCATTCCCACCTCGCCGCTCGCGCCGAGCGTGCGCAGCGGTTGCAGCGCAAGCGCGAACGGCAGCTCGCCGGCACCGAGCTGCGTCTCGACGTCGAACTTGAACGCGCCCGCCTGCGCCGGCTCGATCGTCACGTGCAGCCGGCGTTTCTCCGGATCGAATCGCCACGCGCCGACGGGGCCGTGGCTCACGTCGCCGACCGTCAGACCCGCCGGCACTTCAAGTTCCAATTCCGCTACGCGGCCCTGCACTGGCCGCACCGCGATGCGCGCGAAGCCGTTCACCACGCCGGGCCCGGGCACGTAAAGATTGGCCGCCTCCGCGAAAAACTGCGTGGCCTCCGCCGCGAGATCGCGCCGCTTCGGCTGCAGTTGAATCGCGGGCGCGGTGTGCGGCGCGAGCACGAGCGTCGCGCCGCTGCGATTTTCGGGCAGGCCCGCGGTCGGCAGGATTTCCGCCGCCATCGGCGAAACGAATTCCCAGCCGCCCTGGTCGAGCTCGATCGTGACGCGTTGCACCCCGGCCGGGCCGGTCGGCAGCGCGATCGCGCGCGTGCGATCCGTCACCGCCAGCTCGAAACGCCCATGCGCGGTCGCGACGCCGTCGCGCTCGAGCGCGACGTAATACGCCGCGGGCTCGCCTTCGCCGTCGACTTTGCTCACGCGCACTCCGTCGCCCTTGAACTCCGTCAGCACCGCCGGCGCGCGCAGCAGAAGAAAACCGTCGCCCGCTCCCCCCCGGACCGTGACGTCGAACTCGCCGAACAGCCGCTCGCCGCGGATCGACCAGTTTTGCACGATGGCCTGCGCCGGCTTTGTGCCATCCGGCAGCGCCGCGACCGAGAGCACGATCGGCCTGGTCTGCGCGTGCAGCTTACCGCCGCCCAACGCGAGCGTCACGAGGCCCACGAGCACCCACAGCGATACCGCCGGCGCCGGTCCGATGCCGGATGCCGGCGGCAGCACGGCCTTCGCCGCCTCGCGCGCCCGACGCCAGCGCAGCACGGCCGGCACATAGATCACGCCGAACACCACCGCACCGAGCGCCCCGAAAAACAGCACCGCGCCTCCGCGTTGCGCGAGCAATCCGCCCGCGAGCAGCACGACGCCCGCCACGCGCAGAAGCCTCGCTCCGCGACCGCTCCGCGACCGCGGCCACGCTCGCGCCGTCAAAAGCGCCGCTCCTGCCACCGCGGCCACGGCGCCCCAGCCGACCAGCAGCGCGCGCGATTCGCCGACATTTGCAACGTCGAGCGACAGCGTTTCCCCCGCCGGCACGACCGTCGCCGCGTAGGTGAGCTCGCGGAGATTCACGCGGCGGTTCAACGCCGCTTTCACCGCGAGTCCGAGCGCATCGCAGGTGACCACGAGGCACACGATCATTCCCGCCACGGGCATCCAACTGCGGGCGCCGCGCAGGAAAAGAATTCCGAGCGCCAATCCAGCCAGCAGCACCAGGGTGCCGACCGCGCCGCGTTGTGCGATCCACTCGAAACCCGTTTCAGTCAGCGCCGGCCGCACCAGTTCGGCATTGCCGCCCTGGGGGACGAGCAGCCGGCCCGCGTCGCTGCGCATCGTCCACTCGCTGATCACCGTCGGCGCCGCGACCGCGCGCGGCGCAAGGAGACGCACGTGCGTCGGCGAGCCGCTCGCCGGCTGGCCGAGACGAAGCGCGACCCGCACCGGCTCGTTTGGATTCAACTGCGCCGGCAGCGGCACGAGCGTCTGCTCGCCGTCGGCGCGCGCGTTGACGAGTTCGTTGTCCACCCGCGCCTCCCATAGCTTCATGTTCGCCGGCACGACGAGCCGGAGCGCTTTTCGACCGCGAGTCTTTACGAAGAACTGCGCCACGGTGACGACCTGTCCGTCGCGCGACACCTGGCTCGAAAGCTTCGCAAAGTCCACGACCTGCTCCACGGTATCACCGGGCGCATACCGCTCCACGCCCATCTCGAACGCAAACGGCCGCGCCGTGTATTGATAAACCGCCAGCGATGGCGACGTCGTGAAGAGTCGAAACTCGGCCGGCAACTCCGCGGACTCGAGTTTCAACAGGCCACCGTCCGCGCGGCGAATCTCGTGCTTCACCTGCAGCGGGCTCACCACCTGGATGAAGCCGCGCTCCGCCTGCACGCCAAGCGGCCGCACTTCGCCCGGCCGGATCGCGCCGCCCCGCGCGCTCATCGGCTGCTCGAATGTGATGAGCAACGTCGCCGCCCCGAGCACCGGCTGGTGCAGCGACACGATCACCTGGTCGCCCTCGCGCCGCCAGTCGCGCCGCACGTTCTGCCCCGTCACGTCGATGTTCCCGAGCGACGCCGGCACTTCGACGCGCCACTCGCTCGCCGGCGCGCCGACGACGAAATAGTTCAGCAGCACGCTGCCGTAGACGACGCCTTCCTTCAGCGAATAGAGATGAAACACATCCGCCTGCACGCTCTGGCCGAGCGCCTCGACGCGCAGTTCCGCCGACCAATCCGGCTCGCGCACCCGCCACGCCTGCTGCAAGCCCGCGGTCTGCTGCGGGAAAAAATTCAACGGCACCTCGACAAGCCGGTCGACGCGCGCCGGCACGAGCCGGAAGCCCGGCGCCGACACCGCGCCGACATGTCCGCGCACCGTCTTTGCGCCGGGAAACTGGAGCGCCGGCAGCATCCATTCGCCCGCCGCCGCCGGCTGATTTTTTTCCAGCCGCAACTGCAGCAATTGCCGCCCTTCGATCTCGCGCCCGAAGAGGACGCGCAGCACGCGCGTGGCGTTCGTCGTTTCGCTCTCCACCACGTAATCCGACACGTCGGCACCATTCACCGACACCACGGTGTAATCCGCCGGGACGCGCAGCGACCAGTCGCGCAGCGGCGCTTCGCGCACGTCGAGCTCGAGCGCGGCGTTGATGACGCGCGCGTTCTCCGTGAGCTCGTAGGTCGCGATCGCCGATACCGCGACCTCGGGCTGAATCTGCGTCGCCAGCACGCGATAACCGTAGCTGGCCGAGGGAAACCGATAGACGAATACCTGGCGCGCGCCGCTCTCGACCGCCGGGCCGGGAAATTGCGCGGGCGCCAATTGCATGAGGCCGTTGACCTCCGTGATCTCGAGCCGCACCGCGCCGTTGTTGGCCACGCGCACGAACCCGGAGTGCCGCACACCGCCTTCGGGCGTGAACCGCAGCGGTTCCGCGTGCGCCGGCCACGTGCCAAGCTCCGCCTGGCTGCGGATCGTGAGCGCGCCTTCCGTTTCCAGCGGCCGGCTGAAACGGATTTCGAGCGCGCGCCCGCCCTCCGCCGGCACGACTTTCCAGCCGACGACATTGGCGCCGTCCACGCCGACAATTTCACCCGGCCCGTCGAGCCGGCAGCGCACGCTGTTCAGTTTTCCCTGCAGGATCCGAAACGAAAGTTGCGCCGACTGCCGCAAGAGTCCCGCGGCGATGCGCACCTCGGATTGTTCGGTGCTGGTGAAGAACAAGGCACCCTCGCCCTGATCGCGCGCGTGCTTCCACGCCAGTGCCGCCGCGCCATCCGCCGGTAGAAATCCGCGCCAGCTCGGGCCGCTGGCCGCCGGCACGACGGGCGCGTCCGTCTTGAAACTCACTTTGTCGCCGAGCCCCTCGAGCTGCAACGGAACCACGGCGCCGCCGGGAATCGAAAAATCGAGCGCTCGCCAGTCGCCGTCCTCGCGCACCGGCGCGGCAAATGTCAGCTCGACCGGCAGCGTGCCTTCGCGATCGCCCACCAGTTCGTAGAAAAAATTTCCCTTCTCGTCCTGCGTCAGCTCCGCGTGCCAGCCGTCGCCGGCAGTTTTTTCGCTGAGGGCCGCCCGACCGGCGAGCAGCTTCAGCCGCGCGCCGGCCTTCTGCACGCGCAACTGCCCGCGCAACCGAAACTCCACGCTGCCCGCCGCCTCGTCCACTTTTCCGGCGAGCTGGAGGCCCGTGAGCTCGATGGTCGCGAGCGCGCCGCCGCGCGCCGAGAGTCCGACGCCCAGCCGCGCCTCGCCGCTCCAGGAAAACGACCGCGCCTCGCGTGCGCCGGCGGCGTCGCTCACCGGCAGCACGCCGGTCGCGTCGGTCACGCGCGCGTCGACGTTCTCCGGTTGCAGCTTCAGCGTCGCGGCAAATCCGACGGCCTCCCCGGGCGTCACGATCAACACCGACGCGCTGCCCGGCACCGCCGGTTTCCGCAGCCGCGTGTGCGCGACGAGATGCAACTCCGCCGGCGTCGGTCCGGCCGGCGCCGCGTTCGGCAGCACAACGGGCAACTGCGGATGCAAATCGAGAAAACGCTGGTCGCCCGCGCGGCGCACCGACCAGTCGCGCAACCCGTCGCCTGTCACGTCCACGATTTCGCCCTCGCCCGACAAGCCGAGCGCGATCGTTTCCGCCCGCCCCTGCACGACATGCAGGTCGAGCCGAATCGTGCCCGCGATTTCCGCGAACGAAATCGTCACGAGTTCGTCGACCTTCGCCGAAAAAAACACGGGCACTGGCGGCGGCGTGGTTCGCGCCTCGAGCACGATTCGCCCGCCTTCCACCACCGGCGCACTGGGCACACGCGCCGCCTCCGCCGGCGTGAGGCGCGGCGCGCCGCCGAGAAAAAACGCCAGGGCGGAAAGCAGCGCGGCGCAACACGTCCGCGCGGTCCGATCGTGGCAACTGGACTTCCACCGTATGTTTTTCATAGCTCGCTCCTCTGAGGGTTTGGACGCGCGTCAGAGCCGCGTCATTTTTTTGCCGGAGATTTGTCAGCGCGTCACTCGCCGCTCAGCCGCCGCAACTGAGCGAACATCGTCGCCAGTTCCTGCACGCGCGGCTGGTTCGCGTAGGAATTGCGCAGCGCGTTTACGACCGGCGCGAGATCGGCCAGCTTGAACTGCGTCTGCGCGGTGTCGCCGCGCAGCTTTTCCGCGAGGAGCCCCGCGGTGCCGGCGAGCTGCATCGAGGGCGTCGCGCGATCGAACGCACGCGCCTGCGGCTCGTAGGTCATCGTCCACGAGCGCTCGACCATCGCGCCCGACGCCGCGTCGCGAAAGCGCACAAAAACCTCGCCGAGCTCGCCCTCGCCCTGCGGCAGCGGCTCGACCTGATAAAGCGCGACCGCGGCTTCGTCCGCCGCGAGCTCCGCGGCGTCGACCTTGTCGTTGCGAAAATCCTCCTCGCGCAGCCGGTGCTGCTCGAACCCGATCAGCCGATAGCTCGCGACGCGCGCCGGGTTGAACCGCACCTGCACTTTCACGTTTTCCGCCGCCGGCCGGAAAGCGCCCGCGAGCTGCTGCGCGAAACCGGCGTCGGCGTCCGCCGGCGAGTTGAGCACGTAGTAGCGGCCGTCGCTTTTGCGCGTGAGCGACTCGAGCATGTCGTCATCGAGGCCGTTCAAGCCGACGCCGCACACGTCGAGCGCGATGTGTCGCGCGCGAAGTGTTTCGATGCCGGCCGCGAGCACCTTGGGGTCGATCGCGCCGAGATTCGCGGCGCCATCGGTGATGAGGACGATCCGGTTTTGCGCGGCGGCCAGAAAGTGGCGATCAACCAGCTCGCCCGCCAGCGCGAGCGCCGCCTCGAGATTCGTGCCGCCTTCCGCGGGAGTCCGCGCGACGAGATCGAGCAGCTCGCGCGCGCGGTCGCCGGGCAGGTCCTCGGCGATCAGCCGCGGCGTGCGCGCGAAGCCGATCAACGTGACGCGGTCGTTCGCGCCCACGAGCGAGACCAGAGAATTCAGCGCGGCGCGCACGGCGGCGGCGCGATCCTCGCGCTCCATCGAGCCCGACGTGTCGAGCAGGATCGTCAGCCGCAGCGGCGTGCCCGCGCCACGGCCGGTCGCCGGCACCTTCATCGCGATCCGCACGAGATTGCGCTGCTGCAAAAACGGATGCGCCGACTGTTCGATCCGGCAGCCGATCTTCTCGGCCGGCGTGGGCGCGGCGTCGCCGTAGTCGAACGCGTTGTAGAATTCCTCCGGCCGGATCCGGCTCGCATCCGGCATCTCGCCACGCGCGAGCGCTGCCTGCGCGAGTCGGAACGAGACGTCGCTGACGTGCAGCGAGAACGTCGAAACCGAGTCCCTCGCCGTGCTCGTCTCCTCGACAGAAGGTTTCGTCTGCCCGGCCGGGGACGCGGGGCGCTTCGCGTCGTCGGTCTCGAAGGTTTTCGGCGACACTTCCTTTTTCCCGGCGAGCGCGTCGAACGACTCGCTTTTAGAGAAGTCCGCGAGCTGCTCCTTGGTCACGACGGTGATGGAACTCGCCAAATCCTGGATCGGCAGATTCAGCCGGCTTCCTGCGAGTGTATTCGACGCGGCGTAACCGCGATCCGCGTCGGCAGTGACGTTGAACGGCGCCATCTGCACGGGCGCGTCGATGAGGCCCTGTTTAATTAGGTCCTTCTCCGAAGTGAGGCTCCCTGATATGGCTCCTGCGCCGACGATGGCGCCGGTCGACGGTCCCGCGTAGTAGGACAGGCCCGCTCCGCTCGCGTCCCCGTTGCGCAACGTTACCCCGCGCTGCCTCCCGCCACCTCCGAACAAATTGGGCGCGACTGGCGCTTGCGCCTCAAGCTGCAGCGGAAGACCGGATGAATTCGCAGCAAGACCCAGAATCGATGATTTGGCTTTCGTTTCGGCCTCACGGCGCGCCCGCGCCTCTTCGATCCGTCGACGAGTCGTTGGGTCTTCCGCGGTGCGAATCGCAGCGTCCACGACTCCCGCCGTAGCGACCACGGTCGGCGGCGGCTCCCCGGCCCGCGGCGCGATCGACATCTCAACGGCCGCCGCTCGCTCCGCCCCTTCCGGCAGCAGCTGATTCCTCAAGATCGTTCCTTCATGAAATGTCCGCCTGAACAACACCGGTGCCAGAATCGCGCCCAGCACCAGTGAGGCCGCGATCGGCAGCGCCCAGCGTGACCAGCGCCGCCAGTCACGGCGACGCGATACAAAACGCGGCAGCGTGGCCGGCGCGTTTTTGTTTTTCCCGTTCGCTTCCGCACGGGTGTCTGCACCGATCGTCGCGAGCAGTTTCGCGCGCCGCTCGGGCGCGAGCCGCAACGGCTCCGACTCCGGTTTGATCGCTTCCGCGACGAGTCCGTGCACGGCCTCGATCCGGCGCTTGAAGATTCCCAGCTCCGGTGTTTCGCGGACACGTCGCTCCAACTCGGCGGCCTCGAAAGCCGAGGCCTCGCCCGCCACCCACGCGACGATACGCGCCTCCATCTCGGCTCCGATCGACGGCTTCATCTGCGGATTGTTTTGATTTTCTTCGTCGTGATTCATGGTGGCCTCCTAGCCCTGGCTTCCCTCGATGCCCGCGCGCCGCAGCCCGTCGGCGAGCCCCTTCAGCAGATGGTGCAACCGGTAGCCGACATTTCCCACGCTGAGGCCCGTGCGCCGGCTGATCTCGTCGTATTTCAGGCCGTCGAGATATTTGAACCGGACGAGATCGCGGTCATCGGGTGGCAGCTCGGCGAGCAGCAGTCGCACGGTCCCGACCGCTTCGCTGCGGCCCAGCTCTTCCCCTGGCAAATTTCCTTCCGTCGGCGCCGTGTCGTCCGCCAGTTCGGACTCCGGCTTGCGATCGCGCAGATGGTTGAGCGCGAGGTTGCGCACGCTGCGGTAGAGCCACGCGCGCGGATTCTCCACTTCGCTCCAAACCCGATGCAGCCGCAAAAACGTTTCCTGCACGAGCTCCTCGGCGACGGTGCGCCGCCCCACCAGTCCGATCGCAAACCGCAGCAGTCCACTTTCCTCGGCGTGGAAAAGCGCCGCGAGGCTCGGCCGTTCGAGATTATTCGGCACGGGGAGGGGTATTACCGTCTGTAGCGCGGGCGAGACGGCCGAGCGAGCGCGTTCGAGGACCAGCGGTTCCATGTCGGGAAAAGCAAGCGGAGATCATAACTCCAACAGAGAAGACACGGCCGGCGCGTTTTTCTTAGAAAATGCTGCGCCAAAAAACGCGCGGCCCGCCGCGCGCTCGACTCACGCGTCATCCCGGCTCGCACCGCGCGACGACTAGGGCGATGGATTGACGACGATCTGCGCGGTCACGTCGACGCCGTCCTGCTCGAGGCGCGCGGCGTTGTTCTGCGCCGGGAGGGATTTTCCCTGAGAGGTCTCGCCCGCGGTGAATTGCAGCCGCGCAATCCCCGCGACCTGCACCGCGCGCCCGTCGCGTTGCCGCAGATCGCCGCCGGTGATCCGCACGTCGTCGCCCGCGCCGATCACGAGAGCCGGCGTCGCGGCATCCGTCGCCTGCACGTTGCCAACGTAGACCGGTCCGCCGAACGCCACGCCGGGCGCATACAGCCCGGTGAGTCCGCGCACATCGAAGAAATTCACGTTGCCCGCGCGCAGGCCGCCAAATTTTCCATCGGTGCTCATGATCGCGACAAAGCCAATATCCGCGACCCCGTCGTAGGCGACGCCGTCGCGAAACAGCGCCTGATTGACGGCGTTGGCGCGGCCGACACTGAACACGGCGAGGTTGCTCGTCTCGTCGGCGCCGGCGACGACGATGCTCGCGTGGCCTTTCACGTAGCTCACGTTCGGCTGGTCGTAGTTCACCGGCGGCGCTCGCGGCGAAGGAGCGTCGAGCAGAATCGACACCGTGCCGGCGCCGGAAAATTCGACCTGCACGATGTCGTCGTCGAGGTCGATGAACGACGTGCGCACGATTTGTCCCGGATCCGCCGTGACGCTCGCGGCCGTGCCTTCGAGCAACATCTGGTCGTAGATGTTGTGATTCGGATGCGTGGTGTTCGGCCCCACTTCCTCGACCGCGCCGAGCAGCTTGTCGCTCATCGCCAGCCCCACGATCGCGAAACCGCTCGCGGCGGTGCCGGCGGGATTCGACGCGAGCGCGCGATACACGCCCGTGTCCGAGGGCTGCAGCGCGTCGATCGCCAGCGTCGACGCCGTCGCACCGGACAGGCTGACGCCGTTGCGCTGCCACTGTAGCGCGGCCGGCGGATAACTTGTCACGGCCGCCGCCAGCGCGACGCGCGTGTTTGCGGAATTTGCCACGCTGCGCGGCTGCAGACTCGGCGTCGGGGCTGCGTCCGGCGGCACGCTCAGGCTCGGCCAGCCGTCGCCGTCCCAATACAAATCCGCGATCTGCAACGTCGGCGCGCCGTTGGCCAGCGCGTCGTAGGCGTGGCGCGCGATCACCCAATTGTCGCCGTTGCGATAGACATCTTGTCCGCCCGGCCCTTTCCAACGATCGCCGCCGACTTCGATGATCGTGCAGCCGCCGACCAGCATCGGCATGCCGCTGCGATCGACATACGGCCCGCCGATCGCGCTCGAGCGGCCGCAGGCGATCTTGTAGGTGCTGTTGACGCCCTGGCAGCAGACGTCGATCGAAACGAAGAGAAAATACCAGCCGTTCGCGTAGACGATGTTTGCGCCTTCGATGCCGCCGTTGCGTTTCGCGAGTGTCGAGATGGTGCCCATCGGTTTCATGGTCGCCGGATCGAGCCGCACGAGATGGATGCCGTCGAACCACGATCCAAACGCGAGCCACGGCGCGCCGTCGGCGTCGATCGTGAGGTGCGGGTCGATCGCGTTGTAGGCATCGACGCCGCTGCGTGAACCGAGGACGAAGCCGTCGTCGCGCCAGTCGCCGGCGAGGATGCTGGTGCACGACTTCAGCCCGATCGCGGAATTATTCCGCCCGAATTCCGACACGCAGTAATAACACCAGTAGCGGTCGCCGAATTTTTCGATGTCGGGCGCCCACACATCGCGCGTGCCCATGCTGGGGGCGTAAGTGCGCCACCACGGGAGCTCGCTACTAAACAGAGAAACGCCCTGATGCCACGCGAGGCCGTCGTCCGAATATTTCACCGGCAAGCCGGTGCCCGTCGTGAAGCACCACCACATCGTGCCTTCGCGGACGATGCTCGGGTCGTGCGCGCCCAGCGCGCCCGTCAGCGGCCAGCTCGCCGCGCGCAACCCGGCCCCGCCCGTCGCGCTCGCGATCGCGAGCGTGAGTCGAACGAGAAACAATCGGAGCGACGGCATCGGCAGCCCGAGGCCAATGAAGTCACTTCACCGGAACGCGCAACACGGCGAACGAAGCCGCGGGCACCGCGAGCGAAAACTTCGCACCCGTGGGCACGAAGGCCGACTCGCGCGGCGCCACGCGGTCGGGCGCGTCGAAAGTATTTTCCGCCGCGCCGTCGTCGGCGTGCAGGATCGTGAGCGTGCCGCGACCCGGCTGCGCCGCGCCGGTCAGCTCGACCTCGCCGGTCGTTGCGTGACTGGTGGCGTTGACGATTTTGAGAATGACCTCGTTGGTCGCCGCATCGAGCGTCGCCGAGGCGTAGAGGCGTTTCTCCTCGTCGCCCGCGAGACCGGCGAGCGCCACCGGCAGCACGCGGTCGCCGCGGTTGCGCGCGAAGAGGCTTTGCACGTGGTAATTCGCCGTGCGCAGCGTGCGCAGGTTGTCCGTCCAGATCAGGTCGGGCGTCCACTGCCACGCGTCGACGTGCGCGAAGAGCGGCGCGTAGGACGCCATGCGCACGACGTCGGCGTTGCGCTCGAGGCCGGTCATGTAAGCCGCCTCGGCGAGCGCGCAGGCGAAGTCGTTGCGATTTTTCACGCTCACCGTCGCGACGCTCTGCGCGGCGTATTCGCCCATGAAAACTTTCGGGCCTTCGCGCTGGTAGCCGTCGTAGCGGTGCGCGTTGTCGAGAAACCAGTCGGGCTTGGCGTAGCTATGCTCGTCGATGATGTCGGCGTGCAGCTCGCGCAGCTTCGACCAGAGAAACTTGAAACGCTCGTCGCCCGGATCGGGGCCGGCGGCGGAGACGAGCGCGAGGTCGGGATATTTCGCCTTCAGCACGCGCGAGAATTTTTCGTAGCGATCGATGTATTGCTGGCCCCACTGCTCGTTGCCGATGCCGATCATCCGCAGGTTGAAAGGCGCCGGATGCCCGAGCGCCGCGCGGCGCGCGCCCCACTCGCTCGTGACGGGACCGTTGGCGAATTCGACGAGGTCGAGCGCGTCCTGGATGAACGGCCCGAGTTCGTCGAGCGGACACAGTTCGCCGGAGTTGAATTCGCACGCCATGCCGCAGTTCAGGATCGGCAGCGGCTGCGCGCCGATGTCCTCGCACAGTTCAAAATATTCGAGGAAGCCAAGGCCGAAGGATTGGAAGTAGTCGGGCGCCGGGCGGTGGACGAATTCGTAGTTCCAGCGGTTGATCAACAGCGGGCGTTCCTCGATCGGGCCGAGCGTTTTTTTCCACTGGTAGCGTCGCGTGAGCACGCTGCCTTCGACAATGCAGCCGCCCGGAAAACGCAGGAACCCCGGATGCATGTCCGCCAGCGCCTGCACCATGTCGGCGCGCAGCCCGCCGGGTCGGTTCTTCCAGGTGTGCTCGGGAAAGAGCGAAACGAAATCGAGGTCGAGCGTGCCCGCGCCTTCGACGAGCAGCGAGAGCCGCGCGTGCGGATCGGTGTCGTTCGGGTGCAGCGTGGCCGCGAGCTTCGTCCAGTCGCCCGAAAAATCCTTCAGCACGACCGTGTCGAGCACCGCGCCGTCGCCGCCGTAGAGCTGCACGCGCAACCGCGGCGCGCCGCTCACACGCCGGATGCGCGCCGTGAAATCATACGCCTCGCCCTGCCGCACGCCCATGCCGCGAAAGCCTTCGTTCGAGACGCCGAAGGGCGCGGTGCCTTCCGAATGCAGGCGCACGTAGTGCGGATTCGCCGCGTTGAACGGCGCCTCGCTGCGCACCGATAGATCGCCTCTCGCGTTCGACGGGCTGATCGTATTCCAGCCCATCAGCGGCTCGGGAAACTCGAAGCCGCGATTCTTCACGAGTTCGGCGTAGAGTCCGCCGTCCGCGCCGAAATTGATGTCCTCGAAAAACGCGCCCCACATCGCGGGGTTGATGGCCGGGCCCGGGCGATCGACAGCGACGGTGAACGTCGCCGCGCGCGCGGCAACCAGGCCCGCGGCGAGCGTCGCGAGGACGGAGCGACAAAGAGAAAGTTTATTCATAAGAAAAATGGGCCGTGGGGCGGCGAGGCGGAAACTCCAGGTGCGACGCAAGCCTCCGCGAGCGGAACGCGGAGCCGGCGCCTTGGCCCGACACGACAGCGAACGGCGGAACAAGGCCCGGACGAATGCTCGAAAAAGAACGGCACGGCGGGAGAAACCCTGCGGGGTTCCTGCGCGCGATTCAAACGGAGAAGAAGGCGCCTGCAACGGAAGGCCCGCCGCAGGCGCCTGCGCAAACGATTCGAGGCCGACGACTCAGTAGCGGTATCTCACCCCTACGCCGTAGGTCTTGTCGTAGTTGCGCACGTCGCGGGAGAACATCGTGAGGTTGCCGAAGTTGTCGTGATATTTGTGGCCGAGCAGGTTCGTCGCATCGAAGGTGACCGTGAGGTTCTTCGCGATCTCGTAGCTCGCGGAGAAATCGAGCCGGTCGTTCGACTGGACCCACACCGTGGTCGGCTGGATGCCGGGCTGGTTGAAGCTGTCGATGAAGCGGCCGCGCCAGTTGTAGGCGAGCCGGCTGGAGAACGGCCCCTGCTCGTAGATCAGCACGGCGTTATAGTTGCTTTTCGAAACCTGCGCGAGCGGCGTCTTCTGCAGCGTCAGCGGGCTTTCCGTTTCGCCCTTGATGTAGGTATAGTTGAGCTGCACGCCGAGGCCCTTGAACGGATCCGGCAGGAATTCCATGAACTGCTGGTAGCCGGTCTCGACGCCCTCGAGGTAGCCGTTGTGCGTGCTGCGCGGGCGCGTGATGCTGTAGGAATTTCCGCCGATGATTTCCTGCGACGCGTAGTTTTGAATGTAGCCGTCGATCGTGCGGTAGAATCCGGCGACGGACATCTGGCTCGACTTCGACGGATAATATTCGAGCGCGAGATCGTAGTTCGTCGAGCGGATGGGGCTGAGCGCCGGATTGCCGCCGGAGCCGGAGCCCTGGAGCGTCGGGCCGGGCGAAGTGACCGAGACGGCGGGATTCAAGCTGCCGTAGCCGGGACGCGTGAGCGTCTTGGTGACGGACGCGCGGAGTTGGAGATCGTCCTTCAACTTGAGCCGGCCGTTCCACGTCGGGAGGACATCCCAGCGGGCGTTGTCGACGGTCGTCAGCACATACGGGCCGGTGGTCGAGCCGTTGACGGTCTGCCGCTGATAGCCGCCGAGCGAATCGTGGTTGTCGGTGAAACGGACGCCGAGCGCGCCATCGAGCGGGAGTTCGTTGACCACGGTCTTGTAGTTGAGGAGACCGTAGGCGGCGAAGGTCTTTTCGTTGTCGATGAAGACGCGCGAAGGATCGGAGGTGGGAAGCCCGAGGGGCTGGCCGGCCAGCGCGCGCAGCGTGTCGGTGTTGCTGAGGAGAAAATTCTCGTCGGCCGAATACCACTGGCGGATGTTCAACTGCGAGCCCGACACGAACGGCGTCGACGACGAGAGCCGGCCGAGGCCGGGAATGGTCGAGGCGAGCGTGGCGAACGGCAGGCCGTGGCTGCCGGGATTGGCCGAGTGGGAATTCACGTCGCGCTCGCCGTAGCGCACGCCGAACTGGAGCGAATTCGCAAAGCCGCGGTCGAGGCGGATGAGCGCATCGCTCTTCACCGCATACGCGACGCTGTGATCGCGGCCCCATTGGTCGAAATACTGGCTGAGGTGAAAATTCGCGGGGTTCGTGTAGTCGATGCCCGAGAGGTTCACCGTCGACGGCGCGCCGTCGTTGTAGGTCACCGCGAGCGTCGGCGTGATGATGATCGTGTCGAGGATGACGCCGCGCGTGTGGACGGTGGTGAAATTATAACTCACCTCCGCCGTGAGCTTGAGGCTGTCGTGATCCCACTTGCCGCCAAACGCGCCCTGATAGGTGTTCGTGGTGTCGTGGAACGACTGCTTGCTCGTGATCGTGTTCGTGTTGTGGGCGACGAGGCTCTGCACGAAGCGCGCGGGTGTGCCGAGCGCGTCGAATTTTTCCGGCACGACGTAGCCCTGATAGCCGGCGGGATAGAGCACGACGTTGTCGCGGAAACCGCCGAAGCTCGGGATCGCGATGAAGAAATCGACGATGTGGTCGTTGCGATATCCGGTGTAGAGATTGTCCCAGTAGAGCTCGAGGCCCTGGTTGTTTTTCCATTGCAGCATCAGCGAGGCGGCGGGCCGCGTGCGTTTGCCGGGGACGAGCTGCATGCCGTAGTTGTCCGCGTAGTAGCCGCGCGTGCCGGAGGAGTCGGCGGCGACGTCGAACGTCTCGCCGTTGGCGCCGAAGTGGACGTAGTTGTCGGAAATCTGATCTTCGTATTTCTGCTGCGAATCGGAGATGTCGAACAACGCGCCGAATTCGCCGCTCGATGTCTTCCAGCGGTCGCTGGCGAGGAAACCGAGCACGTAGCTGTCCTGCTTCGCCTGATCGCTGCGGTAGCCGCGCGCGTTGACGGCGAAGGTCTGCCCCGCGAAGTCGAACGGCCGGCGCAGGCGCACGTCGATCAAGCCGGCGACGCCGCCCTCGATTTTATCCGCGCCGACGGATTTATACGCGTCGACGCCCGCGAGCATTTCCGCGGGGATGTCCTGCAGCGCCACGCCGCGGCCCGTGCCGGTGAAGACTTCGTAGCCGTTCAAGGTCGTTTCGATATTCGGCAGGCCGCGGATGACGACGCCGTTCGCCTCGCCGGCGGTGTGGGAAACCTGGATGCCGGGCACCCGCTGCAGCGCCTCGGCCACGGTGTTGTCCGGGAGCTTGCCGATGTCCTGCGCGACGATCGAGTCGACGAATTCGGGCGCGTTTTGCTTCAGCTCCTGCGCCGTGATCAAGCTCGCGCGCATGCCCGTGACCGTCACGGCTTCGAGCACGACAGCAGGTTCAGCAGGTTTGGCCGCCGGCGCGGTCGCCGGGGCAGCGGCGGGACGCGCCGGGGCGGTCTGGGCGGAAACCCAGCCGGCGCCCAACGCCGACGCGACGCAGAGCAAAACAACGGTTCGGCGAAGCCGATACGGTTGGCATGAGTGGTGTGAATTCGGGGTCATAGGTTATACGAACCAGCCCTGCGGGCACGCTGCGCGCAGGAGATGGGTCATAGTCTTATGCGCCGTTTCGGCCGAAAACCCGACAGCCGCCGCCGAAAAATAACCTACCCGCCCATTTAGGGCTCATTTCAAAACCTCGGCGACGTGGCACGGGCGTCTCGCCCGTGTGTCGGCCCCCGCTCACGGGCAGGATGCCCGTGCCACCTCGACCCGTCGCGAGCGAGCAGCCGAGGTTTTGAAATGAGCCCTTATTCGGGCCCGTCGTCGTTGGGATCGGCCGCGACCAACGCCGCCGACGCCTCGCGCCACAGGATGCGCGCGAAGAACCAGTCGAACCAGAAGCCCTGCACGGGTGTGCCGCGATCGATCCGTCCGCGGAACTTGCCCACGATCACATCGCGACTGCCCGCCAGCTCCCGTCGCGCGTCGTCGCCGCGGCCGAGCTGGCGATAACACAGGGCGAGGATCACGTGCGCGGTCACCGCGCGCGGCGCGTTCAACTCGGGATAAGCGAGGCAACGCTGGCACCATTCGACGGACTTCGCGTAGTTCGCGGAACGATATTCCCAGAGCGCGAGGGAGAGCGACAGCCACGCGGCCTGGAAAATATCGTTCGCCGCCTCGGCGCTCCGCAGCGATTTCAACGTGTCCTCCGCCACGCTCGCCAGCGCCGCCGTGCCGCGTGCGCCCGCCGGCAGCAGCAGGCAGATTTTCAGGATGCGGTCGGCCGCCGGGCACGAAGTGCCGCCGTAGCGCATCACCACGTCCTGCCGGAAACGTTCGTAGGCCGTCGTGTCGCCGAGCTCGATCAGCACCGGCCCGCAACGCAGGCAGTCGAGCGTGGCGGTGTCCCAGCCGTCGGCCTGGTTGACGCGCAACAGCGCCACGAAACGGTCCGCCGCCGCTTTCCAGCGCCCTTGCACGGCGTGCCATTCGCCGAGCGAGCGCAGCACCGCGGCGCCCTCGACCGTCGGCTGCGAAAAATTGATGTCCCGCAGCAGGCTGTCCGCCTCGTCGAAGCGCTCCTGGCTCACGAGCAACGCCGCCTGCGAGATTTTCTCGCGCGTCTCGGCCTGGTGGCGCAGCCGCGCCTGCTGCTGCTCGGCGGCCACGGCGCGTTGCCGCGCATCGCGCTCCTTGAGCAGCAACCACGTCGAGGTGCCGGTGCCGACGACGAGCGTCACGGCGACCGCGGCGCCGGCGGCGAACACGCCGCGATTGCGGCGCACCAGCTTGCTGAAGCGATAAAGCCGGCTCGGCGGGCAGGCGATCACCGGGTCGTGATTGAGGTGGCGGTGGATGTCCATCGCCAGGCCGTTCGCCGTCTCGTAGCGGCGGCCCCGGTCCTTTTCGAGCGCCTTCATCACGATCCAGTCGAGATCGCCGTGCAGCGAAGCGATCAGGCGCGACGGTTCCGCTTGCCGGCCCTGCGCGGCGCTCGTCAACGCGTCCGGCTCCAGCGCGCGCAACCGCGCCGAAGGCCGCGGCGGTTCCTTTTCGCGCAACGTCCGCCGCATCTCGTCGAGCCCGCCGGCGACGAGCGCCTTCGCGTCGAACGGCGTGCGGCCGGTCAGCAACTCGTAGAGCAGGACGCCGAGCGAGTAGATGTCGCTGCGCGTGTCGATATCGAGCCCGCTCATCTCCGCCTGTTCCGGGCTCATGTAGGTCGGCGTGCCGACGAGCTGCGCGTAGGCGGTGAACAGCACCTTGTCCGTCAATCGCGCCTCCGTCGCTTTCGAAATGCCGAAGTCGATCACCTTCGGCACCGGCGCGCCGTCGTGCAGCGTGACCATGATGTTCGACGGCTTGATGTCGCCGTGAATGATTCCCTTCTGGTGCGCGTGCTGGATCGCGTTGCACACCTGGACGAACAGGTGGAGCCGCCCGGCGATCGAGAGCCGGTGATGATCGCAATAGTCCGTGATCCGCGCGCCGCGCACGAGCTCCATCACGAAGTAAGGCGAGCCGCGCTCGGTCGCACCGGCGTCGAACACCCGCGCGATGTTCGGGTGATCCATCATCGCGAGCGCCTGCCGCTCCGCTTCGAAGCGCGCGATCACGCTGCGCGTTTCCATCCCGAGCTTGATGATCTTCAGCGCGACGCGCCGGCGCACCGGCTCCTGCTGCTCCGCCATGTAGACGACGCCGCAGCCGCCCTCGCCGATTTTTTGGAGCAAACGGTAGCGCCCGACGCGCGCGCCGACCTGCTCCTCGCACGGCAGCGGACCCGCGGCCGCGCCGTCCGCCGGCGCAGGCGACAACTCCGCCTGGCCCTCGACTCCGCGCACCGCTTCGCCGCCGGCATCGAAAAACCGCTCGGCCTCGCGTTGCGCCGTCAGCAACGCCTCGATCCGCGCGCGCAGCGCCGTGTCGCCGTCGCAGGCGCGCTCGAGGTAGTCGCGGCGCTCCCGTGGATTCGTCAGGCGCCGCGCGGCGTCGAACAAATCTTCCTCGCGTTGGGCCTCGGTGTTCATCCGGTTTTTCCGCCCGCCGCCAGGCCCTTGATCGCCTGAAAGAGCCACGCCTTCGCGTAGGCCCAGTGGCGCTCGACGGTGCGCTCCGTCACGCCCAGGCTCGCCGCCACTTCCTGGTTGGTGTGGCCGCCGAAGAATTTCAGCACGACGATGCGCGCCTTTTCGGGATCGACGAGCTGCAGTTGCTCCAGCGCCTCGTCGATCAGGAGGATTTTTTCGTCCGGCGTCGTCGCCGCCAGCTCGACGCGGTCGACATCGCACCGCACCTGGTCGCCGCCGCGCTTGAGCCGCGCCTTGCGTCGCGCGCTCTCGATCAGAATGCGGCGCATCGCCTCCGCCGCCGCGCCGAAGAAATGCGCGCGGCTCTGCCAGTTGTGCGCGCTGTCGCCCGAGAGCCGCAGCCACGCCTCGTGCAACAGCGCCGTCGGCTGCAGCGTCTGCCCGCCCGGCTCGCGCGCCATCTGGGCCGCCGCCTGGCGGCGCAGGTCGGCGTAGACGAGCGGCAGCAGTTTTTCGGACGCGCCGCCTTCGCCGCGATCCATCGCCTGCAACATTTCCGTGATTTCAGCCATGGGCCGCAGTTATTCCGCGCGCGATTGCGCAGAGCGCATCGCGAAGCGAATCGGAAGACGAACCTTGCCGCAGCAAAGGCAGTGCACGGGGTTGGGTGGGGATGCCGAAAAAATCGCGGCCGGCACCCGCTGGGGAAAGCGCCGGCTTGCGTGACGTAATGCCGGACGCCGCCCCGGTCAAGACGCGCGCCGGCACCCGCCGCGCCGCGGAGCCGCCGCGCCGCCGAAAATCCCAACTCCATCGCGCGCGCCATCCTGCGCCGGCCCGCAGAAGAGAGGTTGCCTGAGCCGGGGAAAACTTGTTGTTGTTTTCCGCCCCATGAGCGATGTCCCGTCGAGCGCGCGCCAATCCGCGGAAGCCCGTCCCTCGCTCGATTCGGCGATCCTGAGCCTGCTCATGGAGGCGATCCCGGATCGCATCTATTTCAAGGATCTCGAGAGCCGCTTCGTCCGCAACAACGCCGCGCACGCGCGCGCCTTCGGCGCCACGCCGCAGGATTGCGTCGGCAAGACCGACTTCGATTTTTTCTCCCGCGAGCACGCCGAGCGAGCGCTCGCCGACGAGCGCCAGATCATCCGCACCGGCCAGCCCGTCATCGGCAAGGCCGAGCGGCTCACGCACCGCGACGGCAAGCAGGGCTGGGCCTCGACCACCAAGCTGCCGTGGCGCGACGCTTCGGGAAACATCATCGGCACCTTCGGGCTCACGCGCGACATCACCGCGACCAAGGAAGCCGAGGAAAAACTCACCGAGGAGCGCAATCTCCTCCGCACAATCATCGACCAGCTCCCGAGCCGGCTCTACGTGAAGGACACCGCCTCGCGTTTCGTGCTCAACAACCAGGCGCACCTCGAGACGCTCGGCGCGAAATCCCAGGAAGAGGTCGCCGGCCGCACGACGCTCGATTTTTTCCCCGGCGAACGCGGCCGGCAGGCGCTGGCCGACGATCGCCGCGTGCTGGAGACCGGCACCGCCATCCACAACGAGGAGCGCTCCGACTTCGGCAGCGCCGACGGCGCCGTGCACTGGTCGCTGATCACGAAGGTGCCGTTCTACGATTCGCACGGCCAGCTCGCCGGCCTCGTCGGCATCAGCCACGACATCACCGAGCGCAAACGACAGGAACAGGCGGCGAAGCGCAACGCCGAGGAGCTCGCCCGCTCCAACGCCGAGCTCGAGCAGTTCGCCTACGTCGCGTCGCACGATTTGCAGGAGCCGCTGCGCGCCGTCGCGAGCTGCGTGCAGCTGCTCAAGAAACGCTACGGCGACCAGCTCGACGCGCGCGCCGACGAATTCATCGCACACGCCGTCGACGGCACCAAGCGCATGCAGGCGCTCATCACCGACCTGCTCGCCTACTCGCGCGTCGGCACGCACACGCATCCGTTCGCGCCGGCCGAGTGCGGCGCCGTGCTCGACGAGGCGCTCGCCAACCTCGCGGTCGCCATGCAGGAAAGCGGCGCCGTCATCAAACGCGATGGCCTGCCCGAGCTCGTCGCCGACGCCTCGCAACTCACGCAGCTTTTCCAAAATCTCATCGGCAACGCGATCAAGTTCCGCGCCGAAGGCCGCGCGCCCGAGATCGCCGTGAGCGCGCGCCGCGAAGGCGCCGAGTGGTGGTTCGCCGTCGCCGACAACGGCATCGGCATCGAGCCGCAGTATTACGAGCGCGTGTTTCGCGTTTTCCAGCGGCTGCACACGCGCTCGCGCTATCCCGGCACCGGCATCGGCCTCGCGATCTGCAAGAAAATCGTCGAGCGCCACGGCGGCCGCATCTGGATCGAATCGCAGCCGGGCGCCGGCACGACGTTCTTCTTCACCCTCCCCGACCGCCCACCCGCTTCGCTTTCATGAGTAAAAACAAACCCATCGTCATCCTGATGGCCGAGGACAACGCCACCGACATCATGCTCACCAAGGAGGCGCTCGTGCACGCGAAGCTGCTCAACACGCTGCACGTCGTCGAGGACGGCATCGAGTGCCTCGATTTTCTCCACCGCCGCGGCAAGCACGCGAAGGCGCCCGTGCCCGATCTCATTCTCCTCGATCTCAACATGCCGCGCAAAAACGGCCAGGAGGTGCTCGCCGAGATCAAGGCCGACCCGAAGTTGAAACATATTCCCGTCGTGATCCTCACGACCTCGAAGACCGAGGAGGACGTCGTCAAAGCCTATGGCCTCCACGCCAACTGCTACGTGATCAAGCCGGTCGACTTCGATGTGTTTGCCGAAGTCGTGCGCTCGATCCAGCAATTCTGGTTCAGCGTGGTCACGCTGCCGCCGTGAACGCGCGTCGAGCTTCGCCCCGCCGCTCCCGCTGCGCGCGCTAGTTGCCTCCTTCGATTTCGCCGCCCATGGACGACGCCGCGATCCACGTCCTTCTCGTCGAGGATAATCCCACCGACGCGCTGCTCGTGCGCGAGGATCTGACGCATCGGCCGCGCGGCAATTTTACGGTCACGCACGTCGAGCAACTCGGCGCCGCGCTCTCGCGCCTCGCGACGATGCGCTTCGATGTCGTGCTTTCCGACCTCGGGCTGCCCGACAGCGACGGACTCGACACCTTCGAAAAACTGCGCGATGCCGCGCCGCGCACGCCGATCATCATTCTCTCCGGCCGCAACGACGAGCGCATGGCGATCCAGGCCGTTCACGCCGGCGCGCAGGACTATCTCGTCAAAGGCCACGGCAGCGACACCGACCTCGCGCGCGCGATCCGCTACGCGCTCGAACGCTGGCGCGCGAAGGAGACGATCGCCGCCCACGCGCGCCAGCAGCACGCGCTCGCCGCGCTCGGCCAGCGCGCGCTCGCCGGCGCGGGGCTCGACGAGCTGCTCGGCGAGGCGGTGACGCTCCTGCAGCGCACGATCGACGTGGAATTCGGCCTCGTGCTCGAGCTCCACCCGGGCGGCGAACAATTTGTTTTGCGCGCCGGCCGCGGCTGGCGGCCCGAGACGGTGAGCCGCGTCGCGATCCTGACCGACGACTCGTCGCAGGCGGCGTTCACGCTCCGCGCGAATGCGCCCGTCGTCGTCGAGCATCTCGCGGCCGAGCAGCGCTTCGCCGGCTCGCCGCTGCTCCACGAGCACGGCGTCGTCAGCGGCATCACCGTGCTCATCCAGGGCCGGCGCAAACCGTGGGGCGTGCTCGGCGCGCACTCGGCGCAGCGGCGGACGTTCACGCCGCACGAGGTCACATTCCTCCAGACCGTCGCCCACGTGCTCGGCGAGGCGATCGAACGCAAGACGACCGAGGCCGCCCTGCACGAGAGCGACGCGCGTTTCCGGCAGGTCGTCGAAAACATCCACGAAGCGCTCTGGATCTTCGAGCCGGAGACGCAGCGCGTCGTCTTCGTCAGCCCGCGCTACGCGGAAATCTGGGGCCGCCCCGAAGCGGGCCTGCGCGAAGCGCCGCTCGCCTGGCTCGAACACGTGCATCTCGACGACCGCGAACGCGTGCGCGCCGCGCTGCCCGCGATGGAGCGCGGCGGCGGCCACAGCGAGACGTATCGCATCGTGCGGCCCGAGGGCGCCATCCGCTGGATCCGGCACCGCACCTTCGCCGCGCGCGACGCGGGCGGCCGCGTGCAGTTGATCGCCGTCGCCGAAGACACGACCGAGCAGAAGAAACTCGAGGAGCAATTCCTCCGCTCGCAGCGGATGGAAGCGATCGGCACGCTCGCCAGCGGGGTCGCGCACGACCTCAACAACATCCTGGCCCCGATCCTGATGACCGCCGAGCTGCTGAGCGCGCGCGCCGCCGCGGGCCGCGACCGCGAGCTGCTCACGCTGATGGCGCAGGGCGCCCAGCGCGCCGCCGAGACGGTGAAGCAACTCCTGCTCTTCAGCCGCGGCGCCGAGGGCCAGCGCGGCCTCGTGCAGATGCGGCACCTGCTCAAGGAAATGGCGGGCATCATGCGCGAGACATTCCCGCGCGAGATCACCATCGTGGAAGCGCCCGCGCCCGACCTCTGGCCGGTCGTCGCCGACGCAACGCAGCTCCATCAGGTGCTGATGAATCTCTGCGTGAACGCACGCGACGCGATGCCCAACGGCGGCACGTTGACGCTCGGCGCCCGCAACGTGCACCTCGGTCCCGGCGACCTGCACCTTCACCCCGACGCGCGCCCCTGCCGCTACACGGTCCTTTCGGTCGCCGACAGCGGCACCGGCATCGCGCCGGAAATCATGGACCGCATCTTCGAGCCGTTTTTCACGACGAAGGGCGTCGGCAAAGGCAGCGGCCTCGGCCTCTCCACGGTCGTCGGCATTCTGCACAGCCACGGCGGCTTCGTCACCGTCACGAGCGAGCCCGGCCGTGGCACCGAGTTCGACGCGTATCTTCCCGCCGCGGGCGAGACCGCGCTCTCCGCGCTCGCGCAGACCCCGCCGCCCGCGCCGCTAGGCCGCGGCGAGCTCGTGCTCGTGGTCGACGACGAGTCTGCGATCTGCGAGACGACGCGTGAACTGCTCGAGCTGCACCAATATCGCGTGCTCACGGCCAGCGACGGCCGGCAGGCGATGGACGTTTTTCTCCGCGAACGCGAAAATGTGCGGCTCGTGCTCACCGATGTCATGATGCCCGTGATGAGCGGCATCGCGCTCGTCCGCGCCCTGCGCGCATTGGAGCCGGACTTGAAAATCATCGCGGCAAGCGGCCTCGACCATGACGCGAAGCGCACCGAACTCGCCGCGCTCGGCGTCGCCGAAATCCTGATGAAGCCGCTCGTGCCCGCGCAACTGCTCGGGGCGTTGCGCCGGCAGCTCTCGTCGGGCCGCTCCGCCAGTCCCTGGGAGCGGCGTTGACGGGACGAAAAAAGCGCGGCTCGCGCCGCGCTTGAAAGAACGCTGAAGCGGTCGCGATTAATCAGGGACGCGCCGTCGTCGTGGTCGACGAGCTGCTGCCCGATCCGCTGACGCTGCCGCTCGCATTCACGTCCGTCGAACTCGTGCTGGAGCTGGGCGTCGCAGTGCTCGGTGTCGCGGTCGAGCTCGCGCCGGTCGTGGTGGTCGCGCCGGGTGTCGTGCTCGTGGAGCTCATCGTGCCCGAGGTATCCGTCGTCGACGTCGAGGAGGTAGAAGTGTCGCGATCGGAGTTGCTGCGCGTTGACTTGCTGCAGGCCGTGAATCCCAGCGTGATCGCTGCGACGATGGCGGCGGTGGTGATCTTTGCTTTTTTCATATGCTTAGGTTGTTTTCCAAGGTTCGTCTTCCTCGAACCCCGCTGGGTTTTCCCGGCCGGATTCGAATCCCCCGCGGCGCGAAACGCGTCGCCCGAGTGGAGCGCTAGAGTAGCGCGCGGTGGATTTCAGTGTCGCGGGTCTCGTCCGGTTTCGCGGATGGGGCGATCCGGGGGCGGGGATGGTGAAATTTCCCGCAGGGAAACGACGCCCTCGCGCGTGTCATCACGCAGATTTTGCTGCGTTTTCTGTTTGCGCCAGCCCGCCCCGTCGCGTTTTCCCTTTTCGGCAACAGGGGTTTTTCCCGGACTTCGGTTGCCGCTCGCAACATGTCCCTTCTCCCCTTTTCCAGCCAGCTCATCGCCGACGTCGGCATCTCCCTCGGCGACGAAGGCAAGGGCCGCCTCATCCCCGAGGTCGCCGACGAACTCCGCGGCACGCGCGCCCCCGTCTCGGTCGTGCTCAAGGTCAACGGCGGCGCCAACTCCGGCCACACCGCCGGCGGCATCAAGCTGAACCTCCTCCCCGCCGGCGTCGTCGTGCGCGACGCGGCGCATCTCTGCATCGGCGCCGGCGTCGTCGCCGATCCGCGAAAAATCTGGTGGGAAGCCACCCCGCTCGAGCACAAGGGCTACGCCGTGCTCAGCCGGCTGCTGATCGACGAGCGCACGATGGTGTCCGACGTCACGCATCGCCTGCTCGATCTCGCGTGGGAGGATTATCGCGTGAACGTCCTGAAGGAGGAGCCGCGCGGCTCGACCGGCCGCGGCATCACGCCGGCCTACGTCGACGAGGTCGGCCAGCAGCAGATCACGTTCGCGGATTTTCTCGGCGGGCCGAATTACTTCGCGCGCAAGCTCGCGCAGCGCGCCGACCGCGCGTGCCGCACGATCCAGCACGTCTGCCGCGTGAGCGAGGCGACGTGGAATTCGTTCTTCGAAAAACTTTCCGCCGCCGAGTCGCGCGCGAACGACGAGGCCGTGCAGCTCGGGCTGTTTCCCCACGGCGAATTCGATTTCAAGGCCTTCCGCGGCGACGCGCCGTTCACGCTCAACCTGGAAAAACTCACCGCGATCTACTGGGACGCCGGCACGCGCCTCGCGAAAAACATCGGCGAGGTGCGCGAGCTCGTCCGCCGCGAACTCGCCGCCGGCCACACCGTCATCGGCGAATTCGGCCAGGCCTACTGGCTCGACAAGCGCCACGGCTTCTCGCCCAACGTCACGGCCTCGCACACGTTCACGCCGGAGTTTTTCGAGAGCGCCGGCATCCCCGTGCAACGCATCCACACCTTCGGCGTCGCGAAAGCCTACGATACCAAGGTCGGCACGCACACCTTCCTCACGCAGATGGACGACGCGCATCCGCTCGCCGTGAAGCTGAAGCAGATCGAGTTCGGCGCCACGACCGGCCGCCAGCGCATGGTCGGCTGGTATGACGCCGTCGAAAAAGGCGACGCGCTGCGCTACGGCGGATTTCAGGACGTGATGATCAACAAGCTCGACGCGCTCACGCATCAAGGCGACTGGCGCGGCGAATTGCAGATCTGCGTCGCCTACGAGGATGCGCAGGGCCGCCGCTACCATCACGTGCCGCGCAACGAAGCCGTCCGCAAAACGCTGCGCCCCGTCTACACGCGTCACGCCGGCTGGAGCGAAGATGTTTCGCAGGTGCGCCGCTTTTCCGAGCTGCCGCGGGCCGCGCAACGCTACGTCGCCGCGATGATGAAGAGCCTGGTCGACGTCGCCTTTGAAGGCGACGCGCACCCCGCGGTCGATCGCCTGCCGAATCTTCGCTACCTCGGCGTCGGCCCGCAGCCCTCGCAAATCATCAAGGACGTGCCGAGCACGGCCGAGCTGATCAACCTGTAGCAGAGTCCGCGGCGGAGGATTTGGAATGAATTCTTACCCCGCCACTCGCAGTCGCGCCATCACTTCGCCGAGGAGATAGATCGAGCCGGTCACGACGATCACATCGTCCGGCCCGCCGGCCGTGCAACGATCCGGCGCCGGAAAAAGATCGGCCACGGTGTCGCGCACGATGCGGCCGCGAAAATTTTCCGGCACGAGCGCCTCGAGTTCCGCGTGCGTGCACGCGCGCGGCTGATGCGGGACGACGAACCGCACCTCCGCCGCGTGCCGGCAGATCGTCTCGATCAGCGGCCGGGCGCGCACCGCACCGAGGACGCCCGTGATCACGATCGGCGCGCGGCCGGTCTCCGCGACGAGATGCGCGAGATTGCTGTCGAGCACCTTTGCGCCTTCCGGATTGTGCGACGCGTCGAGAATCGTCAGCCGGCCGCCGAGGCGCACGCGCTGCCAGCGGCCCGGCCAGTCGACGTGTTCCAGGCCGCGCGCGATCGCGTCACGCGTGATTTTCCAGTGCGGGGCCAGGGCTTCGGCCGCGAGCGTCGCCGTGGCGGCATTCCAGCGCTGATAATCGCCCTCGAGATTCGTGTGCGGATAATTTTCCAGCGCCTCGCCAAACCGGTCGACTACCGAGACGAGCGGCGCGGCGCGCTCCCGCGCGATCGCACGGATGACGTTTTCCGCCGCCGGCGGCACGCGCCCGAGCACGACGGGACGGCCCGGCTTGATGATGCCAGCCTTCTCGCGCGCGATCTGCTCGATCGAGTCGCCGAGAAGCTCACAGTGGTCGAGGCTGATCGATGTGATGACGCTGACTTCGGGCGTGACGATGTTGGTGGCATCGAGCCGGCCGCCGAGCCCGACTTCGATCACGGCGATTTCGCAGCGCTTCCGCACGAACTGCAAAAACGCCATCGCGGTCATGAACTCGAAGAAGCTCGGATGGTCGTCCGCATTCTGCGCGCCGAGGCGCTCCGCGATCGGCCACAGCTCCGCGACGTAGTCCAGTATTTCGCGCTCGGAGAGCATCCGGCGGTCGACTTGCACGCGCTCGCCGAGCTGCACGAGATGCGGCGAGGTGTAGAGTCCCGTGTGCCAGCCTGCGGCGTGCAGGACCGCGTCGACCATCGCGGCGACCGAGCCTTTGCCATTCGTGCCGGCGACGTGCACGCAACGCAGCGCACGCTCGGGATGGCCGATCTCCGCGGCGAGGATCGACATGCGATCGAGGCCGAATTTCGCACCGTGCGCCTTCTGCGCAAAGAGATACTCCGTCACCGCCGCATAATCGGCGAGGTCGCGCACGGGCATGACGAGGCGTTCGCTCAGGAAGCGACCGCGACCGGCTTCTTCCGCAGATGTAGCGCCGAGAGGATGTCGCGGAGCCGGTCGCGCAACTCGAGCCGGCTCACGATCTGGTCGATCAATCCGTGTTTGAGCAGAAATTCCGCAGTTTGAAAACCGACGGGCAGCGTCTGCTTCGTCGTGTCCTTGATCACGCGCGCCCCCGCAAAACCGACGAGCGCGCCGGGCTCGGCAAGAATCACGTCGCCGAGGGTCGCGAAGCTCGCCGTCACGCCGCCCATCGTCGGATGCGTGAGCACGGAAACGAACGGCAGTCCCGCCTGGCCGAGCCGGCCGAGCGCCGCACTCGTCTTCGCCATCTGCATGAGCGAGTAGATTCCCTCCTGCATCCGCGCGCCGCCGGAAGCGCTGAAGACGATGCACGGGATTTTTTTCGCGATCGCGGTCTCGATCGTGCGCGTGATCTTCTCGCCCGCCGCCGCGCCCATCGCGCCGCCGCAGAAACGAAAATCCATCACGGCCACGGCGACATCGAGCCCGTGGATTTTTCCGGTGCCGCACACGACGGCCTCGGGCAGGCCGCTTTCCTTTTCGTAGCGCTTGATGCGATCGGGATACGGCTGCGAATCGACAAAGCCCAGCGGGTCGCTCGATTTCACCGCCGCGTCGCTCTCGATGAACGTCCCCTCGTCGAGCAGCTTCGCCAGCCGCGCGCGCGCGCCGATCGGAAAATGATGGCCGCTCTTCGGGACGACCATCTGGTTGTCCTCGACCTCCTTGTTGAAAAGGATTTCGCCCGTGAGAGGATCCTTCGTGTAAAGGCCCTTCGGGATGTCCTTCTTGCGGGCCTTGCGAACGGTGTAGGTGGGTTTGTCGAAATGCATGGCGGGATTTCAGCCGTGACCGAGGGTGACGACGTCGAGGTTCAGGCAGCCGGCGCGACGCAACGTGCGCGCGCAGCTGTTGAGGGTGGCACCTGTCGTGAAAACATCGTCGACCAGGATGTAATGAAGCGCCGGATTAAGGGCGGCGCCCCGGGCGAGTGCAAAGGCATTTTTCAAATTCGCCAATCGCGTGCGCCGGTCAAACGCCGTCTGCGTGACCGTGTCCGTCGCGCGCCGCAGCAGCAACGCCACGCGCGCGCCGCCCCCCGCCGCGCGCGCCAGCGCTTCGGCGAGCAGCTGCGCCTGGTTGTAGCCCCGCTCGCGCGCCTTGCGCGGATGCAGCGGCACCGGCACGAGCACCGCGCCGCGCGCGAGTGCAAGCACGTGCGGCGCGCGCCGAAAAATTTCCGCCATGTCCGCGACCACGTGCAACCCGCGGTGATATTTCAACTCGATGACGAGCGAACGCACCGGTCCTTTGAACAGCACCGCCGTGCGGCCTTCGCGATACGCCGGCTCGAGGCCTTCGCAATGCGGACACATCCGCTCGCCTTCTACGACGCCGTAAAACGGATGCCCGCACGTCGCGCAGTGCGGCGGCTTCACCCAGTCGAGTTGCGCCGCGCACGTCGCGCACACGTGACGAAAACCCGCGGCCGCTTCGCCTGTCGTTTCGACGAGCGCGCGACAGTGCACGCACGTGGGCGGAAACACCACGTCGCTGAGCCCTCGCATCCACTGCGCACCGGAAATCCTCATCGATAAAACACCTTCGCCAGAAACAATCCCTTCGCCGGCGCCGTGTGCACCGCCGCCGTGCGCTCGCGCGACTGCAAAATCTCCCGCACCGCCGCGGCCGGGAGTTTTCCTTCACCCACATCCACGAGCACGCCAGCGAGACTGCGCACCATGCGGTAGAGAAATCCGTCCGCCTCCGCCGTGATCCGGATCATCCGCCCGCGCCGCGCGACCTCGAGCCGCCGCAGGTCGCGCACGGTGTCCTCGCGCTCCGGGCCGTTCAGCGCGGTGAACGCGCGAAAATCGTGCCGGCCGCGCAACCCCGCCGCCGCCGCGCGCATCGCGTCGAGATCGAGCGGCTTGAACACACACCAGCAAAACGGCCGCGTGAACGGATCGGCATCGCCCAGATGCACCTGGTAAACGTAGCGTTTCCCGGTCGCATCGAAGCGCGCGTGAAATTTCGGCGCGACCGCGCGCACGCTTTTGATCTGGATCGTCGCGGGCAGCCCGATGCGAAACGCCGCGAGCAGTTTCTCCGGCGCATGATTCCATTCCGCATCGAAATGAAAAACCTGTTCGAGCGCGTGCACGCCGGAATCGGTGCGCCCGCTGCCCGCGATGCGAATCGGCGTCTTGAAAATCTGCGCCAGCCGCGCCTCGATCACATCCTGGATCGCCGTCCCGCCCGCCTGGCTCTGCCAGCCGGCGAACGCCGTGCCGTCGTAGGCGCAGACGCATTTCCAGCGGCGAAGATTTGCGGCCTCGGGTTTCACGGATGAAACACGGATTGCCAGAGTCACGATCCGTGTCGATCCGTGAAATCCATCGCTAACCCGGCTCCTTCTCGTCCGCTGGCGGCGGCAGCCCGAATTTTTGATTCAGAAAATCCTGGAGGATCAGCGTCGCCGCGCGCGAATCGATGATGCCGCTCGCGCGCACGTCGCGGCGCTTCGCTTTCGCGATCGTCGACTCCGCTTCATAGCTCGTCAGCCGCTCGTCGATCAGGTGCACGGGCAGTCCGAATTCGTTTCGCAGCGCCGCGGCGAACGCCTCCGCTTCCTTCGCCTTCGGGCCGGCGGTGTCGTCCATGTTGAGCGGATGGCCGATCACGATCTCGGTGACCCGGCGTTGCGCGATCACCGCGGCGAGCGCGGCGCGCCGCTTCGCCGGATCGCTGTCGGTGATCGCGGGCAGCGGCGTCGCCACGCCGAGGTCGTCGCCGTAGCTCAGCCCGATGCGACGGGCGCCGGGGTCGATGCCGAGAAAACGCACGCGGCGATTTCGGCGGCCGCGCCGGCCGCGCGCAATTTCAATCGCGCTCCGTCGCGGCTCGCGCCTCCTCGCCACGCCGCGCGCCGCGGGCAAATGTGCGTTGCCTCGCGCGAAAACGCCGCGCAACTTGGCGCCTTATGTCGGCCGAGCCCAACGAGAGCAGCGCCGCCGGAGCAGCACCGGCGCCCAGCGATTTCATTCGCGACATCGTCGCGCAGCACGTCGCGGAAAAGCGCTACCCAAAGATCGTCACGCGCTTTCCGCCCGAGCCCAACGGCTACCTGCACCTCGGCCACGCGAAGTCGATCTGCCTGAATTTCGGCATCGCCCGCGAAAACGACGGCCGGTGCAACCTGCGCTTCGACGACACCAATCCCGTCAAGGAAGACGTCGAATATGTCGACTCGATCACGACCGACGTGAAATGGCTGATCGACGGCTGGGCCGATCACTGCCTCGGCTTCAAACCGAAGGGCGCGACGCCCGCGAAGATCGAGAGCAACGGCAAACCCGATTCCCACCTCGGCGCGATTTCGCCCGCCGGGCCGAACGCGGAGCCGTTTTTTGCCAGCGATTATTTCGAGCAAATCCACGACTACGCGGTGGCGTTGATCAGGAAGGGCAAGGCTTACGTGTGCGATCTGTCGCCGGAGGAAACCGACGCTTATCGCGGCGCGCCCGACAAGCCCGGCCGAGATTCGCCCTGGCGCAATCGCAGCGCCGCGGAAAACCTCGACCTCTTCGCGCGCATGCGCGCCGGCGAGTTTCCCAATGGTGCGCGCAGCCTCCGCGCGAAAATCGACATGGCATCGCCGAACATCTGGCTGCGCGATCCCCTGCTCTACCGCATCCGCCACACGCCGCACCACCACGCCGGCGACAAGTGGTGCATCTATCCGCTCTACGATTTCGCGCACTGCCTGAGCGATTACCTCGAGGGCATCACCCACAGCATCTGCACGATCGAATTCGAGGTGCATCGTCCGCTCTACGACTGGATCCTCGAAAGCCTCGAGCTCCCGCGCGCGCTGCCGCACCAATACGAATTCGCGAAACTCATCGTCAGCTACACGATTTTTTCGAAACGCCGGCTGCTCCAGCTCGTCGAGGAAGATCTCGTCCACGGCTGGGACGATCCGCGGATGCCCACGCTCTCGGGACTGCGCCGCCGCGGCGTTCCGGCGAGCGCGATCCGCCGGCTCTGCGCGATGGTCGGCGTCACGAAATACGAGAGCGTCACCGACGTCGCCGTCTTCGAGCACGCCGTCCGCGAAGAGCTCAACGCTTCCGCGCAGCGCCGGCTCGCGGTGCTGCGCCCGATCAAGCTCGTCCTCACGAACATTCCCGCCGGCGAGACGATCGCGTGCGACGCCACCAACGATCCGCAAAGCGAAAATCCCACGACGCGCAAAATCGCGCTCACCCGCGAAGTGTTCATCGAGAGCGAGGATTTCGCCGAAGTGCCGCCGCCGAAATATTTTCGCCTCAAGCCGGGCGGCGAGGTCCGCCTGAAATACGCCTGCATCGTCAAATGCGACGAAGTCGTGAAGGATGCCGCCGGCGCGATCGTCGAGCTGCGTTGCACCGCTGATCTCACCACCCGCGCCGGCCAGCCCAACGTCGATCGCAAAGTCAAAGGCACGATCCACTGGGTCAGCGCCACGCAGTGTATCGACGCCGAGGTCCGTCTCTACGACCGCCTGTTCACCGTCGCCGAGCCGGGCGCGACCGATGATTTCAAGAAGTTCATCAACCCGCACTCGCTCGACATCGTGACCGCCAGGCTCGAGCCGTCGCTCGCGAGCGCGAAGGTCGACGAGCGCTACCAGTTCGAGCGCCTCGGCTATTTTGCGCTCGATCCGAAAGACAGCGCGCCCGGCAAACCCGTCTTCAACCGCACGATCACGCTCAAGGACACCTGGGCGAAGAAATAACGCGCGCCCGCCGCAGCGCGCCAGGCCGCGGCGATCGAGACCGACCACGATGGATTTTTCTCCGCTCACTTCCGCCGAAGTTCGCGTGCTCGGCGCGCTGATCGAGAAGCAGATCACGACGCCCGACTATTATCCGCTCACGCTCCACGCGCTCACGAACGCCTGCAACCAGCTCACGAACCGCGATCCCGTCGTGGCGTTCGACGAGTCGAACGTCGTCGGTGCGATCGACGCGCTGCGCGAGAAGCGGCTCGCCACGCTTTTCTCCGGCGCCGAGAGCCGCGTCGCGAAATACAAACACACGCTCACCGACGCGATCCTGCTCACGCCGGCCGAAGTCGCATTGCTATGCGTGCTGATGCTGCGCGGCCCGCAAACCGTCGGCGAGCTGCGCACGCGCGCGGAGCGGATGTTCGCCTTCGATTCGCTCGCCGAGGTCGAGACGACGTTGCAAGGCCTCGCGACGCGCGAGCCGCCGCTCGCCGCAAAACTGCCGCGCCAGCCGGGCACGAAGGAATCGCGTTACGCGCAGCTCTTCTCCGGTCCGTTCGAATCCGCCGCGCCGGCCACGCGCGCCGCGACACCGCCGGAGCCCGCGCGCGCCGCCACGGTGGAATCTCCCGCGCTCGAGCGCATCGCGCAGCTCGAAGCCGACGCCGCCGCGCTCCGCCGCGAGCTCGCGGAGTTGCAGCAGCAGTTCGCGGAATTTCGAAAACAATTCGAATGATCACGGGTGCCTGACGGGCGCAGCGTTTTCTGCATTGCCCGCCAGAACGCGGCGCGGCTCACTGCCGGTTTGTGAAGCAGAGCATCGTCACCCTCGACATGGAGGGCGTCCTCACGCCCGAAATCTGGATCGCCGTCGCCGAGCGCACGGGCATCGCCGCGCTGCGCCGCACGACGCGCGACGAGCCGGACTACGACAAGCTCATGCACTACCGGATCGATCTGATGGATCGCCACGGCATCACGCTTTCGAAAATCCAGGAGACGATCGGCACGCTCAAGCTGCTGCCCGGCGCGCTCGAGTTTCTGACCGAGCTGCGCTCGCGCGTGCAGGTGATCATTCTCTCCGACACGTTCGAGCAGTTCGCGCAGCCGCTGCTGAAGCAGATGGGCTGGCCGACGCTTTTCTGCCACCGACTCATCGTGGAAAACGACCGCATCGCGGGCTACCAGCTGCGCATGCCCGACCAGAAAAAATGCTCGGTCGCCGCGCTGCAATCGATCCATTACAAGGTCATCGCCGCCGGCGACTCGTTCAACGACACCTCGATGCTCGCGCAGGCCGACCACGGTATTCTCTTCCATGCGCCGGAAAATGTGGTGCGGCAATTCCCGCAGTTTCCCGCCGTGAACGACTACGGCGAGTTGTTGAAATTGATCCTCGCGCGCCTCCAGTAGCGCGTCGTCGCCGTAGGGCGCCTGTCTTGCAGGCGCCGTCAGTCGGTTAAGATGAATGCGGCGTCTGCAAGACAGACGCCCTACCACCCGCGCCAATCAATCCGCTCGCTTGGTCGGCGTCGCCAGCGTGCGCTGCAGCCACGCGACGACGCGATCCTTGTAGTCGGGCGCGACCTTGTCCCAGTAAAGCATGCCGTGCGCGCCGCCTTCGATCGTGATCAAGTCGCACGGCACGCCGACCGCGCGCAACTGCTTCTGCATCTCGACCGACTGCTGATACGGCACGCTCTGGTCCACCGATCCGTGCACCAGCAGAAACGGCGGCAGCCCCGCTTTCACCGCGAGCAACGGCGAGGCCGCGCGCACGATCTCCATGGTTTTCTCGTCCGCCACTTCGCTTCCGAAAAGCCGGACGAACGTCGGATCCAGCGGCTGGCCCGGCTTCGCCCGCTGCGTCATGTCGAACAGCCCGTAGAACGGCACGATCGCGGCGAGCCGCGTGTCGTCTTTCGCCCGCACCGCCGCCAGCGCGACGAGATGTCCGCCAGCCGATTCGCCCGAGAGCGCGATGCGTTTCGGATCGAGATGGTATTCCGCCGCGTGCTGCTTGACCCAGCGGATCGCCGTCTCGACGTCCTCGATGCACGCCGGATACGGATGCTTCGGCGCGAGCCGATAGTTGATCGAAAACCACGCGAAGCCCGCGCGCTGCAGCGGCTCGTGCATCGGCGCCATGTAGCCTTTTTGCGGCCCGCCCGATTTGTCGCCGGCGTTCCAGCCGCCGCCGTGGACGAGAATCACCGCGGGAAACGGACCGGCGCCGTCGGGCACATAGGCGTCAAGCTTGAGGCTCTCGCCGCCGGCGGTGCCGTATTCGATATTGGTTTGAAGACCGGCGCGCGCCAATGCGACAACGCCGAGGAACACGAAGAAGCAGGCGGGGATTTTCATGGGGTAACTTGTCCTGCCGGCTGCGCGTTCGTCACGCAACGCACCGGCACGTCGGACACTCCGCCGGCTCGGTGCACGACTGCGCGCATCCTACGCGAGAAATTTTTCGATCCGCTTCAACACGCGTTCGCGGCCCAGCACGCGAAACATGCCCGTGATGCTCGGGCCCACGTTCGTGCCCGAAACCGCGAGCCGCGCGATCGACTGATAGTCGCCGAAGCCAAGGCCGTTTTTCGCCGCGAGCGTTTTAATCGCCTCCTCGACCGATGTGTCGCTCGAAAAATCGAAACCCGGCAACGCCGCCGCGAGCTCGCGCAACCGCGCCGTCGGATCGCCCTTCGCCATCACCTTCTCGCGCACCTTCGCGTCGATCGGGAAGTCCTCGGTGAAAAAATAAACCGTATAGGCCGGCAGTTCCTCGACGCCCTTGATCTTCGGCTGGGCGAGCAGCATCACCGCGCGGAAATAATTTTCGTCGGCCACCAGCACGGCACGCGCGATCGCGTTTTCGCTCTGTCCCCAAAAATATTCCCGCGCCAGCGCCACGAACCGCTCCGGCGGCAGCTCGAGCAGGTAGGCCATGTTCATGTGCGCGAGCTTTTTGTCGTCGAAGCGCGCGTTGCTCTGGTTCACGCCGGGTAGATCGAAAAGCCGGATGATCTCGGCGATCGGCATTTTCTCGCGGTCGTCGCCGGGATTCCAGCCGAGCAGGCAGAGGAAATTCACCAGCGCCTCCGGCAAATAACCACGGCGCTGGTATTCCTCAATCAACGCACCTCTATCGCGCTTCGACATCTTCCCCGGTCCGTCTTGTTTCAGGATGAGCGGAATGTGCGCGAAGGCCGGCGGCTTCACGCCGAATCCGTCGTAGAGGTGCACGTGCTTGCTCGTGTTCGAGAGATGATCCTCGCCCCGGATGATGTGCGTGACGCGCATCGCGATGTCGTCGACGACGTTCACGAGGTGGAACACCGGGCTGCCGTCCGAACGCACGATCACGAAATCCTCGTCCTCGATCCGCTCGACGCGGCCGCGAATCAGGTCGTCGATCACGACGGGCGCGATCTTCACCTTCTCGACTTCCTTTTTGCGATGCTCGTCGAAAACCGTGTAGCGCTCGCCCGGCAGCCGGAACCAGACCGCGCGGTCCTTCTCGTAAGCGCGGCCAGCGGCGAACAGTTTGTCGACGTATGCCCGATAAATCGCGCTGCGCTCGCTCTGCCGATACGGACCGAAATCACCGCCGCCATTCGCGCCGACTTTCGGACCTTCGTCCCAATTCAATCCGAGCCACGCGAGCGAATCGTAGATGAGGTTGAGAAACGCCTCGCTGTTGCGCTCCTTGTCCGTGTCTTCGATCCGCAGGATGAACGTGCCGCCGGTGTGGCGCGCGTAGAGCCAGTTGAACAACGCCGTGCGTGCGCTGCCGATGTGAAAGAAACCCGTGGGACTGGGCGCGAAACGAACGCGAACTGGGGACATTGCCGCGAAGAAACCACGAAACGCCCGAAACACACGAAAGAATTTTCCGAGGAAACCGGCTTTTCTTTTCGCCTGTTTTCCCTCGCTCCTGATGAAATCGTGGCGCTGTGGCTCACGAACTCGTGCTCGATCCGTCCACGTTTGCGCCCCGCGTCCAAGCCGCGGCGCAGGCCGCGGGCTTTCGCGTGGAACCGTTCGGCGAAATCGCGGGCGCGGCGCTGTTCGCGCTGACCAAACGCACGCCCGGCCCGCGACCGCGCATCTATCTTTCCGCCGGCATCCACGGCGACGAGCCGGCGCCGCCGCTCGCCCTGCTCGAATTGATCGAGCGCGGCGTGCTCGACAGTCGCGCGGTATGGTTCGTCTGCCCGCTGCTGAACCCCGCAGGCTTCCTGCGTCGCACACGCGAAAACGCGGAAGGCATCGATCTCAACCGCGACTACAAGGCACTGCGCTCGCTCGAAATCCAGGCCCACGCGCGCTGGCTGCAAGGCCAGCCTAATTTCGACCTCGCGCTCTGCCTGCACGAAGACTGGGAGTCGCAAGGCTACTATCTCTACGAGCTCAATCCCACGCAGCGCCCTCACCTCGCCGCGACGATCATCGGCGCGGTGGAAAAAGTCTGCCCGATCGAGACCGCGACCGTGATCGACGGACGCGAGGTGGCGGAGCGCGGAATTATCCGCCCCAATCCGGACCCGGCGTTGCGCGAACTCTGGCCCGAATCGATTTATCTCCGCGCGCACCACACGACGCTTGGCTACACGCTCGAAACGCCTTCGTCGTTCCCGCTGGCGCAACGCATCGCCGCGCATTGCGCCGCGGTGGAAGCGGCGCTCGCCAGGATGCCGGCGACACTGGCGGCCGGTGCCGTCGGCGGGCATTGACGCCGCTGCTGGCAGCGACCTGGCAGCATTTCAGAAACGCGAACGAAGCAGGCGATAGACGTGCAAGATCAAGATAGCGTCGGCACCGATGACTGGAATGCGGAGCCGATCTTCCCGGCGGCAGGACCTCGAACGCCGTCGGGAAGATAAAAAAGGCGCGCTTTGACGCGCGCCGCGAAAACCACCGTCGGAGCTTACGAGTAGGAAAAACTGTTCCAGCTGTAATAATACTGGTCGCCGTCGTAACCCGAGGTTTCCTCGATATGATCGGTCTGGTCGATCGTGTCGCCGGGGCTCGTGTATTCCGTCACGTCGTAATCTTCCGTCCACGAATACTCGTCTTCGAGGTAGGGCCCGATCGTATAATAGTAGTGATCGACGTGCACGTGATAGGTGTGCGCCTCCGGATCGCCCGGAGGATCCCGGTCGTCGTGATAGGTGTAGTCTGCGCGCAGCTGCGTGGCCCAGGGGCTGACCGACCAGATCAAGACAGCCAGGAACAGAACGGACAATCTACTTATAATCTTTTTCATATGGGGATGAGGGTTGAAGCGACGATGTGTGTATCATCGCGTCGGCAGCGTAGCGGCCCCGGCGTTTTTTCGTCAAAAGGAGAGACTCCTCAAATTGAATGCAGGAACATCTCCGCGCTCCTCCGGAATTTAACCCCATGATTTTGTAAATATATAGGAAAAGGCGCGCGGCAGTCGGCTTCGCCGCGACCGCCTTCGCCCGCCCGCCAATCGGCGAGAGCCGGCCCACTCACGAACGGAGCAACGCGTCAACCATCCCGGCTTGCATGCAAAAACCGCGCAAATCGTCCGCCAGCGTCGCGACAAATACGCGCTCCAATCCCGCGGGCCGCAGGTCGATCTCGGCACAGTGCAGCGCCTGTCGCGGCAGCAGCAGCTTTCGCGCGAGGTTTTCCGTCCAGCCGTGATCGATGAATTCGAGATAACAGCGCGCGTCCGGCCCGTAGATTTTGTCGCCGACGAGCGGAAAGCCGAGCCATTGCGCATGCGCGCGAATCTGGTGCTTGCGGCCGGTCTCCGTCACCACGCGCGCGAGCGTGAAGCCGCCGCCCGTGGCCGGCGCCGTCGGCTCTCCTGCGCCGCGCGAAATCGCAGGGCCCGCGTCGAGCAGCGTCGCGGAGCTGCGCGCGATCGGCGTGAAGTGCGTCACCGCGGTCTGCCCTTCGCCAGTCGGCACGACGGCCGATTTAACGAACACGACGCTCGTCACGTCGTCGCCGAGCGGCTGGTTCACCGTGACCGGTTCGCGCAGCTCGCCCGTGAGAACGGCGAGATAAACTTTCCCGATTTTCCGCTCCTGCATCGCGATTTGCAGCCGGCTCGCCATCTTCGCATCTTTCGCGAGCACCACGATGCCGCTCGTCTCGCGATCGAGCCGAAACACGAGGTGCACCGTCGGCAGCTTTGCGTATTCGCGCAGCGCGCCAACGAGGCTCGACCATGGACCCGCTTTCGACGGGTGGCAGACGACGTCGCCCGGCTTGTTCACCACGAGCAGCCGTTCGTCCTCGTAGACGACCCAGCGCGGCACCTCATCCGGCGAAATCATCCGCACCGGCCCCTGCTCTTTCGGACGCCGCGGCCAGGCGCAGGCGCGCCGCGAAAACACGTCGTCCGGCTCGGCGCCGGCGTTCACGCGCCCGCCTCCGCAATCGCTCCGCGCCCGCACTTCGGCCCGCGTTTCACTTGGCGACGTGTTGCAGCCGGTGCCGGCCGATTACCACCCGGGCCACGCGCGTCGCGAACGTCTTCGAGACGAGCCCGCCGGAAAACGCCACGAGCCGGTTGCGCAGTCCCGGCACGACTTCCGCGCGTCCCGATGCCAGCGCACGAAACGTCGCCGCCGCCACCGCCTCGCTCGACATCCCGGTCGATTCCGCGTGGTTGCCCGGCTCGAGCCCCGCCGCGCGAAAAAATGCCGTCGCCGTCGGCCCGGGGCACACGGCGAGCGCGCGCACGCCGCTGCCGCGCAGCTCGGCGTTCAACGCGTGGCTCCAGTGCAGGACGAAGGCCTTCGTCGCGCCATACGTCGCGAGATACGGCGTCGGCTGGAAGGCCGCGGTCGAGGCGACCGTGACGACCGCGCCGCCGCGCGCCCGCAGCAGCGGCAGGAGCAGACCCGTCAGATGCAGGACGGCGCGCGCGTTGACGTCGATCATTTCGAGCTGCCGCGCGAGATTCGGCTCAGGAAAGCGCCCGTATGTGCCGAAGCCACTGTTGTTGATGAGCAGGATTTTTCCCGATGGCACCGTGCGCCCGAGGAAATCGCGCACCGCCGCCGCCCCGCGCTCGATCTCGGCGGGCTGCGCGAGGTCGCACGCGAAATGGTTCAATTTTAGTTCCGAGATTTCCGAACTATTTTTATCGGGCGCGCGGCGCGAGAGGTTGCAAAAGATCAGGTCGCGATTCAGCTTTCCGGCCAGCGCGATGAACGATTTTCCAATACCGGAAGATCCGCCGGTCACGATGACCGCCGAGTATGAGAGCAGCGCTGCGCGTGGCGAAGTCACGGCGGGGAACGGGAACGGAATTTGCTTTTCGAGGCCGGAGTGCGGCTGCACGCCGACCTTTGTTCAACCCAACCCATACGGAGAAACATGAACAGCCAAAACAACCACGAAGTAATCGTCTCGGGCATCCATCTGGAACTGACTCCCTCGCTGAAGACGTTCGTCCGCGAGAAAACCGAGCGATTGTTTCGACACCAGGAGCGCATCGTGCGCATCCGCGTGGAACTGGAGTGCGACCGCAACGCCGCGGTCGGCATGCAGTTCACGGCCAAGGGCCACATCCAAATCCAGGGGCCCGACATGAATGCCACCGTCCAGACGGACGAGTGCCACAAGGCCATCTCCATGCTCACCGACAAGCTCGACCGTATGCTGCAGCGACGCCACCAGCTCCACCGCGTCAAACGCAACCACCCGCGCGCCGTCGAACTCGGCGCCGCGTTGCCAAAAGCCGTCTAGGCTCCCTTCACTTTACGTTCTGCTCTTCGACCCGCCGGTTCGCCGGCGGGTTTTTTCGTGCCGCCCGGTTTCGAGGCAACCGCAGAATCCAGTTGGACTCGCGGCAGGCTTTTCGACAGCGATGAGACGGTGATTTCGCCGCGGCCGCTGGGCCGCGCGCGGCTCACGCTTTTCCATGTCGCACCCTCCCGCCTCCACGCGCTACGCCAACTCCGCCTTCTATCGCCGCTGCGGCCGCAGTGGGATCCAGCTTCCCGCGCTTTCGCTCGGGCTCTGGCATAATTTCGGCAGCGTGGAAGACTTCTCCAACAGCCGCGCGCTCGTGCTGCGCGCCTTCGATCTCGGGATCACCCATTTCGATCTCGCCAACAACTACGGCCCGCCGCCCGGCTCGGCCGAGGAGACGTTCGGAAAGATCCTCCACGCCGACCTCGCCGCCTATCGCGACGAGCTCCTCATCTCCACCAAGGCCGGCTATCTGATGTGGGACGGACCTTACGGCGAATGGGGCTCGCGCAAAAGTCTTCTCGCCTCGCTCGATCAGAGCCTGCGGCGGATGCGGCTCGACTACGTCGATATCTTCTACTCCCACCGGCCCGACCCGAACACGCCGCTCGAGGAAACGATGGGCGCGCTCGCGCACGCCGTGCGCGCCGGCAAGGCGCTCTACGTCGGCGTCTCGAACTACAACGCCGAGCAGACCGCGCGCGCCGCGAAAATCCTCCGCGAGCTCGGCACGCCCTGCCTCATCCACCAGCCGAAATATCACCTGTTCGACCGCTGGATTGAAAACGGCCTCGCGCAGGTGCTGCGCGAAGAAGGCATCGGCGGCATCGCGTTCTGCCCGCTCGCGCAAGGCCTGCTCACGAATCGTTACCTCAACGGCATCCCGCCCGATTCGCGCGCGGCGCACGACCCGCGTTTCCTCAAGCCCGAGCACATCACCGATGAGAAGCTCGGAAAAATTCGCCGCCTCGACGCGCTCGCCCGCGCGCGCGGCCAGTCGCTCGCGCAGATGGCGCTCCTCTGGGTGCTGCACAATCCCGCGATCACCTCCGCGCTCATCGGCGCGAGCAAAGTTTCGCAGATCGAGGAGAACGTCGCCGCGCTGAAAAACCCGTCGCTCTCGAGCGAAGAACTCGCGCAGATCGAAACGATTTTGAAATAGCCTTCCACCCGCGCGAGGAACGCCGAACTCACTCGGCATTCCTCACCCGTCGTTCGAGAAAAGCAAAAAAGCATTCGGGCGGCTGCTTGAATGCCGTCCACGCTACGCGGCATGGGCGTCCCGCCCATGTTCTGTCAGCCCCGGGCACAATGCCGACGCCATGCGCGACCGCCACGCCCGCCGCTTACAACGCCGCGCTCGCCCACGCCGGCAGCTCGAATCGCCGCCCGTGCAGGTGATCGCGCATCGCCGCCTGCAACCACGGCCGCGTCGCCGAACTGTCGACGACCTCGAAAAGTGTTTTCCCACCCTGCTGCTCGAGCGCATATTTCTCGATCGTCACGCCGACGGGGCTGACTTCGCCGTTGAGCCGGATCACCACTTCGATGCGGTGACGCTGCGAATCGATCTTCAGCTCTTCGACTGCGCCGTAGCGCGCGATGAAATTGTTCGCGTAGGCCTTCGCGGCCTTGCTCGTCATCAAATCTTTCGCGGCGGAGAACATCGCGGGATCGCTAAACGATACCCGGCCGCGCGCAAAGGCGAATCGGGTCGAGACCCACTTCTGCGGCGCGCGCCGCCCCGGCGCCCCTCACCCACGAACCACGGGACCGGAAACGTGTCGGCAGTCGTGCCCGCCTATCCTTCGCGCGGCCTCTGCCCCGCTCCCATGAAACTCTCCACCGCTCACCTCAAGCGCTACCGGGAAATCGGCGCGCTGCTCTGGAAATACGGCCGCTCCGATCTCGTCGACCAGATGAATGCCGACGACCTCGCGCCGCCGCCCGACCGCGAGAAAAAAAATGGCGCGATCACCCCCGAGCAGCTCGCCGACGACCTCGAGGCGATGGGACCGACCTTCGTGAAGTTCGGCCAGGTGCTCGCGGGCCGGCCCGATCTGCTGCCCGAATCCTACCGCCAGGCGCTCGCGCGGCTGCAGGACAAGGTGAAGCCGTTCCCCTACGCCGAAGTCGAGGAGATCGTCGAGCATGAGCTCGGCGCACGCATTTCGAAAGCGTTCTCCGCATTCAACCCGGAGCCGATCGCCGCCGCTTCGCTCGGCCAGGTGCATGCCGCGGCGCTGCGCGACGGACGCCCCGTCGTCGTGAAGGTGCAGCGCCCGAACATCCGGCCGCAGATCGCGCAGGACTTCGAAGTGCTCGAGCAGATCGCCTCGACGCTCGATGCGCACACGAAGGTCGGCCAGCGCCACCGCCTGTCGACGCTCGTCGAGGAATTCCGCATCACTATCCGCAACGAGCTCAACTACGAGCGCGAAGCGCAGAACATGGTCACGATCGGGCGCAACCTCGAGGAGTTCGAACTGATCCAGATTCCGCAGCCGGTGACCGACTACACGACGCGGTCCGTCCTCACGATGGAATACATCAGCGGCCTGAAGATCACGTCGCTCACGCCGCTCGCGCGGCTCGAGGTCAAGGGCGAGCCGCTGTGCGAGGAATTGTTTCGCGCCTATCTGAAGCAGGTGCTGATCGACGGCATTTTTCACGCCGATCCGCATCCGGGAAACGTTTTCCTCACCGACGAAGGCCGCATCGCGCTGCTCGACATGGGCATGGTCGGCCACACCGCGCCGAAGATGCAGGAGAACCTGCTGAAACTGCTCCTCGCGATCAGCGATAGCGACAGCGATGCCGTCGCCGACCTCGTCATCCGCACCAGCGAACGCACCGAGGAATTCGAGCCGACGGAATTCCGCCGCAAAGTGAATCAAGTGATCTCGCGCACGCGCGACGCCGGCCTGCAGCAGATCAAGGTCGGCCAATCGATCCTCGAGGTCACGAAAGGCGCGGGCGAGAACGGCCTGTTTGTCCCGAGCGAACTCACGCTGCTCGGCAAAACGCTGCTGCAGCTCGACGAAATCGGCCGGATCCTCGCGCCCGACTTCGATCCCAACGCCTCGGTCCGCCGCAATGTCGACGAGCTGCTCACGCGCCGGATGAAAAAGGACATGAGCCGCGGCCATCTCTTCGGTTCGCTCCTCGAGACGAAGGGTTTTCTCTCCGCGCTGCCCGCGCGGTTGAACCGCATCATGGACGCCGTCACCAACAACGAGCTCGAGGTGAAGGTGAAGGCGGTCGACGCGAAAACGATCATGGAAGGCATGCAGAAAATCGCGAACCGCATCACGACCGGCCTGGTGCTCGCGGCGTTGATCGTCGGCGCGTCGATCATGATGAAGATCGAAACGACCTACCGTCTCTTCGGCTATCCCGGCCTCGCGATCATCTGTTTCCTCGCCGCCGCCGGCGGCGGATTCTGGCTCGTGCTCAATATTTTCATCCAGGACTACAAGAGCCGGAAAAACATCAAGCGGTAGCGGCCGAGCTCATCGCCGGATAGAATGGCCGCGCCGCCGCCCGCCGCGCGAGCGACCGCGTTAATGTTTTCTTAGCGGTTTCGGCGCGGAACTTAACTAGGCCGTCGGCGTGCGCGCAGGTATTCTCGTGGCGTTCACCCGGTCGTCGCTCGCGGCATCACGCTCGCGTCCGGCCGTCGGGCCAACGCCACCATGAACGACCTTCTCTCCGTGCTCCTCACTGTGGGTTTCTTCGCCGCCTGCGTCGCGTATGCCCGGTTTTGCGAGCAGGTGCGTTGAGCGGCGCCACGTCCGATTTTCTTCGCCATGGAAAACGTGCTCATCGCCCTCCTCGCCCTCGGGTGCCTTGCCTATCTCGTCGTCGCCGTGCTGCGGCCGGAAAAATTCTGAGTTGTTCGCACCATGAACCATCCCAACGCCTGGCTCCAATTCGCGCTCTACATCGGTGCGCTGCTGCTGATCACCAAGCCGCTCGGGCTTTTCCTCGTCCGGGTGCTCGATGGGCGCGGCCGCACCTTTCTCGATCCCGTCGTCAAACCCGTCGAGCGGCTGACCTATCGCGTCTGCGGCATCGACCCGGAGAAGGAGCAAGGCTGGATCGGTTACACGGTCTCGCTGCTCGCGTTCAGCTTCGTCGGGATGCTGTTCACCTATTTCATCCTGCGCTACCAGGATCATCTGCCGCTGAATCCGCAGGGACTCGCCGGTGTGGCGCCCGGCCTCGCGTTCAACACCGCCGCGAGCTTCACGACCAACACCAACTGGCAGAACTACGGCGGCGAATCGACGATGTCGTATTTCTCGCAGATGGTCGCGCTGACTTTCCACAACTGGGTGTCCGCCGCCGCGGGCATCGCCATCGCGGCCGCACTCGTCCGCGGCATCGCGCGCCACTCCGCGAAGACGATCGGCAATTTCTGGGCCGATCTCGTGCGCGTCACCTACTACGTCCTCGTGCCGATCTGCCTCGTGTTCTCGTTCTTCCTGGTTTCGCAGGGTGTGATCCAGAATTTCAAATCCTACACCGCGGCGAAGACACTCGAGCCCTACACGATCCAGGTCGCCAAAACCGACGACAAGGGCCAGCCCGTCCTGGCGGCCGACGGGAAGACGCCCGTCATGGTCGATCAAAAGGTCGACACGCAGACGATCCCGCAAGGCCCCGTCGCCTCGCAGATCGCGATCAAGATGCTCGGCACGAACGGCGGCGGCTTCTTCAACGCCAACGCCGCGCATCCGTTCGAGAATCCCACGCCGCTCTCGAACTTCATTCAGATGCTCTCGATCTTCGCGCTGCCGAGCGCGCTCACCTACTATCTCGGCCGCGAAGTGAAAAACCAGAGACACGGCTGGGCCGTGTGGGCCGCGATGTTTGTGATGTTTGTCGTTGGCGTGCTGGTCGCGTGGCGCTTCGAAGCAGCCGGCAATCCCATCCACCAGAAGCTCGGCGTCGTCGCGGCCGACGGCAACATGGAGGGCAAGGAGACGCGCTTCGGCATCTTCAACTCCGCGCTTTTCGCCACGATCACGACCGACGCCTCGTGCGGCGCGGTCAACGCCATGCACGACTCGTTCACGCCGCTCGGCGGGCTCGTGCCGCTTTTCAATATCGAGACCGGCGAGGTGATCTTCGGCGGCGTCGGCGCCGGTCTCTACGGCATGCTGATCTTCGTCGTGCTCGCGGTGTTCATCGCCGGCCTGATGGTCGGCCGCACGCCCGAATACCTCGGCAAAAAAATCGAAGCCTACGACGTGAAGCTCGTCATGCTCGTGCTCATGGTGCTCGCCGGCACCATCCTCGGCGGCACGGCCTGGGCGGCGGTGAGCGACTGGGGCCAGGCTGGGCTCAACAACGCCGGCCCGCACGGCTTCAGCGAAATCCTCTATCTCTACAGCTCGAGCGTCGGCAACAACGGCTCCGCCTTCGCCGGCCTCACCGGCAATCCCGCGAATGGCGACTGGCACTACAACGTCACCGGCGGCCTCGCGATGCTCATCGGCCGCTTCCTGATGATCGTGCCGATTCTCGCGCTCGCCGGCAATCTCGCCGGCAAGAAACTCGTCCCGGCGAGCGCCGGCACGTTTCGCACCGAGGGCCTCACCTTCGTGGTGCTGCTCATCGGCACGGTGCTTCTCGTCGGCGCGCTGACTTTCCTCCCCGCATTGGCGATCGGACCGATCGTCGAGCACTACCTGATGCAGGCGGGCTCCCTGTTCTAACCGGCAACCACTTTCCCCTCGATGAGCACCAAAACCATTTCCCTCTTCGACCGCGCGATCATGACGCAAGCCGTCGCGGATGCTTTCAAGAAGCTCGATCCGCGCGCGCAGCTCAAGAACCCGGTGATGTTCGTCACCCTCGTCGGCGCGGTTCTCACCTTCGAGCAGCTCTTCACGTCGAAAGAGCCGTTCGGCTATATCCTGCAGGTTGCCTTGTGGCTGCTGTTCACAGTCGTGTTCGCCAATTTTGCCGAGTCGGTCGCCGAAGGTCGCGGCAAGGCACAGGCGCGCGCGCTCCGCGCTTCGCGCAAACAACTCGTCGCGAAACTTCGCCGGCGCAATGGCGCGCTCGAAACGGTCGACGCGAGCCAGCTCAAGCGCGACGACGTGGTCGTCGTTGCCGCGGGCGAACAAATCCCCGGCGACGGTGAAGTGATCGAGGGCGCGGCCTCCGTCGACGAGTCGGCGATCACCGGCGAATCGGCACCCGTCATCCGCGAAGCCGGCGGCGATCGCAGCGCCGTGACCGGCGGCACGACGGTGCTCTCGGATCAGGTCGCCATTCGCATCACCGCCAATCCGGGCGAGGGTTTTCTCGATCACATGATCAGCCTCGTCGAAGGCGCGACGCGGCAGAAGACGCCCAACGAACTCGCGCTCACGATCCTGCTTTCGGCGCTCACGGTGATCTTCCTTCTCGTGATCCTCGCGCTGAAGCCGTTCGGGATTTATTCCGGCGTCGCGTTCTCGATCACGACGCTCATCGCGTTGCTCGTCTGCCTGATTCCGACGACGATCGGCGGGCTGCTGAGCGCCATCGGCATCGCGGGCATGGACCGGTTGCTCCAGCGTAATGTCCTCGCGATGTCCGGCCGCGCGGTCGAAGCCGCGGGCGACATCGATGTGCTCCTCCTCGACAAGACCGGCACGATCACGCTCGGCAACCGGCAGGCGGCGGATTTCATCCCGGCGCCAAGCGTCGCGCGCGAACAGCTCGCGGAGGCGGCGCAGCTCGCCTCGCTCGCCGACGAGACGCCCGAAGGCCGCAGCATTGTCGTGCTCGCGAAGGAGAAGTTCAACCTGCGCGGCCGCGAACTGACGCTGCCGCACAACTTCGTGCCGTTCACCGCGCAGACGCGGATGAGCGGCATCGATATCGCGGATCACGCCGGACACGCGGCGCGCGCGATCCGCAAGGGCGCGGCCGACAACGTCAAAGCCTGGGTCGAATCGCAAGGCGGCCTCTATCCGGCCGAGGTTGCGGAGATCGTAAGCCAGATTTCCCGCGCCGGCGGCACGCCGCTCGTCGTCGCCGAGGACGATCGCGTGCTCGGCGTGGTTTTCCTGAAGGACGTCGTGAAAGGCGGCATCAAGGAACGCTTCGCGCATCTCCGCGCAATGGGCATCCGCACCGTGATGATCACCGGCGACAATCCGCTCACCGCCGCCGCGATCGCCGCTGAAGCCGGCGTGGACGATTTCCTCGCGCAGGCGACGCCGGAGATGAAGCTCGCGCGCATCCGCCAGGAACAGGCCGCGGGCCATCTCGTCGCGATGACCGGCGACGGCACCAACGACGCGCCCGCGCTGGCGCAGGCCGATGTCGGCGTCGCGATGAACACCGGCACTCAGGCCGCGAAGGAAGCGGGCAACATGGTCGACCTCGACAGCAACCCGACGAAGCTGATCGAGATCGTCGAGATCGGAAAGCAGATGCTCATCACGCGCGGCGCGTTGACCACGTTTTCGATCGCGAACGACGTCGCGAAATATTTCGCGATCATCCCGGCGATGCTGGTTGGCGTGTTTCCCGCGATCGCGCCGCTCAACATCATGCAGCTCGCCTCGCCGCTGAGCGCGATCCTCAGCGCCGTCATTTTCAACGCGCTCGTGATCATCGCGCTCATCCCACTCGCGCTGCGCGGCGTCGCGTATCGGCCCATCGGCGCGGCCGCGATGCTGCGGCGCAATCTCCTCCTCTACGGTCTCGGCGGCATCGCGATCCCGTTCATCGGCATCAAGGCCATCGACCTTCTCATCAACGCGGCGCACCTCGTCTAAAAACGCACCTCGTCTAAAAATGTAGGGCGTCTGTCTTGCCGACGCCGGCTTGCGAAGCTCCCCCGAGCGGCGTCTGCAAGACAGACGCCCTACAAAAATCTCCCGGCCCATGAAAACCTTCCTCACCGAACTCCGCATCTCTGTTCTTCTCACACTCGTCCTCGCGCTCCTGCTCTGCGGCGTCTATCCCGCCGTCGTCTGGGCCGGCGGCCAGTTGCTCTTCCGCGACAAGGCCAACGGCAGTCTCATCGTCGACCAGGATGGCACCGTCCGCGGCTCCGCGCTGCTCGCGCAGAGTTTCACGAGCGAAAAATATTTTCACCCGCGTCCGTCCGCCGCCGGCACCGGTTACGACGCCACCAGCTCGTCCGGCACCAACCTTGGCCCGACGAGCAAGAAACTCGCCGACGCCGTGCAGGCGGCCGTGGCCGCCTATCGCACGGAAAATCACCTCGCCGCCGACGCGCTTGTTCCGGCGGATGCCGTCACATCGTCGGGCAGCGGCCTCGATCCGCACATCAGCGTCGCGAATGCCGAACTCCAGGCCGTGCGCGTCGCCCAAGCCCGCGGACTGCCCGTCGAAAAAATGCGTCAGCTCATCGCGCAGCACACCGAAAAACGCGACCTGCGCGTCTTCGGTGAACCCGCCGTCAACGTGCTGCTCTTGAATCTCGCCCTCGATCGGCCCGCAAAATGAACGCGGCGCGATTCGCGCCAGACTCTCCGATGCGCTCCGATGATCGAAAACCAAATCGATCGCGCCTGACCGCCTACCTTATCGTGGCGCTCGTTGCGCTGATCGCCGGTTTGATTCTCGGCCAGCTCAGCCAGCTCGAATCCGACGGCGTTTCCCGCATCGGCTGGCCGCGTTTCACCAACTCGCCGAAGCGATGAAAACCATCCTGCCACCGTCGCGGCGTTTTGAATTCTGTTATCCACAGCTCGACACGCTCATGGAAGTCGAGGAAACGGGCCACGATGTCGTGATCCGCGTGACCCGCGACGTGTTTAGCGACGAGCAAAAGCTGGCGATGGTGCGGCACCTCGCACGCGAAGGTTTCATTTCCGAGGAGCATCTCTGGTGTCCCGCTCTCGGACGCTCACGCCACGTCTCCGTGCGCTGGCTGGTCGACGTGACGTGGCTCGTGGCCAACCCGGCCGCTCGCGTTGCCTCGCGGCGGTTCATGACCCGGCTTTTTTTCGGAGCGGGCGGACTGTGGCTCCTTTTGATCTGGGCATTTTTCATCCGCGCCGGCCGATGAACGCGATCCCGCCAGACCGTTCTCGCCTCCTTTCGCACGATCGGTAAATTGCCCGTCGGCTCCATGTCCGATCACCGGCCCGATCCCGACGCACTGCTTGCTTCACTGCATCGCGACGAAGCGCGGGCGAAGCGCGGGCGACTCAAGATTTTCTTCGGCATGTGCCCCGGCGCGGGCAAGACCTACGCCATGCTCCGCGCGGCGCAGCAGGAGCTGCTCGATCGCGTGGATATCGTCGCCGGCCTCGTCGAAACCCACGGCCGCCGCGAGACCGAGGCGCTCCTCGTGGGCCTGCCCCTCATCCCGCGGAAACAGATCGAGCACCGCGGCCTCGCCATCGCCGAGTTCGATCTCGAAGCGGCGCTCGCGCGCAAACCGAAGCTCATGCTCATCGACGAGCTCGCGCACACCAACGCCCCCGGGTGCCGCCATCCCAAGCGTTATCAGGACGTGATCGAGCTGCTCGACGCCGGCATCGACGTGTTCAGCACGCTCAACGTGCAGCACGTCGAGAGTCGCGCCGACGCCGTGCGGCAGATCACCGGCGCGACCGTCCACGAGACCGTGCCCGACTCGATCCTCGAGTTCGCCGACCAGATCGAATTGATCGACCTCACGCCCGAGGCGCTGCGCGAGCGGCTCGCCGAGGGAAAAGTCTACCTCGGCGATCGCGCGGCCACCGCGGCGGAGAATTTTTTCAAGGACACGAACCTCACCGCGCTGCGCGAGCTCGCGCTCCGCTTCGTCGCCGAACGCGTCGACACGCGGCTGCGCGAACTGCGCGCGACCGGCGCGCCGCACACGATCTGGCGCTCGGGCGAACGGCTGCTCGTCGCCGTGGGCTCGAGTCCGTTCTCGACTCAGCTCGTGCGCTGGACGCGCCGGATGGCGGCGGCGCAGGCCGCGGCGTGGGTCGCCGTGAGCGTGGAATCCTCGCGCCCGCTCGCGCCCGAAGCGCGCCGGCAGCTCGAGCAAAACATCTCGCTCGCTCGCGAGCTCGGCGCCGAGGTCGTCGTCACGCACGACGAGGATGTCGCGCGCGCGCTCGTGCGCGTGGCACTCCAGCACAACGCCACTCAGATCGTCGTCGGCAAGTCGCGCGCGCCGCGCCTCTTCAACGCGCTCCGCGGCGGCAACCTCGTCGACCGCCTGCTCCGGTTGAGCGGCCCGATCGACATCTACGTCGTCCCCGCGGAGCGCGCCGCCGGCCGGACGCGCGCGCACGTCGAATGGCAGCCGCTCGAAGCCGCGATGCCGCGCGAGTTCGCCGAGGTGCTGGCGGCGCTCGTGGCGGTCACGGTCGCGGGCTGGTTTCTCACGCCGCTCACCGGCTACCTCGCGATCGGCCTCGTGTATCTCCTCACCGTCATCGCGCTCAGCCTCCGCGTCGGCCGCTGGCCGCTCTTCACCGCCGGCGTCGTGAGCGCGCTCGCGTGGAACTTCCTTTTCATTCCGCCGCTGTTCACCTTCGTCATCGGAAAATTCGAGGACGGCATGATGTTCGGCACCTACTTTGTCGTTGCGCTCATCGCGGGCCAGCTCACCAGCCGGATTCGCGCGCAGGAAAAACACGAACGGCTGCGCGAGGAGCGCGCGATGGCGCTGCTGCGGCTGACGCAGGCGTTGAGTGCGGCGCGCTCGCTCGACGAAGCGGTGTTCGCCGCGCTGCGCCAGGCCGACGGACTTTTCGCCGCGCAGAGCGGGCTTTTGCTCGGATCGCCGGAACACGGCGCGCTGACGCCACATTTCGCCGGCTCGTTCTCGCTCAGCGAAAAGGAGCTCGGCGTCGCCGACTGGGCGTGGCGCAGCCGGAAAAAAGCCGGCCGCTTCACCGACACGCTGCCGTCGGCGGAGGGCTTTTACGTGCCGCTCGTGCGCGAGGACAAGGCGCTCGGCGTCTTCGTCGTGCGCGCCGCGTCCGAGGCGACGCTCACGCTCGCGCAGCGCGACCTGCTGGAAAGCTTCGCCGCGCAACTGGCGATTCTCGTCGAGAGTGAACAATTCCGCGCCGCCGGCGAACGCGAGAAGCTGCTCGACGAATCCGAGAAGCTGCACCGCGCGCTGCTCGACGGCGTCTCGCACGAGCTGAAGACGCCGCTCGCCGTGTTGAGCGCCGCGGCGGAAAGCATGGCGGCCGCGGAACCCGCGACCCGCGAGCGCCTGGTCGAGGAAATTCGCACCGCGACCCGACGGCTGCACCGGCTCGTCAACAATCTCCTCGACCAGACGCGCCTCGAATCCGGCGCCTTGCAGGCGAAGCTCGACTGGTGCGATGCGAACGACCTCGTCAACGCCGCGATCGACAGCGTGCGCGATTCGCTCGCCGCGCATCCCTTCGAAAGCGCCGTGCCGGCCGACATGCCGCTCTTCCGCGCCGACTTCGCGCTCATGGAGCAGGCGATCGCCAACCTGCTGCTCAACGCCGCGCATCACACGCCCGAGGGCACGCCGATCTTCCTCGCCGCCGGCGTCGAGCCGGCGCGGCAGCGCGTGTTCTTCACCGTCGCCGATCGCGGGCCGGGCCTGCCGCCGGCGATGCGCGAACGCGTTTTCAAGAAATTCCAGCGCGGCGATGCGGCGCGCGCCGGCGGCCTCGGCCTCGGGCTCTCGATCATCGCCGGTTTCACCGCCGCGCAGGGCGGCGAAATCGTGGCCGGGGACAATCCCGGCGGCGGCGCGGTGTTCACCGTTTATCTTCCGCACACGCCGCACGGCGCCGTGCCCAACGAATGAATCCCGACCCGAAAAAAGACGTGCTCGTGATCGACGACGAAGCGCAGATTCGCCGCCTGCTGCGACTGACGCTCGAGGCCGCGGGCTTCGCCGTGCGGGAAGCCGCCACCGGCCGCGCCGGGCTCGACGAGATCGTCGGCCGCGCACCGGATGCGATCGTGCTCGACATGGGCCTGCCCGACCTGAGCGGCCTCGAGGTGCTGCGGCAACTGCGCGAGTGGTCGCGCGTGCCGGTGCTCGTGCTGACGGTGCTCGCCGCGGAGCGCGACAAGGTCGCCGCGCTCGATGCGGGCGCCGACGACTACCTGACGAAGCCGTTCGGCTCGGCCGAGCTGACGGCGCGGCTGCGCGCGATTCTGCGCCGCGCGCCGACGGAGGCGGAGCTGGCCACGGTCGCGTTCGGCGGGATCGCGGTGGATTTCGTTTCCCGCACGGTGCGCCGCGGCGGCGAGGACGTGAAGCTCACGCCGAAGGAATACGCGCTGCTGAAAATCCTCGTGCTGCATCGGGGCAAGGTCGTGACGCACCAGCAAATCCTGCGCGAGCTCTGGGGGCCGAAAGCGGAGGAGAACACGCACTATCTCCGCGTGCACATGACGCACCTGCGCCAGAAGCTCGAAGCGGCGCCGCATCGGCCGCGCCATCTCCGGACCGAATCGGGCATCGGCTACCGGCTGGTCGAGGATTAGAGCAGTTTCAAAAATGCTGTAGCCGTTTTTGCAGGTCGGGCTTTACGCCCGACGCGTCGGGGATAAACCCCGACCTACATCGTCGTCGCGGCTGCACTTCAATTTAAACCGCTGTAGCCGCGATCTCCGGCGCCGCGGCTAGAGCTGGATCGCGAGGCCGAGCTCGATGATCTGCGACGGCGGAATCTGATAGTAGTCGCGCGCCGGACTGGCGTTGCGGCTGAGGATCGCGTAGAGGCGCTTTTGCCACTCCCACATTTTCGCCGCGCCGCCGGTGATGATCATCTCGCGGTTGAAGAAATAGGTCGCGCTCTGCGGGTTGATCGGCACGCCGCCGCTGCGGATGCGCTCCATGAGGTCGCCGACGTCGGGCGATTCCATGTAGCCGTAGTGGCCGACGGCGCGCCAGAGTCCCTCGCCAATCTCGCGCAGCGCGAGGCGATTTGCGGCCGCCACGACGGGCACGTCCTCGGTCACGATGCTCAGCAGCACGACGGTCTTGTGCAGGCAGCGGTTGGACTTCACGTGATGCAGCAGCGCGATGGGCGTGCCTTCGGGCGAGCCGACCATGAAGACCGCGCCGCCGACGACGCGCGTGATATGGTGGCTGCGCGCGATGTTGGTGAGCTCGCCCTCCGTCACCTGGTTGCCGTAGACGCGCGTGTAGATTTCGCTGCGGCCGGCCTTCCACGTGAGCATGATCGCCATCACGAACGCCGCGATCGCGAGCGGAAACCAGCCGCCTTCGGTGAGCTTGTGCGCGTTCGACGCGAAGAATCCGAGGTCGATCACCAGAAACACGCCGCAAATCAGCGCCGCGACGGCGAGCGGCCAGTGCCAGTTGCGCCGCGTGACAAGAAAGAACGCCACCGTCGTGATCGCCATCGTGCCCGTCACCGCGATGCCGTAAGCCGACGCGAGCGCCGCGCTCGAGCCGAAAAACACCACGGTGAGAATGCAGCCGATCGCGAGGAGCGTGTTGACGAACGGCACGTAGATCTGCCCCGAGTGCGCCGCGCTGGTGTATTTGATCTTCAGCCGCGGAAAGTAGCCGAGCTGGATCGCCTGCCGCGTGAGCGAATAGGCGCCCGAAATCAGCGCCTGGCTCGCGATCACGGCGGCGACAATCGAAAGCGCCGTGAGCGCCGCGCGCGGGAAGCCGACCGGCGCCAGCGCGAAAAACGGATTTCCCGTCTCGGCCGGATGCGAAAGCACAAACGCGCCCTGCCCGAAGTAATTCAACAGCAGCCCCGGAAACGCCGCGCCATACCACGCCCACGCGATCGACCGCCGGCCGAAATGCCCCATGTCCGCATAGAGCGCCTCCGCGCCGGTGATCGTCAGCACGATCGAGCCGAGCAGCGTCGCGACTTCCCACGGCGGGTGCCGCAGCAGCGCGAACGCGTAGAGCGGATTCACCGCGCGCAGCACGCCGGGAAATCGAAGCAGGTGCCACAGCCCGAGCGCTGCGAGCGCGGCGAACCACAGCACCATCACCGGCCCGAACACGCCGCCGATCCGGCTCGTGCCCTTGTGTTGAAACCAGAACAGCAGCGCGAGGATCGCGCACGCGATCGCCACGATGTAAGGCGCGAAGCCGGGCCCGATGGCATTGAAGCCCTCCGCGGCGCCGAGGACGGAAATCGCCGGCGTGATGATGCCGTCGCCGAACAGGAGCGCCGCGCCGACCAGGATCAGCACCACGGCGGTGTTGTAGGTGCGTTTCGCGCGCGACGACGCGGTCTGCGGCGCACCGGTCGCGTGCGTCAGCGCGAGCAGGGCGAAGATGCCGCCTTCGCCGTGATTGTCGGCGCGCATGACGAACCAGAGGTATTTCACGCACACGACGAGCACGAGCGACCAGAACATCAACGAGAGCACGCCCAGCACCCCGGCGGTGCCGGCCTCGCCCGCGGGCAGGTGCGCGAGACACTCGCGCATCGTGTAAAGCGGACTCGTGCCGATGTCGCCAAACACCACGCCGAGCGCGCCGACCGTGAGGGCGACTTGCGCGCCACCTTTCGCGGCATTGGTCGTGGTCGTGCTCATGGCGTGACGGCCGCAGCCGCTCGCACGACGGTGCACCGGAAAGCGGGAAGCCAGCCGGCTTCGACCGGCGAAAACGCCGCCGGATCGCTGGAGTAAAGGGCGAGGGAATGAGTCATGATGTTTCCGAAAGGCGCCACGCGAACGCGAGACGGTCTCGCAGTTGCACGGCGGATGCGAGCGATCGGCCAGACATCCCGCCCACGCGAGAGCCTTTGATCACCCTTCCCGAGGCCGGCGAGGTTAGCTGACGGGCTGGGTGCAAGGAAGTCACCCCGATCGCGCTGCGAACGTTAGCCCCGTCCGGCCTCCGCGTGGAGCGGCGCCGGAATTTGGTTCCCCCGCGTCGCCGCTGGGACCGCGGCGACTTAGGCGTGTGATGCAAAAAGAACGTGCCCACCAATGGCCGCGCCCGGCGAGTTCTCAAGTAAATCCCGCGACGCTGCGTCCGTCACGCCGGCGCACCGGAAATCTTGTTGCAAGACCTTGCTGCACCGTCGCCCGCCCCGGGCCACGCGACGCCGGCACACGGTCGCGTGAAGCGCCACCGCGTTCCAATAATTCTCCAGCCGTCAGGCCGCTGCCCCAATGTGGCGCGGGAGCTCGCCCGTGAATCCTTCAATGGTGCGACACGGGCGGGACGCCCGTGCCACTCCAAGCCCTTCTAGCCCGCGCGCAACGCCGCGACCGGCAGCGCAGGCGCGGTCGTGTCCGGCAGCGCGAGCGTGAAGAAGAAGGCCGCGCCCTTCCCCGGCGTCGCCTCCGCCCAGATCCGGCCGCCGTGGCGCTCGACGATTCGCTTGCTCGTCGCGAGGCCGATGCCGGTGCCTTCGAACTGCCGCGCGTCGTGCAGCCGTTCGAAAACCTGAAACAGCCGCCCGGCGTGCTGCATATCGAAGCCGGCGCCGTTGTCGCGCACGACGTAGGCGCGCCGGCCGGTGCCGTCGATCAGCTCTTCCGAAATCGAAATCAGCGCGGGGTCGCGCTCGCGCGAATATTTGAACGCATTGCTCACGAGGTTGACCAGCACCTGCCGGATCAGCGTCGGATCGCCGAAGCACGGCGAGAGCGCTGCGACCGAGACCTCGACATTCCGCCGCGCCGTGTCCGCGCTCAATTCCGCGACGACATCGCGTGCAAGTGCGTGCAGGTCGATCGTCTCGGCGCGGAGCTCGCGTTTCGAGAGCCGCGAAAAATCGAGCAGCCCGTCGATCAGGCGGTTCATCCGGCCGACCGCGGCGATGACGCGGCGCGCGTGCTGCACGCTGTCGGTGCTGAGGCGGTTCTCGCCGTCCTCCAGCAGCGCCTCGGTGAAGCCGTTGATCGAGCGCAAGGGCGAGCGCAGGTCGTGCGAGACGGAATAGCTGAACGCCTCGAGCTCGCGGTAGGCCGCCTGCAATTCCGCCGTGCGCTCCTGCACGCGCGTCTCCAACTGCCGCGCGTGCGCTTCGAGCTGGGCGTAGAGCACCTTCGTCTCCGCGTGGCTCGCCTGCACGGCGCCGAGCATGATGTTGAACGCGTGCGCGAGCTGCGCGAGTTCGTCCGTGCCCGCGACGGGCACGCGGGCGGAAAAATCCCGCGAACCGGTCACGCTCTCCGCCGCCCGCGCCAGCGTGAGCACCGGCGCGGAAAAAATCCGCTGCAGAAAATGCGAGAGCACCCAGGCGAGCGCGCCGGCGGCGAGCGTGACGGCGACGGTCACGCCCCCGAAAATCGCGAGCCGCTCGTAGAGCGTGCCCAGCGTGCGCCGCACCGCCAGCGTGCCGATCGCGCGATGGTCGGCCGTCTGCATCGGTGTCCAGACGGTGACATCGTTGACGGTGAAAACATGCTGGTGCGGCGAACCGGGCGGCGCGATCGGCGGCTCCGCGGGCGTGGCCAGGTAGCGGGCAAATTCCGCGCCGTGCTCGTCGAAGATCGTCGCGGCCACGACGCCCTCGTCGGTCCCGCCCGCGCGCAAAATTTCCTCGGCGTCGTGCGGGCTGTGAAACATCACGGCCGCGGCCGCGTTGGCCGAGACGACGTTCGCGCGCGCATCGAGCGCCGCGACCATCCGGTTGCGCAGGATCAGCGTCTCCGCCACCATCAACGCGAGGCCGGTGAGAAAGATCACGATCACGCACGCCGCGGTGATGACGACGCGCAGCTTGCTCGCGATCGGCAGGCTCTGGAAACGCCGGCGCATCATGTGCCCCCCCGCGTTTCGGCGATGCGCAGCAACTGGGAGTTGATGCGGAGCCCGGCGCGCTTCACCGGGTCGAGATTGATGCGCAAGCGCAGGCGGTTGCGCTCGGGCAGGAAGCGCACCATGCCGCCCTCGGCTTCGAAACGATCGCTCTCGCCGACCGTCAGGATCGGACGCTCCTCCAGCATGTTCGGCGGGACGATGCTCTCGTCGCCCGGCGGAATGAAAAGGATCTGGCAGTGCTGCGCCTCGGCGCGATGACGCACCCGCACGACCTCGATGGTGTGGCCGCGGATGCGTTCGCCCGCGACGACGCTCTCGAGTGCGTGGGCGACTTCGGTCGCGCCGCAGACGCCGATGCGAAACGGCTCGCCGTTTTCCGGCATCGCCGCGGCCGGCCACTCGACGAACGAACCGAAGTTGAAAAGAAAAACCGCGGTGAGCTCCGCCTCGGAGTGCGGCGCCTCGGCCTGCGCCGGCCGGCTGGCGCCGAGCACGATCAATGCGAGCAGCGAGGCCCGCAGATATCTGGTCAGCGTCTCCACGGGGCAAACTCGGGCGACCGCGATTTCAATCCGGCGAAAAAATCCGACGAGGCGTGCGCCGCGAGCGACACGGCTCGTCCCCGTCCCGCGAAAAACGGTGACGCGGGCGGCGCGCGGAAAAAATCGCGGAACGATGGGTTCAAGGCTGGGATGTGACGCCTAACGGTTTGCCTGCAATTTCCAACGGAGTTCCCGACCGGCGGGCTCCGGGTCGGAGCATGGGAGATTTCCCGATGCAAAGTCAGCCCTCGAAAACCAAAACAAAAGAGGGCCGCCCCACAACGAGCGGCCCTCATTTTTTTCTACTCCAACTAACCAGTGAACACGGACACAGACGCAGCAGAGGAGCGGATCGTTCAATTTTGCCGCGGGATTTTCCCGCGCGCGACCACGCGAAACGCACGCGCGCGCGACGGGCGAACGCGACGCAGTGCGCCGCAAAATTCTCGCTTGCGCTCGGTCGCGATTGGCTGCTTCTTCTCGCGCTCTTTCAGCCTCCACGCACCCGTAGCTCAATTGGATAGAGCATCTGACTACGGATCAGAAGGTTTGGGGTTCGACTCCCTACGGGTGCGCCACTTTGCGAGACTCCCGCTCCACCGAGCGGGAGTTTTTGCTTTGGGGCGGCTGGCATGTCCCTTCTCCCTGAACGGCTTTTATGGCCGCGCTTGGCGGTTCGTGGCACGGGCGTCTCGCCCGGGTTGCGCGCCGTAGAATCACGGGCGAGACGCCCGTGCCACCTTTATGCCGACGGACGCCAGTCGATCAAGCCGAGCTGCAGCAGCTTCCGCCCGTTGAAATGATTCCATTTCAACTCGACCGCGAGATCGAGCGGCGCATGCAGCTTCGGCAGGCGGTGCGCGAGTTTCCAGGCGACGCCGTGCAGCCGGCGGCCGCGGCCATCCTCGAAGGAGAAACGAAAATGCTGCTCCTTGAAAATCTCGCAGGGCGAACGCAGCACGACGCCTTTCACGCCGAACACCGGCTCGGGATTCCCTTGGCCGAACGGGTGCAGCGTGTCGATCTCCTCCATCAGCCGCTCCGTGATCTGCTCCGGCGTGAGCCACGCCGCGAGGTCGAGCCGCGCTTCCGCGATGTCGCCGCCGACGTGCGCCCGCACCGCCTCCGCGAAGCGCGCGCGAAACGCCTCGAGGTGAAGTTTCGGCAACGCGATGCCGACCGCCATCGGATGCCCGCCCCAGCTCGTGAGGTGCTCGCAACACGTGCCGAGCACTTCGACGAGATTGATCCCGTCGACGCTGCGGCCCGAACCTTTCGCGACGTCGCCTTCGTTGCCGAGGACGACGCACGGGCGGTTGTATTTGCGCGTCACGCGGCCGGCCACGATGCCAACGACGCCCGGGTGCCAGTTTTCCGCGAAGAGCACGATGCCCGCGTGCGCGGCGAACTGCGTCTCGATGATCCGCTCCGCCTCCTCGGTGATCGCGCGCTCGATGTCCTGGCGCTCGCGGTTGAAGGTGTCGAGCTGCCGCGCGGTCTCGACGCAGAACGCGACATCGTCGCTCACCAGCAGCTCGACCGACAGCGCGGCGTCGGCAAGCCGGCCGCTGGCGTTGATGCGCGGGCCGAGGCGAAACGAAATATCGGTCGGCGTGATGCCTTGCGCGGGTTTCACGCCGGAAACTTCCATGAGCGCGCGCAGCCCGGGCCGGTGCGTCTGCTCGAGGATGCGCAGGCCGTGCCGCGCGAGGATGCGGTTCTCGCCGAGCAGCGGCACGAGATCCGCGATCGTCCCGAGCGCGACGAGATCGAGGTGATCGCGCAGCTTGATCCGGAAGGCGACGGGATGATTTTCCGCGCGCAGCTGCTTGAGCAGGCCGTGCATCAACTTGAACACGAGTCCGACGGTGCAGAGATGCCGCCACGCGTGGTCGGTGTTTTGCACGCAGGCGTGGACGTGCGGGTTGATCAGGATGCCGCCCTCGAGCGGCTGCTCCTTCGAGCGGTGGTGGTCGACCACGAGCACGTCGACGCCGAGCTCGCGCAGATACGCGGCTTCCGCGTGCGAATTCGTGCCGCAGTCGAGCGCGATGAAGAGGTGCGGCTTGCCCGCCTCGAGCGCGCGGTCGATCGCGCTGCGCGACAGACCGTAGCCGTCCTCCGAGCGGCGCGGCACGATGAAGCGCGGATTCAACCCGAAGCGCCGCAGGATCATCACGAGCAGCGCGGTGCTGCTCACGCCGTCGACATCGTAATCGCCCAGGACGACGACCTGCTCGCGATGCGCGATCGCCTGGCGCAGCCGCGTCGCCGCGCTTTCGAGATTATGCAGGAGAAACGGATCGTTCAGCCCGGCGAGCGCAGGCTGGAGAAAGCCCGCCGCCGCGTCCGCATCGCGCATACCCGCGCGCAGCAGCAGCTCCGCGAGCACGCGGCTCACGCCGGCGCGCTTGCTCAGCGCCTCGATCTCCTCGGCCAGGAGCGGAGTGTGCGTCCAACGCATCGCCAGAATTTTCCGTCACCGTCGTTCCTCCCGCATCGCGCATCGCGAGGATGCGGGAGGCAGGAGTCCGAGGTCTGACGTGAGCTAGCTTACTCCGCCGCCTTGCTCGTGCCCTGCCACTCGTATTTCGGCGCAATGTCGTGATGCCGTTCGACGTCCTTCCGGTCGCCCTTGTGCCACCAGTAGAAGACGGGCGCGGCGATGTAGATCGAGGAGAACGTGCCGGTGATGATGCCGACGATGAACGTGAAGGAGATGTCCTTCATCACGCCGGTGCCGAAGACGAAAAGCGCGAGCGCCGCGAGGAACGTCGTCACGCTCGTCATGATCGAGCGCGAGAACACGCGATTGAGCGCGAGGTTGATCACGTCGCGCAGCTTCATCGTCGGGTTCATTTTCAACTCTTCGCGGATGCGGTCGAAGACGACGACGGTGTCGTTGATCGAATAACCCGCGATCGAAAGGATCGCCGCGACCATCGGCGCGTTGAACTGATAGCCGAAGATGACGAAGACGCCGACGGTCATCAGGATGTCGTGCACCGAGGCGACGACGGCGCCGATGCCGAAGCCGAACTCGAAGCGAAACGCGATATAGATGAGCGTGATCACGAACGACGCGAGCAGCGCCTTGATCGCGTTCCACTTGATTTCCGCGCCGATCGCCGGCCCGATGCTCTCCTCGCCGATTTTCTCGAAGCCGGCCGCCGGCATCGTCTTTCGGAGCTCGGCGAGCAGCGTGCCCGACTTGCCGGGCGGCGTTTCGATCCGGAGAATCTTCGTCGAGCCGGTCGCCGAGTCGATCAGCGCGGGCGTGACGTCGGGAATGTGCAGGCTCTCCGCGGTGGTGCGGACCTGCGCGAGATCGGGCGTGTGCTGGTAGCTGACCGAGATCACGTCGCCGCCGACGAAGTCGATGCCGTAGATTTTCTGGCCCTTCGACACGACGACCGCGATGCCGCTGAGCACCACGAGCCACGAGGCGATGAAGGCCACTTTGCCGTATTTCACGAAGTCGACCTTCTCCGCATGGAGGAAGTGCAGCATCGGGAATTTCTTCAGCAGATCGCTCTCGATCAGCCACTCGGTCAGGAGATGGCTCGTGATCAGGACGGAGAACATCGTCGAGAACACGCCGATCGCGAGCGTGATGCCGAAGCCCTTGATCGGCCCGGTGCCGAGCCAGATCATGATGCCGCAGATGCAGAGCTGCGTGACGTGCGCGTCGACGATCGTGGTGAACGCCTTGTCGTAGCCGGCGACGACCGCGGTCTTGAGCGATTTGCCGAGCTTCAGCTCTTCGCGCATGCGCTCGAAAATCAGGATGTTCGCGTCCACCGCCATACCCATGGTGAGCACGATGCCGGCGAGGCCGGGCAGCGTCATCGTCGCGCCGAAGCTCGCCATCACGCCGAGGATGATGAGGACGTTCATTGCGAGCGTGACGACGGCGATCAGGCCGCCGACGGTGTAGTAAGTGATCATGAATGCGGCGACGAGGCCGATGCCGATGATCGCGGCGCGCTGGCCGCTGGAGATGGCGTCGGCCGCGAGCGACGGGCCGACCTCGTGCTGCTCCTTGACGACAAGTTCGACGTCGAGCGGATTGTTCAACACGTTCTGCAGCGTGATCGCCTCGCGGTCGGTCATGCTGCCGCCGCTGATCTGGGCGGAGTCGCTGTTGATTTCCTCTTTGACGGTCGGCGCGGAGTAGAGCTTGCCGTCGAGCACGATGGCGAGGCGGCCAAGCCGGCCGGCGCGCTGGCCTTCTTCGGCGATCTTGCGCGTGATCTCGGCGAACTTCGCCTTGCCTTCCTTGGTGAAGAAGAGCCGGACCTCGGGCTTGCCGAACGAATCGTAGGCGGCGCGCGCGTCGGCCATGATTTCGCCCGTCGCCTCGGGAATGCGGCGCACGAAAACTTCCTCGTCGTCCTCCTGCCCGCGGCCGCCCGCGCGCTCCTCGGTCAGGATCTCGTAGCCGGGCGGCGTGTCGACGCCGGGTCCCGGCGTGAGCGTCGGATGCACCATGCGGAAATCCAGCCGCGCCGGCGCCTTCACCTGGTCGACGATGTCCGGATTGTCCTTCGTGTTCAGGCCGGGCAACTGCACCGAGATGCGGTTGTCGCCGACCTGGCGGATCACCGGCTCCGCCACGCCAAAGGCGTTGATGCGGTTCCCGATGATCTCGATCGCCTTGGTGATTTTTTCCTTCCGCGCATTGGCGTCGGCGGCCTTTTCGCCGGGCCGGTCGACCGCCTCGAGCGTGAATTCCACGCCGCCGTGCAGATCGAGACCGAGCTGCAGCTTGGCGCGGGAGCGATGGAGGAGCTCGTTCAGGAGGATGTCATTTCGCTTTTCGACATTGCGCAGCGTGCTTTCGAGCGGGATGTCGGGGAAATACTGCGTGAGGTCGATCTTGCGCTCCTTGCCGATCTGCTTGAGCGCGACGAACTCGCTCACAGCCGGCATTGCGCGGTGCCGCGCGCTCGCTTCATCGAGCAGCTTGTTGAACTCCGCGGGCTTCGCGGTCACGTGCGCGCGGACGTAGTCGACGAACGGGGTGTTTTTTATGGGCAGAAGTTCCGAGACCGCCCACGCCACCACGGCGAGGGAGAGCAGGATCTTCCAGAGGTTGCGTTTCAGCATGGTTCTTTGGGTTGAAAGGGTTTTTCGCGCGATCTCGCGTCCGTCGTCGGCGCGCCGTCGCGGCCGATGATTCAGGGCGTAACGTAGGCGTGACGCGCGCGGCCCGCGGCCGCGATCACTTCTTCTCCGCGGCCTGCTGCTGCTTCACCACGGTCTGCACGAAACCCTTCGCGATCTCGACCTTGGTGTTGTCGGCGATGCGGACGACGAAGCGGTCCTCCTTCACATTGGTGATCGTGCCATACAGGCCGCCGCTGGTGACGACTTCGTCGCCGGACTGCAGCGCCTTCAGCATCTTCTCGTGCTCCTTCTGCTTTTTCCGCTGCGGCGCGATGAGCAGGAAATAAAACGCGCCGAGCATCAGCAGCAGCGGCAGCGCGCTCGAAATCATCGAGCGGATATCGCCCGGCTGCTGCGGCCCCGGCGCCGCGGCTTGGCCGAGCAGTTCGATCGCGGAAAAAACCGGGGACATTTTCGTCATTGCGTGTTGGTGGATTTGAAAAAAGAAAACATGCATCTAACTGATTCGCCTCCGGCAAAAGCAAGCCCGTTTAAACCGATCGCAGGGAGCGGAGCGTCGCGGGAGCCGAAGCCGGCCCCGGCGGGCCACTTGCACCTCCCGCGCTTATCCGCTCATCTCTCAACCCTGAACTCCCGACTTTGTTGAAAAAAACGTCCTCCGGCTGGTCCGCCGCCAAATCCGAAGAGCACTACGGCTTCAAGCGCTGGGGCTCGGGCCACATCTCCGTCGACGACGAGGGCTTCGTCACGATGCAGCCGCTCGCCGACGAGCGCAGCGTGCGCATCCTCGATGTCGTCCACGAGGCGCTCGGCATGGGCCTGAAGGCGCCGATGGTGATTCGTTTTCAGGACCTGCTCCGCCACCGCGTGCTCCAGCTCAACGAGCTTTTCGCGAAGGCGATCAAGGACGAAGGCTACAAGGGCAGCTACCGCGGCGTGTTTCCGATCAAGGTCAACCAGCTCCGCGAGGTCGTCGACGAGATCGTCGCCGCCGGCAAGGACTACAACTTCGGCCTCGAAGCCGGCTCGAAGCCCGAGCTCATGATCGCGCTCGCGATGCACGAGGGCGCGCAGCGGCTCATCATCTGCAACGGCTACAAGGACCACGACTACATCCGCCTTGCGCTCCTCGGCCGCAAGCTCGGCAAGAAGATCATCCTCGTCGTCGAGCAGCTTTCCGAGCTCGACGAGATCATCCGGCTCTCGCAGGAAACCGGCGTGAAGCCGCTGATCGGCTTCCGGGCGAAGCTCCAGACGCGCGGCGAAGGCAAGTGGGCGATGTCGACCGGCGAGAACGCGAAGTTCGGCCTCAACACCGCGGAAATCCTCTTCGCGATCGAGAAGCTCAAGGCCGCCAAGCTCGCCCAGTCGCTGCGGCTCGTGCATTTTCACATCGGCTCGCAGGTGCCGAACATCCTCACGATCAAGAACGCCGTCGTCGAGGCGACGCGCTTCTACTGCCAGCTCGCGCAGATGGGCTTTCCGATGGGCTACCTCGATGTCGGCGGCGGGCTCGGCATCGACTACGACGGCTCGCGCACGAACTTCGAGAGCTCGATGAACTACTCGATGGAGGAATACGCGCGCGACGTCGTCTTCAACATCCGCGAAATCTGCAACGCGTGCGACGTCCCCGTGCCCGACATCGTGAGCGAGTCCGGTCGCGCGATCGTCGCGCCGCACTCGCTGCTCGTCGTCGAGGTGTTCGAGCGCATCAACAAGCGCGAGTCGCTCGGCCAGCAGCACCAGCCCGAGGAAAAGCACAAGGTCGTGCAGGACCTCGAGGCGATGTTGAAGAACAAGCCCAAGCTGGGGCTGCTCGAGCGTTTTCACGACGCGCTGCAGAAAAAGGACGAGGCGTTCTCGCTCTTCAATCTCGGCTACCTCGATCTCGAAAATCGCGCCGCCGCCGAATCGCTCTTCTGGCAGATCTGCGAGCAGATCGCAAAGGAGAGCCGCAAGTCCGGCTATCAGCCCGAGGAATTGCGCGAACTCTCCGCGCTGCTCGCCGACCAATACGTCTGCAACTTTTCCGTGTTCCAGTCGCTCCTCGACCACTGGGCGCTCGACCAGCTTTTCCCGATCACGCCGCTGCACCGGCTCAACGAAAAGCCGAGCGTCAACGCCATCCTGGTCGACATCACGTGCGACTCCGACGGCAAGATCGACCGCTTCATCGACCTGCAGGACACGAAAGCCTACCTGACGCTGCACCCGCTCAACAAGCAGCCCTACTACCTCGGCATTTTTCTCACCGGCGCGTATCAGGATATCATGGGCGACCTGCACAACCTCTTCGGCCGCGTGAACGAGGTGCACGTCTTCCTCGAGGAGGACGAACCCAACGGCTTCTACATCGAGGAAGCGCTCAGCGGCAGCCGCATCGCCGACGTGATCGAGGGCGTGCAATACCAGCAGGAAGATCTCTGCCGCAAAATGAAGGCCCAGATCGACGCCGCGACGAAGAAGGACATGGTCAAGCCCCGCGAAGGCGTTCGCCTCCTCGAACTTTACGAAAGCCAGATGCTCAACAAAACCTACCTGAACATCGAGGCGAAGAACGCGCGGCGGAAAAAGACGTAGCCGTGTTTCCCCGTTCACCGCGCGCGGCGCGCGGTTGGCTTGAAAGTGGCATGGGCATCCTGCCCGTGATCGGCCAAACACGGCCAAGATGTCCATGCCGCTTGCTTCCGCATGCGACGCCTCGGGAAATTTCTGATGCCTTATGACATTGAGCCCGAAAAAAAGGCTGGACCAGTGACATAAGACTGGCACGGTCGTCGTTGCATCAGGAACGAGTCGGCCTTAACAAGCCGGCTCCGCCAACCGGGCCGGGAGCGGCCACGGTGGATCGAGCGAAAGCTCGGATGTGCGCAGCCCTCTCCGGGGCGGCGAACCAAGAACGCTCCCGAAGACGAAACCGACCTGATGCCCAGGTCGGTTTTTTGTTTTCAACCTGAGGCGCGATAACTCCCACAAGAAAATCACGCATCATGAACACCGTCACCGCCCTGCCCGGAATCCGCGTCCGCGCGGAGAACGAAAATCACCACCTGTGGAACAACCACGGCACGTGGTTCCTCCACTACACGATCCACCCCACGCCCTTCACCAAGGAGCGCATCCGCCGCTCGCTCGGCACGAAGGACGTCCGCATCGCCCGCGAGCGCCGCGATTCGTTCTTCGCCCATCTGGCGGACACGACGAAGGCCACGGTCGCGAGCTCGTCGCGCAAAGCCGTCGCCGCCTGAGCGCGCGATCGTTCTTCAAAGTCCGCCACCTTTCAGCCGCGCTCTCATCGAGCGCGGCTTTTTTTTGGCCGCCGTTCCCGCGAGGCATGAGCCACGAAGCACACAAAGTCTAAACCGACAGGTCACCGCCGGCGGTCGGGTTTTTCCGCTCCGTGTCCGAGCTCCGTGCGCGCTGTGGCAAAAAAGATTTTCCCCAACACGTGAGGCCCACGGCGGGAAGCTCGCGCCCGATCGGCGTCCGCTCCCGCCAACGCCCGCCGCCTCCCTCACGGAATTTTCAGCCGCTGTCCCGGCCGCAACGCGTTTTCGGTGCGCAGCACGTCGCGGTTCGCGTCGTAAATATCCTGCCAGCGCGCCGACGTGCCGTAGTAGCGCATGCTGATCCGCGTGAGCGACTCGCCTTCGGCCACGATGTGCACGCGCGGCTCCGCCGGAGCCGGCGGCGCCGGGATGACCTGCGTCGGCGGGTTGGAGATCGGGCTCGCCGCATTCGACATCGCACTTGTCGGTGCCGCCGCGACCGAGCCGCCACCGCCGTTGAGCAACCGCGCCGCCGACGCGATCTGGTCGAGCGTGCCCTGCGCCTGCCGCAGCCGCGCGCCGATCGCCGCATTCTCCTGCTGGAGCTGCGCGATCCGCGCGTCGCGATCGCGCGCCACCGACTGCGCCGCGTCGTTCAACCGTGAAATCTCCGCCCGCGCGGACGCGAGGTCGCGCTGCGCGCCTGAGAGTTGATTCGCCGCCGCGCTCAGGTTGGCGACGCGCTGCTCCGCGTCCTGCCGCGCCTGCTCGCTCTGCGCGAGGCGCGCATTCTCCGTGCGCAGCGCCGTGAGCTGGTCCTGCGCGTCCTTGAGGTCGCGCGCGAGCTTGTCGTTCGCGCTCGCAAGGTCGGCGGCATTCGCACCCTGCGCCTGCAACGCCGTCACGCGCGCGCCGACTTCCTTCATCTGCGCCTGGAGCTTCTCGTTCGCCGCGGTCAGGTCGTTGATCTGTGCGAGCTGGTCCTTCAGCAGCTGGTCGCTCGCCGCCACGCGGCTGCGCAGCTCGCCCAGCTCCAGCCGCGATCCGTCGGTGCTCTGGCGCGCGTCGGCCAGCTGCTTTTCCAGCGCCGCTTTTTCGCCGGAAATTTTTTCGTTCAGCGCCGTCAGCTGCGCCACGCTCGCGCCGTGCTGGTCGGCCGCTTTCTCCGCGTCGGCATATTTCGCCTGCAACGCCGCCAGCTCGCCGCGCGCCTTTTCCGTTTCGGCTTTCGCGCCGTCCACCGCCTGCTGCAACTCGGCCGCGCGTTTTTCCCCGCCGGACAATTTGCCCATCATGGCCTCGACCTGCGCACGGAGATTGTCGCGTTCCTGCGCCACGCGCGCCTGCTCCGCCCGCGCTTTTTCCATCTCGGCCTGCGCCGTTTTCGCCGTGGCGTTGGCCTGGTCGATCGCCGCCTGCGCGCCGGAGTTTTCCGACTCCTTTCCCTGCAGCAGCGCACGGTTCGCGTCGACGAGCGCGCGGTTGGACTCGCGCGCGGCCTGCAACTGCGTCGCGAGCGCCGACAAATCCCGCGCCGAATTCTTGCGCTCCTCGTCGATCTGGCCTTCGAGGGAACGCACCTGGTTGCGCAGCGTTTCCAATTCGAGTTTCATCGCCTCGGTCGGCGCCGCCTTCGCGGCCGCTTCCTGCGCCGCCAGCGCCGCCGCCGCGCTCTGCTTCGCCACCTCGAGGTCCTTCTGCAAATCGTCGTTCTTCGCCGTCAGCTCCGCGATTTTACGCCCCGCGCCTTCGAGCTGCGCCGTGATTTTTTCGAACGCCTGCCGGTCGGCGGCCGCCGATTGCTGGGCCGCGGCCAGCTTGTCGCGCTCGGCGCCGCGCGCCGCGAGCTGGTCGCGCAGTTTTCCGAGCTCCGCCTGATTCGCACCCGACTGCGCCTGCGCCATCCGCTGCAAATCCGAGAGCTGACCCGCGATCCGATCGCGCTCCGCCCGCGCATCCGCCGCGTTTTTTTCGGCCGCGGCGACGGACGCTTTCGCCGAGCTGGCGGCGGCCGCCGCCATGCGTGCATCCGCCAATTCGGCGTTCGACCGTTCCGCCTTTTCCGCCGCCGTGCGCGCCGCCGCTTCCGACGCCGCGGCACGTTGTTCGGCCGCCGCGAGCGCGGATTTCAACTCGCCGACTTGCGCCGCGTCCTTCGCGGTGGCGGCATTCGACGCGGTCAGACGCTGGACCTGGGCTTCCAGATCGCGATTGCGTCCTTCGAGCGTCGACCTGCTTTCCTCCGCCTGCGTGCGCGCTTTCGCCAGCGCATCGCGGCTCACCGCCTCCGACTGCTGCGCCGCCGCGAGAGCGCGTTTCAAATCCGCGACCTCGCCGGCGTCGCTCGACGACGCGCGCGATCTTTCCGCCTGCGCCGCGGCGAGCGCGCGCTTCGTTTGCTCCAGCTCGGCCGTGAGTTGCAGGGTTTTGTCGGCGGACGACTGCTGCGCCGCGACGATCTGGCGCTGCAAATCCTCGATCGTCTTGTTCGCGGCGCCGACCGCATCGGCCGACTCGCCAAGTTGATTCCGCAACATCGCGATCTGGTCGGGATCCGCCGCCGGCCGGCTGGAAATCTCGGTCAGACGTCTCTCGAGCGCGGCCTTGTCGGAGGCCAGCGCATCTCGCGCACGCACGGCGTCGGCCAGCGACTGCTCGGCCCGCGTCGCCCGCTGCTGGAGCGTCGGCACGTCGGCGGCCGCGGCCGCGCTTTGTTTCAAGCGATCGTTTTCCGCGCGCAGGCGCGCGAGGTCGGCCTGCGCGGCGGCGAGCTGCTGCGCCGCGGGGTTGTTGTCGTCGCGCGGTTGCGAGGCGAGCCGGCGATTTTCGGCGGTCAGCTTCTCGTTGTTCGCCCGCAGTTCTTCGATCTGGCGGTTGAGGTCGGCCAGCCGGGGATCGTCCACAACGGGGCCCGCGGTCGTCGCGCCGCCGCCTTTTTCCTGCGCGACGCGCAGCTCGCGATAAAGCCGCGACAACTCGATCGTCGAGCGCTTCACCTCGTCGTTGTAGCGCTGGTTGTCGGCGAGCAGCTTGGCGATGCGCGTGTCGCTGGCGGCGAGTTGTTGCAGCGAAACATCGGCCGTGCCCGGCGCGGGGGCGCTCGCCGGAGCGGCGGAGGCGCTCGCGGTGTTTTCGCGCGCGGCCTTCAACTGCGCGGCCAGATCCTGCGCCTGCTGCTCCGCGCGCGTCTTGTCGGCCTGCAGGGTCTCGGTCGCGCGTGTGAGCTGGTCGACCTGCGCGCGCAGGCTGGCGAGCGCGGCGTCGTTGTTCGCGCGCGGCGTGGCTTTGGCGGACTTGAGCCGGTCGTTCTCGGCGGTCAGGCGCGCGGCGGCATCGCGCGCCTCGGCGAGCGCGGACTGCGCGGTTTTCAATTGCTGGGCGAGTTGCTCGCGCGCGGTCGCATCGGACTTCGCACTGTTCGCCGCGATCTCGGCGGCGGCGATGCGCTGCGCGAGCGCGGCTTTTTCCTGCGCGAGCGAATCGGCGTTCGCCGCGAGCCGGGCGTTTTCGCCGCGAAGTTTTTCGAGCTCGGCCAGGGCCGCGGCGAGCCGGTTGTCGGCCGCGGCCGGCTCGCTGGCGCTCGCTGTTTCCGGACGCGCGGGCGCGGCTGTCGCGGGCGCGCTCGCGATGGCGGCGGGCGCCGGTTCCTTGCCGCCGAGCTGAGTGCGAAGCTGCGCGAGCATGGCGCTGGCTTCGGCGCGTTGCGTCGGCGAAAGCTGCTGCGCGACGATGTCGCGGCCGGTTGGCTTCGAGCCGTTTTCGACGGCGAGCGCGAGCCACGCGTAGGCTTCGACGAGATTGGCGGCGGTGCCGCGGCCTTCGGCGAGGAGGATGCCGAGGTTGTTCTGCGCGGGCGCGTAGTTTTGCTGCGCGGCAGCGCGGTAGAGCTCGATCGCGGCGGCCGGATCGGCCAGGGAGCCGCGGCCTTCCTCGAGCATGAGCGCGAGGTTGTAGCGCGCGCGCGTGTAGCCCTGCACGGCGGCGGCGCGATACCAGCGCTGCGCGGTCGGCTCGTCCTTGCCGACGCCGCGACCGACTTCGTAGGCGAGCGCGAGGTTGTATTCCGCCTCGGGAATCCCGCGATCCGCCGCCTGCCGAAACCAGAGCGCGGCCTCGAAGAAATCCTGTTTCACGCCGGCGCCGTTGGCATACATGTTGCCAACGTTGAACTGCGCGGGCGCGAAGCCCTGCTCGGCGGCCTTGAGATAGAACTTGAACGCCTCCGCGAGATCGGCCGCCGTGCCTCGGCCGAGCTCGTGCATCATGCCGAGGTTGAAGTTCGCTGCGGCGAGGCCGCGATTCGCCGCCAGTTCGTAGAGGCGCAGCGCTTCGGAAAAATTCTGCGCGACGCCCTGGCCGTTGGCGTAAGCGGTCGCGAGTGCGTTCAGCGCGTCGGCGTCGCCCTGGTCGGCGCGAGCCCGGATCGTCGCGAGATCGACCGAAGCGGCGGGCAGGGGCGGCGCCCCGAGCGCGAGCAGGGCGGCCGCGAGGAGGGCGCGGTTTCGTTTCGAGATCGGAAAATTCCGGGAGAGCCCGTCAGGGTTAGGCACGGCCTTCGTTTAAGGACAAAACCCTACAGGGAAGCAAGGCGGCGTCTTGCATGCCGTGGATGATCTTTTTATCCGGCGGGCAAAACGTGGCTAGCGCGCCAGAAAGTTGCGCGCGGCCGTCGAAAACAAAATAGTAAGGGCACAGCCGCAGCCGGCCGGCCTTCGCCGAGACCACGGCGGGCACGCCCGGCTTCTCCGGCGCATCGTAGACGGGATGCTCGAGCCGGCGCGGTTTTTTATAGGCCTGAAGAACGTGCAGATTCGTCGGCGCGAGCTCGATCGCCCGCTCGACGCCGTGCTGCCACTCCTCGCGCGAACAATCGCTGCCGAGCACGACGCTGCGCGCGCCCCACGCGGTCTCGTGGTAGCCGCTGATCTTGATGATGAGATCGCGCTCCTTTTGCGACGCGCCGGCGAGGTCGCGCCAGTCGTTGAGCGTGCGGCCGCCGGCGCGCGGACCGTCGAGCACGGCGCCCGGCGGCAGCGGCGCGGGATCCATCACCCACGACGGCGGAATGAGCGCGCGCAGCAGTTTCAGCGCGCGGCCGCTCAGCGCTTCCTGCCAGAAATCCTGCAGCAGGTGATGATGGAAAAGCGCGAGCGCGAGCTTCTCCTCTTGAAAATGCCGCATCGGCGGCGCGAGGGCGACTTCGCCCGCCGCCCACGCCTCGAAAATGAATTTCTGCGTGCGGATGTTCTCGAGATCGAACAGCTCGAAAAAGCGGTAGAGGATGTCGATTTTCTCCGGGTTGCCCTCGACGTCGAAGAACAGCGCGTTCTCGAGCGGAAAAATATCCTCCGGCCGCATGCAAAACACGCGGCGGCCCTGCAACTGGAGCTGTTGCGCCAGCCACTGCATCTCCGGCCGGTAGGTCGCGGCCTCGTCGCTCACGACGAGCGCGATCAGCGGATTGCGCGCCTGCGGCCGGAGCGCGGCGAGCGCGGAATAAAAATTCCGGATCATCGCGTCGTCCGCGCCGAGGATGGCCGGGGATTGATGTGGCCCGGGCATCTTGTCCGTGTCAGTCGAATCATGGGCGGGCCGCGGTTCGGCATACAAGCGGTTCAGAAACGCCGTGAGCCCGATGCCGCCGGGGACCGCGTCGAGTTCGGTCAACACGAAACCTTCGTCGGTGAGCAGCAGGTCGGGCCGCAGCACGGGCGGAAACGTGCCGCGATTCCTCGGATCGCGCGCGTGTGCGACGAGCGCGGGCGGCTTGCCGCGGTCGAGGTAATCGGCGACCCACGGCGCGAGCAGCGGCTTGTTGCGCAGGAGATTTTTTCCCGCGGCCGAGCGGAGATAGAGCGTCTCGAGCGCCTGGTGAAACTCGAGGCACGCCGCGCCGATCGCTTCGAGCTGCGCCACCTGCTCCGACGTGAGCGGCCACGCGTCGGGCGAGAGCTGCCAGGTCTTGTCCTCGAACAACGGCTGCGCGGCGAGCGCGGCGCGGATGGATTCGAAGGACAGGCTCATCGCGGAAGAATTCAGGAGTCAGAAGCCAGGAGTCAGGAGCGCAAGCCTCGGCCAGACATTCTGAATTCTGGCCTCTGCCTCCTTCTATTCTTCCATCTGTATTTCCTTGTTCCGATGCCGGGGACAGCCGGCGCGGAGCCACGCGTTGACGAAGCGGTCGAGATCGCCGTCGAGCACGCCCTGCGTGTCGCTCGTGCTGATGCCGGTGCGCAGGTCCTTCACCATCTGGTAGGGTTGCAGCACATAGCTGCGGATCTGGCTGCCCCACCCGATCTCGCCTTTCTCGCCGTAAAACTTGTCCATCTCCGCGCGCTGCTCGTCCTGCTTTTTTTCGTAGAGGCGGGCCTTGAGGACGTTCAACGCCGCCGCGCGGTTCTTGATTTGCGAGCGCTCGTTCTGGCAGACGACGACAATGCCGCTCGGCACGTGCGTGAGGCGCACGGCGGAGTCGGTCGTGTTGACACCCTGGCCGCCTTTGCCGGACGAGCGATACACGTCGACGCGGATTTCGTTTTCCGGAATCTCGATGTCGATCTCCTCGTTGACCTCCGCGATCACGTCGACCGCGCAAAACGAAGTGTGCCGGCGCTTGTTCGCATCGAACGGCGAAATGCGCACGAGCCGGTGCACGCCGCGCTCGGCCTTCGCGTAGCCGTAGGCATTTTCGCCTTTGATGAGCATCGTCGCTTTCGTGATGCCGGCCTGGTCGCCGGCCTGCACGTCCTGCACCTCGATCTCGAAGCCGCGGCGCTCGGCCCAGCGCGTATACATGCGAAAGAGCATGTCGGCCCAGTCGTTCGATTCGGTGCCGCCGGCGCCGGACTGGATCGAGAAGATCGCGTTGTTCCTGTCGAATTGGCCGGTGAGAAACGACGCGATCTCGAGCTGGTCGAGCTCGGCGACCATCGCCTCGACCTGCTGGTCGAGCTCGCGCGCGTAGGTTTCGCGCTCACGCGCGTCGGCCGCCTCGACGAGCTCCGTCATCACGCCGACGTCGTCGATTTTTTTCTGAAACGCGACGACCGGCAGCACGGCCTTCTTCAGGCCGTTGAGCTTCGCGATGTGTTTTTGCGCGCGCTCGTTGTTGTCCCAAAAGGTCGGCGCGCCCATCTCGGCCTCCATGGCCTCGATCTCGCGGGTCTTTTGGTCGACGTCAAAGAAACCTCCACAAGTGGCCGGCGCGCTTCTTGATGTTCTCGATGTGGGAAAAGGTTTCGGGAGCGATCATGGAAAGGAGACAACTGACGGGGAAATTTCCGCCAAGGCAAGCCCGCGCCCACGCCGCGCTCAAGCTCCGCCGGCGGCCGCAGCCGCGCGGCGCTTCTTCCATTCCCAATACCACGCGATCCAGATGCAGATTTCGTAGAGCAGATAGAGCGGGATCGCCATCGCCACCTGCGTGATGACCTCGGGCGTCGTCAGCACCGCACCGAGGATGAACGACAGCACGCACACGTGCCGGCGATATTTCGCCAGGTGCGCGTGCGTGAGAATGCCGATCCGCACGAGAAAGAGCACCACGACGGGAAATTGAAACCCGAGCCCCATGCCGAAGAGGAAATGCGTGACGAACGAAATGTAGTCGTCCGCCTTCCAATCGTAGGCGTCGAAGCCGAGCAGGTTCGAATACTCGAGCGAGGCGCGCAACGCGACCGGCAGGAGCAAAAAATACGTCATCGCGACGCCGACCAGGAAGAGCAGCAGGCTCCAGCCGAGCCACTGGAAGATCACGCGCCGCTCGTGCAGATGCAGCGCCGGCATCACGAAGACGCCGAGAAAATAAATCCAGAACGGCGACGACACGATCAACGCGCCGTAGAACGCGACGTGAAACGCGATGAAAAATCCCTCCGCCGGCCCGAGGTTGTGCAGCCGCACGCGCAGCGGGCTCGGCGCCGCGGCGTCCGACGGCAGCAGCTTCAACGTCGCCACCTGCTCCCGGCCCACGACGGCCGAGCCGATTTGAAACACCGCGTGCGGCGCCGCGCCCGGCGGCAATCCGGCGAATTCCTCGCGGCGCACCGAAAACGGCCCGAGCTGCGTGTCGCCGATTTTCAAGGTCACCGTCGGCTGCGGTTTTTCGAAAAGGTCGATCCGCCGGAGCGGATACTCGAGGATCGCCACCAGCCGGTCGGTGAACGTCATGCACAGCATCAGCCCGAGGCCGATCGCGATCGCCGAACGGATGATCGCCTTGCGCAGGTCTTCGAGATGAGCCCAGAACGATTTGGCTGCGCCGTGAGTCGCGCTGGGTTCGACTTCAATGATTTCGTCCACGAGAAAATTTCACTCGGCGACACCGTCGGAATCGGCGTGACGCCGCATTCCGTCGTGCCAACTCAGCCGCGCAGCGTGCCCGCCGATTTCTCGGCGAGAAAGCTCGCATAGGTTTTTTCGAGGCCCTCGCGCAGCGCGATCCGCGCGCGCCAGCCGAGCGCCGCGAGCCGCGAGACATCGAGCAGCTTCCGCGGCGTGCCGTCGGGTTTCGACGCGTCCCACGTGATTTTCCCGCGATAGCCAACGACGGCCGCGACGAGCTCCGTCAGCTCGCGGATCGTCACATCGACGCCGGTGCCGACATTGATCCAGTCCGGCGGATTTTCCTGCCGCAGCAGAAACGCGCACGCGTCGGCGAGATCGTCGACGTGGAGAAATTCGCGGCGCGGCGCGCCCGTGCCCCATGCGACCACTTCGGTCTGGTTCGCCTCCTTCGCCTCGTGAAACCGTCGCATCAGCGCCGGCATGACGTGCGAATTCCGCGGGTGATAGTTGTCGCCCGGCCCGTAGAGGTTGGTCGGCATCGCCGAGTGGAAGAGCACGCCGTATTGCCGCCGGTAGAACTGCGCGAGCTTCAGCCCGGCGATCTTCGCGATCGAGTAGGCTTCGTTCGTCGGCTCGAGCGGGCCGGTGAGCAGGCTGTCCTCGGTCATCGGTTGCGGCGCGTGCTTCGGATAGATGCACGAGCTGCCGAGGAAGAGCAGCCGCTTCACGCCGTGACGCCACGCCGAATCGATCGTGTTCGCCGCGAGGGCGAGATTCGAGTGGATGAATTCCGCCGGAAACGTGTTGTTCGCGTAAATCCCGCCGACCTTCGCCGCCGCGATGATGGCGACGTCGGGCTTTTCGGTCGCGTAGAATTTTTCGACCTGCGCCTGATTCGTGAGGTCGAGTTTGCTCCGCGGGCGCGTCACGAGCGTCACGCCCGGCTCGCGCGCGAAGCGCCGCGCCAGCGCGGAGCCGACCATGCCATTGTGACCCGCGATGAAAAGTTTCATGGCTGAAAATTGGGAAACCGCGGAAAGCGCGAAATCGGGAAACGCAAAAACCTGCCGGCCGCGCATCTTCCAATTTTCCGATTTTTCACGTTTCCCAATTTTCCGATCTTCCGATCTTCCGATTTTCCGATCTTCCGCTCACGCGAACGGCGCCCTGGAAACCGACGGCAATTTCGCGATCTGCGCTTCGCGCTTCGCCAGCTCGAGATCGTGCTCGACCATGATTTTCACGAGTTCCTTGAACCGCACGCGCGGCTCCCAGCCGAGCTGCCGCTTCGCCTTCGCCGGATCGCCGATCAGCAAATCCACCTCGGCCGGGCGCTCGTAGCGCGCATCGTGCTTCACGTATTTCTCCCAGTCGAGCCCGAGCAGGCCGAACGCCTCCGCGCAGAGCTCGCGGATGCTGTGCGTCTCGTTGGTCGCGACGACATAGTCGTCGGGCTGGTCCTGCTGCAGCATGAGCCACATCATCTCGACGTATTCCTTCGCGTAGCCCCAGTCGCGGCGCGCGTCGAGGTTGCCGAGGTAGACCGAGTCCTGCAGGCCCAGCTTGATGCGCGTGGCGGCGCGAGTGACCTTGCGGGTGACGAAGGTCTCGCCGCGGCGCGGGCTCTCGTGGTTGAACAGAATCCCGTTCGATGCGTGCAACGCGTAGCTCTCGCGGTAGTTCACCGTCAGCCAATACGCGTAAACCTTCGCGCAGCCGTAGGGTGAGCGCGGCCAGAACGGCGTCTTCTCCGTCTGCGGCACCTGTTGCACCTTGCCGAACATCTCCGACGACGACGCCTGGTAATAGCGCACTTTCTTCACCAGCCCGGCTTCGCGGATCGCCTCGAGGATGCGCTGCGCGCCGAGGCCATCGACGTCGCCCGTGTATTCCGGGATGTCGAACGACACGCGCACGTGCGACTGCGCGCCGAGGTTGTAGACTTCGTCGGGCTGGAGCTCATACAGCAGCTTCACCATCTGCACCGAGTCGGCGAGGTCGCCGTAGTGCAGGTGCAGGCGCACGCCGTTCACGTGCGGATCGCGATAAAGGTGGTCGATGCGGCTCGTGTTGAAGGTCGACGCCCGCCGGATCACGCCGTGGACCTCGTAGCCTTTTTCGAGCAACAGCTCCGCCAGATACGAGCCGTCCTGACCGGTGATGCCGGTGATGAGCGCTTTCTTCATGCAGCGCCGCGACGCTAGTTGGTCGCAGCCGTGGCGCGCAAGAACACAACCGTCGCGCTCACGGCGCGAGCCGCGTCGTCACGCGCACCAGCTCCGCGGCGACGGCGTGCGCCGCCTTGAGCGCGCGCGCGTCCGCGAGCTGGCCCTGCGCGTCGAACGCCTTGTCCGCGTGCGGCAGCACGCACTGCGTCGGCACGACGTGGCAGCCGAGATGCGTGAGCAACTGCCGCGCGAGCTGCATCGAGCGCACGCCGCCATACATGCCGGGCGAAGCGGAAACGATGGCCGCGACTTTGCCGACAAACGGGTTTTCGTCCGCGCGCGTGCACCAGTCGATGGTGTTCTTCAGCAGCGGCGTGATCATCGAATTGTATTCGGGCGACGCCACGAGCAGCGCCGGGTGCTGCTGGATCAAAGCGACAAGTTTCTGCGCGTTCTCGGGCAGGCCCTGCGCGTCCTCCAGATCGCCGTGGTAGAGCGGCAGCGGCAGGTCGTTCAAGTCGACGACCGTCACCTCGCCGCCCGCGGTCCGCGTGGCGGCGACGACGGCGGCGAGAAGTTTTTTATTGAGCGATTCCCGGCGCGCGCTGCCGGAAAACGCGAGGATGCGAGGCGAGGTGGGCATCTCGTAAACAGAACAGGAAGTGCGCGCGTCGGCAACCGGTCGCGGCAGCCGACGACGGTGGCGCGATCAAATACAGGGCCGATGATGCCGCAGCCAGAAATCGCGGATCGCGGTGACCAGCTTCGTGAGGTCGGCGTAGGCGGACGGCTTCACGATGTAGGCATTGGCGCCGAGCTCGAGCGCGCGCGAAATATCCGAGTGCTCGTTCGACGACGTGAGCACGACGACGGCCAGCGTGCGCAGCGCCGGCTGCGCGCGAATCCACTCGAGGACGTCAAAGCCGCTCTTATACGGCAGCTTCAGGTCCAGCAGCACGAGGCACGGCCGGGTGAGCTCGTTGCTCGCATCCGGACTCGAGAGGAACTCGATCGCCGCTTCGCCATCCGACGCGATTGAAACCTTGTTGCCGACCGCGGCGGTTTCGAAAGCGCGCTGCATGAAAAAGGCGTCGTCATTGTTGTCTTCAACCAGCAGGATTGGTCGGAGATTCATGTGAGCGCGTCCTTCATTTCGGAAACCGGCCGTCGGGCCAAGTCCAGAATCGCCCGCCATCGTGTCACGAAACCGATACGTATCGCGCGCGTTTGATACATTTCCGTAGCATTTGCCGCGGCGCCGCGTGCCACGCCGCAAACCCGCCCGGGCCTCGAGGGAGCGCGCGACTGCTCAACCGAGTGTCTTGACGAGCCGCTCCAGCTCCGTGCGTTTCGTCTGCTGCTCCGCGAGCTGTTTGCGCGCGCCTTCGATCACCGCGGGCGGCGCCTTGTCCGTGAAAGCCTTGTTGCCGAGTCGCGCTTCCGTCGCGGCGATGTGCTTGGTCAACTGTTCGAGCTCCTTTGTCAGCCGCGCCTTTTCGGCGGCGACATCGACGGTGTTCGCGAGGTCGAGGTAGATGGTGCCGAGCGGCGTCACCGCGGCGGGCGCGCCGTCGACTTTTTCGCGGCGGAGGATTTCCGCGGCGCCGGCCATGCGCGTGAGCTTCGCGAGGTTCGGCGCGAGGATGTCCCAGTCGGCGTCCGTCGTCGTGACGAAGAACCGCACGTCGCGCCGGCTCGCGAGATTGTGCTCGGCCTTCAGCGCGCGCGCCTGCGTGACGAAGGCCTTCAACTTCTCCACCGCCGCCACCGCCACGCGGTCGAGCGTGAGGCCGCGCGCTGTCGAGTGAGTCGCGATCTGCGACGCGTTTTCCAGCCGCGCATCCTCGATGAATCGGCCCTCCGGCCCGTAGCCGAGCAGGTGCCACAGTTCCTCGGTGATGAACGGAATGAACGGGTGCAGCAGCAGCAGCGTCTGCCGCAGCACGAGGTCCTGGATCGCGAGGCAGTTCGCCTTCGTGTCGGCGGATTGGAGCTTCGATTTTGAAACCTCGACATACCAGTCGCAAAAATCGCTCCAGAAAAACGTGTAGAGCGCCTGCACCGCGGCGCTGAACTCGAACTCGCCGAAGCAGCGGTTCACCTCGCGCGTCGTCGCGAGCAGCCGGTCGAGGATCGCGTGATCGTCGGCGTCGAACTTCTTCGGCTCGAGCCGCGCGAGGATCGCGGCCTGCGAGGAATTGTCCGCCGCCTCGCCGCTCATCTGGCGGAAGCGGCACGCGTTCCAGAGCTTGTTGCAGAAATTCTTGCCGCCCTCGATGCGCTCCTCGTTGAAGCGGATGTCCTGCCCCTGCGGCGCGATCGACACGATGCCGAAGCGCAGCCCGTCCGCGCCGTATTTGTCGATCAGGTCGAGCGGATCGGGCGAATTGCCGAGCGACTTCGACATCTTGCGCCCCTGCGCGTCGCGGATGATGCCGGTGAAGTAGACGTTCTTGAACGGAATCCGCCGCTGAATCTCCTCGGGCGGCAAGAGACCGGCGACCGGCGACCGGCGACCGGAACGATCGGCATCGCGCCCAGCCGGGTTGTCACTGCCGTTTCCGGCTCCCAGTTTCCGGTTTCCGGTTTCCGGTTTTTCCATGAATTCCAGGCCGGCCATGATCATGCGCGCAACCCAGAAGAAAATGATGTCCGGCCCCGTCACGAGTGTCGTGGTCGGATAAAAATAGTCGAAGCCGGCGCTCTTTTGCGCGGCAGCGTCCGGCCAGCCCATCGTCGCGAACGGCCAGAGCCACGACGAGGCCCACGTGTCGAGCACGTCGTCCTCCTGCGTCCAGTTCGCCGGATCGGCCGGGCCTTCGAGCGACACGTGCACCTTCGCCGGATCGCGCAGGTCCGCCTCGGTAAGCTTCTCCTTGTCCAGCCCGTTCCGATACCAGACGGGAATGCGATGGCCCCACCAGAGCTGGCGGCTGATGCACCAGTCCTGGATGTTTTCGAGCCAGTGCAGGTAGACTTTGCTCCAGCGCTCCGGGTAAAACTTGATGTGCCCGTCGCGCACCGCCGCCTTCGCTTCCTCGATCCGCGGATAACGCAGCCACCATTGCCACGTGAGCCGCGGCTCGATCGGCACATCGGCGCGCTCGGAGTAGCCGACGTTGTTCGTGTAAGGCTCCTCCGCCACGAGCGCGCCGCGCTCCTTCAGCAGCTCCGCCGCTTTTTTCCGGCCGGCGAAGCGATCCATCCCCGCGAGCTCGGGACCGGCGAGCGCGTTGAGCGTGCCATCGGGATCGAGCACATCGATCGCGGGCAGCCGGTGGCGCTGGCCGACCTCGAAGTCCGCCTTGTCGTGCGCCGGCGTGATTTTCAACGCGCCCGTGCCAAACTCCATGTCGACCGCCGTGTCCGCGATGATCGGAATCTCCGCCGCCGGGCCGAGCGCGCGGCGCACTTTTTTCCCGAGCAGGCCGGCGAAGCGCGGATCGTTCGGGTGCACGGCGATCGCGACGTCGCCCGGGATCGTCTCCGGCCGCGTCGTCTTCACCTCGATGAATTGTCCCGGCGCGTCGACGAGCGCGTAGCGCACGCGATACATCGCGCCGTTCACGGGCTTCATGTTGACCTCTTCGTCCGACAGCGCGGTCTGCGTCGCCGGGCACCAGTTCACCATGCGTTTGCCGCGGTAGATGTTTCCCTTCCGGAAAAGATCGACGAATGCCGTCAGCACCGCCCGCGAGTAGTGCGGGTCCATCGTGAACTGCGTGCGCTCCCAATCGCACGACGCGCCGAGCCGGCGCAGCTGCTCGAGGATGATGCCGCCCTTCTCGTGGCGCCACTCCCACACTTTTTCCAAAAACTTTTCGCGCCCGAGGTCGCGGCGCGTTTTCTTTTCCTTCTGGCGGAGCTGGCGCTCGACGACGTTCTGCGTCGCGATCCCCGCGTGATCCGTGCCCGGAATCCACAACGCCGCGCGGCCCTCGAGCCGCGCGCGGCGGATCAGAATATCCTGCAGCGTATTATTCAACACGTGGCCCATCGTGAGCACGCCGGTCACATTCGGCGGCGGGATCACGATCGTGTAGGGTTCCTTGTCCGCCGCGACCTTGCCCGCAAACGCGTGCGCGGCCTGCCAGGCGGCATACCACTTTTTTTCGACGTCGCGCGATTCGTAGCTCTTGGTGATCTCGGCCATCGGTCGGTGCGGGATTTGAACCGCCGAACAAACGGCCCACGCCCGTGCGAGGCAAGTGGTTTAACACGCGCGACCCGCTTGGAGCGGGCGTCAAAACTCAGCCAGTGGCACGGGCGTCTCGCCTGTGGAGTGGCCGGAACACGGGCGAGACGCCCGCGCCACGCAAGGCCATCAACCCGGGAAAGTGCGAAAGTCGTGAAACGAACTCGCAGCCTCCGCCAAATTTTCCACACCGCTGCACTCCGCGCACGGCTACCGCAACTTCGCCGTTGAATGTTCGCGGTTCGCTGTTCGATCTTCATCGTCCGCGTTTCTCCCATGCCCGGTCACATCCACCAACACGCCCGCAAGCGGCTGAATTTCGCCGGCGAACTTTCCGTCGCCGCGCGGCTGGCGGCGTGCAAGGAATTCCTGAAGGACGAGACCGCGGCGCTCCACGCCCGGCACGTCGCAGGCGAAAGCGGCCTGAAAGTCGTCCACGATCGCGCGCAGACAGTCGACGAGTTGCTCAAGCATCTCTTCGACTACGCCCTCGAATCTTACGCGCGCGCACATGGGCCGGTGCCGACGCCGGTCGCATTGCTCGCGCTCGGCGGCTACGGCCGCGGCGAGCTCTCGCCGTGGAGCGACATCGACGTGATGTTTCTCTTCCCGACGAAGACGAAGCCCGCCGTCGCCAAGCCGCTCCAGCAGCACCTCACCGACGAAATCCTCTACATTCTCTGGGACTGCGGCCTGAAGGTCGGCCACTCGACGCGCACGATCGACGACGCGTTCGCCGAGGCGCGCAAGGACATCCAGACAAAGACCGCGCTGCTCGAATCGCGCCTCATCGCCGGCTCGGAAAAACTCTACGACACGTTCGCCCAGGCCTACCGCAGTTATTACATCAGCGAGGATCCGAAGAGCTACATCGCCGCGCGGCTCGACGACCAGACGAACCGCCGCACGAAATTCGCCAACACCGTTTTCAACCAGGAGCCCGACATCAAGAACGGCGTCGGCGGCCTGCGCGATTACCAGAACGCCGTGTGGATGGCGCGCGTGAAGCTCGACATCACGACGATCGACGAGCTCGCGCCGCAGAATTACCTCCGCGCCGACGACCTCGCGGCCTTCCGGCGCGCCTACGATTTTCTGCTCCGCGTCCGCAACGAGCTTCACTTCACCAGCGCGCGCGCGACCGATGTGATGAGCCTCGACCTGCAGCCGCGCATCGCCGAGAGCCTCGGCTACACCGAGCCGGAAATGCTCCCGCGCGTGGAGCATTTCATGCAGGATTACTATCGCGCGGCGCAGACGATCTTCCGCGTGTCGAAGCTGGTCGAGGACCGGCTCGCGCTGAGCATCGGCCGCAACGAATCCGGCGGCACGCGCTCCTTCCGCGAGACGCTCCTCGCCTCGCGCTTCCAGCGCACGAAACGCATCGACGGCTTCATCCTCCGCGGCCGCCAGCTCGCGGCGGAAAAACCCGAGGTGTTCCGCGACGATCCGGTGCGGCTGATCCGCGTCTTCCGCCACAGCCAGCAGCTCGAGGCCACGCTGGATTTCCCGCTCACGGAGCTCATCCGCATCTCGCTCGAGCTGCTGACGCGCGAGGTCGCCTGGTCGCCCGACGCCAGCGTGTGTTTCCGCGCGATCCTCTCCGAAGCCGGCGCGGTGCATCCGATCCTCACGAAGATGCACGAGCTCGGCGTGCTGGGGAAATTCATCCCCGAATTCGACGCGCTCACCTGCCTCGTGCAGCACGAGTATTATCATCGCTATACCGCGGATGTGCACACGCTCAACGCGATCCGCGAGCTCGACCGCATCTACACCGAGGCCGAGCCGATCACGCTCAAGTATCGCGCCGCCATCCACGAGACGACCGATCCCGCGCTGCTCTATTTAACGCTGCTGCTGCACGACATCGGCAAAGCCGAGGGCATACAGGGCCACGCCGAGTCCGGCGTGCGGCTTGCGGCGCCGCTGCTCGAGCGCTTCGGCGTATCCGCGGAAGGACGCGAACTCGTCGCTTTCGTGATCAAAAATCATCTGGCGATGGCACGATTCTGGCAGAAGCGGGACGTAGATGATCCCAAGACGGCCACTGCTTTTGCCGAGCTCGTGGGCACCACCGAACGCCTGCGGCACCTCTATGTCCACACGTTTTGCGACGCGCGCGGGACGGCGGCCGATCTTTGGAATAGTTACAAGGACACGTTGCACACGACGCTTTATCGCTCCACCTTCGAGCGCCTCAAGCATGGCGAGGCCGCCGTCGATGCCTCCCTGCAGGAAAAGAAGAAAATGACCCAACAGGACCTCATCGCGAAATCCATCCCGGGCATCAGCGCCGACGAAATCAACGCCCACTTCGGCCTCCTGCCCGATCGCTATTTCATCCACACCGACGCCGACGAAATCGCGCTCCACATCCAGATGGTGAACCGGCTGCTCAAGTCGATCACCGCGGCCGACTCCGTCAGCTCGCTCAAGCCGGTCATAGAGTGGAAGGACGATCTCAACCGCTCGCTCACGATCGTCAACGTCGTCACCTGGGATCGCGCCGGCCTCTTCTACAAGCTCGCCGGCGCCTTCAGCGTCGCCGGCCTCAACATCCTCGGCGCGAAAGTCATCTCCCGCACCGACCACATCGCGATCGACACGTTCTATGTCGTCGAGCCCGGCCGCGGCCCCGTGCAGAGCGCCACCGCGCAGGAAAAATTCGCCAAGACAATCGAGGACGCCCTCGTCAACAACCGCGATCTGCTGCCCGACATCATGGCGCAGGCGAAAAAGATCGCGGCCACGCGTTATCTCTCCGCGTCCTCGGGCGAGACGTTGCAAAGCTCGTTCCCGCCGACGGTCGACGTCTACCACGAGCTCTCGATGCAGCGCACGATCGTCGAAATCCAGGCGCGCGACCAGATCGGCCTGCTCTACCGCCTCGCGAAAACGATTTCCGATCAGGGCTTCGACATCACCTTCGCGCGCATCGGCACCGAGCGCGGCGTGGCGATCGACACCTTCTACATCGAAGGCGCGAACCACGAACCGATCGAAAACCCCGAGCGCCTCACGACGCTGCGCGACGCGTTGAACGACGTGATCGCACCGGCGCCCGCAGCGGTGGCGGCGGCGGGGAAGTGACGAGCCGCCATACCGGAAAGCGAAAACCCGGAAACCGGAACGAAGCGGGTTTCGGCTGTTCTCCGGCTCGTCGCGGCCCTAGTTGTCGGCGCATGAGTCGTGAAGCCTTCAAAGCCCGCACGAAAGCTTATGCCCTGCGCGTGATTAAAGTCGTGGATGCCCTGCCACGCGACATGGTCTCGAAGACCTTGGGTCAACAACTCCTGCGTTGCGGCACGTCGGTGGCCGCAAATTATCGCGCCGCCGTCCGCGGAAAATCGGCCGCCGACTTCATCGCCAAAATGGGCATCGTCGAAGAAGAGTGCGACGAGTCGCTGCTTTGGATGGAACTGTTGATCGAGGCCAACCGGATGAAACCAGCCCGGCTTGCCGATCTGATGCGCGAAGGCGGCGAAATTCTCGCCGTCACCGTCGCGTCGATCAAAACCGCCCGTCGTGGAAAATAGCTCCACGCCCGCGCCGTCCTCTCCGGTTTCCGGTCTCCGGTTTCCGGTCTCGCCGCATTACCGCCTCGCCTCCCTCGGCGCCGCGGCGAGCGATCCCGATGCCGCGCTGCGCGAAATGCTCGCCGTGCTCGTCGAAGCGTTTCGCGCCGACTTCGGCTCGATCGCGCTGCTGAGCCCCGACACCGGCCGGCTCGAAATCGCCGTCCAATCCTCGGGCCTGCCCGCGCCCGAGCAGCACGGTCTCACGCTCGGCCACGGCGTCACCGGCTGGTGCGTGCTCAATCGCCGCTCGCTCCTCGTGCCCGATGTCGCCGCCGAACCGCGCTACATCGCCGTCCGCCGCTCCGCCCGCTGCGAGATGGCCGCGCCCATGCTCGATGGCGACAGCGTCGTCGGCGTCATCGATCTCGAGAGCGATCGTGTGCGCGGCTTCGGTCCCGACGACCTCGCGTTGCTCGAGCAACTTGCCGCCGAGGCGGCGCGCGTCCTGCAGCGCCTGTGGCTGCTCGGTCATCTCAAGGACAAGGCCCGCCAGCTCGAATCGCTCATCACCGCCGGCCAGTCGCTCGTCACCAAGCTCGAACAGCGCGAGCTCTTCGACACGCTCACGCGCGAGGCGCGCCACATGATGCAGGCGCGCGCGTGCGCGCTTTATCTTTTCGACGCCGATGCCGATCTCGTCCGCTTCGCTTCGCTCACCGGCGCGCCCGGCACGCCGGTGCCCGACGGCGCGCTGCCGCTCGATTCCTGTTTCGTCGCGTCCGCGATTCACACGCGCCGCCAGATCGCCTTCGCCAACGTGCAGTCGCCCGAATTCCTCGAGCTCGCCGACCTGCCCGACGATCCCACGCTCGCGTCCGTCCTCGCGACGCCGCTGCTCATCGAAGGCGAGGTCCTCGGCGTGCTCGCGGTGTTCACCGATCGCATTCACCGCTTCGACAACGACGAGAAACGCCTCTGCGCCGCGCTCGCCAGCCTCGGCGCCGTCGCGCTGCAAAACGCGCGGCTCTACGCGCGCGTTTTCCAGAGCGAAGACGTCCTCCGCAAAAACGAGCGCCTCACCACGCTCGGCCTCCTCGCCGCCGAGATCGCGCACGAGATCCGCAATCCGCTCACCGTCCTCAAGCTCCTCCACGGCGGCCTCGGCCTCGATTTTCCCGACAGCGATCCGCGGCGCACCGACATGCGCGTGATCGGCGAAAAACTCGACCAGCTCGAGGCCATCGTCAGTCGCGTGCTCAATTTTGCGAAGGCGCCTTCGAGCCTGCACTCGCGCTGGTCCATCTCCGACATCGTCGAGGACACGCTCGTGCTCGTCCGCCTGAAACTCGCGCAGAGCAAGGTCGCGCTCCGCTTCGATCCGCCGGCGCGGCCGCTCTTCGTCGATGCGCACAAGGGCCAGATCCAGCAGGTGCTGCTCAATCTCCTCCTCAACGCCACGCACGCCATGCCCGACGGCGGCACGATCACGCTCAGCGTCCACGACGCGGAATCCGGCGGCCTTCACCAGATCGTCGTCGACATCGCCGACACCGGCAGCGGCATCCCCGAGTCGATTCGCGACCGCGTTTTCGATTCGTTCCTCTCCGGCCGGCCGGACGGCACCGGCCTCGGTCTCGCGATCGCGAAACGCATTTTGATCAGCCACCACGGCGACATCGCGCTGCTCGCGACGAGCCCCGCCGGCACCACGATGCGCGTCACGCTGCCGCGCGCCTGAAAGATTCCGTCGCGACCATGACTGCCGAGGAAAACTCCGCCGCGCTCGCCCGGCGCGCGCGTCAGAAAAACACCGTCGTCGCGCTGTCGCTTTTGCTGATCGTCGCCGGACTGTTGATTCTTTTCGTCCTCCGGCGCGTGCCGCTCCCGCTGCGCATCCTCGTCGGGCTCACCGACCTCGTCGGCGGCAGCGTGCTGCTCGTCCTCGTCCGCCAGAAATTCAAACCGTGAGCGAACCGCCGCGGTCGCGTCGCGGCAGCGAGAAGCATTTCAAAATCTTCCTGGCCGCCGCCGGCTCGGAGTGCACGGCGTCTCGCCCGTGAAGTTTTCAAAGCGCAACAGGGGCGAGCCGCCCATGCCACATCGCCGCCGCTTCCTCTTCCTTCTCCCTTCCCCTTTCTCCCTTCACGCCCCCGCCGCCTCGAGCTTGAGATCGACCATCAAATCCGCCGCGATTTTTTCCAAGTCGGTCCGCACGTCGGCGAGCTTCACTTTCGCCGGCACGAACACCGTCGCCCGCGCCTGAAACAGCGTGCCGCCGCCCTGCGGCGCGGGCACGCGCTCCGACGCGAGGTCCTCGACATTCACGCCGTGCGCGGCAAACACGCCCGCCACGCTGCGCAAAATTCCCGGCCGGTCCTGCCCGACGAGCTCGATGATCGCGAGCGAACCGTTGGCGGCCGATTCCGCGGCCTCGGGCGCGTCGCCGCCCGGCTCGGAATGCACGATCGCGCTGAGTCCGTCGCGCTCGAGTTCGCGCAGGGCCTGGAGCAATTCGTCGCGCCGGTTCGCCGCGACTTCGACGCGCAGGATGCCGGCGAATTGCCCGCCGAGATGGCACATGCGGCTCTCGAGCCAGTTGCCGCCGTGATCGGCGACGCGCGCCGCCACCAATTGCACCAAGCCCGGCCGATCCGGCCCGATCACCGTCATCACGAGATTCGCGAGCATCGTAGATTTTCGATTTTCGATTCTGGATTTTCGATTTCAGCCCTCGGCGATCCCGAACCAGCCCGGCGAGCCGATCGAAAATCGAGAATCCAAAATCAAAAATCCGCTCATTCCTCCAGCTCGACGTTCCAGTAGGCGACGTCGAGGAAATCCTTCCACACTTCGTGGTGCTGGTTGCCGAGCACGAGCGAGATCACAGGCCGCCACTTCGGGCGCACGGGCTTGCGGATCAGCCGCATGCCGGCCTCGTGCGGGAGCCGGTTGGCCTTGCGCGTATTGCACTTCACGCAGGAGCAGACGATGTTTTCCCACGTCGTTTTCCCGCCGTAGTCGCGCGGGATCACGTGATCCAGATTGAGCTGCTCGCGCGGCATCGGCCGCGCGCAATACTGACAGGTGTTCTTGTCGCGCTCGAAGACGTTGTTGCGCGTCAGCTTCAGCTCCTTGCAGGGCAGCTTGTCGAAAAACGTGAGCAGGATCACGCGGGGCAGCCGGATCGTGCGCGTCGGCGTGTGCACCATTTCCAGCTCGGCGATCGGCGGATTGCTCACGGAGAAATCGATCCAGTCGAGCATCGAGAACGTGCGAAAATCGTCCTCGTGATGGTGCACGACGTGCGCGTGCCCGCGCGCCAGCAGCGCGAAAGCCCGCCGCGCGCCAATCACGTTCACCGCCTGCCAGAGGCGATTCAACACGAGCACGGGTTGATCGAGCGCCGCTTCCATTTGCCGAGGGAAATAGCGGTCACTCGGCGACACTGTCAAGGATGCCGCCCGCCCGCGGCGCCGGCGTCACGTCTTCGTTTCGTCACCGGCCCGCGCCGGCGCGAGCGCGACGCCTTTCAACTTAATCCCGGCGAGTTTTTTCACGATCATGTCGGCATGCTCCTCCGCCACGTCCGCGAGCGCATGCCGCTGGTGGATGTCGATCGCGCCGACGACGCCGGCCGGCAGTCGCGTGACGCCGGCGATCTTGCCGACGATGTCCGCGGGCGTGACGAGCTGCTTGCGGCCGACGTTGAGAAACACCGTCGCCATGCCCGGCTCCCGGCCGGTGCGCGCCGGCCGCTCGTATTTTTGCTTCTTCGGCTGCGACTCCTCCGATGACGGCGCGGCTGTTTCGTCCGCCTCGTCTTCATCGATCGGCGTCGGCGCGACTGCCGCGGGCTTGCGCTCGGCCACGCCTTTCGCCCAGCCGGGCGCGGTCTGCGCCGCGCGAGAGGTCGCGACCGGTGCGGCGGGCGCCTTCTTCTCCGCGTTTGCGGCGGCGCCGCCCTGCAGCAGGTGAATCAACGCCGAGCAGATGTCCGTGCTCGCGTAGCCCTGGTCGAGCAGCCGGTCGATCATCGCGTCGCGCGGTTTGAAATCCTTCGCGTCGAGCGTGGCGCGAATGCGCTCCAGAAACACGTTCGCGCGCGCCTCCTCCACTTCGTCGAGCGACGGGATTTTTCCGCGGCGGACATCCAGCTTCGCCCAGCGCACCATGCTCTGCAGCTTGTAGATTTCCTGCCCGCTCACGAAGGTGAACGCCCGGCCCTTCCGCCCTGCGCGTCCGGTCCGGCCGATGCGGTGCGTGTAATCCTCGGCGTCGTTCGGCAGGTCGAAATTGAACACCACCTCGAGGTCGTCGACATCGAGCCCGCGCGCCGCGACATCCGTCGCGATCAGAAATTCGAATTTCCGCTCGCGAAACTTCGCCATCACGCGGTCGCGCTGCGCCTGCGACAGGTCGCCGTGCAGCCGGTCGACGGCGTAGCCGCGCGAATGCAGGTGCTCGTCGAGATCGTCGACCATGATCTTCGTGCTGCAAAAAATGATCCCGTAGCGGAAATCGTGCACGTCGATCAGCCGCGTCAGCGCCTCGATCTTCGAGCGGCGGTCGACTTCGAAATACACCTGCTCGACCTGCGGCGCGTTTTGCGCGACCGACTCGATCTTGATCCACGCGGGATCGCGGCTGTAGCGCTTGATCAATTCCTGGATCGCGCGCGGCATCGTCGCGGAGAAAAACATCGTCTGCCGCGACTCGGGCACGGCCGAGAGGATTTTTTCGATGTCGTCGCGAAAGCCCATGTCGAGCATCCGGTCCGCCTCGTCGAGCACCACGAGTTTCAGCGCGTCGAGCCGCAGCGTGCCGCGGTCCATGTGATCCATCACGCGCCCCGGCGTGCCGATGACGATCTGCACGCCCGCTTCGAGCGCGCGAAACTGCCGCTCGTAGCTCTGCCCGCCGTAGATCGGCACCTCGCGCACGCCACGCTTGAAAAACGCCAGCCGGCCCGTCTCCTCCGCGACCTGCACCGCGAGTTCGCGCGTGGGGCACAGCACGAGCACCTGCACCGCCCGTTTCGCCGCGTCGACTTTCTCGATTCCCGGCAGCGCGAACGCCGCCGTCTTCCCCGAGCCGGTCGACGACTGCCCGACGACATCGCGGCCGGTCAACGCCACCGGGATCACCGCGGTCTGGATCGGCGACGCTTCCTCGAAGCCCATTTTGGCCACGGCCTTCAAGGCTTCGGGCGAGAGGCCGAGTTCTGCGAACGGGCGTTTTTCCATCCCTTAACTGGACGCAAACCTGCCCCCGCCGCCAGCCGCGATTTCGCCGCGCCGCGGCGGCGCCTTCGCGCCCGGCACAACGCGGAGCACCGCGGGCGCGAGCCGCGGTCTTATTTGCTGGCGATCGCCTCTCGTGCAGGCCGACCGCACCCCGCCCGCCACCACCATGAAAACCCATCTCCACGAAGTGCGCCGCTTCGAGTTTTTCTTTCCGCGCCTCGATACCCAGATCCTCGTCGAGGAACTCGCCGGCCACGTCATCATCCGCGCCACGCGCAACAGCTTCTCCGAATCCCGCCAGCTCGCCTTCATCCGCGAACTCGCCGCCGAAGGCTTCATCCCCGACGAATACCGCTGGCTCCCGCGCACGCAGTGGGACGCACATCCCGGCGTGCGGTGGCGGATCGACTGCACGTGGCTCAAGCTCCATCCCGCGCAACGCACCCGCAGCCGTCGCCTCATGCTCTCGCTCATCGTCGGCAGCATGGTGACGTGGTTCTCGCTCATGGGCATTTTGCTTTGGCCGCAGCCGGCGTGAACGGGCCGCCGCCGCGGGCGCGGCGTTCATTTTCCCCGCGTCGTCCGCCGCGAGATTCCGCGCGCCGCACCGAACTGTCCGACGCCGCGGCCCTCTCCGTTTCCTGAGGGAGGGGCACTTTTCCCTCACGCCCCTCGTTTCGCGCCGCAACCAATCGCCGCGCCCTGCGTGATGCTTTTGCCCCCCCTATGAAAACGCTGCTTCACTTCGTGGTTTGGTTCGGCCTGCTGGCTTCCCTCGCCCACGCCCAACATCAAATGGAAAATCTCGGTCGCGGCGTCGTCGCGATCCACCAGTCCGATGGGAAGGTGTTTGTCAGCTGGCGATTGCTCGGCACCGATCCCGACAACGTCGCATTTAATCTCTACCGCAAATCCGACCCTCTGCCCGGTCGCGGCGGATTCGGCGGCGGCCGCGGCGCCGCCGGAGCGCCCGGTGTCCCGCCGGCCGCGAACAGCGGCGCCGACAGCGGACGCGCGGGCCGGGGCGGCGGCCGCGGTGCCGGCGCCGCCGCGGGCGAGCCGGTGAAACTCAACCAGGAGCCGCTCACCGCCGGCACGTGGTTCCTCGACGAAACCGCAAACCTCGGCGCCAGGACTTCCTATTTCGTTCGCGCTGTCGTCAACGGCCGGGAGCAGGAGCCGAGCACGGCGTTCACGCTGCCCGCCGGCGCACCGCCGCTGCCTTATCTTCGCCTGCCGCTGCAGACGCCCGAAGGCGCGATGCCCAACGACGCGTCCGCCGCCGATCTCGACGGCGACGGCGAATACGAGCTCGTCGTGAAATTCGAGCAGCGTCCGCGCGACAATTCGCAGGGCGGGCCGACCGGCCACACGTTTTTGCAGGCCTACAAGCTCGACGGCACGCTGCTCTGGACCATCGACCTCGGCAAAAATATCCGCGAAGGCGCGCACTACACGCAGTTCCAGGTCTACGACCTCGACGGCGACGGCCGCGCCGAAGTCGTGTGCAAGACCGCCGACGGCACGATCGACGGCAAGGGCAAGGTCATCGGCGATCCCAACGCCAACTGGGTCCAGCCCGAAGGCGCCACCGCCCGGATCATGGCGGCCGGTCGCGGCCAGACCGCGAAGACCGAACGCACCGAAAATCTCGCCGGCCACATCCTCAGCGGCCCGGAATATCTCACCGTCTTCGACGGCCTCACCGGCGCCGCGCTCGCCACCACGAATTATTTGCCGGCCCGCGTCGAAGGCACGACCGCGCTCGACGCACAAAAACTCAACGACGTCTGGGGCGACGCGCGCGGCAACCGCTCCGACCGCTACCTCGCCTGCGTCGCCTACCTCGACGGCGTGCACCCGAGCGTCGTGATGTGCCGCGGCTACTACACGCGCACCACGCTCGCCGCGTGGGACTGGCGCGACGGGAAACTCGCGCTGCGCTGGTTCTTCGACAGCGATAAATTCGGCCCGCCCGATCGCACGAATCCCTATCGCGGGCAGGGCAACCACAACATCAGTGTCGCCGACGTCGATGGCGACGGGAAGGACGAGATCGTTTTCGGCGCGATGGTCATCGACGACGACGGCAAGCCGCTCTACTCGACCGGCTGGGGCCACGGCGACACGATCCACGTCGGCGATTTCGTGACCGACAATCCCGGCCTCGAAGTCTTCGACATTCAGGAGCGCTTCGACAAGCAAGGCATGTCGATGCGCGACGCGAAGACCGGCAAACCGATCTTCACCATCCCGTCCGTGCAGGCGGCGACGAGCGGCGGCGATGCCGGCGAAGGTCCGGGCCGCGGCGTGGCGTTCAACATCGATCCGCGTTATCCCGGCGCCGAGTCGTGGGCCCGCGGCGCGCAGGAGGAGCGCGTGGGCATGCTCGACGCGCACGGCCAAAAAATCTCCGACCGCACGCCGCGCTCGTGCAATTTCGCGGTCTACTGGGACGGCGACTTCCTCCAGGAACTGCTCGATCAGAATTACATTGCGAAATGGAACTGGGAGACCGGCACCGAGACGCGCCTCCTCACCGCGCAGGACTGCTCGTCGAACAACGGCACGAAAGCCACGCCCGCGCTCTGCGCCGATCTCTTCGGCGACTGGCGCGAGGAAGTCGTGTGGCGCACGCTCGACGGCAAGGAGCTGCGCATCTACACCACGACGATCCCGACGGCGCACCGCCTCACGACCCTCATGCACGATTCGCAATACCGCGTCGCCGTCGCATGGCAGAACACCGCCTACAACCAGCCGCCGCATCCGAGCTTTTACCTCGACGAAGGCGCGCCGCTGCCGGCCCGGCCCAGGATCGCCGTCGTCGCAAAAAAATGATTTCCGCCCGCTCCACTTCCACCCGCTCGCGCCACGCCGCCGGCCGGCTTCGCCCGCGGCGCGATTGCGACCGGCTTCCTGCCAGCCCGCGCGCCAATCGCAGCCGCCTCTTCGCGTGCGTGGCGTTTTTTTTCTGCGTCGCGCTCGCGCTGCCCAACCTCGCCCGCGCGCACGATCCCTTCGAATCGTGGACCGCGGCCACGCTCCGGCCCGACGTGCTCGATCTGAACGTCGTCATGGCGCAAAGCACCGCGGTGCGGCTCATCGATCCCAAATCGCTGCTCACGCTCAACGACGAAAATTTCGCGGAGCACAAGGCGACCTTCGTCAAGGCCGCGCCCGAGCTCTATATCGTCACCGCCGGTCGCACGCCGCTCGCGCCGAAGACGATCGACGTCGAGCTCACCGAGGAGGGCGACGTGGCCTTCAAGATCGTCTACCCGAAACCCGCGCCGGGCCGGCTGCATTTCCACGCCGCGTTCCTGAAAAAACTCGGCGAAGGGTTCGGCGGCATGATCGAGGCCAACTTCGCCTCGGGTGAATCGCTCGGCTGGGACCAAATTTCCTGGGAGAATCCAAATCTCGAAGTCACCGTGCCCGCGACCGCGCCCACGCCGGCGGCGAAAAAGAAATAAGCGTGGCGTCGCGCGCTGCGTGCGCGCCAATCCTTTCCCATCATGAAATTCCTCGCCGCTCTTCTTCTGCCTCTCGCCGTCGGCGTCGCCGCCGAACCCGCGCCCGTCGCGTTGCACTGGCTCGGCGACGCCGCGCCGGCCGCGCCCGACGGCGTGAGCTGGGGCGTGCCATGGCCGAAAGGCGCGCTGCAAAAAAACGACCCCCTCGCGCTGAAAACCGCCGACGGCACGAGCGTGCCCGTGCAGAGCTGGCCGCTCGCCTACTGGCCCGACGGCTCGATCAAATGGACCGGCGAAGCGATCGCCGTGAATCAAAACGCGGGCGTCGCGCCCGGCGGTTTCACGCTTTCCGTCGGCGCACCTGCCGCCGCGGCGACGCCGCTGAAAATTTCCGAGAACGCCGACGCCATCGAGATCGACACCGGCGCCGTGCGCGCGCGGCTGCCGAAACACGGCTCGAGCCTGATCGCTTCGCTGGTCGTCGGCGATCGCACCGTGGCGCAGGACGGCAAACTCATTCTCCAGCTCGAGGACCGCTCGCGCTACGCCAACGAGCGCATCCTGCGCGAAGAGGATTTCGTCAGCCGCGTCGATTCCGCCACGCTCGAACAATCCGGGCCGATCCGGGCCGTCGTGAAGATCACCGGCACGCACAAATCGACCGCCGGCGAGCGCGCGTGGCTGCCGTTCAGCGTGCGGCTGTATTTCTTCGCCGGCAGCGGCGCGATCAAGCTCACGCACACGATCATTTTCGACGGCGACGCGCAGAAGGATTTCATCAAGGGCCTCGGCCTTTCGTTCGCGGTGCCGTTCAAGGAAGAATTGCACAACCGCCATCTGCGCTTCGTCGGCGATGGCGATGGCGTGTGGGTGCAGCCCGTGCGCATGCTGCCCGGCTACCGTTCGCAAACCGGCCAGACCATCGGCCAGCTCTACGCCGATCATCTCGGCGGCAAACGCGTGCCCAATCTCGCCGACCTCGACGCGCGCACGCGCGATGCGATTCTCAGCGTGCCGATCTGGAGCGACGCGAAACTCACGCAGCTCAACCCGAACGGCTGGTCGATCGCGAAGCGCACCGCCACGCCCGACTCTTCGTGGCTGCACGTGATGGACGGCCACCGCGCGCGGGGCCTCGCCGTGCTCGCCGATGTCTCCGGCGGCCTCGCCGTCGGCGTGAAGGATTTCTGGCAGAAGGCGCCCGCGTCGTTCGAGGTCACGGGCGGCGCGTCCGCCGTCGGCGAGTTGAAAATCTGGCTCTGGTCGCCCGACGCCGACGCGATGGACCTGCGGCGCTACGACGACATCCCGCACGGCCTCTCGGTCAACTACGAGGACTGGAAGCCCGGCTGGGGCTCGCCCTACGGCATTGCGAATACGCACGACCTCACGCTCTGGGCGTTCGGCGCGATTCCCTCGGACGAACAACTTGTCGCGCTGTCGCGCGCCGCCGCGGAGCCGCCCATGCTCGTCTGCACGCCGGAATATTATCACGCGCAGCAGGCGCTCGGCCGCTGGAGCCTGCCCGATCGCTCGACGCCCGCGCTGAACTGGGTCGAGGACCAGGTGCAGGGCCTCGTCGATTTTTATCACGGCCAGGTCGAGGAGCGCTCGTGGTATGGCTTCTGGGATTTTGGCGACATCATGCACAACTACGATTTCGGCCGCCACGAGTGGCGCTACGACGTCGGCGGCTGGGCGTGGGCCAACACCGAGCTGATGCCCGACATGCTGCTCTGGTATTCCTTCCTGCGCACCGGCCGCGCGGATATTTTCCGCATGGCTGAGGCCATGACGCGGCACACGAGCGAAGTGGACAATTACCATATGGGCCCGTTCTTTCCGCTCGGCTCGCGCCACAACGTCAACCATTGGGGCGACGGTTCGAAGCAGCCGCGCGAAAGCCACGCCGGCCTCAAGCGGCAGTATTATTTCCTGAGCGGAGGCGATGGCCGGCTCGGCGACCTGCTCCGCGACCAGATCGACGCCGACCTCACCTACGATTACGTTTCGCAGTTCAATAGTTCGCACTACTCGCCCGACGAGGACGGCACGCCGCGGCTCGACGGCGGCAACGGCGGCGCGGCTCGAGGTGGCCGCGGCGGACCGCGCGGAGGCGCCGCCACCGCACGCCCGAATCCGCCCGCGCCCGTGGCCAATGCCGACGCCTCTCCGAGTTTCTCGGGTCGCGGCGGCCGCGTCATCCCCGCGCCGCGCCCGGAAAATTTCGCGCCGCGACGCACCGCCGCGGACCGCCAGCCATTCACGCGCTTCGGCCTCGAGTGGCTCTGCTACTCGCTCAACTGGACGACCGAGTGGGAGCGCGGCGGCGACCAGACGTGGCGCGCGCGCGTGGAATCGGACATGAAGGCGATGGCGGCGAGCGTCGACGCCGAGGGCAAGTTCCCCGGCCGCTACTTCGACATGATTTTCGGCGGCCCGGAAAACATGAACGAAATGCAGCCGATGTATGACGTCCCCGAGTTCTGGAAAGCCTGGGCCAACACCAGCGCGTTCGTCGGCCGCCAGACCGGCGGCAACGAGATGACCGCGCCCCGCATGCTCGCCTACGCCGCCAACGCCAAGAACGACGCCGAGCTCGGCCGCATGGCCTGGGAAAAACTCATCGGCCCCGCCGGCAAGCTGCCGCCGCCCGCGCGCCCGAAAAAAATCACCGGCCCGGAACTCAACCGCCCCGTCACCGATCCCGCCTTCCTCGGCGCGCCCGTCCAATGGCAGCAGCACGGTGTCGCGAGCGTGCAATGGGCGCTGAACGCGATCGAGACGCTCGAGTTCGCGAAACAGTGGCTGCCCGCGTGGGAGCATCCACAACCGAAGAGCGCCGCGCCCGCGTCGACGCCGCCCGCCACCGCGAAATAAAATATTCGGCGCGGGCGCCGATCAAGAGTGCTTCGCGTCACCTCGTGGCCGCAGATGCGGCGCTCGGGTGGCACGGGCATCTTGCCCGTGTTCCGCCCGGACCAGCGAAGACCCGACCGGGCTCGCTCACCGCGATGAGCGCACGTGCGCGAAGACCCACAGCCCGCGGCGGCGCACTCTCGCGCGCCTCGTTTCCTGCGAACTCGAGCTACGCGGCCGCGGCCACCGCGATTTTTCGTCGGCGAAGGGTTATTTTTTCTTCGCCTTGATCTGCATGTCCGAGATCTGAGCCTGCGCCGCCTGCAGTTTCGACTGCAGGTCGGCGATCTGCGCCTTCGCCTGATCGGCCTGCTGCTGCAAACGCGTCACGATCGCACGCGCCTGATCGAGCTGCTGCTGCGTGTCGGTGATCGAGCGCTGGGCGTCGCTGGCCTGCACTTGAAAACTCGCCGCGCGCGCAGACTGGCTCTCGAGCTGCATCTGAAGCCGGCTTGCGAGCGACTTCGCCTCGCCGAGCTGCCGCTCCAGTTCGCCGCCGTGACGCTGCGCTTGGTCGAGACCGGATTGGAATTCCGCCGACTGCGCCTTCGTCGCATCGAGCTGTTTCTGCAGATCGACGCCCTTCGCCTTCGCCGCATCGAGGTCTTTCTGCAGCTGCGCGGATTGCGCGGTGGATTGCTGAAGCTGGGCCTGGGTGTCGGCCAGCGTGGTTTTCGTGTCGCTGAGCCGATTCCAGACGAATACGGCGGCGACGATCGCAACAAGCGCCAGAATGCCCAAAACGGCGGTTGAAGCGGAAGCTTTGGCGGAGTGACCTGTCGGGGTAGCGTTCATGGCGAACGCAGTCTAGCGCCCGCCCGCAGCCGGCACAAGCCCGCTCTCCGTCACGAAAATTCGCCGCCCGAACGGATGACGCGCCTCACCAAGTGCCCCGCACGCTGCATCGCGGAAGCGCCGCCGCCCTCGCAAGCTAACGCCCGTCAAATCCCTCATCGATCACTTCTGTCAATAGTCAACCCATGACCCCTTTTTGCCGTTTCCCGCACGTCTACCTGCGCGATGTGCTCGCCCGCTTGCCCGCGATGACTACCGCTGATGATCTGCGTCCGCTGCTGTCGTCGCAGTGGAAACCTCGCACCGCCGCCACATCGTAGCTCTCGTCGTTACGATCCGGCTGCTTCGTTGGTCTCGTAGTTACGACGCCGTCAAGAGGGCACTCGAGGCGACGCTTACCTCGCACAGGTCCGTCGCGCTGAAACGGCCGCTCTGGGCCAATACGACAAATCGATTGATCTCTTCCATTGGGGTTACGTTTTGCCACGGCATCGTGCCGGGCATTGTAACCCATCACCCCGGATTATCTGTCACCTATCTCGCCGGTTCGAACCACGTGTCACCTACCTCGCCGGTTCATACCAGGTCATTTAACGCGCCGATCAGCCACCTGCTCTAAAAAATAACTTATTATTGCCGCGAGTTTTGAAGTATCCCCGGCTCCGATAAATTCCCCATCTTTTTTGAAGCACGAGATCCAGTTCTCTGTTCCGTTATCTATTTTTAACGGATCCCATTTAGTATTCTCGCAGTTAGTCTCCCGTAATGATATTTCAACATACCAGCCAGGATTATCGATAGTTCCAATCTTAATTCCGAATTCGTGCTCCCATGTTCCATTACATTGTGCTGCATACCAAGCCTGTAAGCGTTCCAATTCGGTTTTCATATTTTAAGGCTAAGCTTTTTGTATCTGGGCGGGGCATCTGGGTGATGTCTTGGGCGGCCCAAATAGTAAATCAAGGACTTTTCCACCTAAGTGATTGATGACGTCTTTTATATCTTGAATTGTTGAAGGCCTTGGAATCGGAGGAAGCCAAAAGGGTCATGTCTTACCTTTCACCTTTTCCAAACGCTTCGCCAGCGCTGCCGCTTCGTCATTCAAGCCAGACCGTAATCGCCCCACATGCTTGCTGACGTAGATGCCGGAGCCCATGCTCAAATGCTCCGCCAGCCAGTCGTTGCGCACGTCCGATATTGCCCGCATGCGCGCGGCCACCGCCACTTTCCACGGCGCGGACTTCGCGGTGTCTTCTTTCGCCGAGGCCGGCACCGCGGCGCAGAGCGCGGACAACGTTTCCCGCCAGCGCAACTGGCGCATCTCGTCGGCCCCCTCGCCCTCCCACGCCCGCGCTTCGGCCGCCAGGCGGTGTTCTTTCACCAGCGCCGTCTTGAATTCTGCGGTGCCGATCGCCCAGCCCCGGCTGAGATTGACATACGCCTTTGACTTGCCCGCCGGTCCGTCGGCCGCCTGCCAGCGCAGAAAATCCGCGTAGGTGCGCCACCCGGCCGGTGTATCGGCCAGCTGGCCCGCCTCCGCGAGCGCGGTGGTCACGTCGAGGCACGCCGGCCGCGCTTTGGGCTGACCGAGAAACCAGTAGCTCGAGTGCCGATACTCCGCCAGCCGCTCCACGGGGACGATACCTGCCCGCACCGGATTCAGATGGAGGTAGTGACACACCTGACCGAGCGCCTCGCCCGGCTCGACCAGCAGGGCTTTGAACCGTCCCTGGAAAAGATGTCCGCGCTCGTTTCGCAGCCGATTGAAGCGATTGGCAAACGTGGCCTGCAACCACTGCATCCCGGCCACCAGATTGCCGAGAGGCGTTTCGACGGCCAGGTGGTAGTGATTGCCCATGATCACGAAGGCATGCAGCCGCCACTGGCAACGGCCGCACGCCTTGAATAGACACGTCTCAAATGCCGCCTTGGTCTTCTCGTCGCGAAACACCCACGAGCGGTAGTTGCCGCGGTTGATCACATGGTAGCACGCCCCGGGAAACTCCAATCGCAGCTTGCGCGCCATGCATGAAGAGCGTCACCGCGTTTCTGTCGCGTCAAGGTAAAAGGTAAGACATGACCCTTTTTCGGTGTCGAAAAGTTCACGTTGTCTCGGCTGCATCGAGGTAAAAGGTAAAACATGACCCCTTTTTGATTTTCTTTTGATTTTAGCAGTATAGTTGTATTTCTAAGCACCGCTGCCCAACTTGCTTAACAGGCTCCGAGCTCGGTCAGGTGACAACTTCTGAGTAATCGCCGGGTTCGCTAGCTCGAAAAGCATCTCACGTAATGACGGCGATACATCTATGTCATCGCGACCTTCAACGAGATTGGCCCAAGCCTCGACCTCTTCGGCACTACATGCACCAGCGAGATACTTCTCGATGAGTTGGCGAACGTGCTGCGGTAAGCATTGAACCTGCACATCGCTATCCCACTCCAATTTCGCGAGGCGACCCCTGATAAGCTCTAAGCTCGAATCGAATTCCAACAAAGAGGTGATGATTTCTTTTCGGTTCGTAGTCATATCAGGGTAGCTGCACGCCGCTAATTTTGTCTTTCACGTGAACGATGTTTCCAGCGGGATCGACGGTTGTCTTGGTATACTGAATCGTTTTCCCTGCGGCATCGATCTGCTTCTCGTAGGTCGCAAATGAGCCTGGAACCCGTCCAGGCACGTTGGCCTGAGCTGCAACGCCACCGTTGGGTAGTGGGCGAACTACCGTAGGCTCAGGCACGCCGGGCAGGCTCTTCTCGAAACGTGCAACATTCTTGGCCTGCTCAGCCGTCAGACTCACGGCCCTATTCTCTGCGGCAAAACCTGATCCTCCGTCGAGCATGAGTGCCATACCAGCAACGGCACCGGCTGCCTCGAGACCGTGGAGGACACCTAGCGTATTGTCGTGCTGGCAAAAACTCTGGCTGCTTTGATCAACCGCACTGACGGCGTCACCGAAAGGCGTTTCCCTCAGGTAGCGAGGCAAGCTAGAACCTTCTCCGAAAAACCAGTCTATAGCATGTTGAAGCCAATCGCTTTTAGCCACCCTATCGCGTCCGCTAGTCATCAGCCCCCACGGATCAGTAGCACCGACTGGATCGTTACTGCCATACGCATAGAGGTTGATTCCGCCACTCTCCGCGAGTGGGTCTCTGGATAGCCACCGTCCCACCTCCGGATCATACGCGCGATAAAGCGTGAGGCTTAGCCCGCTCGTATGATGGCGATAGAAGCCCGTGAAGCCGAAGTCGGCTTCCATGTCCCCGCTCACCTTGGTCACGCGGCCGAAGGGATCGTAGTCGTAGCGCGCGTGCAAGGCGCCGGTGTCGTCGGTCATTTCGCGAACCGAGCCGAGGTGGTCCGTCGTGAAATAATACGGGTCGCCGGCGATCTCTTCGCCTTGGGCGAAGAAACGCTTGGTCACGGCGGCGTCGCCATCGCGTTCCTCGCAGGGCTGCGCGCCGTCGCACCAGATCCATTGCTTGATCACAGCGCTGTTCAGCTTTTCCTGCACGCGGCGGCCGAGCCCGTCGTAGACGAACTCGGTCACATCGCCGCTTTGCGTGATCGAGGCGAGCCGGTGCGCGGCGTCCCACGTGTAGGTCCGGCCGGCGCCGTCGTCGGTCAGGCAACCGTTCGCGTCGTAGGTCAGCGTGCGCGAGGTGCCGCTGGCGACGGTGACCTGATAGGTGTTGGTCGTCGTGTTATTGCTGCCGTCGGTGGCGACGACCGCGACGTTGTGCGTGCCGGGCGCGAGCGGCACGTCGGCGCGGAAGTTGGCCGAGGCGTCGACCGCGGCGGGCACGCCGTTCACCGTGACGTTGGCCAGTTCGCTCAGCGTGCCGGCGAAGCGGATGGGGCCGGTGTCCGAGAGCGCCGTCACCTGGTTCAGGTTGTTCACCGTCGCCGCGGCGATGCCCAGGTCGACCTGCTCGCTGAGGCGATTGCCGGCCGGATCGTAACGGTAGACGTAGTGCTGCAGCACGGAGGAGGCGGTGGGCACGCTGGCCTCGGTCAATTGATTGGTCCGGTCGTAGGTGAAATCGCTCGTCAGCACCGAGCCCGCGTCGAACTTCCGCGTCCAGCTCTGGATCGTCCCTTCTGCATCATACGTGTAGCCGAAGGTCGAGCGATTTGACGTGTCCGGCTTCAGGTTCTCGATCTGCTCCAGCCGCTGGTCGCCGGCGTTGTCGTAGTAGGTGTAGTTGGTCCGCTGGCCGTTCGGATAATCCACGTGGTCGAGCCGGTTCGTCGCATCCACGTAGGCATAATCGAAAGTGCCGAGCGGATTTGTGACCTCGGTCAACCGGCCCAGGTCGTCGTAGGTGTAATCGGTTTCGTTGGCCGTGCCGTCGATCGAACGGGTCGCCACGCGACCGAGCTCGTCGTAGGTGTAGCCGATCGTGTCGTTGTCCAGCGGGCCATCGATCGAGGCGAGACGGCCGGCGCCGAGCGTCGGGCTCGTGGGAATGGTGTTGTAGGTGTAAGTGGTCGTGCCGAGTCCATCGGTCATCGAAGCTATCCGCGGGTAGTAGGTATCGTAGCTGAAACTGACGCTGGGCGTCGTCACGGTGGCGTTGCTGTAGCTTATTCCGGCCACGGTGCCGTCGGAGTTGTAGGTGTAGTTTGTCACCTGGCCGCTCGCATCCGTGAACGACATGAGCCGGCCGTCGATCTCATCGTAGGCATAGTCGTCGTGCGTGCCGTCGGGGTAATTTTTGGCGACGACGCGGCCTTCGAGGTCGCGGAGCCACGACGTGCGCCGACCCAGGGGGTCGACGATCGCGGCGAGGCTGCCGCAATTGCACCACTGGTAGAGCGTGCGGCGGTTGAGCGCGTCGCGCACCATGATCGGCCGGCGCAATTCGTCGTAGGTCGTCTCGGTCCAGCGGCCGAGCCGGTCGCGCGTCTTGATCGGGTCGAGCCGGTCATAGACCATCTGGGTGTAGGTGGTGTCGGGATAGGTGACGACGGTCGGCCGATCGAAATCGTCGTAGTCGAATGTCACCGTGTAGCCCTCGGAATCGGTGGCGCTCTGCACGCGCCCGTAGTCGTCGTAGGCAAAGCTCGTGGTCTTGAGCACGTCGCATTGCGTGACATCGATCGATTCCACGTGGGTCGCATCAGAAACGAAGGCCTCCGTCGGGTTATCGCCGTAGTCGGTGATTTCCACGCCGTAAGGGTAAACATCGTCGAAAAGCACCTCCACGGCAATACCTGAAGCCAGCGTGTCAACGCGCGTGAGATATCCGTTTTCATCGTAGCTTCGGATGGTTGTGACGCCACGGGGGTCAATGGAGGCGATAAGCTGCCCGCGCGAATTATACAGGAAATTGGTGGTCTGACCCGCGGCGTCCGTTACGGAAACGGGAAGTTTCTGCGGGGAGATGTAAACGCGCTTCTCGACGGATTCGTGGGTGGAACCGGAGCCGGTCTTTTGCTGGATGTCGATGGGTGTGACCACACCACCGACGTAAGTCACCTTTCGGCCTATCGAATCGCACATAGAAGTCAGCTGCCCCGAAGTGTCGTAGGTAAGTTGACTCACCTCACTCGAGCTATCGCCCAAGGCGCGGCCTCGGGCGGTGATCAGAGCCTTTGTCCCGTCAACGTTGGCGTAAACCTGACCCACATAATTGTAGAACGTGCGCGCCGCCTCCAGCGGCATTTTTTCATTTTCGAGATTTCCGGATGTCTCTCCGGATGCCGTGTGCGTCCAATGATATATTCTCGCCGCGTGATAATCGCCCGGGTGCTCCATGTAGGCCTTCTTGTCCCAGTAAAACGTGTTACGATAATTTTCCGCGCCATTGAAAACATCCATCCCGTCCGGGATCGGCCCAACCAGTGGCGCGTCGAGAACTTCCTGGTCGTAGGCGCCAAGGTATTCGACGCGTTCCGTGGAGCCTTGTGGGTCGGTCAAAGTAAGCCAGCGGTTACCGCTGTCTTCGCCGTAGGCAAAACTACTGGCACCATAGGGGGTCGTAAGCGAATTGATAAATGTGGACGAGCCATCATATCCGACCGTCGACGTGAGTCCGATCACATCGGTGATCGAAGTGAGCCTGCCGCCGTTGTCGTAGGTGATGGTGCAGTAACGACCAAAAGGATCCGTGACCTTGGTGAGCAACAGGTCATTGTTCTCATCGTCGTAGTCTAGCGTCGTCACCTGCCCAATTGCGTCAGTGATCGACACCAAACGGGCGGACGAATCGTAATCAAGCGTGAGCGCATTCCCCCAACTATCGTCGATCTCCGTTAGAAAGTAACGCCGGCTACCGGCCGACCCGGTTCTAAATCCGTAGACGAGTTTAGACCCGTCCAGACTGGTTCGTTCATAAGTCTGGGCATCGATTTTATTCAGCGTCGTCTGGCTATCCATCTGAATATCGAATGTATAGGATGTCAGATCGGTGCCAGAGCTCGAAGAGGACGCAGTGTAAGCCTCTGTTCCGCCGCCGACTAGCCGGACAAATGGAGCATAAGTGTAAGCGCCAGTTGAACCCCCACGCACCTCGTCGATAAACGACAGATAATTGTGCATCCATTGCGGGCCATTGTTCCCGTAGTCCATCGTGGTTGGCTGACTCGCTTCACGCTGGTTGTAAGTGAAAGTAAAGATCACTGCCGGCCCTACGGGTGGCGCATAACGAACGGGAGTATCCGTCAAGTTGAGGCTGGCGACCATCAGGTGGGCACTCGCCACCATCATGCCGCCACTGGCGAACTTGCACGTTTTCTCGTCTTCGGCACGCGTGCGATTTGATGCAGGTCCGCTCGTAGGACCTTTTCCCCATATGTTTTTACCTTCGTCGGCGGTGACTGCGGTATAACCTGCAGGCAACGGGCCTGCCGGAATAAGCATGTAGCCCGAGGCCTCAGTATCTAACGCCGCGCGCGAGGCGGTAAAATTCGTATTAGGTGAACCGAAAGTCGGGTCTTGGAAATGAGCGACCCCATTCTCTTCAGTCAACAACGCGGAATAGTGCCCGACCTTCCAATGCACTACTGCTGGCGCGATAACGACAGATCCCGGCGCACGGCGCACCATTTGGAGGTCAAGCCCAGCCAGATGTGCGAGTTCCCAAACTGAAGTAAGGGCAAATCCCTTCGGCGTGGATTTGGCTTCCGGAATACATGCCGGCAGCGGGACACCGGGCCTAAGCATCTGGTGCAGATTCGTAAGAGCAGCCGGTCCACACAGGAAACCGCGTTCTGGAAAATGACGCATGATCCAAAGACCTTCGTTTGCCCCGGTCACGTATTCTTTTGCCCGTCCAGTAAATGTTCGTCCGGCGATCTCTTTGTTCAACGCCTCTACAAAATCCGCTCGACCAAAACGGGCATTCAGGCGCATGAACTCCGAGACGGCGCGGTTAGCCACTGCATATGCTTCGGCGTTGGTCGCCGCCTTCCCGAGTTGCCAGCTCTTTTCAAATGCCGGCAAGGCCTTCGAGAAATAACTCGTTTGAAAATAAATGAGCCCAAGATTGAGCCAAAGGCTCATCGCCCAACGAGATTCCGAGTGCGCGGTAAGGAAGTTCTCAAACTCCCTTGAATCGCCCGAGTTGGAAAAAGCTTTTACCGCAACCGCCAGCGCCGCGTTGTCAGCCTGCTCGGTGGACGGCGCGGAAGGCACCAGAGGCTCGGGCAACCCTCCCGATCGCAGCAGTTCCGCGTCGGTGGGATTCGCGGAAAGCACCGGCGCGACCGACCGATTCGCGCGCCGCGCCGCAGCCGGGAGCTGCCGGTTCACTTTGATATTCTTGCGCGTGCGAATCGGCGGCGCGTCGGGCTCGGGGGGCATTTCGGTCGTCATCGCGCCCGGAGTAGCCGCGGTCACGCGCGCGAGCGCCATCGGCACGACCGGAATGGCAAAATTGAGGTAAAGCGGAACGAGCGCGGCGGACAAAACCCGCCGCCAGACCGGAAGGACGCGAATCGAGCACGAAGAAAGTGTGCAGTGCATGGTCGAAGCGAATTGAGGTTTCACAGCAACACGGCGTCGGCGGGCAATTGGAGCGTGATCGTCGGCGCAGTTGTATCGCCGGGCGACGACTCGAGTGGATCCCATCGCGTGGGATCCAGCGGATAGGCGTCTTCGTCGTCGTTCACCCCGTCGCCGTCGGTGTCGACGGAGAGCGGGTCGGTGCCGTTCTGCAGCTCGGCGTCATTGCGGATTCCGTCGCCATCGTCGTCCATGTTCGTGGGATCGATGCCGAGTATCCGCGCGCCGGCGGCATCCGGCACGCCGTCAGCATTATAATCGATCGAGTCTGCGGAATACCCATGCGCGATGCCGTATTTGCCGCTCAAGTAGGCATAGACGGCTTCGCGCTCGCTCTGCGACAGCACCCGATCATAAACAATAAGCTCTGCAATGTCCCCGCTGAGGTCGCCATTGCCGAGGTTAGGAGCCGATCCGAACGCTACGGTGACGTCGGCCACGCCCAGCCGTTCCACGCCGTTGAAGCGTTCGATCCACATCCCGTCACCCGAGGACGTGTTGAAAAGGTGATAAGCAGAAAGGGCCTCGTCCGGCATAGGTAGGGAAGATTGGGTGTCCGAAGAACCGAAATCATTGTAGTGCGTCTCGCTGTTGTAATATCCTGTGCCTTGCCCGGTGCCGAAGACCCACAAGTCATTGTTCTGATCGACCTCGGGAGTGACCTTCACGACCGCGATAATCTCTCCCGCGACGGCTCCCGCCATTACGTCGGGCAGGTTCAATATATCGTCGCCATCGAAGCGAATGACCGGCAGGCCATTCACCTGGTTCATCACCAGCTCCGGCTGCTCGCCGCTGTCGTCCTGGGTCGCGTCGTTTCCATTTCCGCTGTGGTCCATCCAACGCGCAATCGGGCCTGCAGCCGAAAGTCCCGCCGCCGTGGCGCGCAACCAGAGCCGCTGTCCGTCGCCCGGCAGTTCCGGCGCATTCAAGGGCTGCGTCAGGGCCACCGTCGAGCTGTAATCCGAGGTGCCGGCAAAATTCGTGATCTTCACCCGGTAGGTGTAGGTCTCGCCGGGAGTCAATCCGGAGTCTTCAAAGCCCGTCACGTCGCCGAGCGTCGTCAACGGCTCGAAGTCGCCCGCGCCCGCCTTGCGCTCGATGGTCGCAGCCGCATACCAATTCGTCTCGAACGAGGTCCACCCGATCTCGAGCCTGGTCGACGAGATGGGCGCGATGAACATATCGGAGGGAGGCGGCTGGGCGATGTTTCCCGGGATGCCATATTTCAGCGCGAGATAGATATTCATCGCCTTTCGTTCCGACGCATTCAGCGCGCGATTGTAAACGATCATCTCCGCCACATCCCCGGGAAAATGGCCGCCTCCCTGGTCGCCGCCGATCAACGGATCGGTTCGAAACGACACCGTCTGTCCGGAACGGATCAGATATTCGATTCCATTGAACCGTGAGATCGATTCGCCGGTCACGCTGACGGAAGAGTCGAAGATGTGGGGCTGCTGGAGTCGGCCCAGCGGCGGGCCCGCGTGGCCGGTGCTGTCGGTGATTCCGAAATCGTCGTAGAGAGTCCCGTCGGTATACACGGTGCCTCCCCCGGTGCCGAATTGAAAGACGCTGTTCGTTTCGTTGGGCTCGTCCGCCAGACGGCCTACGAGAAAAACCTCACCGGCGGTAGCGCTCGAAATGAAGTCCGGCAAAGCCAGCGTGTCGTCCGCCCCGTCGAAGCGCAATACTGGCTGGCCGTTCAGGGCGGAATCCACCCAGAGCGGACGCTGGCCGCTAGTCGCCTGTGTCGCATCGTGGCTGAGTCCCGATTGGTCCGCCCAGGTGCTGACGTTCCCGGAACCGTCCAGCGTCACACCCGCCCCTGCCGTGAGGAAAAGGCGGAGACTGCCAATCACGGTCGGCACCGATGCCAGGTCGGACACGGTTGGATCCGTTCCGATGGCCACCTCCAACGCGTCGGACAGCCCATCCGCATCGGTGTCGCTGGTATCCGGGGCCGTGCCGAGCACGTATTCCTGCAGGTTCGTGAGGCCGTCGCCGTCGTAGTCGCCATCGCGGTCGTCGACCTCGGGATCGAGACCGTGGGTCGTTTCCCATGCATCTTCCATCCCGTCCTTGTCGGCGTCGGTAAACAATGGATTGGTCGCGCCGGCGTAAAAATAATCGAGATAAGCGTCGTCGTCCGGTGCGCCCCGAAGAGTGAAGAGCGAAAAAAAGGCCGACGTGTTCTGCCGAAAGCCCAGCTTGGCTTTCACCATCGTGCCGTTGAGATAAAGGTCCCATTTCTTCGCCGTATAGTCCTGGCGCATGGTAAACCTGATCCAGCCGCTCGCCTGACCGTTGGTGCCGATGGTAGCAGTCACTCCTGTGGCAACCCAGGTGCCGCCGCCGCTCCCATCGCCGTCGAAGGCGTAGACCTCGCCAGCGGCGCCGACCTTCACAAAACCGGCCCGCGAGCTACCGACGTCGATCAGCGTCGTGTCCGAGAGGCTCGTGTCCGCCACCGGGATGACGTAGAAATCGACGAAGATCACATTCTCGTCGACGAGTTGCGCGAAGGACTGCGAAATCGTCGCGGGAGGCGTTGCTGCCGGCAGCGACACGGCTTGCGAACCCGAAAAATGAAGGCTGGTGATGATCGAGGCTGTCCCCTGCGTCACCTGCCAGCCGTTTTGATTGTGCAGGCTTCCGGTCGAGAAGCTTTCCGCGGTCTCGAAATCTATATTCACCGGCAGGGTGACCTGCGCGCGGGATTCAGCGACCGCCAGGGCGATCGATCCGACCAAAGCGGCTGCGAATAGCCGCGCCAAAGAGCGACGAGTTTTCATGTTCAGCGTGGGACCAAACATACCGACGCCGCTTCCGCCGGTTGATGAAACCGCGGCTCGGCGCGACCTGCTTGGGTTTTGGAATGTGTGACCGGGTGGATGGAGTCCTCGGCTGAAGCGCATCCTTACTGCATACTATTATAAAATATTGGAAGCCTGTTTTTGTTACATTAGTGCGAATCGTGTTATAGTAAAAAATACTATATACAGTAAATTTTGCGTCAATCGACCGATGCAGGAGAAGTGAAAATTCCAGCGGTGGGCTGCCAGCACGCACTCGGCGGGAGAACCGGGCGACGGCCCGCCGCCTTTCCCGACCGAAGGCACCTGGCATCTTGCGATCTGGCCGGCGCGGGGGTCCCCCTCTGACCGTCCGGGAATCTTCGGACCGCGCGCGCTTGCCGCGCGGCTTGGCGCGCCGGCATAGTGCGCGCCCAAAATGCGTTACCCCACCCTGCATTCCCCGCGGCAGATTTGCGGTCTGCTCGCTTTTCTATCGTTGTCGATTGCGTCGCTGCGCGCGGCGGAATTCGACGTGCGTTCCTTCGGCGCCATCGGCGACGGCAAGGCCGTCGACAGCCCCGCGATCAATCGCGCCATCGAGGCCGCCGCCGCGGCTGGGGGTGGCACGGTGCGAATTCCCGCCGGCACGTATCTGAGTTTTTCGATCCGGCTGAAGAGCCACCTCACGCTGCAGCTCGATGCCGGCGCGACGATCGTCGCCGCTTCGCCCTCGACCGACGGGGGCGCTTACGATCCGCCGGAGCCCAACGAGTGGGGCGACAAGCAGTATCAGGACTTCGGCCACAGCCACTGGCACGACAGCCTGATCTGGGGCGAAAATCTCGAGGACGTCGCCATCACCGGCAGCGGCCGGCTCTTCGGCAAGGGCCTCGTGCGTGGCGGCGGTGGGGGTGGCCGCGGCGGCCGCGGCCCGCAGGGACCGAACGGCACCTTCGGCCCCGGCGATCTTCCGCCGCCCGCCGCGGCGGGCGCGCCGGCCGCTCCGCCGAATGCCGCGAGTCCCGCCGTCTCCGGCGCGAACCCCGGCGCCTCCACTCCGCCGCCCGCACGCGACGGCGCTCGTGGCCCCGGCGGCCCGGGCGCACGCGGCGGAGCGAATGGCGGCGGCAACTTCGGCGGTTTCGGCGGCGGGCCCGGCTCGGGCAACAAGACCATCGCGCTGAAAAATTGCCGCAACGTCGTCCTCCGCGATTTCTCGATTCTTCAGGCCGGCTGGTTCGGTCTCCTCGCCACCGGCGTCGACAACTTCACGATCGACAATCTCAAGGTCGACACCAACCGCGACGGCTTCGACATCGATGCGTGCCGGAATCTCCGCATCGTCAACTGCAGCGTCAACGCGCCCAACGACGACGCCATCGTGCTCAAGAGCTCCTACGCGCTCGGCGAATTGCGCGCGTGCGAAAACATCACCATCACCGGCTGCCAGGTCAGCGGCTGGGATCCCGGCTCGTTTCTCGACGGCACGTTCAAGACCGCGCAGGACCGCGCGCCCGATCGCGACGGCCCGACCGGCCGGATCAAGTTCGGCACCGAGTCGAACGGCGGCTTCAAGAACATCGCCATTTCCAACTGCGTCTTCATCCGCAGCCGCGGCCTCGCGCTCGAGAGCGTCGACGGTGCGTTGATCGAGGATGTCGCGATCTCGAATATCACGATGCGCGATCTCTCGAACTCCGCGATCTTCCTGCGCCTCGGCAATCGCGCGCGTGGTCCGGAAAACACGCCGGTCGGCGCGATCCGCCGCGTGACGATCAGCCACGTCGTCGCGTCCAATGTCGATGCGCGTTATCCGATCATCATCGCCGGCCTGCCGGGTCATCCGATCGAGGACGTGCGCATCAGCGACGTGCGCGTCGTCTCGCGCGGCGGCCTCACGCCCGCGCAGGCGGCGCAGCAGCCGGCCGATCTCGTGAACACGTTCTTCCTGCGCGGCGCCGGCATGTCGGGCCCGCGCGACGCGTTCAATCCGCCCGAGCAGGAAAAAGGCTACCCCGAGCCGTCGATGTTCGGCCTGCTCCCCGGCTACGGTCTCTATGCGCGCCACGCCGCGCGGCTGAGTTTCCGCGACATCGAGTTCGGCTTCGCGAAAGACGACACGCGCCCCGCGATCGTGCTCGATGACGTCGCTGGCGCGGAATTCGATCACGCCAAGGCGCAGCGCGCGGGCGGCGCGGCATTTTTCGTCCTGCGGAACGTCTCCGATTTCACCAGCCGCGCGTGTGTCGGCCTGGCCGATACGCACCGTGACCACGTGGAAAACGAATCGCTCTGACGCACGCTCGCCCGGTCCTGCCCAGTTATGGGGATGCGGGCCCGCGAGTGTTTCCGGTAAGGTTGCGCCGTGTGCCGCGACGGTCCATTGATTTCAACCCCTCCCCGCCTGCTCAAATGACCGCCGCCTCCTCCCGCTCTCTCCGTTTCCGTCGCGCGACGCTCGCGCTTCTGTTTGCCGCGATTCTTCCGGCGGGATTTTCCGCCGGCGAAGCGCCTCGGCCCGCGCTCCTGCTCAACGTCTGGCCCGGCCTGCCACCCGGCGACAAACCGAATCTCGGCGAGGAAAAACACGACCCGCAGCAGATGATCCGCGGCGTCGTCACCACGCCGACGCTCGCGATTTACCGGCCGGCGAAGGAAAAGGACACCGGCGCCGCGGTGCTCATCGCGCCGGGCGGCGGATTTTTTCAGCTCTCGATGGGACACGAGGGCGCGGACGTCGCCGCGTGGCTCAACACCCTCGGCGTCACCGGCGCCGTGTTGAAATACCGCATCCCCGTGCGCGAAGGCATGGCGCGCTCGCTGCCGATGACACAGGATGCGCAGCGCGCGATGAGCATCCTCCGCGCGCACGCCGCGGAATGGGGCCTCGATCCGAATCGCATCGGCCTCTGCGGTTTTTCCGCCGGCGGCGAAGTCGCAGTCAACGTCCTCACGCATCCCGGTCAGCGGCTCTACGACGCGATCGACGACACCGATCGCGCGCCGATGAATCCGAATTTCTCGCTGCTGATCTACACCGGCGGCATCGCAAAGCCCGGCGTCACGCCACCGGCGCTCAACGACGACATCGTCTTCCCGAAAAACACGCCGCCCGCGTTTCTCTCCGTCTCCGACAACGATCCCGGCGCCGCGCAGACCGCGCTGCTCTACTTCGCGCTGCACCAGGCCGGGGTGCCGGCGGAGCTGCACGTTTGGACCGAAGGCGGCCACGGCTACGGCATCCGGCGCGGCCCGCAACCGCACACCACCTGGCCCGAGCGCGCGGCCGACTGGCTGAAGGTCCGGGGCTTTCTCCAGGCAAGCGCAGCCGCAGCGTCCTCGACCGCGGCGCCGTCGTCGGCCGCACCTTCACCCACCACGTCTTCCGCGTCCGCGGCGAAGCCGTAAGTTTAGTTCGTCGTTCGCCCGCTCTTTTTTTTCATGCGCAATTCCTTCCCGCTTCGTGTTGCCCTGCTCACTGGATTTACGCTGTGCCTCGCGGCGCGCGCCCAGACCTCCACACCTTCCCAGGCGGCGCTCCTTGCCGCCGGCGGAAATTCTCCCGGCTACGACATGGCGCCCGAGACGCGGCTCGAAGTCGTCGAGGCCGCCGTCGCGCAGATTCCGACGCCGCTGCCGCCGGGACCGTTTCAGCCGACGTGGGAATCGCTGAAGGCGAATTACCATGTGCCCGCGTGGTTCTACGAGGCGAAGTTCGGCGTGTTCATGCACTGGGGCCTCTACTCCGTCCCCGCGCACCACAACGAGTGGTATGAAAAACACATGTATGGCGCCGACCGCGCGTGGCACGTCGAGCACTTCGGCCCGCAGGAAAAATTCGGCTACAAGGATTTCATCCCGCTCTTCACGCAGGAAAAATTCGATCCCGACGCGTGGGCCACACTCTTCCGGAAGGCCGGCGCGAAGTTCGTCGTCCCGACCGCGCAGCATCACGATAATTTCGCGATGTGGGACAGCAAGGTCACGCCGTTCAACGCGAAGGCCATGGGCCCGCACCGCGACTTGATCGGCGAGCTGGCGAAGGCCGTGCGCGCGCAAGGACTGAAGTTCGGCGTGTCCAACCACGGCATCGAAAACTTCCAGTTCGTGAACCCGCCGCCGGATCTCGCGCAGAAATTGAAGGACGCGCACGCCGATCTCTACGACCCGAAGTGGGCCGAGTTCTACAACGTCGCCGATCGCAGCGATGCCGCGTGCGAGAAATTTCTCGTCAACTGGTTCGAGCGCAACGTCGAGCTGATCGACAAATACCAGCCCGACATGCTGTGGTTCGACAACGGCGTCGACCAGCGCTACCTCGATCCGCTGAAGCTGCGCGTCGCGGCGTATTACTACAACCGCGCGGTGCAGTGGGGAAAGGAAGTCTCGATCAGCACGAAGAAGGCCGCCTACGCGCCCGGCGGCAACAATCTCCAGACGATCGGCTCGATCATCGACTTCGAAAAAATCGGCACGCGCTCGCCCGCGGGCATTCGCACCGGCGCGTGGCAGGTCGACCATCCGATCGGCAGCACGTGGGGCTACACGAGCGATATGAAAATCTCCGGCCCGGCGTCGATCGTCGCCGCGCTGGCCGACACCGTCAGCAAAAACGGCGTGCTGTTGCTGAATCTCTCGCCGCGCGCCGATGGCACGTTTGCGCAGGAACAGCAGGACACCCTGCTCGGCGTCGGCGAATGGCTGCGCGTCAACGGCGAGGCGATCTACGGCACGCACAACTGGACGACCTTCGGCGTCGGCGGCAATCGCGGCGACGCGGGCCCGCACGTGCGCTTCACCGTGAAGGGCGACGCGCTCTACGCGATCGTGATCGGCGAGTGGCCCGCGAACCACGAAGTGCTCCTCGCCTCGCTCGGCACGTCCGCCGCGCTCGAGGGAAAGATCGCACGCGTCTCGCTGCTCGGCGCGCGCGGCGAACTCGCGTTTGCCCAGGAAGCGGACGGCCTGCGCGTGAAACTCCCCAACGCCGCGCCCGGCAAATACGCATTCACGCTGCGGATCGACGGATTGAAAACGAATCCGCCCACCGCCACGCGCGACGGCAACCCGATCTGATTTTCTTCCGGCCCGCGGCGCGCATCCGCGCGGCGCGGCGCACGTCCTGCGGTCTTGTTCGCGGCCCGAAAGTGCCGCATCGTTTCAGGCTACCGATTTGTTTCCATGAACACGCGTTACCTCGCTCCCCTCGTGTGCGCGCTGCTCGGCCTCGCGGCTCGCGCGCAGACTCCGTCCAACGTCGCGCCGCCGCCCGACCTCGCGAAAAATCCCGCGCCCGTCCTCGCGCCGCTCGATCCCAAGCTGCCGACGATCTTCATCGCCGGCGATTCGACCGCCGCGCGCGGCAAGGGCGAGCACCAGCAGGGCTGGGCCGTGCCATTCGCGGATTATTTCGATCCGGCCAAGGTCAACATCGCCAATCGCGCGCGCGGCGGCCGCAGCAGCAAGACGTTCATCCTCGAGGGCGCGTGGGACCAGCTCCTCGCCGATGTGAAGGCCGGCGACATCGTGCTGATCCAATTCGGCCACAACGACAGCAGCCCCGTCGCCGAAGCCGCGTCCGTCCCGCGCGGGCAGTGGCGCTTCCGCGGCTCGCTGCCCGGCCTCGGCGACGAGACGCAGGAAATCGACAATCCGCTCACGAACAAACACGAGACCGTCCACACCTTCGGCTGGTATATGCGCAAGATGATCGACGACGTGAAGGCGAAGGGCGCGACGCCCGTCGTGCTTTCGCCGACAGTGCGCAATCGCTGGCAGGACGGCAAAATCGAGCGCGGCCCCGGCCCCTATCGCGAATGGTCCTACGAAGTCGCGAAGGCCGCCGCGGTGCCATTCTTCGATCTGTCGTCGCGGATGGCGGAAAAATTCGAGGCGCTCGGCCAGGAAAAAACCAAGGCCCTCTACGAGCAGGATTTCGTTCACTTCGATCTCGCCGGCGCGGACCTGCACGCGGTGACCGTCGTCGCCGGTTTGAAGGGCCTCCGTTTGAAATCGTTCGATTCTTATCTCTCGCCCAAAGGTCACGCCATCGAAGCGGATCGCATGGCGTGGCTGCGATTGCCCGCGGGTGCGAGTCCCACGCTGCCTTCGCTCGCTCTCTATCTCCGCGCTGACAAATCCTAAAACTCCGGAAGCCCGGGCCCGCGTCCCAAACCACTCTCCCTCGCTCCAGGCTCGTGAAAAGAATCCTCCTCTCCCGTCCGCTGTCGCTCTGCGCCGCCTCGCTTTGCGCTCTCGCGCTCGGTGCCGCCGCGCTCGGCCAGGAAACCCCGCCCGATCCGAATACGCCCGCGCCCGGCGGCCGCGGGGCGCGCGGGGGCGCCCGCGGCGCTCGCGGCGGCGCCTCGGCCGAGGTGGCACTCAAAGCCGCGGCTGACGCTCCGCAGCTTCCCGCCGGTCCGATCCAGCCGACGTGGGATTCGTTGCGCGCCAATTACACTGTGCCCGAATGGTTCAAGGACGCGAAATTCGGCATCTTCCTCCACTGGGGCGTCTACGCCGTCCCCGCGCACGGCAACGAGTGGTATGTGCAGCACATGTATTCGAGCATGCGCCAGTGGCACACCGAGCACTTCGGTCCCGTCGACAAGTTCGGCTACAAGGATTTCATCCCGCTCTTCAAGGCCGAGAAATTCGACCCCGATGCGTGGGCGGCGCTCTTCAAGCGCGCCGGCGCGAAATACGTCGTGCCCGTCGCCGAGCACCACGACGGCTTCGCGATGTGGGACAGCGCGCTCACGAAGTGGGACGCGAAAGACATGGGCCCGCACCGCGACCTCGTCGGCGACCTCGCGGCCGCGACGCGCAAAGCCGGCCTGCACTTCGGCGTCTCGAACCACCGCGTCGAACACTACTCGTTCATTCCCGTCCCGAACGTCCCCAGCGACCTCACCGATCCCGCGCTGCAGGATTTCTATTGGACGATGAACCACAGCGACGCGCTCTACGAAAAATTCCTCGCCGACTGGGTCGCGCGCAACGTGGAGCTCATCGACAAGTATCAGCCCGAGATGCTCTACTTCGACAACGGCATCAACAGCCGCGCGCTCGATCCGGTGAAGCTCAAGGTCACCGCGTATTTCTACAACCGCGCGAAGGAGCGCGGCCAGCAGGCGACGATGTTCAGCAAAGGCGCGGGCGAAGGCGCCGCCTATCTCGCCGGCGCGATCCACGATCTCGAGCGCGGCCGGATGCCCGACATCACGCCGGACTCCTGGCAGGAGGACACGTCGATCGCGCACAATGCCTGGGGCTACAACGACGACCCGCTCCAGATCCGCAACGCCAGCGAGCTGATCCACGAGCTCGTCGACTGCGTGAGCAAGAACGGCAACTACCTGCTCAACCTCGCGCCCCGCGCCGACGGCACCATTCCGGAAAACCAGCAGGTGCGGCTGCTCGAGATCGGCGACTGGCTCGGCGTGAACGGCGAGGCGATCTACGGCACGCGCCCGTGGAAAATCTTCGGCGAAGGCCCGACGCCGCAGGGCAACGCCAACGGCGCCCGCGGCATCACCGACGGCATGCTGAAAGTCTACACCGCGCATGACATGCGCTTCACCACCAAGGGCGACACGCTTTACGCGATCCTCTTCGCGTGGCCGTTCGGCGACGAGCCCGCCGTCATCACCTCGCTCGCGTCGGGCGCGAACGGCGCCGGGAAAGTCGAAAAAGTCGAGATGCTCGGCGTCGCGAAGCCGCTGCAGTTCACGCAGGACGAAAAAGGCCTGACCGTGAAAATGCCGACGCCACCGATCAAGCCGTGCGATTTCGCCTACGTGCTGAAGATCACCGGACTGAAGTTGCGATGAAACCGCGCGCTTTCCTCCTCGCCGGCGCCGCGCTCGTCGCGACCGCCTCGTCGGCGCGCGCGAGCGAGGCTCCGTTGTTTCCCGCCGGCACGCGCATCCTCTTCCAAGGCGACTCGATCACCGACATGAATCGCGGCCGGACGGCCGACCCGAATCATATCCTCGGCCACAGCTACGTCTTCGTGATCGCCTCGCGGCAGGGCGCGGCATTTCCCGAGCTGCATCTCACGTTCATCAATCGCGGCGTCAGCGGCAACCGGGTCGCCGACCTCGCGAAGCGCTGGCAGGCTGACACGCTCGACCTGAAGCCCGACGTGCTGAGCATCCTGATCGGCATCAACGACGTCGACGCCGCCTTTCGCCGCAATCAGCCGCTCGATGTCGCCGAGTTCGAGAAGGGCTATGATCAGCTCCTCGCCGACACCGTCGCGGCGCTGCCGAAAATCAAGTTCGTGCTGCTCGAGCCGTTCATCCTGCCCGGCAAACACAATGCCGATCGCCCCGACGAATGGCGTGCGAAGATGATCGAGGTGCGCGCCGCCGTCGCGCGCCTCGCGGCGAAATATCACGCGCCCGTCGTGCCGCTGCAAAAAGTCTTCGACGACGCGTGCCAGCGCGCGCCGGCCGACTACTGGATTTGGGATGGCATTCATCCGACCTACTCCGGCCACCAATTGATCGCCGACGAATGGGAACGCGTCTACCGCGCGTTCTACGGCGCGCCCTCCGCACCGCGCTGACCATTCGGGCGCGGGAATTTTTTCTCCATGCAACCCCACCCCTCATCGCGCGCCACTGGGCTCGCGTTCGCTTCTGCGTTTGCCGTCGTCGCCGCCGTCTCCGCTTCCGCCGCGGAAGCCGTCGCCCTCAAATACTCCTTCGGCCCGAAGCCCGTCGCCGGCTTCACCGCGGTGAAAGCCGACGATGTCTACAACGTCAACCGCACCTACGGCTTCGACCTCGGCTCGAAGGTTTCCTTCGTCGATCGCAATGGCGCGGGCTTCGTCACGGGCGAAAACCAGCGTCCATTTTTCTTTTCCACGCGGCTCGATCCCGGCGCGTATCGGGTCGACGTCACGCTCGGCGATCCCACCGAGGAAACCGTCACGACCGTGAAATCGGAAACGCGCCGCCTGATGCTCGAGGCGGTGCACGTGCCGGCGGGCCAGACGAAGCGTTTCACGTTTCTCGTGCATCTGCGCTCGCCGCGCATTCCCGGCGGCGGCATGGTCGCGCTGAAGGCGCGCGAGAAGGAGCCGATCCTTTATCTGCAGTGGGACGCGAAGGACGACAGCACGCGCACCCAGTTCATCGAGCTGGATTGGGATGAGAAGCTCACGCTCGAGTTCGGCGACGCGCATGCGGCGTTGTCCGCGCTCGAGATCACCAACGTCGAAAAACCGACGACCGTCTATCTCGTCGGCGATTCGACGATGACCGACCAGATGATGGAGCCGTGGGGCGCGTGGGGCCAGATGCTGCCGCGCTGGTTCAAGCCGCCCGTGCTCATCGCCAACTATGCCGAGTCGGGCGAGTCGGCGCGCAGTTATTTCAGCGAGCGCCGCTGGCCGAAGCTCATGAGCGAAATCCACGCCGGCGACTACGTGCTGATTCAGTTCGGCATCAACGACCGCGGCACGCCGCTGGATCAGTTCAAGCAGTTCTTCGTGCAGTTCATCAAGGACACGCGCGACCACGGCGCCACGCCCGTGCTCGTGACCTCGCAGAATCTCCGCACCAATTTTTTCGACGCGAAGGGCCAGCCGCAGCAGACGCTCGGCGGTTTTCCCGACGCGATGCGCGACGTGGCGAAGGAGCAGAACGTCCCACTCCTCGATCTCAACGCGCTCAGCACCACGCTCTACGCCGCGATCGGCGCGGAGAATCTCCCGAAGGCCTTCGTCGACGGCACGCATCAGAACGACTACGGCGCCTACGAGCTCTCGAAGTGCATCGTGAACGCGATCGTCGCGGCGAAGCTGCCGTTCGCCGAGGGCAACCTCGTCGACGACTGGAAAGCTTTCGATCCCGCGCATCCGGATCCGCTGGAAAATTTCCATTTGCCGCCCGATCCGCAGCTCGATCCCGCGCGGCCCGGCGGACCCGGCGCGCCCGGTCGTCGCGGCCCGATGGCCGGCGATCCGCCGCGCACGCCAGCCACGCCGCCTGCGGCGTCCGAGCCCACGAAGCGCTAGGAAAAATTTCACGTTGTCCATGCCAATGAAAATTTCCTCCGGGCGCACCCTCTCACTCCTTCTCGTCGGCCATGCCTTCGCCGCATCCCAGTGCTCCGTGACACTGCCGCGCGCACCGATCAGCATCTAAAGTTTCCCGCCGCGAAACCCTGCGACTTCGCCTGCGTCCTGCGCATCTCCGGCCTCAAACTCTGCTCCACGCCTTCGCCCCCGCTTCCATGAAACGTCTCTCCGTCGCCTTCGCGGCTCTCGCGCTTTCTTTCCTGCTCGTCTCCGGCTGCCTGTCGCCGAACCCCGCGAGCAAAACATTCCCGATCACCGAACACGGCGCGGTCGGCGACGGGCAGACGGTGAACACGAAAGCCATCCAGGCGTTGATCGACGAGTGCGCGAAAAACGGCGGCGGCACGATCGTCGTGCCGAAGGGCACGTTTCTCAGCGGCGCGCTTTATTTCAAGCCGGGCGTGAATCTTCGCGTCGACAAGGACGCCGTGCTCAAGAGCACGACCAACATCGAGGATTTCCCCGCGATCTACACGCGTTGGGAAGGCATCGAGCGCTACTGGACTTCGGCTTTCCTGAACTTCGTCGGCATGAAAAATGTTTCCGTCTCCGGCGAAGGCACGATCGACGCCTCCGGCGACGCATGGTCGAACTTCGGCCAGGGTCGCGGCGGACGCGGCGCCGGCGCTCCGGGACGCGGCGGCCCGAACGCCGGCCAGCCCGGCGCTGCCGCGCGCGGCAACACCCCCGGACGCGGACCCAACGCCGCATCGGCAAACGCCGCCGCGCCCGCCGCGCCGATCGCGCTGCCGAAGCCGCAGGACGTTTATCCTTCACCGCTGCCCACGACCGCCACGATCAGTCTCGCGCCGGATCGCACGAACACACCGATCATCAACGCCGCGGGCATCGCACTTCCGCGCGGTGGTTTCGGCGGTGGAAACGGCAGCGGCGGAATCAGCATCAACACACCGCCACGCTCCATCGTGTTTCAGAACTGCACCGGCGTGCGCATCTCCGGCCTCACACTCAAAAACGAGGCGCGCTGGGGCTACGTTTTCATTTACTGCGAAGACGTCGTCGCCGCGAATCTCACCGCCAAGGCCGAGCACTACATTCCCAGCTCCGATGGCATGGACGTCGACTCGTGCCGCAAGGTCCTCATCACCGGCTGCTATTTCGACTGCAACGACGACTGCATCTCGATCAAGTCCGGCAAGGACGAAGACGGCCTGCGCGTCGCCCGCCCGTGCGAAGACATCGTGATCGAAAAAACGACCTTCGCCTACGGCCACGGCGGCGCGGCGATGGGCAGCGAGACTTCCGGCGGCATTCGCAACGTCGAGGTGCGCGACTGCATCGTCGAGGCCGACAACTGGGCGCCGGTGCGTTTCAAGTCGCAGCCGAGCCGCGGCGGCGTCGTCGAGAACATCACCTATCGCAACATCGAGCTGCGCAGCGCACGCGAGGTCGTCGAGTTCAACATGGCCTGGCGCATGGTGCCGCCGATCGCCCCACCGGCGAAAGTTCTCCCTATCGTCCGCAACGTGAGAATCATCAACCTGCACGGCACCGCAACAAACGTCGGCTCGATGCACGGCCTGCCCGACAGCTTCATCGACGGCATCACGTTCGAGAATTGCAACATCGTCGCCCAGCGCGGCCTCACGATCGAGAACGCGAAGAATGTCGATACCTCCGGCCTCAAGATCACCGTCAAGGAAGGCGAGCCGATCATCCGCCGTTGAGACGGCGCCAAAAGTCGCAACGCGTTTCCGCTTCCGGTGATTGTAGGGCGCGTGTCTTGCACGCGCCGGCGTCTGCAAGACAGACGCGCTACTGCAATCCGGCACCGACCGGCAGGAAACGCGTCGATTGCAGCGGCAACGAACTTCGAAATTGCGCCGCGCCGACGGCGGCGCTCACGCCGCCTTCCTGTGGTGCGCGCGTCGCTTTGCGGCGGGCTTTTCCTTTTCTTTCGCCGCCGCTTTTCCGCCGCCTGCCTTCGCGCCGCCTTTGCCGGCCTCGTTGAGGCTGCGCTGGAGGACTTCGACGAGGTCGATGACGTTCGTCGCCTTGCGCTGATGCGTCTTCTCGGTGGGCAGCGCCTTGCCGCCGCTCTCGATCTTGCGGTCGATGACTTTCATCAGCGCCGATTTGTATTCGTCGGTGTAGCGCGTCGGATCCCACTTCTCGGTCATCTGCTCGACGAGCGTCATCGCCATCGCCTCCTCGCGTTTGCCCAGCTTTTTTTCCTCCGGCACCTTGAACTCGTCCGCGGAAACCAGGTCGTCCGCGAAGTGCATGATTTCCAGGACGAGCATCCTGCCGTTGGCCTTCACCGCGGCGAGGTGCTGGCGGTTGCGGATGACGACCTTCGCGATGCCGGTCTTGTTGGTTTTCGCCAGCACGTCGCGCAGCAGCCCGTAGGCGCCCGCGCCGCCGCGCTGCGGCTCGAGGTAATACGGCTTGTTGAAAAAAATCGGGTTGATCTCGTCGAGGTCGACGAAGTCCACGATATCGATCGTCTCGGCCGCCTCGAGATCGACGCGTTTGAAATCCTCGTCGGTCAGCACGACGAATTTTCCCTTTTCATACTCGTAGCCTTTCACGATCTCGTCCCACGGCACTTCCTTGCCGTCGACCTCCGCCACGCGCTTGTAGTTGATCGGGCTCAGGTCGCTCTTGCGCAGCATCCGAAACTTCAGCTCCTCGTGCCGCGTGGCGGTGTGCAGCCCGACGGGAATTGTCACGAGTCCGAAGCTGATCGATCCTTTCCAAATCGCGCGTGGCATATTCGCCACTGTCAGCGCCGGCGAAAACCGGTTCCGAATCGCCGCGCGCTCGCATCACGCCGGCTGAAGCCGACCGCTACCGGCAAACTCTCCGATACAGCGCCTCGTAGCGCGGCACGATGACCGCCGCGGAAAAATGCTCACGCGCCCGCGCTTGCCCGGCCCGGCCGAGCGCGTCGCGCTTCGGGCGATCGCGCAGCAATTCCTCCACGCCGCGCGCCAGCGCGTCCGCGTCGCCGGCGGGCACGAGCAGGCCGTGTTCGCCCGAGCGCATCACCTCGGGAATGCCGCCGACCGCCGTCGCCACGCTCGGGCAGCCGAAGCACATCGCCTCGAGAATACTCAGGCAGAAACTCTCCAGGTCCGAGCTGAACAGCGCCACATCCGCGGCTTGCAGGTAGTCTTCGATCTCGCTCACGCGCTCGCGCACGATCACGCGCTCCGCCAGCCCGCGCCGCGCCGCGTCGGCGACGAACGCCGCCGAGTCGCCGCCGGCGAGCACGACGAGCCGGAAAGTTTCGCGCGGGCGCATCCGCTCCGCGGCGTCGAGCAGCACGTCGGGCCGCTTGATCGCGCGAAGATTCGACAGGTGCAGCACCATCGCCTCGCCCGCGGCGAGGCCGAGTTCGCCTCTCACCTCCGCGCGCGAGCGGCGCGGCGCGTGCGGCTCGAAGAAATTATGGATCACGTCGATCTCGCGCGTGATGCCGAGGAGCCGCTGCGTTTCCTGCCGCAAAAATTCCGAGACGGTCGTCACCGCGTCCGAGCGTTCGAGCGCATGGCGGATCGCCGGGCCGTAGCCGGGATCGCGCCCGAGCAGCGTCGTGTCCGTGCCGTGCAGCGTCGTGACGACCCGCGGCCGTTTTCCCTCGGGCAGCATCGACTGCGCGAGAATCGCCGCCGTCGCGTGCGGCACCGCGTAGTGCACATGAAGCACGTCGAGCCCGGCGTCGCGGCTCACCTCGGCCATCTTCACGGACAGCGGCAGCGTGTAGTCGGGATACTTGAACAGATCGTAACCGTTGACCTGCACCGGATGAAAAAAAACGCGTGGCGCATTCGCCGGCAGCCGAAACGGCGGCTCGTAGCTGATGAAATGAATCTCGTGCCCGCGCGCCGCGAGCTCCTCGCCGAGCTCCGACGCCAGAATCCCGCTGCCTCCCACCGAAGGATAACAGGTGATGCCGATCTTCAACGGACGCGCCGCGCTCATGGGATTGCGCTGTAGGGCGTCTGTCTTGCAGACGCCAATTTCGCCGCTCGGTGTCTGCAAGACAGACGCCCCACCTCTCCGATAGCCAGCACGCGACCCATGATGTCAGAACTGACGCGCCGCGCGCTCCAAGGATGCGAGCGACGAAACCACGAGCGGATCGCCCGGAAACAACGCGATCGCGTGCCCGACGCCGGCGCGCAGCCCGTTCAGCCGCGCACGCGTGAGTTGCAGCTCGACGTAATCGCGCGTCTTCATCTGCGAGGCGTGCGCCAGCATCGCGGCCCTCCACGTGCGGAGAATTTTTTCGTCGGAGACATCCACCAGAACGCGCCCGAGATCCGTCGGCTCCGCCTCGGGCGACACCGCGTAGAAAAACAATTGATCGATCGCGTGTGCCGCCGCGGGGCGCAGCTCCTTCAAACCACCGTAGCGCGCGAGCCGCGCGGCATCGCGCACGAGCCGGCCGAGCTTCGCGTGATCCGGGTGCTGGTTCTCCACCACGCTCGGCGCGAGCACGACCGCCGGCCGCACGCGCCGGATGATCCGCGCGAGCGCGAGCGCGTGCGCGGCGCCGACTTCGAAGTGCGCATCGCCGCCGAGATCGACAAACTCCACGGTCGCGCCGAGCAACGCCGCCGCGCGCTTTGCCTCGCGCGTGCGTTGCGCGGGCGTGCCATTCGACGCCGCTTCGCCGCGCGAGCACACGACAAAATGCACGCGGCGGCCCGTCGCGGTTTCGCGCGCGATCACGCCGCCGCAGCCGAACTCGATGTCGTCCGGATGCGCGCCGAACGCCAGCAGCGGTCCGGGCGCGTCAGGTTTCCGTGTAAGCTTCGTCGGACCGGTCGATGGCATCGCGCTTCACAAAAGCGATCTCGGGCGCGTCCTCGCAACGCAAATAAGCCTGCTCGCCCGCGCCCGCGATGTAGTGCGTGCACCGCACGACCGACTGCATCCACTTCAGTCGCGTATCGCGCGTCGGGCTGATCTGCTCCTTCGCCAGCGTCGGCGCCGGCGGCAGCGTCACGTAGCGATCGCCGCCCTCGTGCAGCTTCAGCGCGCCGTCCTGCCACCGCGCGCGCACGAGCTCGCCTTCATGCGGCACGTCGGCGAAAAAATCCGCCACGTCGCACGCCGCGCGCCGCACCGTGGCATCGCCCGAGCGCACGACGCGCACGCTGTCGAGCAGTCCCATCCGCCGATACATCTCGAGGCAGAAGTCGGCCACGTTGGCCGCCGCGGTCGCCTTGAACGCCTCGATCCAGCGCGCATCCACGAACGCGCCGAGCTGCCGCGCGGTGTTCGCCTGCCAGCCGTCGGCGATTTTTTTCGCGAAGAGCGGCGACCACTTGCGCTGCACTTTGCTCGCGACGGCGAAATTGAACGCCTGCGCCTCGCCCGTCTTCCGGTGCCGCAGGATCGTCTGCGTCTCGCGCGGATCGTGGTCGGAGTCGTGGAAGAAAAACACGATCTCGCCGCCGAGCTCCGCCTGCAGCCGCCGCGCCGTGACGAATTTCGCGTAGAGAAACCGCCGCGGAAAAAACCCGCACGGCTGCTGCCCGAAACAGATGACCGGCGCCGCACTCATCCGCTTTTGCGAAGCGCCTCCAGCCCGAGCGCAAAGAGCATGCAGGCCGCGCAGCCGATCACGTTATACCAGAGGTAGGAGATGTTCAGCGTCGCGTAGAGCACGATCACCAGCGCCTGCGCCGCGAGTCCGCCCCAGAACACCGCCGTGCCGCCGATATTCTTCAGGAAGAATGCCACGAGAAACAATCCGAGCATCACGCCGTAGAAAATCGAGCCGAGGATGTTGCTGGCCTGAATCAGGTTTTCCGACAGGTGGGCGAACAACGCGAAACCGATCGCGACGACGCCCCACATCGCGGTGAACCAGCGCGTCGCGCGCACGCATTCCGCGTCGGTCGCGGCCGCTCCGCGTAGCGGACGATAGAAATCGATCGTCGTGGTCGAGCCGAGCGCGTTGAGCTCGGCGGCCTTCGAGTTGAGCGCGGCGGCGAAGAAGACCGTCACGAGCAATCCGATCAAGCCGTGCGGAAGATGCTGCAGGATGAACGTGATGAAAACGTAGTCGGCATCGTTCGTCGGCGCCGTGGGATCGGCCGCGCGCAGCGCCGCTTTCGCGTCGGTGCGGATCTGATCGAGACGCGTTTGCGCCGCGCGGGCCGCGCCGCGCGCGGATTCGGCGGCGGACGCGTCGCCGGCGCGTTGCGCGACGAGCCAGGTTTTAATCTTCGCCTCCTTGTCGGCATGCGCAGCGGCGAAATCGCTTTCGAGTGAGCGGAGTTTTCCGCCGGCATCGTGCTCCACCGCGCGCTGCCACGCCGGCTGGTTGAAGAACACCGGCGGCCGCTCGAACTGGTAGAAGACGAAAACAAACGCGCCGAGCAGCAGGATGAAGAACTGCATCGGGATCTTGAAAATCGCGTTGAACATCAGCCCGAGCCGGCTCTCGCGCAGCGACGCGCCGGCGAGGTAACGCTGCACCTGCGACTGGTCCGTGCCGAAATACGACAGCGCGAGAAACATCCCGCCGAGCACGCCCGACCAGATCGTGTAGCGCCGCGCCGGATCGAGCGAATAGTCGACGGCGTCGAGCTTGTGGAAACCGCCCGCGACGGTGAGCGCGTTGCCGAACGTGAGGTCCGGCGGCAGCTTCGTGAGGAGCACGACGAAGGCCGCGATCATGCCGGCGAAGATCACGCCCATCTGCCATTTTTGCGTGAGGTTCACCGCATCGCTGCCGCCCGCGACGGTGTAGAGCGTGACGAGCAGGCCGCTGCCGACGATCGTGAGGCCGAGCGGCCAGCCCATCACGGTCGAGAGCACGATCGCCGGCGCGTAGATCGTAATGCCCGCGCCGAGACCGCGCTGCACGAGAAACAGCACGCCGCCGAGGAAACGCGTTTTGCGGTCGAAGCGCTGGCCGAGATATTCGTAAGCCGTGTAGACATTCAGCCGGCGGTAAATCGGCACGAACACCGCCGCGATCACGATCAGCGCGAGCGGTGCGCCGAAATAATTCTGCACGAAGCCGAGGCCGTCCTGATAACCCTGACCCGGCGTCGACAGAAACGTGATCGCGCTCGCCTGCGTCGCCATCACCGAGAGTCCGATCGTGAACCAGCGCGTCTGCGTCGAGCCGTGCAGGTAACTTTGCAGGTCGCGCCGCCCGCGCGTGCGCCAGATGCCGAACGCCGCGATGCCGAGCAGCGTGCCGACGAGCACGAGGTAATCGAGCGCGTTCATGCTTTGCGTGGCACGGGCGATCCGCGCGTGATTTGTTTTCCGGAGCTGCCGGCAAAATCACGGGCGGGACGCCCGTGCCACGACGCGATGCCCGATTTCATCGGAACGCGTGGCTCAGCCACGTCAGCAGCGCGACCCACAGCACAAACACGCCGGCGGCGAGCAGATACACGCCGCGCCACGTCCGCGGCCACGGCAGGCCGGTGGCGGCGTCGTCCGGAGGCGGCACGAGCGGCGCGCTCATTTCCCGAGCGAAACAAGATTCCCAAAAAGCCGATACGCGCCCGGCACGCCCTTCGGCAGCTGGCGGAAAAAACCGAGGCTCGTGAAAACGTAGTAGCCCTTGCCGTGGCGTGCGACCAGCAGCGAGCCCTTGAGCGGCGGCTCGCCAGGATCGTTCATCGCGAGGATCGGCGTGAACGCGGCCGCATCCCACTCGCTCGGGAAATACGTGCCGCGCTCCTGCACCCAGTTCAGGAAATCCGCCGGGCCGATCGCATTCGGCGTCGTCACCGCCGGATGGTCGGGCGCGAGAATCGTGACGGGAGAATTTTCGTCGGTGACGCGCCACGCGTTGACCGGCGTGCCGAAGGCGATCGGCGTCGGCGCGACCTCGCGCGTGCGCAGCAAGCGGTCCGGGCGGATGTATTGCGCGACGGCCGTGCCGCCCTGCCCGACCCACGCGTAGAGTCCCGCGATGTTGGCTGCGAGATCCTCGCGCTCATTGAAGGCACGAACGCCGAGCACGACCGTGTCGATGCCGAGGCTCGTGAGCTTCGCGGGATTGAGGTCGGCGCCGGTCAGCTCCTTCACGGTATAACCCATTTCACCGAGGCATTCGCCGACTTGATCGCCCGCGCCCGGCAGATAGCCGATCGTCTTTCCTTTCAGCGCGAGATTCACCGCGACCGCACGCGTGACCGCGGGCGGCTGCAGCAGTTGAAACGGAATATGGTCGTAGTCGATGACGCTGCGGTCGTTCGCGTAGGATTGCTGGTCGACGACGACGTGCGCGCGAAGATTACCCGTGCCCACGTCCGCCGGCGCGGTGACGGCAAAGGAGAATTTCGCCTTCGCTCCGACTTCGCCGAGCCGGAACGGCAGCGATGCCGGCGCGGCCCGCCAGCCCGCGGGCAGATCGAGCTGCAGCGTGCCGGCGCTGTCGGCGCGGTTCGCGATCAGCTCCACCTCGACCGGGCGCGTCGCGCCGGGCGCGAGCAGCTTCACGATCGACGCGAAATGCACCGTGACCGGCGGCACGACGTCCAGGTGTCGTGGGCGGGGCGCACCGGCGGAATTTTTTCCCGACTGCAGCGGCTCGGTCGTCAGCGTGAGGGTCTGCCCGCCGATTTCGAAAACGAACTCCACGGGAAACGCCGGCGGATTCTCGGGCTGGCCGATCAATTTCCGATCGACGTCCGCGACGCGGTAAAGGCCCGGCGTCGGCAATTCGCGCAACCAGTAGGGTTGAGTGAGTCGCGCGGTCGCCGGCAGCACGACGCGTTCGGAGCGCGCGGCCTCTTTGCCCGCAACCAGCGCAACCGCCGGACCGGACAGCGCGGAATTCGCCGCGTTCGGATAACGCACGCCGAGCCAGCGCACCGGAATTCCCGCCGCGATTTTGACACGGTGCGCGAGCGACAGCGTCTCGCCGGGCACGACTTCCGCGCGCGGAATTGTCGTCTCCGCCCTCAGCCCGAGACATGCGCGCAGGATGCGGTCGAGCTGCGCGCGCTTGTCGTCGAGCACGCTGTCGCGCGGAAGCACGGCGAGCTTCGCGCGAATCTCGAGCAACGCCGGCACGCTCGCCGCGGGATCGTCGAGCTTGAAGCTGGCGAGGATCGTGTCGGTCGCCGCAGCGATCTCGGCGCCGCCGTTCGGCACGCGTTTCCACGTGGTGTCGATGCCCTCCATCAAATCTTCCACGGCGGGTTCGCCCGCGAGGACATTGTAACTGCCGCCGCGTCCGCGACCGCCGGGCGCCGGTCCGCCGCGGCCTGGAGCCGGGCCACCTCGACCGCCGCCGCCACGGCCTGCACCCGTGTCGGTCAACTGCGTGACGTGCTGCGCGCGGCTGCGGCTCGCGATCGCCGCGAAGGTTTCGCCCGTCACTTCGTCGGTGCCGCTCATATCGAGCGGGCCGGCGCCTTGCACGATCCGCTTCGGCTGCCAGGGCGTAAGTCCATCCGCGAGTTGCTCGGGAAACGCCTTCGGATCGCCGGCGACCTTGAAGGCCTCGAGCGCCGCGAGCGCCGATGCGTTGTGCTGCCCGTGGTTGCCGTCCTGCTGGACCGGCGCGAACACCGTGACGATCACGTCGGGCCGGAACGTGCGGATCACGCGCACGATGTCGCCGACGATTTCGTTCTGGCCCCAGAAGCGCATCGTCTCGGCCAGCGTTTTTGAATAACCGAAATCGATCGCGCGGGTGAAAAACTGCCGGCCGCCATCGAGCCGTCGCGCCGCCAGCAACTCCTGCGTGCGCGCGACGCCGAGGTCGGAATCGAATTGCGGGCCGATGGCGTTCTGTCCGCCGTCGCCGCGCGTGACCGAGAGATACGCCGTGCGGTAGCCGCGGCCGCGCGCGAGATACGCGATGAGCGTGGTGTTCTCGTCGTCGGGGTGCGCCGCGATGTGCAGCACGCTGCCGAGCGTCGCGAAGCTTTTCAGCTCCTGCCGAATCGCCGGCGGCGAGTCGGGCATCAGGTCGCTCGCGCGCAGGCCGAAGGCGAAAACAAAAAACACCGTCGCCAGCCAGGCGCGCGTGCCGCCGCCGAGGGTGAAGTGGGAAGTGGGACGCATCGTCATTTCAAAGTTGCCAGCAGCGCCTCGTTCAAGCGCGTGTATTCCTCTTTCGCGGGACTCGCGTCCTTTTGCGCCAGCTCGATCGATTTCTTCGCAGCCTCGACCGCGGCGGCCTTGTCACCCGCCTTCGCGAGAATCCGCGCCTTGTGGTAGAGCAGGAAATAAGAATCCGGTTGCTGCGCGAGCGCCGCGTCCATCCATGCGACCGCCTTTTTCAAATCGAGATTGTGGTCGAAATAGAAATCAGCGGCGCGCTGGTAAAACCCAACCGTCTTCTTGTCCGGCGTCGCCATCGCGGCTTCGATCTGCGGCCCGATCTGGCTGACGACATCGAACTGCAGCGGCACCGCGACGCGCGTATTTTCCCAGGTGAGATTCAACGTCGCGGATTCGTCGCGAATATCGTTGAGATCGATCGTGAAGGTCTCGACGCGCTCCGTCAGTTTCTGCGGCTTCGCTTTCACCCGGGCGATGTCGTCCTTCGCATCGTATTTGTAGGCGCCCCACTGGCCGGGCACGCGATTGAGGATGACTTCCCACTCGTCTTCGCCGAGCCGCGCGAAGAGCCCGTAGCTGCCGGCCGGCACATCGACGCCGCCGAACTTCACGGGCGTGCTGAACGTTACCTTCGTCGCGTTGTTCGCGCCCGCGCGCCAGGTCTCGCCCCACGGCTCGAGGCCGCCGAAAATTTTCCGCCCTTTCACGCCCGGGCGCGAGTAAACGATCTCGATGTCGGTCAGGCCCACGCGCTGTTTCAACGTCGCGCTTGGGCTCGGCGCGGGAAAATCGATTTTCGGCGGAGGAGTCTGCGCCGGCGAAACGGTCGCCAGAAAAACCGTGGCGAGGGCAACGCGAACCGGACGGGGTAGCCTTTTCATAGGGAAAGCCAGCGTGATCGCTTCCGAGCTAAAATACAGCCCAGAAGCGGCCGGAAAGACGCATCGCGCGAGCGAACGTTGCGACGCCGGCGTGACTCGCAGGCCGAGCGGGAGCCAAGCGCTCCCCGACGTGGACGTCCGAAATGAACAAGCCGCCCTACCTTGCGGACAGATTTCTCGATGCGCCAAAATTCATCGCGCGATTTTTTCGCGCGCGGCGGCGCCGCGCTTCGCGAAGTAAGCCTGCACTTCCGCGAGCGAACGTGTGTTCAGCACCTGCTCGCGGGTGAGCCCGCCCTTGCGCGCGGCGTTCACGCCCGCGCGCACATGCCCGAGCCCGGCGGTTTCGTGGGCGTCGGGATTGATCGCGCAAAGCAGCCCGCGCTCCGCCGCCTTCCGCCAATGCCGCCAATCCATGTCGAGCCGCCACGGGCTCGCGTTCAACTCGATGATCACGCCGTGCGTGATCGCCGCGTCGACCGCCTTCGCCACGTCGACGCGATAGCCCTCGCGTTTCAACAGCAGCCGGCCCGTGAGATGACCGAGCATCATCGTGCACGGATGCTCGATCGCGCGGATGATGCGCGCCGTCATCGTCGCCTCGTCCTGATTGAAGACGTTGTGCACCGACGCGACCACGTAATCGAGCTGCGCCAGGATCGCGTCGTCGTAATCCAGCCGGCCGTCCGGCAGGATGTCGCACTCGACGCCGGTGAAAACGTGGGTCTTGAAACGCTTCGCGGCGTTCAGGGCGCGAATCTCCTCCACCTGCTTCAGCAGCCGCTCCTCGCTGAGTCCGTTCGCCACGAAGCTCGATTTCGAGTGGTCCGCGATGCCGAGGTATTCCCAGCCGAGCGCTTCGGCTGCGCCAACCATTTCGGCGAGCGTGTTGCGACCGTCCGACGCGGTCGTGTGATTGTGAAACGCGCCGCGCAGATCCAGCGCCTCGACGAGCCGCGGAAACTCGCCGCGCTCGGCCGCCTCGATCTCGCCCATGCCCTCGCGCAATTCCGGCGGAATAAACCGAAGACCAAGCGCGGCGAACAGCTCGGCCTCTGATTGGAGACCTGAGGCCGTAGACCGGAAACCGGAGGCCGGAGACGGTGCATTGCCGGCAGGAGAATTTGTCGCTTCGGCGGTTTCCGGTTTCCGGTTTTCGGTCTCCGGTTTCGCCCGCGCCGCTTTTTCCTTCACCGTTCCCTCGCCTTCCGCGGCGACGAGCCCCCACTCGCTCAAGCTCAAGCCACGCGCGAGCGCGCGCTGCCGCATCTGGACGTTGTGGTCCTTCGAGCCCGTGAAGTGATGCAGCGCAAAAACGAACTGCTCGTCGGGCACGATCCGCAAATCCGCCTGCATCCCGTTCTCGAAGCGCACGCTCGCCTTCGTCTCGCCGCGCGCCGTCACCTCCTTCACGCCGCGCTGCGTGCAAAACCACTCCACGACTGGCGCGATCTCCGTCGCCGCGACGATGAAGTCGAGATCGCCCACCGTCTCGAGCCCGCGCCGCAAACTCCCCGCCGCCTCCGCGCGCTTCACGGCCGGCAGCGCACGCAAGCCCTCGACGATCGGGCCGGCGATTTCCCACGCGTCCCACCACAAATGCCGCCGGCCATACGCCTCGCGGTTCCGGATGCCCGCGAGAATTTTTTCCTGCGTCTTCGCGCCAAAGCCGTCGAGCTCGGCGACCTTGCCCTCGTGACACGCCTGCGTGAGCGCCGCGATGCTCACGATCCCGAGCTTGTCGCGCAGCGCACGGATTTTTTTCGGACCGAGCCCGGGAATCTGCAGCATCTCGACGAGCCCCGGCTCGACCGACGCCTTCAACTTCTCGAAAAACTCCAGCCGGCCCGTCGCGTGCAGCTCGGCGATTTTTTTCGCGAGCGCCTCGCCGATGCCTTTCATGCTCTGCAACTCGCCCTCTGCGATCAGCCGCGCCAGCTCCTGCTCTTCGATCGCCTCGAGCGCGCGGGCACCGGTCTGATACGCGCGCACCTTGAACGGATTCTCGCCCTGCAACTCCAGCAGCAGCCCGATCTCGGTCAGCACATCGGCGATCTCGTTTTTGGTCATGCGCAGAAGGAACCACGAAAAACACGAAATACACGAAAAATGGTGAGTGGTCCGGACGTCGCATCGCAATCCGGCCACTGATTTTTCTGCGCGTCGCGTCGTCGCAGGACGCACGAGGCTAGAGCGGTTAAAATAAACTCGTAGCCGCGTCGGACATGTAGGTCGGGGTTTACCCCCGACGTGTCGGGCGTAAAGCCCGACCTACAAAAACGGCTACAGCATTTTTGAAACTGCTCTAGAAAAAATTTCTCCCCTTTCGTGTGGTTCGTGTGTTTCGTGGCTTCGTGCCTTTCAGTTATCAACGCACTGTCCGCCTCGCCGACACCGATGCCGCCGGCGTCGTCTATTTCGCCCGCGTATTGTCGCTTTGCCACGAAGCCTACGAAGAAGCGCTCGCGGCCGCCGGCCTCGACTTGAACGACCTGCTCGGCGCCGGCGGCATCGTCGTCCCGATCGCGAAAAGCGAAGCCGAATACCTGCGCCCGCTGCGCACGGGCGACAAACTCCGCATCGTCGTCACGCCCGACACGCATTCGGAGAAAACATTTTCGCTGCGCTTCGAAGTCGTAAAGCTCGGCGCGCCCGAGAAACTCGCCGCGCGCGTCCGCACCGAGCACGTCTGCACCTCGCCCGCCAAGCGCGAGCGCGCTCCGCTTCCGCCGAAGTTACTGGCCTGGGTGCGGACCGGCTGACTTGTCGTCGTTCGCCTGTTCCTCGGGATCGCGAGCGGCGTCGGCTCGTGAATGACGTCGCGCAAGCTCCGCCCGATTGATCTTCCCCTGCGGATTTCTCGGCCAGTCCGCCGCTGCGATCGCGACGAAGCGTTTCGGCCGTTGATGTGGCGCGAGGTCGCGCACCGCGCGCTTCACATCCGGCTTTCGGCCGCCGTCACAATAACACGCCACGACAGCCTCACCCCATTCCGCGTCGGGCACGCCGATCACCGCCACGTCGCCAAACTCGCCGCTTGCGCGCAGCGCCGCCTCGACGTCCGTCGGTTGCACTTTTTTTCCGCCGGTGATGATCACCGCGTCGCGCCGGCCGAGCACGTGCAAATGCCCGCGCTCGTCGATCCGGCCCACGTCGTCGGTTTCGAAAACTCGCTCGTCCCGCCAGCCCGGAAAGTAGCCGCGAAAGACCGACTCGCCCGCGATACTGACGACCCCCTCCGCATCCAACGTCACTCGCGCCTGCGGCATCGCCGCACCGACACTTCGCGCGCCGCCAAGAAATTCCTCCGGCCGCAAAGCCGCCACCATCGCCGCCGTCTCGGTCATCCCATACGTCAACGCCACGCGCAGCTCCGCACGCGCCGCGTCGCTCGCGAGCTCCGGCCATACCGGTCCGCCGCCGAGAAAAATTATTTTGAAACGCCGCAGCCACGCCACCGCCGCCTCGCTCCCGAGCAACCGCTGCAGTTGCGTCGGCACGAGCGAAATCAACCAGTCTCTTCGTGCCGCCAACTCCGGCCGCTCGCCAGCTTCGAGTCGTTTCCACTCCCACGCGAGATAGTCGCCGCCCGTCGCCGCGCAGCGCACGCGCGCCATCAAGCCGCTCACGTGAAACGGCGGCAGCACGTCGACCGCGTTCACGCGTTCCAAACCAAAATGCGCGCAAAATCCCCTCACCGCCGCGCCGAGTGTCCGCTCGTCATGACGCGCAAATTTCAGCGCCCCGCTCGATCCGCCCGTCGCGATGCACAGCCAGCCGTCGGCGACTGAAGATTTTTCTTTTTCGCTTTTCGCTTTCGCAGCGACGCCCGTCGCGGATTGCGCGCCGTTTATCGCCCGCGCGAGCGTCGGGTCGCGCAGGAAAACAAACTCGCCGCGCTCGTCCGCACAGCCGGTTGCCAGCACGAGTTTTCTCAGCTCAGCGCGTTCCATACGGCCTCCACGTCGATGCGTTCCACGTCCTCCCATCGCACAAACGGCGCCGCCGCCGGCCCGTCGTAGCGCGCATCGGCAAACAGCGGCCACACGCCGAATCCCAGCGCCCGTCGCGATGAAGCGCGCGTAGATTCCTTGTCTCTTTCGCCTTCTCCTTTGTCCGGCGTTTGCGCTCGCGCCGCGAACGCAAACGCCACCCTCAGCGCCGCGCGCGCGCCGATCGCCGTTTCCAGCGCCGAGGAAAACACGACGTCCGCCCGCGCTTTCGCGAGCATCGCGATCGCACCTGTGACGTCGCCGAGCAGCGACGGCTTCACGACGAAAATTCCCGGCCAGCCCGCGCCGATCCAGCGTTCCACGTCGCCGTCTCCGACCAGCGATTCGTCGAGCGCGAGTGGCGTCGGCCAGTCCTGCGCGAGTCCCAGCAGCAGACCATCCGCGCCGCGCGCATCAGCCGCGACCGGCTGCTCCACAAATTCCACCGGCCGCTCCGCGCAGCGCTCGAGCCAGCGCTCCGTCTTGCGCCGGTCCCATGCGCCGTTCGCATCGAGCCGCAGTTTTCCGCCGCTCGGCAGCGCGGCGCACACATCGTCGAAGATCGCGAGCTCGTCCGCAAGGTCGCCGACGCCGACCTTCCATTTGAAAACGCGAAAGCCGCTCTCCGCCTTCGCCGCGATCTGCTCCATCGCGGCGCGCCCCGCTGGCAACAGCGCCGCGACGCCCAGCGCCTTCACCCCTTCGCCCGCCCACTCGTGATGCTCGCGCTTCACTTCCGCGAGCGCCGCGCCGATCGCGTGGCGCAAACATCCCAGCCGCCGCGGCAGCGCCGCCAGTTTTTCTTCTTCGATCCACTCACCGAGTTTGCCGCACGCCGCGACAGCTTCGTCCACGGTCTCCGTCCCGAACCACGGCAACACCGCCGCCTCTCCGTAGCCAACTCCCCGCAACTGTTCAGGTTCGCTCTCTGGTTCCGGTTTCCGGTTTCCGGTTTCCGGTATTTCAAGGCGGACAATCACTCCTTCGCGCTCCGTCCACACGCCATGCGCCGTCCGCACCGCCACGCGCAGCGGCAATCGATACCGGCGAAATTGAAAACGAAAACGCATCAAGTGATATTCCAAACTAAGCCACAGAAAGCACAGAGGTCCAAGCGGAGTTCACGGCGTCATCCAAGGACAAATCCCCCGTGCGCCCGACTTGAGGCCGCGGTGCCCTCTGTGGCCGGTTTGAATTCAAAAACTCTCCTTGCACTTCGCCGCCGAAAACCTACTTCGTTCATGGCAACCCATGACCAAGGTTGCCTCGCCTTCCGCCTCCGCCAGCGCTTCGGCCGACGCCGAGTTTTATCTCCCCGCCGACGCTTTTTTTCGCGCGAACCTGCCCACGGCGCTGACGTTCGACGACGTCTCGCTCGCCACGCTCTACTCGGAAATCCTGCCCAAGGACGCCGACACGTCGACCGCGCTCAGCGACGCGCTCAGGCTCCAGATTCCGATCATCTCGTCCGACATGGACACCGTCACCGAGTCGCGCATGGCCATCGCCATGGCGCTCAACGGCGGCCTCGGCCTCATCCACTACAACATGCCGCCGAAGGAGCAGGTGAAGGAAGTCGCGCGCGTGAAGCGCCACATCCACGGCCTCATCCAGGATCCGATCACCGTCGCGCCCGACCAGCTGATCGGCGACGTGCTCGCGATGATCGACGCGCGGCGCTTCGCGTTCTCCACCTTCCCGGTCGTCGAAGCCGGCGGCAGGCTCGCCGGGCTCCTCTCGGGCAACGTCGTCAAGGATCGCTACAAATCGAAAAAAGTTTCCGAGGTGATGACGCCGCGCGCGCAACTCATCACCGAAAAACAAAAGTCCGTCGCCAAGGATCCGATCAAGGCCGCCGACAGGTTTTTCTCCGCGAATGTCGGCATCAACAAGATGCTCGTCGTCGACGACGCCGATCACCTCCGCGGCCTCGTCACGGCATCCGACGTCGAGCGGATCACCGCCGAGACGAAATCGCGCCGCAAGCCCTCGCGCGACGCCGAGTTTCGCCTGCTCGTCGGCGCGGCGCTCTCGACGATCCGCCAGCCCAACGGCGACCTCGACCGCGAAAAAATCCTGGAGCACGTCGGCAACCTCGTCGCCGAACACGTCGACTGCGTCGCCGTCTCCACCGCGCACGGCCACACCGCCGGCGTCGGCGAAGTCGTCCGGCTCGTCCGCGGCGCGTTCAAGGATCTCACCATCGTCGCCGGCAACGTCACCAGCGGTTCTGGCGTGGCGTTCCTCGCCGAAGCCGGCGCCAACGCGATCAAGATCGGCCAGGGCCCCGGCTCGATCTGCACCACGCGCATCGTCGCGGGCGTCGGCATCCCGCAACTCACCGCGCTGCACGTCGCCGGCAATGCCGCAAAAAAAACCGGCGTGAAGATCATCTCCGACGGCGGCATCGTGAAAAGCGGCGACATCGTGAAAGCGCTCACGCTCGCCGATGGCGTGATCTGCGGCGGACTGCTCGCCGGCTGCCGCGAGGCGCCGGGCGAAATCCTGGAAATCAACGGCAAGGTCTACAAACAATACCGCGGCATGGGCAGCCACGCCGCGATGAAAGCCGGCAGCGCCGCGCGCTACGGCCACGACAAAAACGACACCACGCGCAAAGTCGCCGCCGAAGGCATCGAGGCGCTGAAGGAAGTCAGCGGCTCGGTCGACGACGTCCTCGCCAACCTGATCGGCGGCGTCCAATCCGGCATGGGCTACCTCGGCGCCGCGAATCTGGCGGAGCTGCGATCGAAAGCGCGCTTCATCCGCGTCAGCGCCGCCGGCATGAAGGAAGCCGCACCGCACGATGTGATCGAAGTGTCGACACGGGCGACGAGCGCTTAATGGTTGCAGACGTGATCCGCCGGCGCGCCTCGCGATCGAGCGCCGTTCCGCATTCGCTGCGGGCATGCTCGCGAACGTGCGCGGTCTCGCAAGGGCTACTGTCGCTTTCCGGCCAGATCGAGGAACTTCTCGAATTTCGATGCCTCCGGGATTTCGCGCAGGGCATCCGTGATCGCCGCCTTCATTTGCTCGTCCCTCTGCAACCAGCGCACCTCGAGTTGCGGCGCCAGCCTCGCTACATCGAGATCCGCCAGGCCCATTTTACGCAAGGCGACCGCGATGGCCGATTCAAGCTGGCCAAACGTCATGAAATCGCCGTCGTCGTTGTAGCAAATCCATTCGTGGATGGGCTTCGCCGATCCGTCTACTTGCGGGCGCAAATATCCATCCGAAATCAAAAACCGGTGCAGGCGAATCGAGGCCGGATCGATCGCCGGAAGCCGCGCCTCGACCTCGTAAAATCGAAAAACTCCGTCGCTCGAGATATTCTCCCGGCGGCGGATTTCCTCCTGTTTTCTTTCCACCTCGGCGCGCAATCTGGCCAGCTTGCTCTCGAGCACCACGACTTCCATGTCGTAGCCGAAAACCGAGCGCCAGTTGAAGCTCGAGCGCATCTCGTCCCCGCCCAAAATTTGCGCGCCGGCAATCTGCTCGCCCTCGACGATTCGCGTGCGCGGCAGTTTAAAAGCATCGAAAAGCACGCTGCGCGTGCCATTCATTTCCGGGTCGGCACCGGCCGGAAGCTGCAGCCGGAACGTATCGCTGATCGCATGAATCGACTCGTCGACCAGCGGCTGCTCTTGATTCGGATGTTTCCAGAGCGCGAGCGAATAAAAGGTGAACAGGCGCTCGATCTCGGGATATCGCCGTTCAAGCAGTTTCTGCTCCGTGTAGGCCGACCGAATTTTCCAACCCAGCAGTCCCAAACTGGACAGCGCCGTCACCGCGACAAACAACCATCGGAGCCGGAGAATCCCGTGCCCACTCTTCCGAGGAGAAGATCTACGATGCTTCATATCGCACGAAACGAAAAACGGCGCTGGCCGCCAAAGTAAAGCCCGCAGCCCGGCGCGCCGCATTTCACCCTTCGCGCATCTCGCATCGACGTGCGCGATTCATCGGCTGGCTTGCGCGGCCACGAATCGCCACGCTTGCTTGTTAACCCATGCAGGCCGCCGAACGCTCGCCCATCACATGGTCGGAAACAGCTCGCCGGTGGTTTCGATCTTCGGTCGTGCAACTCCGAGCAACTTCTGCAGCGCCAGCGCGGTCTTCGGCGCGAAATCCTGGGCGTGGTTGTTTGCGACGACGTGCACGACCTCCGCTTTCGCCGCAAGGGTGCGCACGCGGGCGGCGATCTCGTCGAGTTCCGCGGCGCTGTATTCGTAGGCGTGGCGTTGCTTCTGCTCCTTGAGCTGAAACCAGTCCGGACGCCGGCCGTGCAACCGCAGATACGCGAGCTGCGGGTTCGTCACTTCGTCGATCGGCGGCAGCATCGTCGAGTCCGCGATCCGCGGCATGTCGACTGCGACCCACACGAGACCACGCGCGCGATAAAAATCGAAGGTTCGCGCGCGCTCTTCGCCCTCGACCCACGCGCGGTGGCGCAGCTCGAGCGCGAGCAGATGCGGCCGGAGTTTTTCGATCAGGGGATCGATCGCTTCGAGTCGGTGCTGCGTCGGAGTGAAGCTCGCGGGCAGGATCAGGAAGAACGCCCCGAGCTTTCCCGCTTCGGCCATCGGCTCCGCGCTGCGCAGGAGCTGCGCGATCAGGCCGGCGTTGCGCGCGGAAATTTCCGGGCTCTCGGAGAAATCGCGGTGCAGCTTGAAATCGAAAACAAAACCCGGCGGCGTCTGCGCCACCCAATTCGCCACGCGATCGCGCGGCGGGATCACATGATAGCCCGCGTTCACCTCCACATGGTCGAAGCGGGTCGCGTAGATCTTCAACCGCTCGTCCGACTTCACCCCTTTCGGAAAAACCAGCGGCGTGTATTCCTTGTCCGTCCAGCTCCCGATCCCAACGCTGACGCGCGGCGCCCGGGGCAGTTTGCTCGACGCGGAAGACGATGCCGTCATGCAGCCACCGAAACCCGTCGCGGCAAAGTCTCAACTTCGAATCGCGGTCTCAGCTCTGCAGGAGGGCGCTCAACTCGGGCGATTGCATGACCCGCGCGGAAAAACCAAATGTGCCCTTTTCCCGCACTTCGAGCGCCGCATCGCGCAGCCCCGTCATCGCCGCGCGATAGACGGCCGTCGCGAGGCTGATTCGTTTCACGCCGGCCGCCGCGAGATCGGCCACGCTCAAGGCGCCATTTTGCATCGAGCCGACGACGTTGACCGGCTTCGACACCGCGACACAAACCGTCCGCACCGCCGCCAGATCGGGCAGCCCCGGAGCGAACAACACATCGGCGCCGGCCTTTTCGTAGGCGAGCAACCGCTTGATGGTATCGTCGAGGTCGGGCTTGCCCCGCGTGTTGTTTTCCGCGCGCGCCGTGAGCACGAGCGGACACGGCAGCGCTCGATTCGCCTCGACCGCCGCGGCCACGCGCTCGACGGAATGATTGAAATCGTAAGGCGCGGCGCCGCCCGGCGCATCTTCGATCGAGCAGCCGGCGAGCCCGATCTTCGCAGCGAGCCGGATCGTTTCGCGCACCGTCGCAGGTGAATCTCCGAAGCCGTTTTCCAAATCGGCCGAGACGGGAAGGTCGGTCGCCTCCACGATCAAGCGCGCCATGTCGAGCGCCTCTTCGCGCGTCACGCCATAGTCGCATCGCCCAAGCGTATTTGCCGACGCACTGCTCGAGGTCGCCAACGCGGAAAACCCGAGCCCCGCCAGCAATCTCGCCGAGCCGGCGTCCCACGGATTCGGCATCACGAACGCGCCCGGCGCGGCGTGCAGCGCGCGGAATAGCGCGATTTTCTCGTTTTGTTTCATGAGGAATCGAACGCGAACAAAGCGCACCGCGCCCGCGATTCCAAGTTGTCGCAGCGCCTCGTCGCGCACACCGGCGCCGAAATTCGCGGGGTGCAGCACCCGTCTTTCGCGCGATGCGGCACTCCATCCCGACTGGGGACCGCGCCCCATCGTGCAACCAGCGGCGACGGACTACGCTCGGGCGAACTCACGCCGTCGTGCGAACGCGGGATCCCCACGATCCTTCCGCACGTCCGCGAAGTTCCGCGGCCATGAAAAATTTCTTCCCTCTCCTGCGCGCCGTGGCGCTCCTCGCGGCGACGTTTTGGCTTTTGCCTTTCGCTACGCGCAGCGTCGCGGCCGATTCCCTCTCCGTCACGCCGACGCCGGGGCGCGATCTCGTCGCGACCGCGGTTTCGTCCACTGAAATTGCGCTCACGTGGACGGCGACGCCGCATGATTTCACGTATGCGATCACCCGCATGGGGCCAGACGGTCAGCCGCACTCACTCGGTTCCGTGGGCAGAACTTCGGCCTTTCACGATCGGGCGTTGGAGCCGGACACCACCTACACTTATCTGATCCGCGCGCAGAGCGGGATCGCGGCGCAGGACGAATTCATGATCGCCACGGCCCACACGCGCGGGTGGCAGGATCAGGATATCGGCCAGGTCGGCGCCGCCGGTTCGGTGCAGCGCGCGGGCGACTTCATCACGGTGACCGGTTCCGGCGCAGACATCGACGGCGGCGCCGACGCGTTTCATTTTGTGGCGCAACCGTGGAGCGGCGACGGAGAGCTGATCGTCCGGGTGAACAGCGTGGCCAACACCGCCCCGTGGGCAAAAGCCGGCATCATGTTTCGCGAAAGCCTCGCGCCCGGTTCGCGCTACGTCATGCTCGCCGCGAATCCGAACGGCAACAGCGCGCTCCTCTCGCGCGCGACGAGCGACGGCGCGACCCAGGTCACGATCTCCGCTTACGCCGACACGCCGCAATGGCTGAAGCTCGTGCGCCAAGGCAGCACGTTTCAGGCGTTTCAATCGCATGACGGCGTGAGGTGGGGATTCGTCGGTTCGGTCACGGTCGATACCCGCTGCGGTCTGCGCGGGACTCGCCGTCACCAGCCACGATGCCGGCGCGCTTTGCGCCGCGGTGTTCGACGGTTTCAATCTCTCGGCGCCATGGGATACCGGCACGCTCACGGCAGTAAGTCCGACCACGAACAGCGCGATCAGCCGAATCGATGTGGATTGGAACAATGTCTACGCCGGGTCCTACCTGGTCGAGATCTCGCTCGATAATTTTCGGACCACGCTGCCAACCCCCAGGGTCGGCTTCCAAGCCTACTATGTGAATATTTACGACCTGGAGCCGAACACCACTTA
>DASZYB010000085.1:0-99377 GCA_035545575.1 Opitutaceae bacterium | reverse complement strand
CCTGGTGCTCGCCACCGTCACGCTGACCGCGGTGCCGGTGCTCGGCGGCTGGGGCCGCCGGCCGGACAACCCCACGCTGCTCGACCGGCACTACGTCGTCGGGTGGCTCGCCTTCGCCGGACTAGTCTTGACCGGCACGCTTCTCGGGGTCGCGCTCGCCCGCGTCAGGCGTCTCCGACGAGGAGGTGAGTAGTGGCCGACGTCCTGGTCGTCGACGACGACCACACCGTGCGTGAGGTCGTCGTCTCCTACCTGCGCGCCGCCGGCCACCAGGTCGCCGAGGCCGCCGACGGGCTCGAGGCGCTGCGCGCCTGGCGCGACCGCCCGGCCGACCTGGTCGTGCTCGACCTGATGCTGCCCGGCATCGACGGGTACGAGGTCTGCCGCCGGCTGCGCGCCAGCACGCCCGTGCCGATCGTCATGCTGACGGCCCGGGGCGACGAGACCGACCGGGTCACCGGGCTCGAGCTCGGCGCCGACGACTACGTCACCAAGCCGTTCAGCCCGCGCGAACTCGTCCTCCGGATCAAGAAACTCCTCGCGCGCGCGAAGGCCGCCGACGAACCGGTCACGCAACTGCGTTTCGGCACGCTCGAGATCGACGTGCCGCGGCACGAGGTGAAGATCGCCACCGCGCCCGTCACGCTGACCGCGACGGAGTTCAAGCTCCTCGAAATTCTCGCCCGCCGCCGCGGCCGCGTGCAGACGCGCGAGCGGCTCCTGCAGGACGTGTGGGGCTACGAGAATCCGATCGACAGCCGCACGGTCGACACGCACATGCGCCGCCTGCGCGAAAAAATCGGCCCGGCCGCGGACTACCTCGAGACGATCCGCGGCGTCGGCTACCGTTTCAAGGCGGAGGAGTGAAAAAGGTTCACTGCCCGCGGCTCGCCCGCCAGGCTCCGGCGTTTCCCGGCGTCGCGGGGAAACGCCGAACCATCTCCGTGAACCGCGCCTCCCCTCCGTGACCGCGCTCGATTTCCTGCTGCTGGCGCTTTTGCTCGGCGCCGGGTTGCTCGCCTGGCGCCTGCAGTCGCGGCTGCGGGCGACGCGGGAGAGCCACGCGCACGAACTCGCCGCCGAGCGCGAAAGGCATGCCGCCGCCCAGCACGCGCACACCGCGCAGATGGAGGCGATGCTCGACAGCATGCTCGAAGGACTCGTGGTGGTCGATTCGCGCGGTCGCATCCTGCTCGCCAACCGGGCCGCCGAGCAGCTCTTCCAGTTTTCGCGCATGATGGTCGGCGGCACGCTGCTCGAAGCGATCCGCAACCACGAAGTCGCTGCGCTCGCGGTCCGCGCCGCCGCCGCGGCGGAGGCGCTCGAGCACGAGGTCCGCCTCGAGGGCCCGAAACCGCGCATCCTCCAGATCAGCGCCGTCGCGCTGCACGACACGCGCGGCACGGATGCGGGCGTGGTGCTGGTGTTTCACGACGTCACGCCGATCCGGCAGCTCGAAGCGATGCGGCAGGATTTCGTCGCCAACGTGAGCCACGAGCTGCGCACGCCGCTCTCGCTGATCAAGAGCGCGGCCGAGACGCTGATCGACGGCGGCAAAAACGATCCCGCGATCGCGACGCGTTTCCTCGAGATCATCGACAAGCACGCGAACCGGCTGACGCTGCTCATCGACGATCTGCTGCTGCTTGCCCGGCTCGACTCCGGCCGCATGGAGCTGCACCTGGCGCCGGTGCTGCTGCGCACTGCCGCGCAGGAGGCGATCGACGATGCGGCGATGGCCGCGCGCTCCCGCCGCGTGACGCTGAAAAACGAAGTTCCGGCCGGCCTCGTCGCGCAGGCGGACGCCGACCGCCTGCGGCAGGTGCTCTCCAACCTCGTCGACAACGCGATCAAATACGGTCGCGTCGACGGCACCGTGACGCTGCAAGGCGGCGTGCTCGACGCCGGTCGGGTCGAGCTGAGCGTGCGCGACGACGGCCCGGGCATCCCGGCCGAGGCGCGCATGCGGATTTTCGAGCGATTCTATCGCGTGGACAAGGCCCGCTCGCGCGAGCAGGGCGGCACGGGCCTCGGCCTCGCGATCGTGAAGAATGTCGTGCAGGCCCACGGCGGCGACGTGCGCGTCGAAAGTGCGCCCGGCGCGGGGGCGGAATTTTTCATCACGCTGCCGGCCGCGAAGGATTGAGCGCTCATTTCAAAACCTCGGCTGCTCGCACGCGACGGGTCGAGGTGGCACGGGCATCCTGCCCGTGAGCGGGACCGAAACACGGGCGAGACGCCCGAGCCACCTCGCCGAGGTTTGAATGAAATGAGCTTCAAGCGCGTCCGCGGCTCACCAGCCGCCCGCCCGGCGCACGGGTTGCAGCTCGCCGTGCGGCAGCGGTAGATCGAGCTGCTCGAGAGCGGCATCGAGCAGGAGCAGGCGTTGCGGCGGCGACATGCCCGGCTCGAACACGGCGGCGCGATACATGCGGTTGGCGTCTTCGTTTTCCTGGAGCACGGCGGCACGGATGGCGCCCGCGATCGCGGCGTCGACCGCATCCGGTTTCTGGCTGCCGATGGCGGCGGCGACTTCCGGTTTCATCGCGTCGCGGTCGTTGACGAGATCGGCGAGCCGGCGGCCATAGTCGTCGGCGATCGCGGAAATCTCGGCGCGGATCGATTCGATTTTGGCGAGCATGTCGGCGTTGGGCCGGCCGCGCCGGAAGCCGCGCGGGGCGACGACGAAGCGCAGGGCATTTGGCTCGAAGTGGTAGGAAATCTGCACCGGCGATCCTTCCACGCGGGCGACGATCGCGTCGACTTTTGCGGCGGCTTCGCGCTGGAGCGCGTCGTGCGATTGGACGATGCGGAAGAGCCGGCGCGACAATTCCACCGGCAGCGGCGAATGCGCGCCGGCCGGCGCGGCGGCGGCGGGCAGTTCGGCGAGGCCGCGGCGGATTTCCTCGGCGAGCGATTCGAGCGCCGCGAGCGCCGGGGCTTGTTTTTCGGCGAGGTTTTTCAGCGCGCGGCTGCGAAAGAGTCCGATGCCCGACGTATCGTCCGCCACGGCGGCGTCGTAGAGCTCCTTCTTCAACCCGGATTTTTTCGCCTCGAATTCGGCGATACGCTGCGCGAGCGCGGCCGGGACGTCGTCCGGCAGCATCACCCGCGCGGGCTCGGGCGGAAAAAACACATACGGCTGCGCGGCCGCCGCCTTCGCGGCGCTGTCGCCGGCCATCCCGATCTCGAGCGCGACTTCGCGCAGCAGGCGGCGTTGCGCGGGCAGCAGGCCGTTTTCGTAGTAGGCGCAGGCGCGCATGACGCCGGCGATCTCGTCCGGCGAATCGCCGCGCCGGCTGTTGTCGCCGAGGTGCCATTCGCGCAGCGCGCTCCAGTCGCCTTCGTTCACGCGCAGGTCGCGGCGCAGCTCCTCGGCGTTTTTCTCGAGCGTCGCAAGGCGCGGCGCCTGGCGGCGGGCGAGGGCGATCAGCGCATCGCGGCGGGCGGAAGGGGCGGCGTCGCGCTGCCGGTCGAGCTCGGTGCGCAGCTCGTTTTGCAGCGCGAGTTTTTCCGCATGGTAGGCGTCGAGTCGCGCGCGCAATTTCGCATCGAGCTCGCCGGCGGCGAGCCGCGTGCCGAGCTGCGGGTAAAAAACGTCGCCGACAAATGCCTTGAGCTCGTCGGACGCGGTCAGGCGGCCGGCCGCGGGCGTGACGCTGCGCACGACGGCGCGGTCGAGCGGCGGCGGAAACGGGGGAAAGAAAATTGGCTTCGGCTCCGCGCGGGGCATTTGCCTCCGGTCCATCTGCTCGATCGCGTCGAGGTTGGAGTTCGGCTCGAGCTGCGCGGCGAGCCGCGCGGCCGGCAGCGCGCAGGCGCCGACGACGAGGCCGGCGGGCAGGAGGCGGGAAAGCGGCGAGGGCATGGCGCGGGCGGCGGGAGGGGCGGGCCCATGCTTGGCCGAACGGCCGCGTCGCGTCAAAACCCAGTTGCGTGGAAAAGACGGACGAGGCCGTAGCCGAGCAGGCCCGTGACGGGCAGCGTGAGCACCCACGCCCAGACGATGCGTTCGACGAGGCCCCATTTCACGGCGCTGAGACGTTTCGAGGCGCCGACGCCCATGATCGAAGTCGAGATGACGTGCGTCGTGGAAACCGGCACGCCGAAGGTCGACGCGCCATAGATGATGGCAGCGGCGGTGGTCTCGGCGGCGAAGCCGTGGACGGGCTGCAGTTTCACCATCTTGTGTCCCATCGTGCGGATGATGCGCCAGCCGCCCGCGGCGGTGCCCGCCGCCATCGTGAACGCGCAGGTGACGACGACCCAGAGCGGGATGGTCTTGAATTCCGGGACGCGCAGAAACTCCGCCCACGCCGGGAGGTGATCGAACGCGCCCGAGGTCGTGCCGGTGAAGCATGCGAGCGTGATGATGCCCATCGTTTTTTGCGCGTCGTTCGAGCCATGGCCGTAGCCCATGAAGCCGGCGCTGAAAAGTTGCGCCTTGCCGAAGACGACCTTGACGAAGCGCGGCGTGGCGCGCTGGAGCGCGACGTTGAGCAGCAGCATGAGCAGCGCGCCGCCGATGAAGCCGAGCAGCGGCGAGGTGAACATCGGGAGCACGACCTTCGGCCAGAGGCCGGTCGACCATTTCAGGATCGCCCAGTTGCCGTGCGCGGTCGCGATCGCTGCGCCGCAGAGGCCGCCGATCAGCGCGTGGCTGGAACTCGACGGGAGGCCGAGCCACCACGTGAGGAGATTCCAGAGGATCGCGGCGACGAGCGCGCAGAACACGGTCGCCATGTTCACGGCGCTCGCGTCGACGAGCCCGCTGCTGATCGTCTTCGCCACCGCGGTGCCGAGCAGCGCACCGATGAGATTCCACGCCGCAGCCCAGACGATCGCGACGCGCGGCGTGAGGACTTTCGTCGAGACGACGGTCGCGATCGCGTTGGCGGTGTCGTGAAAACCGTTGATGTATTCGAAGACGACCGCGGCCAGCAGGACGAGCAGGAACAACGTCATTGCGGGGCGGCGGCGTTACGAGTGCTTGAGGACGATTTGGACGACGATGTTGCCGGCGTTGCGGCAGCGGTCGACGGCTTGCTCGACCATTTCGTAGAGTTCCTGGAGGATCACGAGCTCCTTGGCGTCGTAAGGCCCGTGGTAGAGGTCCTTGAGCAGGCCGAGCATGACCTTGTCGGCCTCGCCCTCGGCGTATTGCAGGCGGTCGTTGGCTTCCCGGATTTTTTCGATGTGCGTGCCGCCGCGGAGCTGCTTGACCATGAAGACGACGGCTTCCGCCGCCTGCGACATCAGCTCGGCCTGGCGCTGGAAGGCGGCGTGCGGCACGCGGCCCGGATAGATCGAGAGGCGCTCGACGATTTTTTCCACCTGCTTCGGGATGCGATAAAGCGCAAACGACAGCGCCTCGATGTCCTCGCGTTCGAGCGGCGTGACAAACGTCTTGCTCAACTCCTCGGTCATCTGGTGGCGGATGCGTTTTTCCTTGCGCCGCGTCTGGACAAAATCGTCGAGCGTGGCGGGGGCGCCGTTGCTCGCGGCGAGTTTTTTGAGGTAGCTCGCGAAAAGATCGACGCTCGCCTTGGCTTCCTCCGCACCGGCTTCGAGCAGGTCGAAGAACTTGTCGTCCTTCCCGAGAATCTTTTTGAGCGAAAGCATACGCCGCCTGAGTTAGCGGCGAATGCTACGATAGCGAAACAATTTTCAGCCGCGGCCGCGCAGCCAGATCCAGAGGTAGCCGATGCGCTCGTGCACGGCGACGGTGCTCGCGTTGAGCGAGGTGGAATCGCAGAGATAGTGCGAAAACATCGGCGATTCCTCCTCGTGCGAGAAGAAATCCGCCGGGCATGGCAGCGGCGCGAGCCCTTCGTGGCGAAACAGCGCCACCGCGCGCGGCAGGTGCCAGGCCGACGTGACCAGCGCGAACGGCGCATCGCCGACGCGTTCGCGCACGATCCGCGCCTCGTCCTCGGTGTCGAGCGCCTGGTCGATGAGCGTGATCCGCTGCTCGTCGATGCCGAGCGAGATCGCGGCGCGCGCGAGCACGGTCGCGTGCGCCGCGTGTTTGCCATCGCCCGGGCCGCTGACGATCAGCTTCGCGTCGGGCAGCACGCGCAGCAGGCGCACCGCTTCGGTGATGCGCGCGAGCGCGGAGAGCGAGAGCTCCGCGGTCGCCGGCACGCCGCGGCTGTAGCCGTTGCCGCCGCCGAGCACGACGACGAACCGGCACGCGGCGAGTTCGCGCGGGATCGGCTGGCCGGCGGCAAATTCCGGCATCGCGGGATAACGCGTCTCGATCGGCCGCACGAGCCAGCGGCTCACGAAGTGATTGCTGAACAGCATCAGCAGTCCGATGCCCGCGAGCGCGCACGCGCGGCCGAGCCGTGCACGGCGCGTGGCCAACATCAGTCCCAGCCCGACGATGAGCAGCGTGAGGCAGAACGGCAGCGGCATCGGCCAGAACGCCACGAATTTCTTCAGCGCAAAAAACATCGGCGCACAAAAACGACGCCGACCCGCGGATGCAACGCGCGGGTTTTTCGTTGAGCGGGCGGCGCGTCCGGCTTACGGCTTCCGGGTCCGCGTGCGTGCTGATTGCGAGGGCGCGCCGATTTTTTCTCTCCCGATGAAAACCCCTGTCCGCCTTCTCGTCTGTTTCACCGTCGTCGTCGTTGCCGGATTCTGTAATCCCGCGCGCGCGGAAAATGCCGCGTCACCGTCCGCTGCGCCCAATTCGGCCGGCGCCACCGATCTCGATTCGCCGGCGGCCCGCGAGGCGCGGATCCAGTGGTTTCGCGAGGCGAAGTTCGGGCTCTTCATCCACTGGGGACTCTACTCGATTCCAGCGGGCAACTGGAAAGGCGAGCGCTCGCCCGGCATCGGCGAGTGGGTGATGAACCGCATGAAAATCCCCGTGCGCGAATACGAGCGGCTCGCGGGCGGCTTCGATCCGGTGAAGTTCGACGCGGAGGCGTGGGTGCAGATGGCCGAGGACGCGGGCATGAAATACATCGTCATCACCTCGAAGCACCACGACGGCTTCGCGATGTATCATTCGGGCGTGTCGCCCTACAACGTCTACGACGCCACGCCGTTTCACCGCGACCCGATCAAGGAGCTCGCCGACGCCTGCGCGCGGCATCACCTGCGTTTCGGATTCTATTATTCGCAGTCGCAGGACTGGCACGAGCCGGGCGGCGCGGGCAACGACTGGGATTTTCCGGCCGACGAGGTGAAGGGCAAAATCGATCCTACGACGGGCACGAGCGCCTACGATCGTTACCTGCGCGAAAAAGCCGAGCCGCAGGTGCGCGAGCTCCTGCAGAATTACGGGCCGGTGTGCCTGCTGTGGTTCGACACCGCGCGCATGATGGACGGCGAACGCGGACTGCGTTTCGTGCGGCTCGTGCGCTCGCTCCAGCCGAACACGCTCATCGATGGCCGGCTCGGCGTGCGCGGCGACTACGAGTCGACGGGCGACAACGCGATCCCCGCGCAGCTGCGGCAGGGCGACTGGGAAGTCCCCGCGACGATCAACCACACGTGGGGCTACCGCACGGACGACACCGATTGGAAGGCGCCCGGAGAAATTCTCCTCAAGCTCGTCGACATCGCGAGCAAGGGCGGCAACTACCTGCTCAACGTCGGCCCGACCGCCGAAGGCGTGATCCCGCAGGCGAGCCAGGAAAATCTGCGCACCGTCGGCCGCTGGCTGAAGGTCAACGGCGACGCCGTCTACGGCGCGGGCCGCTCGCCCTTCGGCGAGGAATTCGGCGACTACGCCGCGAATCTGAAGGCGCGCGACGGCCGGCCGGCGTTCCTGCCACGCAGCGAGTGGCGGTGCACGACGAAGCCGGGAAAACTTTTCTTCACCATCTTCCGCGTGACCGAGCGCATGCCGAATCCCATCGGCGCCGACGACGGCCGCTTCGCGCTGCCGGCGTTCAAGAATGCGATCAAGGCCGCCTACATGCTCGACGATCCGAAGCGCACGCCGCTCGAAGTCCGCACCGCGGACGACGGCACGCGCGCGCTCGCGGTGTCGCGTTACATCAACGACTCGATGGGCGCGGTCGCAGTCGTCGAGATCGAGGGCGATGCGGTGCAACGCTGAGTGGCTGGCGCTTGAAGTGCGCGGCGCGACGGACGCAATCACCAGTTCTGGTGAGGCCTCTGGTTGGGAACTGCATCGGGGCGCAGGTGGTCGCTGAGTTTTTGACGCGCTTGGGCGTTCTTTCCGCTCGCCAATCTGAACGTCCCTTTGGCTAATTGCGCTTTCTTCCACGTCGTTTACCAACCCCATGAAGAACCTCCTCGTCTCCGGACTCGTGGCGCTCGCGGCGGCATTTTCCGCTTCCGCCGCCGAAAGCTACAAAATCGCCGTCATCCCGAAGGGCACGACGCATGAATTCTGGAAATCCATCCACGCCGGCGCCGTGAAGGCGCAGCGCGAGCTCGCCGCGCAGGGCATCGAGGTCAACGTCATCTGGAAGGGCCCGCTGCGCGAGGACGACCGCGAGCAGCAGGTGCAGGTCGTCGAGAATTTCATCGGCCAGCGCGTGAGCGCGATCGTGCTCGCGCCGCTCGACAAGCACGGGCTCGTCGCGCCCGTGGAGGAAGCGGTGCACGGGAAAATCCCCGTCGTCATCATCGACTCCGCGCTCGAGTCGAAGGCGCCGTCGAGCTTCGTCGCCACCGATAATCGCGAAGGCGGTCGCATCGCCGCGCGCAATCTCGGCAAAATTCTCGGCGGCAAGGGCAACGTGGTCCTTCTGCGCTACGCCGTCGGTTCTGCGAGCACCGAGGAACGCGAGGAAGGTTTTCTCGAGGTGATGAAAAAGGATTTCCCCGGCATCAAGCTGCTCTCGACCGACCAGCACGCCGGCGCGACGCGCGACAGCGCGAAGCGCGTCTCGGAAAATCTGCTCAATCGCTACGGCCGCGAGGTCAACGGCATCTTCGCCTCCAACGAGTCCGCCGCCTCCGGCATGCTGCTCGCGCTGCGCGACGCCGGCCTCGCGGGCAAGGTGAAGTTCGTCGCCTTCGACGCCGGCGAGACGATCAACGCCGGGCTGAAGGCTGGCGACATCGCCGGCTTCGTCGTGCAGAATCCGCTGCGCATGGGCTACCTTGGCGTGAAGACCGCCGTCGCCGTGCTCCGCGGCGAAAAGGTCGAGCCGGTGATCGACACCGGCGTCGGCTTCGTGACGAAGGAAAACATGAACGACCCCGCCGTCGCCGAGCTGCTCAATCCGCCGCTCGACCAGTATCTGAAGTGACGACGACGACCGCCGCCGCCCTGCGGCTGACGGGCATCGCGAAAAGTTTCGGCGCCACGCGCGCGCTGCGCGGCGTCTCGCTCGAGATCGCGCCGGGCGAAGTCCACGCGCTGATCGGCGAAAACGGCGCGGGCAAGAGCACGCTGATGAAAATCCTCAGCGGCGCGCATGCCGCCGACGCCGGCACGATGGAGCTTGGCGGCGCGCCCTACGCGCCGGCCGACCCGCACGACGCGCGGATGAAGGGCGTCGCGATGATCTACCAGGAGCTGAATCTTGCGCTGCACCTGAGTGCGCAGGAAAACATCCTGCTCGGTGCCGAGTCGGCGACGAGCGGCTGGATCGATCGCAAAAAATCGCGTGCGCGCGCCCGGGCCGCGCTCGCGCTGCTCGGCCACGAGTCGCTCGAGCTCGACCGGGCCGCCGGGAGTTTCAGCATCGCCGAGCAGCAGTTGATCGAGATCGCGCGCGCGTTGCTCACGCAGCCGAAGGTCCTGATCATGGACGAGCCGACGAGCAGCCTCACGCAGGCCGACACGGAAAAACTTTTCGCCACGATCCTCCGGCTGCGCGCGCAGGGCGTGAGCGTCATTTACATCAGCCATTTTCTCGAGGAGTGCCGCCGCATTTGCGATCGCTTCACCGTGCTGAAGGACGGCGAGACCGTCGGTTCGGGCGAAATGAAATCCGCCACGATCGAGCAGCTCGTGCGGCTGATGACCGGGCGCGAGGTGCGCGACCTCTACGCGCGGCAGGCGCAGCCGCTCACGCGCGTCGTGCTCGAAGTGAAGGAACTCGCCCGCGCGCCGCGGCTGAAGCGCGCGAGCTTCCAGCTGCGCGCCGGCGAAATCTTCGGCCTCGCCGGCCTGATCGGCGCCGGGCGCACCGACGTGTTGCGCGCGGTGTTCGGGCTCGACGCGCCGGACGCGGGCGAAGTCGCGGTCGTGTCCGCGTCGGTCGCCGGCGCGACGCCGCGCGCGCGCTGGGCGCAGGGACTCGGCTTCGTGAGCGAAAACCGCAAGGAGGAAGGGCTCATGCTTTCGCAGTCGATCGCCGACAATCTCACGCTCACGAAGCACGAGAAGTTCGGGCGTTTCGGCTGGATCGACGGCCGACGCCAGCGCGCCGCCGCGCAGCAGTGGATCGGGCGCATGGCCGTGAAATGCCGCGACGCCGCGCAGCCCGTCGGCCAGCTCTCCGGCGGCAACCAGCAGAAGGTCGCCATCGCGCGACTGCTCGAGCATCCGGCGCAGATCTTTCTCCTCGACGAGCCCACGCGCGGCATCGACGTCGGCAGCAAGGCACAGATCTACGAGCTGATCGGCCAGCTTTCCGCGGCGGGAAAAGCCGTGATCGTCGTCAGCAGTTATCTGCCCGAGCTGCTCGGGTTGTGCGACACGATCGGCGTGATGTGCCGCGGCGAACTCGTGGCGGTCGAGCCGCGGGCGCACTGGACGGAGGCCGAGATCATCCGCCTCGCGACGGGCAGCAACTGATTTTGCCATGAAGGACACGTTCAAGAAATTCCTCGCGCAGGCCGGCCCGTTCCTCGGGCTCGTGGTGGTGATCGTGCTCTTCTCGATCCCGCACGAGACGCGCGAATTTTTTCTCACCTACCATAATTTCAAAATCATCTTCACACAGACGGTGATCGTCGCGGTGGGTGCGCTGGGCATGACGCTGATCATCGTGAGCGGCGGCATCGACCTGTCCGTCGGCTCGACGATCGCGTTGACGAGCGTCGTCGGCGCGCTGCTCGTGCAGAAAGGCTGGAGCGCGGCCGCGGCTTCCGCCGTCGTGATTCTGGCCGGCGGGACGATCGGCCTGACGAATGGCCTGCTCATCACCGGGCCGCGGATGCCGCCCTTCATCATCACGCTCGGCACGCTCGGCGTCGTGCGCGGCTTCGCCAAGAAACTCGCGTCGAATCAGACGATAAATTACGACACCTCGGCGATCAATGGCTGGATGACGACCGCCGATCCCTTCAGCTACGCGCTGCCGGCGGGCGTCTGGGTGGCGCTCGCGCTCGCGGTGCTCACCGCGCTGCTGCTGCGCAAGACGGTTTTTGGCCGGCACGTTTTCGCGCTCGGATCCAATGAAGCGACCGCGCGCTTGTGCGGCGTGCCGACCGGGCGGCTGAAAATCCTGATCTATGCGCTCGCCGGTTGCTTCTTCGGGCTGGCGGGGCTCTTCCAACTGTCACGCCTGCGCCAGGGCGATCCGACGGTCGCGATCGGCCTCGAGCTCGACATCATCGCCGCGGTGATCATCGGCGGCGCGAGTCTGAACGGCGGCGTCGGCACCGTGCTCGGCTCGATGATCGGCGCGCTGATCATGGCGGTGCTGCGCAACGGTTCGCAGCAGATGGGCTGGCCGACCGAAAATCAGGAAATCATCATCGGCCTCGTGATCATCGCGGCGGTGTTCATCGACCGGCTGCGGCAGGGGAAGCAGACCTGAACGCGGCGCGGGCGACGCCGCCCCGAGCCGCGCGACCCGAGGCGCGGCGCCGAAACGGGAGGTTGACAGCGCCAACCGCGCTCGCGAAATTCCGCCTCCCTCAATTTACGGCGATCATAGCTCAGTTGGTTAGAGCACCAGATTGTGGATCTGGGGGTCGCGGGTTCAAATCCCGTTGGTCGCCCCAATTTTAAATTTTCCGCGGGGCGCGGCGCGAGTGGCTTGTTGCTACGGCGCTTCGTGCATGCCCGAGCCGCGGAAGAGAAACATCAGCACCGCGACGAAGATCACGGTGATCGCGATCAGGCCGACGAGGACGATCACGGGCCAGCCGCCGAGGCCGAGCACCATCGTCGACATGCTGCTGGTGCGAGCGGAAAAATCGTCGTTGGCTCGCATGCTCTCGGCTTCGAGCAGGTCCGCGGCGTGGGTGAGCGCGGCTTGATAATCTTCGAACGCGGGCCGGAGCTTCGTGTCGCGCAGTCGCGTCGCGGCCTCGCGGTCGCCGGTGGCGGCAGTGGCGACGACTTCCAGCGCCAGGCCGGTGAAAGCGGTGCCGGTCTTCTCGCTCTCACGCTGACCGGTGAGCGACTCGGGCAGCCAGTTGCGGTGAAGAATTTTTTCGCGAAACGCGCGCTCGTTTTCCAGCACCTTCCGGGCGCGCTGCACGGCGGCCGGTCGCGCGGTGGCATCGGCCTCGAGCAGTCCGGTGCCGGTGACGCGCATCGCGTCGACGGACCTCGCCGTCAGCGTCTGCAGATCGTTCAGAAGCGGGACGCTGCGCTCGATCAATTCCGAATAGCTGCGGTCCAGCCGCCGCAGGAGATAAAAACTGAAAATACCGAGCCCGATGTTGGACGCGACCAGCACGAGCACGAGGATCTTGAGCTGACGCGTCGCGGCGGCGGCGGGGCTGGCAGAAAAGGAGGACGCGGCTCTCTGCATTCGGGCTGGACTCTCGCCATAGACGGAGCCGGGACGACGGGAGTTTCAATGGAAAAACCTCGCTGCCCGGACCGGCCGGGGCGGCGCGGGAGAAAACGTTTGCGACGCGGCACCGGGATGGGCGTGGTTGGCACCGGCTCATGTTGCGTCTTTTCTCGTGGATCGGCTTTGCAATCGCTCTCGGCCTCGCCGGGATGTCGTGTGCGACGCGTCCGCTGGCAACGGACGCCCGCGTGGTCGTGTTCTCCGCCCGGCAGCCCGGCTGCGCGATCGTCGTCCCCGTGGACGCTGTTCCCGCGGAGCGCCGCGCGGCGGAACTGATGCAGGCCACGCTCGCAGAGGCATCGAGCCTGCCGCCGGCGGCGTTTCCCATCGAAACCGAGAATCCGGCGACGTCGGCGCGCGGAATTTTTGTCGGCGCGACGCGGCGCGCGGCGGGACTCGCGGACTTTTTGCCGTCGGGCTCAGTGCCGCCGTTTGACACCGCGGTTGGCTTCGCGGCGGCCGGCGAGACGGTGATCGTGCGCAGCGAACGCAGGATCGACTGCGAAATGGCCGCGAGCTGGTTTCTCGAGCGGCAGGTCGGCGCGCACTGGTTCATGCCGGGTCCGCTCGGCGAAGCGATTCCGCGGCGCGCGGAGCTCGCGGTCGCGACGGGCCGCGAAGTGGCGCGGCCGGGATTTGTTTCGCGCGATCTCGGCGGAATCGATGGCGACGCAAACGGCCGGGCGTGGTTTGCGCGCAACCGGCTCGTGGAGCGTTTCGAGTTTGCGCATCATCTCGGCGCGATTTTTCCGCCGGAGGAATTGCGCCAGCATCCGGAGATGGCGCCGATGCGCGCGGGCCGGCGTTACATTCCGAGCGATCCGTCGGACTACAACTGGCAGCCCGATCTCACGAATGCCGCCGCGATCGAGCACGCGGCCGCGGCGGCGCGCGCCGCCTTCGCCGCGGATCCGAACCGGCTTTCATTTTCGCTCGGCGAAAACGATTCGATTCGTTTCGACGATTCGGCCGCGACGTCCGCGGCGGTGGCGCCGCCGCGTTTTTTCCGGCACCGGCCCGACTACTCGGACCTCGTGTTTGGATTTGCGAACGCCGTCGCCGATCGCGTGCGACCGGCCTATCCAGATCGCTGGCTGCCGACGCTGGCTTACTACTGGGCGGAAAACACGCCGCGATTTCCCGTGGCGAAGAACGTCGTGCCTTATCTCACGGCCGATCGCACGCAATGGTTCGATCCCGATTTCGCCGCGGAAGACCGGGCACTGATTGCGCAATGGTGTCGCTCGGGCGCAGGGCTCGTCGGCATCTACGATTATTTATACGGCGCGCCGCTGCTGCTGCCGCGGCCGGCGCTGGATGCGGTCGGCGAATCGATTCCGTTCGAATATCGCGCGGGCGTGCGCACCTACTACGCCGAGATGTCGCCGAATTGGGCGCTCGACGGGCCGAAGCCGTGGCTGGCCGCGCAACTCCTGTGGGCGCCGGAGCAGGATCCGGCCGCGCTGCTCGACACGTATTATCGCGAATTCTGGGGCGAGGCGGCGGTGCCGATGCGGGAATTCTTCGCGCGCGGCGAACGCGCGTGGCGCGGGCAGCCGCGGCCGGCTTACTGGATCAAGTATTACCAGGACGAGCATCAGGCGGCGCTTTTTCCGCCGGCGGTGCGCGCGGAGCTGCGCGCTCGCCTCGCGGCGGCGCAGCGGCTGGCGCGCACGGAAGCGGTGCGTGCGCGCGTGGCGTTCGTGGCCGCGGGTTTTTCCGCGAGCGATGCGTTCGGGGATTTTTGCGCGGCGCGCGACCGGCTGTCGGCGTTCGCGCATGATGGCGCAAAGGTCGACGGCCTCGGCCGGGCGTGGCTCGACGCGGACGCCGCGCGGCGCACGTTTCTCGTGCGCCACGCCGAGGTTCGCGCCGGGCAACCGCTCGCCCTCGCGCCGCAATCGATCGACATCTATGTGCGCAACGATCCGGCCGGTCGCGCCGCACACGAGCTCGCGCGCAGCGCGGAAGGCCGGCGGTTCCTGACGGAGCGGGCGTTTCTCCCGTGGATGGATTGCGGCGCGACCGCGGACGATCTGGTGCGACTCGCGGCGGACGGGCGCGAGTTGCTCGCCGACGCGCCTTGGTCCGCGCTCGCGATTCGTCCTGTCGGCGGCGCGGCCGATTTCGAATGGACGACGCCCGGCAGCCCGTGGCGCGGCAACGGCGAACCCTTCGAGACCCGGCGGATCGTGCGCACCGACGTCGCGGGTGCGGACAGCGGCCTGCGTTTTTCCGGCTGCCGGCAGGAATCGCTGGGCCGGTGGATCGCGGCGACGCCCGGTGCGCTTTATGAAGCGCGCGTGCGCGTGCGCGCGAAGGTCAGCCCGGGCAATGCGACGTTTCTCATCCTCAGTTTCCTCGACGAAAACCAGCGCCACATCGGCCTCGGCCATGTCGATCGCCTGCCGGCGGCCGCGGCGACGCAGGAGCTCGAACTCGACGCGATCGCGCGTGCGCCGCGGGAAGCGCGCTACGTCGGCCTCGGCGTGCGCGTGACAAATCAGGTGAACGACGATTTCGCGGAGTTCGCCGGTGCGTCGCTGCGCAGCATCCCGGCGCCGACGCCGTGAGCGCGAGCCGCGCTGCGGCTCAGGTTTTCGCAGCGGGAGTTGTTTCCGCGGCGGATTCCACGGGCGGAGCGGGCGCGGCAGTGGGCGGTGCGACTTCGGGCGTGGCGGGCTCGGATTTCGCCGGCTCGATCTCGCCGGGCGCGAGCGAGTGGATGAGATTCGTCGGCCCGATCACGAAGGCCCACTGCGGTTTTTCGAGGCTGCCGCTGAGTTTCACCTCGAAGACGTTCGAGATGGGCGAAAGCACGGCGCCGACGACACTCTTGATGAGGTTGCCGCTTTCCTGGAACGGAAAAATCTTCGCCTTGAAGTCGAGTTCGTGGCGATCGAGCGCGTAGTCGCCGTGCGCGTCGATCGCGGAGTTGGCGCCGCGCAGCGCAACTTCGGTGAATTCGAGGCGCGGGCCGGCGAGCCTGAAGTTCGCGCGCGCCGAGGTGAAGCGCAGCGCGGTGAATTTCAGCAGTTCGGACAGCGAGCCGAGCAGCGGCACCTCGCCGATTTCCGCGCCGGTGAGCGTGGCGTTGCCGGTGCCCTGAAAACTCAGCGCGCTCGCGTAGCTGCCCTCGGCGGACGCGGCGAGATCGATGCGCACGTTGGCTTTTTCCTGCACGAATTTTCCCGGGCTCGCGACCGGCCGGTGGTTCTGCTCGGCGGTGTAGCGCTGCAACGCCGCCGCGGCCTGGCCGAGGCTGGCGTCCTTCAGCGCGAGGTCGAAGCCCACGCGCCGGTCCGCACCGGGGCCCCAGACTTTCGCGCGGCCGCTGGCGACGCCGCCGGCGAAACGCGTGTCGAGCGGGTCGACGACGATCTCGGCGTCGCGCACGCTGGCGCGAAACGACGTGTCCTCGAGCGGAAAGCCGTGGAAGCGAAACTCGCCGCGGCTGTGGACCTCGAGTTGCAGCGTCTGATGCGCGCCGCCGGGCGCGGCGGGCCCGTCGAAGGTGCCGTCGAATTTCACCGCGGGCGGCTGCGCGAACTGGAAGGTGTTGAAAAGTTTTTCGCCCGGTGCGCCGACGATTTTCGCGGCGAGCGCGAGATCGAGCGTCGAGTCGAGCTTCAGCTCCAGCGTGCGCCACGCGTGCGTGGCCGGATCGGCAAGGTAGGCGAAAGTCCCGCGGGCCGCGCCGTCGCCGCGCGCGGCGAAAATCTCGTGGCCGTCGAAAAATGCCGGCCGGATGAAGAGCCGCGTGCGCACGCGATCGAACTCGGCGCCGCGGATGACGGGTTTTTCCGTGTCGGCAAAAACGAAAACCGCCGATTGCCGGCCGTCGCGCCAGACGCCGCTCACGTCGACGCTGGCGAGCGGGGGCGCGGCGGGAAATTCGAGCTGGTGGAAAAAATTCGGCCACCAGTCGTGAAACCACCCGGCGATGTCGAGCGGCCGCAGCCGGCCGTCGAGCAGGAAGCGGTAGCGATGCGTGTGCAGGTCCTGCTCGTAGGAACCGCGGGCGAAATTCGCGCCGATGCGGGCGTAGGCGTCGGGCGAGTAGAAGCGCCCGGGCGCGAGCTCGATCGTGGCGCGACCTTCCTCCATCGTCACGTGGTAGGCCTGGATTTCCTGGAGCGTGGCGCGGGCGGTGAGTTTTTCGAATTTCCAGCCGGGCGCGAGGCGCGCCTCGCCGCCGGTGCAGTCGAGCGCGGCGAAATTGAAATACTGTTTCACGTCGACGTGGAGCCGGGCGCCGATCGGATCGAGGAGCTGCGGCGAAACGGTGCCGTCGAAACGCAGCGTGGCGCTGTGCTCCGCGAAGTCGGCGTTGGCGCGCACGGCGAGCGCGCCGCCCATCACATCGGCGACGAGCGTGGCGGAAAGTTTCGGCAGCGGCTGCGGCGCGAGCTCCGCGGAAACGGCCGTGGCGAAAAAGCCCGACGCTGCGACCCGATCGGCGCTGATTTGAACTTCGTGCGGGTCGAACTGCAGCCCGCCGGGCCGGAAGCGGCCGGAAATCACGGCGCGCACGCCGCGGGCCTCGGCCTCGAGCGGCAGCCGCAGCTCGGCCGCGACAAGCTCGAGGCGCGAGACGGTCGGCGTCTCGCCGAAAAGCGGAAGCTGCGTCCGGATCTGGAAATCGTGGATCGTCGCGACGACCGGAGTCGCCAGCGCGAAGCTGCGCGCAACGAGCTCGGCGGCGACGATCGCGCCGTGCGTGTCGGAGGGTTCGAGTTCGAGCGTGAGCCGCGGCGCCTCGAGTGCCTCGAGTTGGGCGGTGAGCGCGGTCGCCTCGCGGCACAGCACGGGAAAACGCGTGCTGATGCGCTCGGCGAGCGACTCCTCCGGCTTCGGTTTGGCGGCGGGGACGAATTGCAGCGCGCCGCGCGCGACGAGCGTGATGCCGGCGAGGCGGGCGCTGAGCTGCGTGATGCCGACCTGTTTTCCGGCGAAGGCGAGCGTGACGTCGAGATCGCGGACGATTTCCTCGGCGCGGCCGGACGGCGAGAGCATCGCGGGGACGGCCGCGCTCGCGCCGGTGATGCGGATCTCGCGCGGCTCGACGCGCCCGACGATCAGCGCCCACGGATCGAGCTGCGCGTAGACCGCGCGCGCGACGATGACCGGCTCGGGATATTCGGGCAGCGAGAAGCTCGCGCCTTCGACGAGCACGCGGCCCGTCGGATCGAACGACGTGCGCGCAAACGTCGCGCGGATGCCCGCGTCGGCGAGCTGGCGCTCGAACCGCGCGCGGAGGAAATCGGGCAGCGCGAGCTCGTTTTTCCCCGCGACGTAGAGTTGGAGAACAAGCAGCAGCCCGAGCGCGAGCCACACGGTCCAGAGCACGAAGGAGCCGATCGCAGCGACCGAAGCCTTCCACGTGCCGGCGATGATTTTCGAAATGCTCATCGGATGCAGACCCGCAGCGGTCGGCGACCGCCGCGACCGATCAGCCTTTGGTTTCGGCCGGGGGCGGGCCGGGGTCGCGGGCGGTCAGCGACCAGAGAGCGTCGAGCAGCGGTTGTTCGATTTCGAAGACGACGTCGAATTCCTTCGAGCCGGCGATCTGCTCGGCGCCGCCGACGCGATCGGTGAAGAGCAGCGTCTTCGTCTCGGTCTGTTCGCCGCCGGCGCCGCCGGGCAGCGAGAGGGTCGCGTCGAGTTGATAGCGCCACGCGCGCTCTTCGCCGCCGGCGACGAGCTTGTCGCCGAAGGGCTCGGGGCGGAAGCGATTTGCGCGGAGCGGGCGCAGGCTTTTCACGAGATTCTGGAGCGCGGCCGGATTGCGCGGCGGCGTCGGCGTGGCGGCGGGCTGGCCGGCGGCGTCGAAGGAGACTTCGAGCACGGGCTGATGCGTCGTGAGGTCGGTGAGTTTCAGCGCGGCGAGGCGCGCGTTGGGCGGAATAAAGGGCAGGCCGCGGTCGCGCCACGCGAGCGGCTGCACGGGAAATTCGCGCGCGAGATCGACGTCGACGGCGTAGATCGACGAGCCGGGATCGTTGGGCGTGCCGACGCGCGCGTAGACTTTCCGGCTCGGGTCGACGCCGAGGCGCAGCACGACGCGCGTGTCGGCGGGGCGCGCCGGCGCGGCGGCCGCCGTCGTGCCGGCGGCGGGAGCGGCGACGGCGGTCGCGAGCACGAGGGTGATTTCGCGCTCGGGACGATTGAAGCCCCAGTTTTCGAGTTCGGCGCTCGAGGGATTGTCGCTGACGAAGGTTTGGGCGGAGAGTTCGGCGAGGACGCCGAGCAGGTGCTCGATGGCGGCGCGGTCGGCGGGCACGGTTTGGAGGCCGTCGTTGCCGGCAGCGCGGGCGACGAGCTGCCACGCGCCGGCGTCGGGGGCCTTGGGCGCGGCGTCGAGCCGTTGCAACGTGATCGGCGTGGTGGCGGCGGGCGCGGGAGCGGCGAGCGTGACGGCGCTCACGGCGGCGGGTTCGAAATCGAGGATGCGCGTCTCGCGCAGGCCCGCGCCGGGGCGGCCGGTGGCGGGATCGGTGGCGTTGCGCAGCGTCTTGAGGAGATCGTTGGGCACGACGACGGTGAAGATCGCCGCGCGGCCTTCGAGCTGGCCGAAATATTCCGTCTCGGTGGAGGATGCGGGCGACGGCGGCGGGTTGTTCGCGGCGGCGTTGGCGGCGGCGGGCACGGGTTCGCCGAGGAAGAGGGTCTCGTGGCGGTTGTTGCCCTCGAGCGTGACGCGCAGTGCGGGCGCGACGGACGGCAGCGTGGCGGGCGAAGCCGCGGGAAACGATTTGGCGCGGAGCGCGACGAGGCGGCTGATGGTGACTTCGGTCTGGGTCTTGCTCGCGCGCGCGGCGATCGGCGCGAAGATGCCCCAGCGCGGTCCGTCGCGGCGGATGAGCACGCGCGCGCCGCTGGTGCCGCGGGCGGGATCGGGATTCGCCGTCTGCACGCTGAGCGAGCCGGCTTCGAAGACGGGAATCGTCAGCAAGGCGTCGGCGCGGAGCTGGTCGACGGGCAGGAAAAGGCTGTCGATTTTTTCCCGCTCGACGACGTGGATGCGGTCGCCATTCGGCGAAAGGATGTAGACGCGGTTGCCGACTTTCGTGGTGTCGCCGATGCGCAGGATGACGGGCGCGAGCGGGCCGCCGCTGGCGGCGGGATCGCCGGAGGTGAAGGCGACGGTGAGCTTCGGCTTGTCGAGGCCGTAGTCGGCGAGCGTCGGGTTGTTGTTCTTGCCGAGATCCTGGGTCGGAAAACTGGTCTCGTGCTCGAGGAGCTGGAGTTCGTGGAGGATGCTGCTGACGGCGTGAAGATTCGCCGGCCAGTCGAGCGGTTTCGTGAGCGCCCAGGAGTTGTCACGGGTGCGGGCGAGCGCGAAGAGCGGGCCGCTCGGGCTGGAAACTTCGAGCGAGCGGATGTCGGCGGCTTCGGGACCGAGCACGCGGCGGCGCGCTTCGAGCGAGGCGGCTTCCGTCCGCCAGTGCCGCTCGAATTTGAAAATGAAAAAGAACAGCGCGACGTTCAGGAAGATGAGGACGAGCGTGACTTTGGTGCGCACGGGGAAAGGGAGGGTTGGGGGCCGGAGGTTGAAGCGAGGTGCGCGGGAAAAAGATAGACGTCAGGTCCGTCGCGTCCAGTAGACGAGGAGCCCGAGAAGAAGCGTGCTGCCGGGAACGGCGAGCAGCAAGGCGTAGCGCAGGCGCTGGAATTCGCCGGCGCTGAGCGAGAGGTGGAAGCGCTCGATCGGGCGCGCGGGCACGCTGAGCTGGCGGTCGCGATCGACGGACCAGTTCACCGCGTTGAGCGCGACGAGGAGGCTGCTGTTTTCGATGCGCCCGTTGGCGATGAAGTCGGCATTGCCGAAGACGACGACGCGGCCGCCGGGCACGCTGAACGGCAGGTCGGCGCGCACGCGCACGCGTTCGGAGGCGACGATGACGCCGAGGCGGTCGGGCGGATCCATGCCGCGCAGCGGTGCGGTGTCGATGCCGCGGTTGAACACGAAGGGCGGCCGCGTGTAGTCGCGCTCGCCCCACGCGGTCGTGGACGTGGCGGCGACGGTGACGGTGTTGAGGCCGTTGCCGAGGGAGCGTCCCGGATCGGGCATGACGCTGCGGGTGTCGCCGAGGCGCAGCTTCATCTTGTAATTGATCAGGGCGTTCGTGATCGGGTGCGGGAGAAACGCCCAGATGAAAAGGTCGCCGTTTTCGGTGATGTTTTCCGCGCCGGTGTCGCAAATCACGTCGTCGTTGACGAGGATGCCCCAGTCGTCGAGGAGGAGATTTTCGAGGCCGAGCGAGCTGGCGCTGATCCGCGGATTGAGGAAGAGCAGGAAGCGGCCGGCCTTGGTGTTGAGATACTGGCGGAGCAATTCCTGCTCGGCGGGGGTGTAGCGCGATTGCGGGCCGGCGGCGACGAGCAGCGAGGCGTCGGCGGGCACGCGGTGCGTGACGGCGAGGTCGATCGCTTCGACGGTGAAATTGCGCACCTCGAGCTGGACGCGCAGCGTGGAGAGGCCGCGGTTGGCGTCGGTGTCCTCGGGGCGGAGCTCGCCGTGGCCGACGAGGAAATAAATTTTCTGCCGCGCCTCGCTCGACACGTCGAGGATGGCGGAGGTGAGCGCCTGTTCGCCGCGGAAGGCGACGCGCTGCTGGTTTTTGATTTCGTAGAGCTCGTTGACCGGGATGGCCTGGCGATTCTGGCCGGCGATGAGCACGAGCACATCGGGCTGGTCGAGGCCGAGTTCCTCGGCGCGGCGGCGGTTCTGGTAGACGTCGAGAATCTCCTTCGTGATCCGGCCGGGCAAGTCGGCGGTGGCGGCGACGTATTCGTCGACGAGGCCGCGGACTTCCGGGCTGTCGTTCTCCTCCGAGAGCGAGACGACGATGTGCACGGGCCGGCGCAGGTCGCGGACGTAGGAAAGCGTCTCGGGCGAGAGGGAAAATTTGCGCTGGCGCGTGAGATCGAAGCGCCACGCGTGCTTGCTCGCGAGGTAGTTGAGGCCGCCGAAGAGCGTGAGAAACAGCACCGCCTGCAGCACGAGGTTCAGCGTGCGCAGCCAGCGGACAGTGCGGAAGCTTTCGGAAGGCATGCGACTCAGGCGAGCGGCGAGGGTTGGACATTCGGAGCCATGGGCGGGCGCGGCAGGCAGCGGGTCACGAGTGCAGCAGCTTCGCCTCGACGCCGAGGATGCTGAAGATGAGCGCCACGGCGGTGCCGCTCAGGTAAAACAGAACCTGCCGCGTATCGATCACGCCGCGCGCGAAATCATCGCGGTGCGCCCAGACGTGCGCGTAGTCGAGCGCGGACTTCACCGGCGTCCACACGCCGCGGTCGAACCAGAACGAATCCGAGAGAAAATGGCCGCCGAGGATCAGCGCGGCGAGGATCACGCAGCTCAGGATGCCGGCGACGGACTGGTTGCGCGTGAGCGAACTGCTGAAGACGCCGATCGCGACGAAGAAAAGCCCGGACACGGCGATGAAAACGTAGCCGCCGACGAGCGGGCCGGCGTCGAGCAGGTGCAGGTCGCCCGAGGATTTGTTCAGGATGTAGAAAAATCCCGCGGTGAAACCCCAGAGCGCGAGATAGAGGAAGTAAGCGGCGCCGAATTTCGCGAGCACGACCTCGGTCGTCGTGACCGGCGTGGTGAGCAGCGTCTCGATCGTGCCGAGCCGGCGCTCCTCGGCGAGACACTTCATCGTGAGCAGCGGGACCATCACGCAGACCGGCAGCCAGAACAGGTCGAAGAACACATACGCGGGCGACGTCTCCTGCGGAGCGACGCTGTAGAATTCCAGGATGCGCGTGAAGATCAGCCCCATGAAGCCGAGGAAGAGCGTGGCGGCGACATACGTGGCCGGGCTGACGAGCAGCATGCGGATCTCGTGGCTGAGGAGGGTCAGAAAATGTTTCATTTTCCGCCGGAGAACGGAGCAGGGAGAAGGGAGAAGGACAAGAGCACGGCCGGTGAGACTTCAGGAAGGAATGCCCGCTCCATTCCCTTTGCTCCCTTCTTCCCGCGCCAGCGGGGCGACGGCATCCCAGCTGCGGCGCGTGGCGGCGAGAAAAACGTCCTCGAGCGACGGGTGCGTGCGCGCGAGCGAGCGCACGCGAAAATCGCGCGCGAGCAACGCGCGCAGCAGCGCCTCGCCGAGTTCGTCCGCGCGCGCGGTCGTGAGCGTGAGGGCGCGAAAGCCGTCGGCGCGCGGCTCGCCTTCGCCCTTGGGCTGCAGCGTCGGCTCGATCGCGGCGAGCACGGCGGGCAGCGCGGCGAAATCGCCGGCGAGCTCGAGCTTGTAGGTGGAATGGCCGAAAATTTCGCGGCGCAGCTCGGCCGGCGTGCCCTGCGCGACAACGCGGCCCTGGTTGATGATGAGCACGCGGTCGCACGTGACTTCGATTTCCGGGAGAATGTGCGAGGAGATGATCACCGTCATCCGGCCGCGCAGGCTCGCGATGAGATCGCGCACGATGAGAATCTGGTGCGGGTCGAGGCCGATCGTCGGCTCGTCCATGATGATGACGGGCGGTTCGGCGAGGATCGCCTCGGCGATGCCGACGCGCTGGCGGTAGCCTTTCGAGAGCTGGCCGATGATTTTGTGGCGGACGCGTTTCAGGTCGCAGACTTCGAGGACTTCGTCGATGCGCGGGCCGAGTTTGCGCCGCGGGATTTCCTTCAGCCGGCCGCGAAAATACATGTATTCCGAGACGCGCATGTCCTCGGGCAGCGGATTGTTTTCGGGCATGTAGCCGATGCGGCGCTTGATCTCGTCGGGCTGCGTCGCCACCGGCAGGCCCATGATGCGCACGCTGCCGGACGTCGCCGGCAGATAACCGGTGAGGATGCGCATCGTCGTGGATTTGCCCGCGCCGTTGGGCCCGAGGAAGCCGACGATCTCGCCGCGCGCGACGTTGAAGCTGATGTCGCTGACCGCCACGACGCCGCCGTAGGCTTTGACGAGCCGGCTGACTTCGATGGCGGGAGTTGGCGGAACCGGGGACAAGGGACCAGAGACAAGAGACGTCGCACCGGAAGGACAAGAATCCATCGGCAATGGTCCGCTATTCTCTCGGCTTGTGCTCCCGGACGGCAGGACGCGTTTCCTTTTCGATCGTGACTTCGCCGGCGCGGAAACGATGCGTGTGCGCGTCGTCGCGCAGCAGCAGCGCGCCTTCGTCGTCGACGCCGACGACGATGCCGTGATGCCGCCGGCCGCCCTCGAGCAGCGTGACGGGTTTGCCGCGGAGCACATCGTAGCGGTTCCAGAGATCGGCGAATGTCTTCGCGTGCTCACCGTCGGCGAACGCCTGGTAGGCGAGCAGCACGCGCCCGATCAACGCGGCGGCGAGCCGGTTGAGATCGAGCGGCGCGCCGGTGACCTCCGCGAGCGAGACGGCGCGGCGCGCGAGGTCGGCGGGCCAGGCGCTCGCGGCGCTGTTGACGTTCAGCCCGAGCCCGAAAACGAGATCGCGGATCTGGTCCGCGTCGACGCGCGCCTCGGTGAGCATGCCGCCGGCCTTGCGGCCGTCGAAGAGCAGGTCGTTCGGCCATTTGAGCGCGGCGGTGACGTGCGCGAAATTGGCGAGCAGTTCGCAGAGGTTCACGCCCATCCAGAGCGTGAAGGTCTGCATCCGCTCCGGCTCGACGCGCGGGCGAAACGCGAAGCTCGCGTAGAGATTGCCGTTGGCCTCGCTGTGCCACGTGCGGCCGAAGCGGCCGCGACCGTGCGTCTGCCGGCGCGCCAGCACGGCGAACGGCGTCGCGCGGCCTTCGCCGAGCTGACGCGCGGCCTCGTCGTTGGTGCTGTCGACCTCGTCGAGGACAAGCAGCGAGAAGCCGCGCGGGCGGACCTTGAGCTGCGTCTCGATGAACGGCCCGTGCAACGTCGTGGGCCGCTGCGTGAGCCGGTAGCCCTTCGCGCGCTGCGCCTCGAAGCGGAAGCCGGCGGCGCGCAGTTTTTCCATCTGCTGCCAGATCGCGACGCGGCTCACGCCGAGCTTCGCGGCGAGCGTGGCGCCGGAAACCCAGTTGGGCTCGTGGGCGAGCAGTTCGCGGAGGATGACGTGTTCGGTGGTCAGCACGGAGAGGCGGCAGGGTAAGGGCGAACGGCGGCGAGGAGGAGGTTGAAATGGAAAACGCGTTACGCACGCTGGCGCAAATGTCATTTGCAGAGTTCCGCGCCTCCCTCGACCGCGATCCGGCGCCGCCGGAGGGCAGCAGCGCGGCGTTGCAGGCGCTGTGGCACGACGCGCGCGGCGAGTGGGATGTCGCGCACGCGTGCGCGCCAGCGGAGGCGAATCGCGACGGCGCGTGGGTGCACGCCTACCTCCATCGGAAGGAAGGCGACCTCGGCAATGCCGGCTACTGGTATGCGCGTGCGGGCCGGAAAATGCCGGCGACGAGCGTGACGCTCGAGGCGGAGTGGACGGAGATCGCGCAGGCGTTGTGCGCGCGTTGAGCGCGGCGTGGGCGGTTCGAACGTGAGCGCGATGCGTTTGCCGCCGCGAAGCGCGCGGACAGAGGCACGGGCCTACTTCGGGGTCACATACGAGCCGCCGGTCGAAACCCAATCGCTCGGACGCATCTGGAGTTGCTCCAGTTCGCCTTGGGCCTGGCGGTGAGCCTCCGTTTCGCCGCCGATGCGATACAGGCCAACAAGATCGTTCATCTCGGCGATGCGCTCGAGGCGCTCCTCTTCCTCTTCCATCATCAGCGCGGCGCCGTCGTTGCTGATGAGGAAGAACAGCGGATTAAAATGGAGGCCCGGGTGTTTTTTATACGCGAGTGCGATCTTGCCTTTGGGCGTGAGCATCTCGCGCTCGGAAAAGCGCGGGACGCGCCGCTCCCGGACGATGTAGGCGGACATGACGTAAGGCGGGAGCCGCACGATCGTGTTGCGCGGCGTTTCCGTCGGGCGTGGCGCGGTGGAGGCGGGCGGAGTGTATTTCGCCACCGCGGCGGCAAGCATCGCGGCGGCCACTGGCGTGTCGGCGTGCGGCGCGGGCGAAGCGGGCGCGAGAGTCGGCGTCGCATTGGCGGCAGGTCCTGCGATGTCGGCAGCGAGTGTTGCCGCGGCAAAACTCACCGCCAGCAAACCGCACGAGGCGTGGGGAAGACGCAGCATCGCAAGGAGCAAGAAAGCCGATCGGGCTCCCGGTTCCGAGGATTTTCCGCGGCGAAACGTTTTGCCAGCGGCGCGTCGATTTGCAGCGTGCGTCGCGTCGCCGGCGACATCCGGTGCGTGTTTTCACTCTTCACCGCAATTGCTCAGCCCATGAAAAAATATCTCCACCTGCTCATCCTCGGCGCGACGATTGCAGCGACGGCGTTTGCCGTGGGCTCGCAGCCGACGACCGGTGCGGCGTGCTCCGACAGTGGCTGCGCCGCCTGCTGCACCAAATAACGCGACGCGATCGCGCTCGCAAATCGAAGCACGCGTCCGGGCGGCGCGCGCTTTTTCAGTGACTGAGGCGGTCGATCTCGGCGCCTTCCGTGAAGGTCGGCTTGTCGCTGCCGCCGCCGTGCCACCCGAAGTCGCTGCTGCGCATGAACGCGTCTCGCGACTCCCGCAGAATGTAGGCGCCCTGGCCCGGATCGGACTTCGCCGCGGTGACGGCCGCATCCCGCAGGTCGGACATGTTTTTCAGCCGCTCGTCCTCGGCATACATCGCGCGCGCGCGCTTTTCCGAGGAGGAGCCGACGATCGGCAGATAAAAACCGTTCATCACGCGATCGACTTCGGAGATGTAGCGGCGCACCGCGATATCGGTGAGGCCTTTTTCGGTGTGCACGGCGCGCTCGTCGAGCACCGCGGGCTTCCGCTCCTGCACGATGTATTTCGGGAGGCGGATGATGCCGTTCTTCGGCTTGTCCACGTCACGGAGGTCGACGCCTTCCTCCTCGGGTTTCGGGGCGGGCTGTGGAGGTGGCGGCGCGAATTTCGGCGCCGATGCTGCCAGGCGCGCGGCGACATCGGGCGAGACAGGTCGCGCACGATTTTCGTCGGGTGGCGGCGATTTTTGCGCCGGAGCCGGCGGCGCCACGAGGATCGGATTCGGCGCGGACTGTGCCTGCGCCCCGGTCGCAGCGGCGACCGCGAGAAGAAGAGCCGGGAATGAAACGACGCGAGCCATGACAGGAACAGAAACGTGGGCGGAAACGGTGTTCCACGCAATAGCGGGCGCAAGGTCGCGGCCGGACGGGACGTTTGCGACCGTCTGGTCAGGACGCGGTCTGGCGCTGTTTGTCGCGCTCGCTGAGCAACTGCGCCGCGATGCTCAACGCGATCTCGTGCGGATGATTCGTGCCGAAATCGAGCCCGACGGGACAATGAAACTGTGCCGCCCGCTCGGGCGCGAGGCCATCGGCGACGAGCTCACGGCGGAGAATTGCGGCCTTCGACGCGCTGCCGATCGCACCGAGAAACGGAAAATTTCGCGTGGCGAGTGCGCGGTGCAGGATCGGCCGGTCGGTCTTATGGCCCTGCGTCATGCAGAGCACAAAAGCATCGTCGGGCAGCGCATCGATCGCGGGCGCGAGCTCGGCTTGGATGGTGGTTTGGAGATTTCGCGCGCGCGGCAGACGCTCGAGCCACTCGGCGCGCGAATCGTAGACGCGCAGGATGCACGGCAACGGCACGAGCACGGGCACGAGCGCCTGCGCAACATGGCCCGCGCCGAAGATCGCGATCGTCCATGCGGCGCCGCCGGCCGGATGCGGTTCGAAATAAAGTTTCACCGCGCCGCCACACGTCATGCCGACGTCGCCTTTCAGCGTCCACTCGGCGAAGCGCGGCGCGGCGTCGTTCTTCGCGAGCATCTCGTGCGCGAGGGCGAGCGCCTGTGCTTCCACGCGGCCGCCGCCCACGGTGCCCGCGTGCAGGCCGGCCGCGGTCACGAGCATCTTGGCGCCGGTGTCCTGGGGCACGCTGCCGCGCGACTCGACGAGCGTGACGAGGACGAACGCCGTGCCCGCGCGCTCGAGCGCGACGAGTTGTTCGTAGAAGGTCGGCGCGGCTTCGGGCATCGCGCGCAGTCTGCGCGACGCTGCGAACGAGGCAAGGCGTGCCGGCGGCGCCCCGCGCCCGGGTCGACCGCACGCCGGCGCGGCGAGCTCGAACGCTTACTTCAACGGCTCGATCCGCACGTTGCGCAGTTCGTAGGGAAAGCCCTCGAACTGGAAACCGATCTTGCCGGCGGCGGGCGTCGTTTTCGAAACGCGATTCTGGAGCACGCCGTTGATCGTCACCTCGATGGTGTCGCCGCGGCAGACGACGTCGCACGCGTTCCATTCGCCGGCCGGCTTCTCGCTGTCGGCGCCGCTGCGGTTGAGAATGGGCGTCGCCGCGCCCGCCGGGGTGGAAAGTTTTTCCGCGAACTTCGCGCCTTGCATCGGCAGGAGATCGCCCGCGCGGCTGAGCTTCATCTGCATCTGAAAACACACCGGCCAGGCGGTGCCGCCATCGGGGCCGCCGGGAATGTTGAGCAGGATGCCGCTGTTGGAATTGTTCGGCGTGCCGGCGGGCCAGCGCCACTCGACGTGGAGTTTGTAGTCGTGGTAGGCGGCTTTCGTGACGAGATAGCCGATCGGCTTGCCGGCGGCGGCGATCGAGCCGTCGGGATTGTAGTGGCAGACGGCGGTGATGTCGGTGGCGGGCGTGGCGACGAATTCCCAGCCGTCGAAATTTTTTCCGTTGAAGAGGGCGAGGGCGGCGAGGAGGGCGACGAGGGGTTGCATATGGCTCTGAGCATGCGGAGCGCGGGCGTGAGGCGAGCAAAATTCCCGGCCGCGGCGGCGTAAGACGGAAATTTTTTCGGCGACACGTTGCGTGCGCGGTCGAATGGCGCATCGTGCGCGAGTTTCCGCCGTTTCCACCGTGAGCAACCCCGCCGGCCAGAATCCCCCGTCTCCGCATTCCGCCGGCGCGCAAACGCCGGTCGAGCTGAAGAAACTCAAGCAGCGCCGGCGCTACGAAGTCGCGGCCGGCTTCAAGGCGATCGAGGAAGTCGTCGAATACGGCCTACGCCACGCGGGCCTGAAGAACACGCTGCGCACGGCGACGAAGCTCAACCAGACGGACGGCTTCGACTGCCAGAGCTGCGCGTGGCCAAATCCCGACGGCGAGCGCAGCGTGGCGGAGTTTTGCGAGAACGGCTTCAAGGCCGTCACCTACGAAGCGACGACGAAACGCGTGACGGCGGAATTTTTCCGCGCGCATTCCGTCGCAGAACTGCTGACCAAAACGGATCACTGGCTCGGGCACCAGGGGCGATTGACCGAGCCGATGGTGCTGCGACCGGGCGCGACGCATTACGCGCCGATCGCGTGGGACGAGGCGTTTCGCCTGATGGCGGACGAATTGAAGGCGCTCGCGTCGCCGCACGAAGCGGTGTTCTACACCTCAGGCCGCACGAGCAACGAGACGGCGTTTCTCTACCAGCTTTTCGCGCGCGCGTTCGGCACGAACAACCTGCCCGACTGCTCGAACATGTGCCACGAGTCGACGAGCGTGGCGCTGCCGCCGATGCTCGGGATCGGCAAGGGCTGCGTGAAGCTCAGCGACTTCGAGCAGGCCGACGCGATCTTCATCATCGGTCAGAATCCGGGGACGAATCACCCGCGCATGCTCACGCCGCTGCAGGCGGCGAAGGAGCGCGGTTGCAGGATCGTCTCGGTGAACCCGCTGCCGGAGACGGGTAATTTTCGTTTCAAGAATCCGCAGGACTTGCTGCACCCGACGCGCGTGCCGCGGTTTCTCTTCGGTGGCGGCACGCGACTCTCGGACTTGTGGCTGCCCGTGCGGATCAACGGCGACATGGCGTTTCTCCACGGGCTGATGAAGGAAATGCTCGAGGCGGAGGACCGCATGCCCGGCGCGGTTTTCGATCACGATTTCATCCGGCACCACACGGAAGGTTTCGAAAAACTCATCGCGCAACTGCGCGCGACGGCGTGGGACGACGTCGTGGCGGATTCGGGCCTCTCGCGCGAACAGATCCGCGCGGCGGCGCAGATCGCGATGGGCGCGCACCGGATCATCGTCTGCTGGTGCATGGGCGTGACGCAGCACAAGAACGCCGTCGTCACGATTCAGGAGATCGTGAATTTCCTGCTGTTGCGCGGCAACATCGGCCGGCCCGGCGCCGGGCCATGTCCGGTGCGCGGCCACTCGAATGTGCAGGGCGACCGGACGATGGGCATCTGGGACAAGCCGAAGAAGGAGTTTCTGGACAAACTCGCCGCGGAGTTCGGATTCGAGCCGCCGCGCGCGCCGGGTTTCGACACGGTCGAAGCGATCAAGGCGATGCACGACGGTCGCGCGAAAGTGCTGTTCGCGCTCGGCGGAAATTTTCTCGGCGCGCCGTCGGACACGGAGTTCACCGCCGCGGCGCTGCGGAACTGCCGGCTCACGGCGCACGTGTCGATCAAGCTCAACCGCTCGCACCTCGTGACCGGCCGCACCGCGCTGATCCTGCCGTGCCTCGGCCGGACGGAGATCGACCGGCAGGCCGGCGGCGAGCAGTTCATGACGGTCGAGGACAGCATGGGCGTCATCAATCCCACGCGCGGCGTGCTCGAACCGGTGGCGGAAAAATTGTTGAGCGAACCCGCGATCGTCGCCGGTCTCGCGAAGGCTGTGCTCGGGCCGACGCGGCCGATCGACTGGGATGCCTGCATCGCGAACTACGATCTGATTCGCGACAGGATCGAGGCGGTCGTGCCGGGATTTCCGGCGTATAACGACCGGATTCGCGCCGGGACATTTTATCTGCCGAATCCGCCGCGCGACGAGCGGAAGTTCAACACGCGCTCGGGCAAGGCGGTGTTCATCGCGCACCCGCTCTCGCGCGTGGAGCTCGCACCGGGACAATTTCTGCTGACGACGATCCGCAGCCACGACCAGTTCAACACGTCCATCTACGGCTTGGACGACCGCTACCGCGGCATCTACAACGGCCGGCGCGTCGTGTTCATGAACGAGGACGACATGAAGGAAGCGGCGCTCGTGCAGGGCCAGCTGGTCGATCTCACGAGTCATTTCCGCGGGCAGCAGCGGCGCGCGGAGCGGTTCATGGTCGCGCCCTATCCGATTCCGCGGCGCTGCCTCGCGACGTATTATCCCGAGGGCAACGTGCTCGTGCCGATCGACAGCACGGCGGACAGCAGCAACTGCCCGGCGTCGAAGTCCGTCGTCGTCACGCTCGCGTCGTCCGCCGATCAGACGAAGTTCGGCGAGGGCGATCTGGAACGAGGAGAGTAGGGCACGCCATCACTGCCGCTCCGGATTCGAAAGCCCTTGGGTGGGGCCGGCTCTCCGACCGGGCCTGAGTAACTGCGCACGCAGCGGGACAAATTGCCTTTCAACCCAGGCCGGTTCGGAGAACCGGCCCCACCGCTGCGGGGAAAAGCTCAGATCAGGCCGAGCTTCATCTTTCCTTCCTCGGAAATCATCTGCTGATTCCAAGGCGGGTCCCACGTGATGCGCACGTCGGCGTCGCTCACGCCGGGGACGAGGAGAATTTTCGACTTCGCGTCCTCGGCGATGGCGGGCCCCATGCCGCAGCCGGGAGCGGTGAGCGTCATCGCGACGTTCACCTTGTAGCCGGATTCCGTTTGCGGCGGCGCGGCGTCGAACTTCTCGATGTCCATCGAGTAAACGAGGCCGAGGTCGACGATGTTGACGGGAATCTCCGGATCGAAGACCTGGCGGAGCTGCGACCAGATCGCTTCCGGATCGGGCGCGCCGTCGGCGAGGGTGGCGGCGGCCACTGTGTTGTCCTTCACCTGTTCGCCGATCGCATCGCCGTCGGCGCCGTCGATGCGGAAGAGGCCGAAGTCGGTCTGCACGGTGTAGCTGCCGCCGAGCGTCTGGTGAATGAAAACGCGCGAGGCGGCGGGCAGGGTCTGCTTATCGCCGGAGGGAATCTGCGTGGCGGTGACTTCGCGGGAGAGCGTGCGTTCGCGATTCATGGCGGTGGAGGAGTCAGGATGGAAGGAGCCAGCAGTCAGGAGGACAAGGCGCGAGTGTCTTATCCTGGCTCCTGAATCATGGCTCCTCCGCTCCTATTTTTTGAACTGGGTTTGGATCAGCGCGCGGAGCGCTTCGTGGAGCGGCTCGTCGGCGAGGCGGTTCAGGACTTCCTCGAAGAAGCCGAAGGTGAGGAGCTCGTCGGCCATCGCTTTGCCGATGCCGCGCGACTGGAGATAAAATTCCTGCTCGGGATCGATGCGCGAGCTCGTTGAACCGTGCGTGCAGCGAACGTCGTTGGCCTGGATTTCGAGGCCGGGAAGCGAGTTCGCCTCGGCGTCCTCGCTGAGGAGCAGGTTGCGGTTGCTCTGGTAGGCGTCGGTTTTTTGCGCGTCGGGATCGACGATGATCAGGCCGGAGAAAATCGTCTTCGCCTGATCGCGGAGCGCGTTTTTGTAGAGGAGATCGGACTTGGTGTTCGGCGCCTGATGAATCTGGAGCGTGCGCTGGTCGAATTCCTGCGCTCCGTCGGCGACGGTGAGCGCGAGCATTTCCGAAAACGCGCCGGGCGCCTGCAGCTGCGAGAGCGATTCGTGCCGCGCCTGCCGCGCGCCGAGGTGGAGGTTGAGCGACTGCACGCGGGCGTCGCGCCGCACGACGGTGGAATTCAGCTGGAACGACAGCGTCTCGCGCGACCAGTGCTGCGCGCCGATGTAGGTGAGCTGCGCGCCGTGGCCGGCGTAGAGATCGTTCGCACCGCACGCAAAGTGCGCGCCGGAATCGGCGGACACGAAGTAGTCCACGACGGTGACCTTCGTGTTTTCCTCGGCGACGACCAGCGTGTGCGGGAAAACGGCCGCACCCTGACCGGCGGCGATATGCGTCACTACGATGGGCGCGGCGATCTCCACGCCGCGGGGCACATAGATGAAAGCGCCGTCGGCCACGAAGGCGGTGTGCAGGGCGGCGAATTTTTCCGAGCCGAGCTTCTGCGGCTGGGCCATGAAATGCTGGCGCAACAGATCGGCGTGCATCGCGGCCGCTTCGGCGAGCGTCGTCACGATCACCCCGGCGGGCAGCGGCGTGTCCTTGCTCTCGGCGCGATCGACGAGCTTGTTGTTGGAGAAGGTGAGCCGTGCGGCGGCGTCGCGGAACGGCGCGGCGGGCAGATCGCGCGCGAGGGCCGGCGCGAATGCGAAACCGTCGAGCGTCAAAGTGGCGATGTTGCTGAAGCGCCAGGTCTCGTCGGTGCGCTTCGGCAGCGGCAGCCCGGAGTAGCGCTCGTAAGCGGCGCGCTTGCGCTCGAGCCACCACGCGGGCGCGGCGGCGAGCGACGCGAGGTGCGAGGCGAAAACGTCGGGCGTGAAGGCGCCGAGGGGGGAGCGGGTGGCGGAAAGGGAAGAGGGAGCGGACATATCGGGAAATCTTTCTCGTTCTCTTAATCTTTCTCTTTCTCTCGTTTCATCTGCTTTCGTCCGCGCTAAGGGGAGAAAGAGAACGATAAAGAGGAAAGAGAAAGATCGCTCAGCCGACCGAACCTTCCATCTCGAGGTCGATCAGCCGCTTCAGCTCGACGGAGTATTCCATCGGGAACTGCCGCGCGAGGTCGTTGATGAAGCCGTTCACGGCGAGGCTCATCGCCTGGCCTTCGGTCAGGCCGCGCTGCTGCATGTAGAAGATCATTTCCTCGTTCACCTTCGAGACGCTCGCCTCGTGCTGCACGTAGTTGCGGTCGCCGCGGACGGTGATCGCGGGATAGGTGTCGGTGCGGGAGTTCGAGTTGATCAGCAGCGCGTCGCACTCGGTGTTGTTCTTGCAACCCTTCAGGTGCTTCGGGATGTGGATCTGGCCGCGATACGTGCTGCGGCCCTGGCCGACGCTGATGGATTTCGCGACGATGTTCGACGTGGTCTCGTCGGCCGCGTGGATCATCTTCGCGCCGGTGTCCTGGTGCTGGCCGTCGTTGGCGAGCGCGATCGAGATGACCTCGCCGCGCGCCTTGCGGCCTTTCAGCACGACGCCGGGATACTTCATCGTGAGGCGCGAGCCGATGTTGCAGTCGATCCACTTGATCTCGGCTTCCTCGTGCGCGACGCCGCGCTTGGTGACGAGGTTGAAGACGTTGTTCGCCCAGTTCTGGACGGTGATGTATTGGATCTTCGCGCCCTTGAGCGCGACGAGTTCGACGACGGCGGAGTGCAGCGTGCTCGTGGAGAATTTCGGCGCGGTGCAGCCTTCCATGTAGACGACCTCGGCGCCCTCGTCGGCGATGATGAGCGTGCGCTCGAACTGGCCGAAGTTTTCCGCGTTGATGCGGAAGTAGGCCTGGAGCGGCTGCGCGACCTTCACGCCGGGCGGCACGTAGATGAACGAGCCGCCGGAGAACACGGCGCTGTTGAGCGCGGAGAACTTGTTGTCGCCGGTCGGGATGACCTTGCCGAAGAATTTCCGGAAAATCTCCGGATGCTCGCGCAGGCCTTCGGTGGAATTGACGAAGATGACGCCCTGTTTCGACACGAGGTCCTTGATGTTCGAGTAGGCGGCCTCGGAATCGAACTGCGCCTCGACGCCGGCGAGGTATTTGCGCTCCTGCTCGGGAATGCCGAGGCGCTCGAAGGTTTTCTTGATGTCGTCGGGCACTTCGTCCCACGTGCGCTTGGGCTTCTGGCCGCTCGCGAGGTAGTAGCGGATTTTGGCGAAATCAATCGCCTCGAGATCCTTCGTCGCCCAGTGCGTGGGCATCGGCTTCGCGAGAAAAGTCTTCAGCGCGTTCAGGCGAAACTCGAGCAGCCACGGCGCTTCTTTTTTGACCGCGCTGATGTAGCGGACGACCTGCTCGGAGAGGCCGGTGCCGGCGTCGAACTCGTAGGCGACATCGTATTTGAAGTCGCCCTTCGTCTGATCGATGCCCGCGACGGGATTGTCGAGGACCTCCTCGGCGGGCGCGTCGGTTTCGGTGGGCGGTTTCATGGCGGAATTGATTTTGAGTTGGTGGCCGTAGGAGCGGCTTTACGCCGCGATTTCGATCGGTCGCGGCGTAAAGCCGCTCCTACAGAAATTGGTTCAGGCGGTGACGAGTTCGTTCTTCACCCAGTCGTAGCCCTTGGCCTCGAGCTGGAGGGCGAGCGACTTGTCGCCGCTCTTCACGATGCGGCCGTCATACATGACGTGGACGAAGTCGGGCACGATGTAGTTGAGGAGGCGTTGATAGTGCGTGATCATCAGCACGCCGAGATTCGGGCCGCGGAGCTGATTCACGCCGTCGGCGACGATGCGGAGCGCATCGATGTCGAGGCCGGAATCGGTCTCGTCCATCAGCGCGAATTTCGGCTCGAGCATCGCCATCTGCAAAATCTCGCAGCGCTTTTTCTCGCCGCCGGAGAAGCCTTCGTTGACGGAACGCGAGGTGAACTTCCGGTCGATCTTCAACCCGTCCATCTTCGCGTAGAGCCGCTTGTAGTAGCCGGTCGCGTCGATTTCCTCGCCTTCGCCGAGGCGGGCCTGCAGCGCGGCGCGGAGAAAATTCGCGATGGAGACGCCGGGGATTTCGCTCGGATATTGAAACGCCAGAAACACGCCGCTGCGCGCGCGCTCGTCGGCTTCCATCTCGAGGATCGAGCGGCCGTCGATCAGCACCTCGCCGCTGGTGATCGTATAGTCGGGATGGCCGGCGATCGCCTTGGAGAGCGTGGATTTGCCGGTGCCGTTGGGCCCCATGACGGCGTGGACTTCGCCCTGGTTGATCGTGAGCGAGAGGCCTTTGACGATCTCCTTTTCGCCGATGGCGACGTGGAGGTTTTTGATTTCGAGGGAGGACATGCGAAAGGACTGGAGTTGAAAAATGCGGAGCCGCCGGGCCGGCGTCAGTGGGCGGATTTTTTGGCTTGGCCGCGGAAAATAATATCGACCGCGCTCGCGTCGTAGCCGCGCGGCAGGATGGCCCTGACCTGATCGAGAATCGCCGGCGGCAGGTCGATGTCGTGCGTCGCGCCCGTCTTTTCGTCGTGAAAGTGCGCGTGCGGTTTCAGGTTCGGGCAGTAGCGCGTCGGGCCGCGCTCGAAGTTCACCGCGCGGACGAGCCGGCATTGCACGAGCGCCTCGAGGCAGTTGTAGACGGTCGCGAGCGAGATGGTGGGCCGCGCGGTTTTCACGCGCGCGAAGAGCTCGTCCGCCGTGGGATGGTCGCGCTTTTGCAGCAGCACGTTGTAAACGACTTCCCGCTGCGGCGTGGAACGCAGACCGCTGCCCGCGAGGCGTTGCGGGAGAGCGTCGGTGTGAAGAGTCGTCGGCATGCGGCGGGCGGAAGGGGCAGCAAATTGGAATACCTCCGTGCCGCAAGTGAGAATTAGAACTATTCTAAACTATGACGCGAAGACACGGGGCGCGTGTGCGTCGCTTATGCCGAATTTTTCGATGCGGAGATCGGACGTCGAACCGCGAAATGAAGTCGGAGGCGTGCGCGTTTATCTGCGCCGGCCTTCCGCGGAATACGGATGGAGCGGGCGGCGCTATTTCGGACGCGGCAATGCCGAGCTGGAGCTCGGCGCTTCCGGGATCGTCGACTTCCTCGGCTCGGCCAAGCGGCTTAGCTGCCGTGTTCCGCGAGCCAGCGCTCCGCCTCGATCGCGGCGGCGCAGCCCATGCCGGCGGCGGTGATCGCCTGGCGATAGACGTGGTCCGCGCAATCGCCCGCGACGTATACGCCGGGGACTTTCGTGCGGATGTGCGAGCCGTGGTCCGGTTTGAAATAGCCGTTGGCGTCGACCTCGAGCGGCGGCGAAAATGCCTTCGTGTTCGGCTGGTGGCCGATCGCGATGAAGAGCCCCTTGATCGGCAGCGTGGATTCGGCGCCGGTCTTCAGGTGCTTGATCCGCAAGCCGCTCACGGCGCCTTGCTCCACGCCCTCGACGGCGAGCGGCACGCTGTCCCACACGCACTGGATTTTTTCGTGCGACATCGCGCGATCGGCCATGATCTTCGAGGCGCGCAATGTGTCGCGCCGATGGACGAGGTAGACCTTGCTCGCGAAACGCGTGAGAAACAGCGCCTCCTCCGCCGCGCTGTCGCCGCCGCCGATCACGGCGACGTCCATCTTGCGATAGAATGCGCCGTCGCACGTCGCGCACGTCGTCACGCCCTTGCCGCCGTAGAGTTCCTTTTCGCCGGGGATGCCGGTCATGCGCGGCGAAGCGCCGGTCGCGATGATCACGCTGCGCGCGAGGATCGTGCGATCGGCGCAGACGAGTTTGCGCGGCATGCTCGTGAAATCGACGGAGGTCACGAGCGCCTGCTCGAAACGCGTGCCGAAGCGCGTCGCCTGCTCGCGCAGGTTTTGCATGAGCTGGAAGCCGTCGATGCCGTGCGGGAAGCCGGGGAAATTTTCCACCTCGCTCGTCGTGGTGAGCTGGCCGCCGGGGAGCGTGCCCTCGAGCACGAGCGGATTGAGATTGGCGCGCCCGGTGTAGATGGCGGCGGTGAGGCCGGCGCAACCGGTGCCGACGATGACGACGTTTTCGACGGAAGGGGTGGACATGGGAAGCGTGAAACCGGGAGATGAATTCAACGTAGCACACAGCGCAACTGCGGAGATGTAACGCCGCGGAAATGAAAGCCCGTCTCGCGAATCACGCGGACCCGCGCTCGCGTCGAAGGCCTGGCGCCCGTGGCGAATCGTCGCCTACCAGCCGTAGCTGCGCTTGATTTTCAGCGGCTGGTAGAGGTCGCTCGGGAGTTCCTGGAGGAAGCGGCTCGGCGTGAGCAGCATCGCGGGGCCGCCCTTCGTGTTCACCTTTGGAAAACAGAGATACAACTCGTCGCGCGCGCGCGTCACCGCCACGTAGAAGAGCCGGCGTTCCTCCTCGATGTCGTTGTTCTCGATCGCGCGGCGCAGCGGGAACATCCCTTCAGCGAGCCCGATGAGGAAGACGGCGGCGTATTCGAGGCCTTTCGCCTGGTGCACGGTCGTGAGCCGCAGCGCGTCGGCGTCGGGATCGGCGGAGCGGTCGCTCGTCTCGCTGTTGAGCAGCATGATTTGCGCGAGCAGTTCCTGCATGTCGTCGTAGCGGCTCGCGAAGCCGGTCATCGATTTCAAATCGTCGAGGCGGGAAACGTAGTTCGCATACGCGCCCTTGAGGTAGTCGCCATACCAACCGTCGATCGCGATCTCGACGGCGTTGTGCGGCTTCATCGTGCGCATCATTTCCTTCACCTGCTGGAGCGAGGCGACGAACTTCGGCCATTCCTCCTTCGCGTCCTTCGGCACCTTCGAGGCGACGTCGTCCGTCGCGAGCGCGTCGATGAAGTCCTGCTGCATCAGGCGCGCGTGCTCGAGCGCGGCGGCGTGGAGTTTCTGCGCGTTCTTGTCGCCGACTTTCGGGAGCAGGATGGCGATGCGATTCCACGCGGCGGTGTCGGACGGGTTGTAGACGAAGCGCAGCAGTGCCACGAGATCGCGGATGTGCGCCTGCTCGAAGAAGCGCACGCCGCTCGTGATCTGATACGGAATCTGCAGTCGTGCGAGCTCGAGCTGGATGTCGAGCGCCTGGAAATGCGCGCGGTAGAGAATGCCGATGTCGCTCAGGGAGCAGCCTTCGTCGACCAGCCCGCGGATGCGCTGCACGATGAACTGCGCCTGCTCGCGGCCGTCCATCGACTGCACGAAATACGGTTTCTCGGAGTTGGCGCGCGCGGGCCGGAGTTCCTTGTCGAAGTGCCGGCCCTTCGGCTGCGCGAGCAGCACGCCGTTGGCGAGCGCGAGAATCTGCGGCGTCGAGCGATAATTCGTCTCGATGCGGTAGATGCGCGTGTCGGGATGGCGGTCGGGAAAGGTGAGGATGTTTTCGAAATTCGCGCCGCGCCACGAGTAGATGCACTGCGCGTCGTCGCCGACGGCCATCACGCGGTGGTGCGAACCGATCAGGTCGACGATCTGCGCCTGGAGCGTGTTGGTGTCCTGAAACTCGTCGACGAGCACGTGGCGGAAGCGATGCGAAAAATACTCGCGCGTCGCGTCGGATTTCCGCAGCAGCTCGAGCCAGAATTCGAGCAGGTCGTCGTAGTCGACGACGTTGCCGGTGCGTTTTTTCTCGGCGTATTTTTTCGCGAAGAGCGGCACGCGCTCGATCATGCCCTCGTGCTGCGGGAAGAAGCGCGTGATCGTCTCGGCGAACGGGAGCTGCGTGTTGCGCGCCATCGAGATCATCTCGTGCAGCGGGCCGGGGCGCGGGTGCGTCTTGTCCTTGAAGAATGCCTTGTCGGTTTCCTCGACGGCGTCGCGCAGGATGCCTTCGGACTCTTCGGCGTCGAGGATGGTGAAGGTCCGCGGCAATCCGATCGTCTCGCCGTGCGTGCGCAACGCGCGGTGCCCGATCGAATGAAACGTGCCGCCCCAGAAACGCGAGGGCTCGACGCCGGTGAGATCGTGCACGCGGTGGAGCATTTCCTTCGCGGCCTTGTTGGTGAAGGTGAGCAGGAGGATTTCGCCGGGCCGCACGCCTTGCGAGAGCAGGTAGGCGACGCGGTAGGTGAGCGTGCGCGTCTTGCCGGAGCCGGCGCCGGCGAGGACGAGGATCGGGCCGGGCTCGGCGGTGACGGCGGCGAACTGCTCGTCGTTGAGCTGCGCGCGGAAATCGATCGGCGGGATGCCGTCGGGCGCGCGCGGGTTTTCGACCACGAAATCCATGAAGCGCGAAGAAGGTCACGCAAAGTCTGCGCGGCGCAAAGCCAAAGTGCGGCGCGGGCGGCGGAGCCTGCGCGACGGCCGCGAGGCCGGTTGGGAAAATCGCGCCGCGTTCCAACCCGAAACGGATTTACTCGCGCGCGCGGCTCCGCTTGCGTTCGCGGCCGTGGCGAAGCCGAATTCCAGCGGCGGTTGCGGATTTGTGTTCTGCGCGATTTTCGCGCTGGCGGGCGGGGCGTTGCTGGTCGCGGCGGCGCGCGGTTATCGGAGCGGGCAGGACTGGCGGGCGATGCTGGGCATGGGCGGGACCGGGCTGGCATTTGTGGCGGTGGGCACGGGTCTTGGCGTGGCCATGCGGCGGGGCGCGCTGCGGCAGCGCGACGAGGCGCGGCGCCGCGAACAATTTCCGGGCGAGCCATGGAAATGGCGCGCGGCCTGGGATGGAAGACCGAGCGGGCCCGATCGGTCGCAAGGCGCGGCGATGCTGTGGTTGTTCACCCTTTTTTGGAATGCGATCAGCATCCCCGCGGCGATCGGCGCGGCGCAGAAAATCGCGCAGGGCCAGAAAATGCTGCTCTTCGTCGCGATCTTTCCGGCGATCGGGCTGTTGCTGCTGGCGCAGGCGATCTACCTCACGATCCGCGCGCGGAAATATGGCCGCGCGATGTTCGTGCCGGTCGCGCTGCCGGGCGAGATCGGCGGGACGCTCGGCGGCGTGATCCAGGTGCCGGCGCAGATCGTGCCGGAGGACGACGCGCGGCTCGCGTTGCGCTGCATCCGCCGCGGTGCGAGCGGCTCGGGCGACAGTCGCACGGTGCATGAAAACGTGCTCTGGGAAAAAGAAGTCCGGCTCGCGCGCGAGAAATGGCGGAGTGCGGCGAACGGCACCGAAATTCCCGTGCTGCTGCCGATCGCGGCGACGTGCCAGCCGACGGAGATGACGAACGACAACGACAACCGCGTGCTCTGGCGGCTCGCGGTGAGCGCCAAGACGCCGGGCGTGGATTTCGCGGCGAGTTTCGAGGTGCCGGTTTTCGCGACGGGCCGCGCGCCGCAGCTGGCCGCGGCCGACGTGCCGCCGCTCGAGGAATATCGCGCGGAGCCGCTGCGCGAAGTCGACCTCGCCGCGGCGGGCGTGCGGCGCGAGGCGGACGGATTTGTTTTCACGTCGAAACATCTCGGCGGCCTGCGCGCGGCGTTTGGCCTCGCGGCGCTGCTGCTGACGGCGCTGGAAATCGTTCTCGTGCGCGGCGACGCGCCGTGGGTTTTGCTGATCGTGTTCGGAATGTTTGCGGGGCTGGCGCTCCTGATGGCGCACGATCTCTGGGCGGGCGATCTCGCGGTGCGCGTCATGGGCGACGAAGTCGTGGTGCGGAAATCACGGCTGTTCGGCGCGAAGGAGACGCGCGTGCGCCGCGCGGAGGTGGCGGAAGTGCGGCCGGTGAACGCGATGAGCGTGGGCGACCGGCAGTTTTTCCGGCTGAATCTGATCGGCACGCGCGGCATCGATCCAATCGCGGCCGCGCCGGGCGAGCCGTTCGCGGCGCGGAAGCTCCGCTTTCAACTGCGGCAGGCGATGAAGGAGCTCGGCGTCACCGCGCCGGAAAACGCCGGCGGGCGCGGCGCGGAAATTCTCGCGCAGCTGCAGGCGACGCCGAAATTCGAAGTCATGATCGCGCGCAACGTGCCGGGTCTCGCGACGGCGGAAGCGGTCGCGGTGCAGGTGCGGGCGGCGATTCGCGGACAGTGAGCTGGCGGTTTTGCGGAGGAACTCGCGCCGCGACGCGAGTCGCGCTCGCGGACGCGGGTGCGAGCTGCGCCGCGGGCGAATTGCAGCGATGCGATCCCGGTCTAAGAAACTCGCGCGCGGCGCGTTTTCTTCGTATCGTCTTTCTTCCGCTCACCATGAAATCGCTTCGTCTTTTCTCCTTCGCGGCCGCGAGTCTCGCGGGCGCGCTCGGCGCGGCAGCGCAGCCGGCGCTCACGATCTACAACCAGAATTTCGCCGTCGTGCGCGAGCGCGTGCCGCTCGACCTGAAGGCGGGCGAAAACGCGGTGGCGTTTTCCGGGGTGACGGTGCATGTCGAGCCCGACTCGGTCGTGCTGCGCGATCCCGCGGGCAAGGTGCCGTTGCGCGTGCTCGAGCAGAGTTATCGCGCGGACACGATTTCGCAGGGGCTGCTGCTCTCGCTCTACGAAGGAAAGGAAATCGATTTCCTCGTGCGCGACCAGAACGCGAAGGAATACACCGTGCGCGGCAAGGTCATCCGCAGCGGCTACGTGCCGAACGTCGTGCCGTTCTCGCGCTACGGGCAGCAGTTTTATCAGCAGCAGCAGGCGGTGGGCAACTGGCAGACGGGCGCGGGCTCGCCGATCATCGAGGTCGACGGCAAGCTGCGCTTCTCGCTGCCGGGCGAGCCGCAGTTTCCGGCGCTGGCGGACGATGCGATTTTGAAACCGACGCTGAGCTGGAGACTCGCGAGCGAGCGCGCGGCGAAGTTCGACGCCGAGCTCGGCTACATCACCGGCGGCATGAGCTGGGAGGCGTCCTACAATCTCGTCGCGCCGGAAAAGGGCGACACGATCGACCTCATCGGCTGGGTGACGATCGACAACCAGACCGGAAAGCAATTTGACAACGCGACGATCAAGCTGATGGCGGGCAACGTGAGCAAGCTGCAGCCGGACATGGATCAAGGCTACATGGAGATGAGCACGCTGGCCGGCTCGAGGATGGCGGCGATGGCGCCGCCGGTGACGGAGAAGGCGTTCGACGAATTTCACCTCTACTCGCTCACGCGGCCGGCGACGCTGCGCAACCGCGAGACAAAGCAGGTGGAGTTCATCCGCGCGACGGGCGTGAAGGCGAAGACGTTCTACGTCTACAACGGCGCCGCGATCGGCCCGCAGTATCGCGGCTGGAATTCCGAGGCGATCCGCAACAACCGCGATTACGGCACGCAGTCGAATCCGAAAGTCTGGGTCATGCGCGAATTCGAGAACAGCGAGGCGAACGGCCTCGGCCAGCCGCTGCCGAAGGGCCGCACGCGTTTTTATCGGCGCGACGACGCGGACGGCCGGCTCGAATTCACCGGCGAGAACACGATCGATCACACGCCGAAGAACGAGACGGTGCGCATCTACACGGGCGACGCGTTCGACATCGTCGGCGAGCGCACGCGGACGGATTTCGTTTTAAACAACCGGCAGGACCAGGCGGAGGAGGCGTTCGAGATCAAGGTGCGCAATCGCAAGAGCGAGCCCGTCGAGGTGCGCGTCTTCGAGCGGCTGTATCGCTGGACGAACTGGACGATCGTGCAGAAATCGGCGGACTTCGAAAAGAAGGACGCGCAGTCGGTCGAGTTTCGCGTCAACGTGCCCGCCGACGGCGAGGCGACGGTGACGTATCGCGTGCGCTACGATTGGCGATGAGCGTGATGTAGGGCGACGGTAGGCGTCTGTCATGCAGGCGCCGTCCGGCGGTCACGGGAAATGGCGTCTGCAAGACAGACGCCCTGCGAGACGCGTATTGCCGGGAGCGCCGAGCTCCAGCTCGGCAGGACCGCGGATGCAGAGGCGCGCTCGCGTCTACACTTTTCCGAAAACGGCGCTACAGCGTGCCGGCGGTGCGCGAGCTGAGGCTCGCGGGTCTTTGCTTGGGCACGATGGCGACGTCGTCCAACTCGATGTGGCCGGCGTGCTCGATCAGCTCGGCGTTTTCGACGCCGCTGAACGAGCAATGCGCGAGCCGCAAGCCGTCGATGACGGCGCCCGCAAAACCGGCGACGTAGAAGACGCGCGGCGTCGAGTGCGCGACGACGTGCTCGAGCTGGACGTTGCGGAGGACGGGATTGTGCGCGCCGTTCGGGCCTTCCTCGTAGAGGAAATCGACCGTGATGATCGCCTCGGCGACGCGATTGATCTCGGTGTTGCGCATGAAAATATTTTCGATCACGCCGCCGCGCTGCGCGTTGGATTTGAAGCGGAGCGCGCGCTCGAGGTTCGGGCTGTCCATCGTGCAATTCTCGATGAACACGTTGCGGCAGCCGGCGGCCGTCTCGCTGCCGACGACCACGCCGCCGTGGCCGTCCTTCATCTTGCAGCCGCGGATGATGAGGTTCTCCACGGCGACGCCGACGCGACGGCCGTCGTCGTTGCGGCCGGACTTGATCGCGATGCAGTCGTCGCCGGTGTCGAAGATGCAGTTCTCGATCAGCACGTCGCGCGACGAGTCGGGATTGCAGCCGTCGTTGTTCGGGCCGTGGCTGAGGATGTCGACGCCGCGCACGGTGACGTTGGTGCAGAGGACGGGATTGATCTCCCACATCGGCGAGCGGCGGATGCGCACGCCCTCGATGAGCACGTTTTTGCAGCGGTAGGGCTGGATGAAATTCGGCCGCAGAAAATGGCCCGCGCCGAAGAGACGTTGCGCGACGGGCACGGCGTTGTCGCCGGCGGCGACGAGCCGCGTGGCGTCGGGCACGGCGGGCGACATTTTCTTCTCGTCGCGGCGCGCCCACGCCCACCAGTTGTCGTCGGCCGCCTGGCCGTCGAGCGTGCCGCTGCCGGTGACGGCGATGTTTTCCTGCTCGAAGGCGTAGATGAGCGCGGAATAGTTCATGCACTCGGTGCCTTCCCAACGCGTGAAAACGGCGGGCAGGTAGGCAGCGGGATCGGTGCGGAAAAGGAGCGTCGCGCCTTCGGCGAGGTGGAGTTCGACGTTGCTCTGCAGGTGAATCGCGCCGGTGAGAAATTCGCCCGCGGGCACGACGACGCGTCCGCCGCCGGCGGCGTGGCACGCCTCGATCGCCGCGCGGATCGCCGCGGTGCAGTCGGTCTTGCCGCCGGCGACGGCGCCGTGCTGGACAATGGGGAAATCGCGCGCTGGAAATTGCGGCGCGCGGATGCGCGCGAGGATTTCGCCCGCGGTCTGCCACGTGACGGCAGGCGCTTCCGCGGCGCGGCTGTCGAGGGCGGAAACGAGCAGCAGTAGGGCGAAGGTGGGGCGAACGAATCGCATGGGAGGGTTAGAATGAGGACACGTGTCCGAAAGCCAAGCGGGAAGCGTGAGGCCGCCGGTTGCGCGCAGCTTTCGCACCAAAATACGACGCCGCGTGAAAAATCCCGGAGGCCGCAAAAAAATCTTACCGTGATGACGGGGCGGCGGGGAGAAGCGGAGCGACGAATGCGAGGTCGGCCTCCAGCGGCTGGACGTGATAACCGGGTGGATGCGCAGAAAGATAGGAAGGCGAGCGGGCGCCTTGTTTGAAGCCGAGCTGGAGCTCGGCGCTCCCGAGAACGCCGAGCTCCAGCTCGGCCTCGGCTCCGCTTGCAGCGCCGCCGCGATCGCGCGCGAATGCGCTCAGAGCAGCGCGAGTTCGTCGCGGTGGACGACTTCGAGCCGCTTGCGCGACGGGAAGCGCGCGCGGACTTCGTCGCCTTTTTTGCCGGCGATGATGGAAATCTCTTCGCTCGCGAAAGCGGTCTTCCCGCGCGCGAGCACGATGCCGTCGGGGCCGGCGATGTTGACGACCTCGCCCGCGGCGAATTCGCCGCGCGCGCCGGTGACGCCGACGGCGAGGAGGCTGCGGCCCTGCTCGCGCAGCACGGGCACGGCGCAGGCGTTGATCTCGATCGTGCCGGTCGGCCGCTGAAAATACGCGAGCCAGCGTTTCTTCGCGTCGAGCGGCAATCCGCTCGGCACGAAAAACGTGCCGGGGCCGCGGCCGGAGAGCAGTTTCGCGATGATCTCGTGCTCGGCGCCGCTCGCGATGAACACGCCGCAGCCGGCGCGCGTGGCGAGTTTGGCGGCGGAGATTTTCGAAATCATCCCGCCGGTCGCCGTCTCGCTCGTCGTGCCGCCGGCCATCGCTTCGATCTCGGGCGTGATGCGTTCGACGACGGGGACGATTTGCTTCGTGCCTTTCAGGTCGATCAGGCCGGGCGCGGTGGAAAGGATGACCAGGTAGTCGGCTTCGACGAGCGAGGCGACCATCGCGGAGAGCGTGTCGTTGTCGCCGAATTTGATTTCGGCGGCGCTGACGGTGTCGTTTTCGTTGATGACCGGGATCGTGCCGTAGGCGATGAGCTGGCGCAGCGTCTCCTGCACGCCGAGGTAACGCGAGCGCACGCGCAGGTCGTCGTGCGTGAGCAGGACCTGCGCGACGGTGAGAGCGTGCGGCGCGAAGCCGGCCTGCCACGTCTGCATCAGGCGCGACTGCCCGATCGCGGCGCAGGCTTGTTTCTTCGCGAGCTCCTTGGGTCGGCGCTCGAGCTGGAGCGCGCCCATGCCGAGCCCGACCGCGCCCGAGGAAACGACGAGCACCTCCGTGCCGCGCGCGCGCAACGCCGCGATCTCGCGGCACACCGACTCGATGCGCGCGGTGTCGAGCTGGCCGACGCCGTGGGTGAGCACGCCGGTGCCCAACTTCACGACCACGCGACGTGGCGAGGAGGAAGCGGAATGGATTTTGGACACCGGGCTACGCTCCGAACTTCAGGTTCCAGGCTCCAGAGACGCTCCAATTTCCAAGTCGCGAATCGTATGTCTCGGAGCTTGGCGTTTAGAGCCTGGAGCTTCCGTCGTCAGACGGTGAGCAGATCCTTTTCCTTGTGCGCGAGGTGCGTGTTGATGTCGGAAATCGCCTTGTCGGTCGTGACTTGGATTTCTTTTTCCAGGCGCTTCGTCTCGTCCTCGGACAGCTTCGCTTTCTTGAGCGCGTCGAGGGTGGAGTGGCGGGCGTTGCGCACGGCGACGCGGCCTTCCTCGGCGAGCTTGTGGGCGGTCTTCACGAATTCCTGGCGGCGCTCGCGGCTCATTTCGGGGAGCGGCACGCGAATGGTTTTGCCGTCGACGATCGGGTTGAAGCCGAGATTGGCGTCGATGATGGCCTTGCCGATCGCCTTCGCGAGGCTGACGTCCCACGGCTGGATCTGGATGAGGCGCGCGTCGGGCGTCGAGATCGCGGCGCATTCCTTCAGCCGCATCTGCGAGCCGTAGGCGTCAACCATGACGCCCTCGACCATCTGCGGCGTGGCTTTGCCGGTGTGGATGGCGCTGAATTCGTGCAGCGTGTGGTCCACGGCTTTTTTCGCGCGGGCCTGCATGTCGGCGAGGATGGGATGGCTCATGAGGGGAAGGGTTGAAGAGCATCCCATTTCAGCGGCCGCGGGAGTTTCTTCAATCTTCAACTTTGCCGCACGCCGTCGCCGCCGAAGGGAAACGCCGTCTCGCCGGGCACCGCGGCCGCGGGATTTTTGCGGCGGCGCGCGGCGTCCTCGATGCAGCGCACGGCGAGCGCCGTCCAGCCGGTCTGGTGACTGGCGCCGGCGCCACGGCCGTGGTCGCCGTGGAAATATTCGTAGAAGAGCACGAGCTCGCGGAAATGCGGATCGGCGGCGTAGCGCGCGTCGTCGCCGTGCGCCGGACGTCGCCCGTCGGCGCCCGCGAGGAACAGCGCGCCGAGCCGGCGCTGCAACTCAAGCGCGGCCGCGCGCAGCGTGATGCGCCGGCCCGAGCCGGTCGGCCACTCGACCTCGAGCGTGTCGCCGTAGAATTCCGCGTAGCGCTCGAGCGCCTCGATGAGCAGATAGTTCGCCGGAAACCAGACCGGGCCGCGCCAGTTCGAGTTGCCGCCGAAGAGCCGCGTCGTGCTCTCGGCCGGCGTGTAGTCGAGGCGCAGCTCGCGGCCGTCGGCGCGAAAGACGAAGGGATGCGCCTCGTGGTATTTCGACACGCTGCGGATGCCGTGCGGCGAAAGAAATTCCGCCTCGTCGAAGAGGTAGCGCAGCACGCGCTCGAGCCGGTCGCGCGACGGCACCGCGATGAGCGCGCGCCGGTGACCGAGCGCGCCGCCGGCGCCGGCGTGCGTGACGTGCCGCGCGAGATCGGGCCGATGCTCGAGAAACCAGTCGTAGCGTTTCTTGAAGCCGGGCAGCCGTGCGATCTTGTCGCGATCGAGAATCTCCACCGCGATCAACGGCAGCAGCCCGACGACGGAGCGTGTTTTCATCGACTCGGTGCGCGAGCCGAAATCGATCTGGTCATAATAAAATCCATCCGTCTCGTCCCAGAGCCCGAAGCCGCCGGCCGAGTTCATCGCGTCGACGATCTGGACGAAGTGCTCGAAGAACTTCGACGCCATGTCCTCGTAGGCGACGTGGAGCACGCCGTCGTCGTAGGCGAGCTCGAGCGCCATCGCGAGCATCGTCGCCGCGTAGAAACCCATCCACGCCGTGCCATCCGCCTGGCGCAACTGGCCGCCGCCGGGGATCGGCTGGCTGCGATCGAAGACGCCGATGTTGTCGAGCCCGAGGAAGCCGCCGGAGAAGAGATTGTTTCCGTCCTCGTCCTTGCGGTTCACCCACCACGTGAAGTTGAGCAGCAGTTTTTGAAACACGCGCTCGAGAAACGTGCGATCGCGGCTGCCGCGCGCATCGGCGATCTTGTAGACGCGCCACGCGGCCCACGCGTGCACCGGCGGATTCACGTCGCTGAATTCGAATTCATAAGCCGGCAACTGCCCGTTCGGGTGCAGATACCACTCGCGCAGGAAGAGGACGATCTGCTCCTTCGCGAAATCCGGATCGAGGCGCGCCAGCGGAATCAGGTGAAACGCGAGGTCCCACGCCGCGAACCACGGATACTCCCATTTGTCGGGCATCGAGATGATGTCGCGGCTGTGCAGATGCGTCCACTCACGGTTGCGGCCGAGCCAGCGCGCCGCCGGCGGTGGCGGCGGGTTCGGATCGCCGCTGAGCCAGTGATCGACGACGTAATAATAAAACTGCTTCGACCAGAGCAGCCCCGCGTAGCCCTGGCGGATCACGCTGCGCTCGTCGGCCGTCGTGCCCGTGGGAACGATCCGCGCGTAAAACTCGTCCGCTTCGCGGCGCGCGCGCGCAAACTCGCTTTCAAACGCCGCGCCGAACGCGAGCGCGCGCGACTGCGCGGGCGCGAAAAACTGCAGCTCGATCGTCTGCTCGCCGCCGGCGGGAATCTCCAGCACGTAGTGCAACGCCGCCTTCGTGCCGGTCCGCGTGGGATTCACCGCGGCGCGCTCCCCATCGACGACGTAGCGGTGAAACGCGTCCTTCACGTAAGGCGACGCATTCGTAGAGCCGAAGAGACGCTCGTTGTTCGTCTCGTTTTCGGTGAAGAGCGGCTCCGCGTGCGCGCCGGCCGACGACGGCGCGAAATGCAGCTCGAAATCGCCGAGCGATTCGTGGCGTGCGACCAGCGCGTCGTCGCGGCCGCGCGCGAGCGCGAGCTGCGGTTTCACGTCGACATGTTCGCGCGTGCAGCCCCACGTCCAGAGATTGCGAAACCAGAGTTGCGGCAGCACGTGCAGCGTCGCGGACTCCGGCCCGCGATTCGCGAGCGTGAGCCGGATGAGGATGTGATCGACGTCGGCCTTCGCGTATTCCGCGAACACATCGAAGTAGCGGCCGCCGTCGAACACGCCGGTGTCGGCGAGCTCGAACTCGCGATCGGCGAGACCGCGGCGGCGATTTTCCGCGAGGAGCTGCGCGTAGGGGAACTCGGCCTGCGGATATTTGTAGAGCGCGCGCATCCACGAGTGCGTCGGCGTCGAATCGAGATAGTAATACAGCTCCTTCACGTCCTCGCCGTGGTTGCCCTCGGGGCCGGTGAGCCCGAAGAGCCGCTCCTTCAGGATCGGATCGCGGCCGTTCCAGAGCGCGAGCGCGAAGCAGAGGCGGCACTCGCGATCCGTGATGCCGAGCAGGCCGTCCTCGCCCCAGCGGTAGGCGCGGCTGCGCGCGTGATCGTGCGGAAAATAATTCCACGAATCGCCGTTCGCCGAATAATCCTCGCGCACGGTCGCCCACTGGCGCTCGGAAAGATACGGGCCCCAGCGCTTCCAGTTTTTCGTGCGCGCGCGATCTTCGGCGAGCCGGCGATCTTCGGCGGTCTGCGCGGCGGAATGGAAAACGGCGGAACTGGAGGGCACGAAGGTGAGATCGACAGGAAGGGTGGGCTATTCCCCCGCGCGCCGAGAGACGAATGGTTTTCTCGCGTCACTTCTTGCGGCCGAAAGCCGTTTCCACAACGGCCGAATTTTCAGCCGCCGTGCGCGAAGCCGGGATAGAGCATCATGCCGCCGTCGACGAAGAGCGTGGTGCCGACGACGTAGTCGGAGTCGTCCGAGGCGAGCCACACCGCGGCGCGGCCGATTTCCTCGGGTTCGCCGATGCGCCGGTAAGGAATCAATTTCAGCAGCGCTTCGTAGGCCTCGCGCGTGTCCCACGCGTCGGTGTTGATCGGCGTGCGGATGGCGCCGGGCGCGATGCTGTTCACGCGGATGCGCGCCGGCGCGACTTCCTGCGCGATGCTTTTCATCATGAGCATGATTCCGCCTTTCGACGAGGCGTAGTTCACGTGGCCGGCCCACGGGATCGCTTCGTGCACCGAGCTGATGCAGATGATTTTTCCCGCCGCGCGCGAAACGCCTGCGCGCACGCCGACGCGCTTGAACTCGCGCACGGCCTCGCGCGCGCAGAGAAACTGGCCGGTGAGATTCACGTCGATCACGCGCTGCCAGTCGGCGAGCGAAAGCTGGTCGAGCGGCGCGTCTTTCTGGATGCCGGCGTTGGCGACGAGGATGTCGATCGCGCCGAATTCCGCGCGGGCGCGCGCGAACATCGCCTCGACCTCGTCCTCCTTGCTCACGTCGGCGCGGTGCGTGACGGCCTTCGTGCCGCAGCGGCGAATCTCCTTCACCGTCGCCTCGGCCCCCTCGAGATCGTGGCCGAAGTTGACGAGCACGTCGGCGCCCGCGTGACCGAGTGCGATCGCGACCGCCTGGCCGATGCCCGAGCTCGCGCCGGTGACGACGGCCTTCTGGCCTTTGAGCACCGGATGAACCGGGCACGCCGGCGGCGCCGGCTCCGGAAAAGTTTCTTTGATGAACGCGGGATCGGGCTTGTGACTCATGGCGCAACGTCTCCGAAACGGCAGACCCATCCGCCGCGCCGTGGTTCGCGTCCCTTGGAATTTGGCTCACGGTTCGCGCACCGCAGCCCGGGCGAGCGCCGTGTCGCGCCTGGAGCTGATTTCAAAACCTCGGCGACGTGGCACGGGCGTCTCGCCCGTGTTTCGGCTCCGCTCACGGGCAGGATGCCCGTGCCACCGCGACCCGTCGCGAGCGAGCAACCGAGGTTTTGAAATGAGCTCTTAGTTCTTCACCAGCGTGCCGATTTTTTCGCCGACGATGGCTTTGCGGATCGCGTGCTCGTCGCCGAGATCGAAGACGAGGATCGGCACGTTGTTGTCCATGCAGAGCGAGAACGCCGTCGAATCCATCACGTTGAGCCGCTGCTTGAGCGCCTCGATGAACGTGAGCTCGTCGAATCTTTTCGCGTCGGGATATTTCTTCGGGTCCTTGTCGTAGACCCCGTCGACCTTCGTCGCCTTGAGGATGATGTCGGCGTGCAGCTCGCTCGCGCGCAGCGCCGCGGTCGTGTCGGTCGAAAAATACGGGTTGCCCGTGCCGGCGACGAAGATGACGACGCGGCCCTTTTCGAGGTGGCGCATCGCGCGGCGGAGGATGAACGGCTCCGCGATCTGGTTCATCGGGATCGCGGACTGCACGCGCGTCTGCACGCCCTGTTTTTCCAGGCAATCCATAAGCGCGAGGCCGTTGATCACGGTCGCGAGCATGCCCATGTAGTCGCCGGTCGTGCGGTCGACGCCGCGCTTCTCGCCGTTGAGTCCGCGGAAGATGTTGCCGCCGCCGATCACGACGCAGACCTGCACGCCGAGGTCGTGAATCTCCTTCACCTGCGCGCAGACTTTCTCGAGCGTCGCGCCATCGATCGCGTCGCCCGACTTGCCGCCGCGAAGCACTTCGCCCGAGAGTTTGAGGACGACGCGCTGGTATTTGCTGCGAGGATCGACCGGCTTGGAATCACGCATGCGCTGAGGAAATGCAGCGGAAAAATCCGCGTCAATGCCCGAGATGCCGCGCGGCGCGCGGTTTGCGGTGACATCGCCCGCCGCCTTCTCCTACAACCTCGCCGTGGGAAATTCCGAGGCAGTCGCCACCGCCGCGGCGGGAAAACCGATCGAGCTCGACGTCGCCGTCGTCGGCGCGGGTCCGGCGGGCGCGTCCGCGGCGCTCGCGCTGGGCGGCTGCGGGCTGCGCGTCGGGCTGATCGAGAAAGCCAATCCGCCGCGCTACAAAACCTGCGGCGGCGGCGTGCTGCGGCGGGCCATCGCGCTGCTGCCAATCGACGTAGGTGCGGCGATCGAACGCGAGTGCCACACCGCCGAGCTCGTGCATCACGCGCCGAATCTGCGTTTCCTCTGCGAGCGCGAGCGGCCGGTCGTCTCGATGGTGATGCGCGATCGCTTCGATCACCTGATCGCGACGGCGGCGATCGACGCCGGCGCGCGGCTCTTTGCGAAGAGGACCGTTCTCGATGTGCAGCCGGGCGAGCGCGACGTGCGGCTCGCGACGAGCGCCGGCGAATTCCGCGCGCGCTTCGTGATCGCGGCGGACGGCGTGAACAGCATCGTCGCGCGCAAGACCGGCCGACCGGAGCTGCGCGGCGTCGTGCCGGCCTTCGAGTGCGAAGTGACGCTCGCGCCCGAGGCGATGGCGCCGTTCATGCGGACGGCGCGTTTCGATTTCGGGCTCGTGCCGGCCGGCTACGGCTGGGTTTTCCCGAAGCGCGCGCATCTGTCGATCGGCGTCGGCACGACGCGCCGCGGCGCCGCGAATCTGCCCGCGCAATATCGCCGCTATCTCGACGCGCTCGGCATCGGCGCGCCGCTGCGCGAGGAGCGGCACGGCTACATGATCCCGTGCCGGCCGCGCGCGGAGTTGTTCGGCGCGCGCCGCGTGCTCTTCGCGGGCGACGCCGCCGGCCTCGCCGATCCCGTCACGGCCGAAGGCATCACGGCGGGAATTCTCAGCGGACAACTCGCCGCGCGCGCGATCCTCGCGGGCGAGTTCGACGAGGCGGCCGTGAAGCGCGCCTATCGCCGCGCGCTCGAGGAGAAACTCCTCGCCGAGCTGCGCGTCGCGCGCTGGCTCGCGTGGATTCTCTACGACTGCCCGCGGCTCAACGCCGCGTTGCTCACGCGCCACGGGCAGGGCATGAGCGAGCTGATGACGCGCATCGTCACCGGCGAGACGACCTATCGCGCCGTGCTGCGCCGGCCGGGAAATTATTTGAAACTCCTGCGGCGCGGTTCCTTCGCTCGCGTGGGCGACCGGCCATCGGGCCGCGGATAACGCACCTTCGGGAAAGTTTTGCCGACGGGAAGGCTCGCGGAGATGGGGCGTTTGCCTACCGCACTGCGCGCCCTGCGGCGCTACTAAACGCAGATGACTTCGCGCGCGCCGAGTGCCTTTCGAAAAGTTGGTCCGGCATTTCTCGCCGGCGGAGTCGCGTTCGTGTTTTTGGCGCCCTCGCTCGCGGCGCGCATCCGGCCGCCGATCGCGGCGTTTACGTCGGTCGCGCGTGTCGCGCAAATCGACGTCGTGCCGTCCGACAACCTGCGCCCATCGGAGCGCACGTTTCTGTTGCAGACCGGCGAGATGACGCGCAGCGAACTGCGGCTGGCGCGGCTCGCGGTGAGCCAGGCGGTGGGCAGCGACCTGCGCGCGTTCGCGCAGCAACTCGCGACCGATTTCGGCCAGATCAATGACGCCCTCGCGGGACTGGTGCGCAAGAAAGGCGTCGCGATCCTGCCGCCTTCGCTTGCGACGGGAGCGCCGGTCGATGCTTACGACCAGCTCGCGACGAAGACCGGCACGGACTTCGATCAAACGTTTCTGCTGACGGTCTCCGCGGCCGAGGAGCAGATGATGAAGCTCCTCGATCAGGCGCTGGCCGATGCGAAGGATGCCGACGTGCGCGACTTCGCGGGCAGTTTTCTTCCCGTCGTGCGCGATCACGTCAACAAGCTCAAAGAGCTGCGCAAAGCGACCTCGTGAAGCGCCGGCGGCTTGCCGCCGGGCGCACGCCGGGCGCGCTTCGCGCGAGTCCCGACCCGGGCCTGACGGACGTTCTCGCCGGTCGCGGAGCTAGGCGGGCAGCGCGCCCGGCACGTCGTGCGAGGTTTCTTCCAGCGGCGCGGGTCGCGCACTGCGGCGGCGGCGCGGCGCACGCTGGCGGGCCTCGTTGCGCCAGATCCAGAGTTGCAGCTCGGCTTCGCGGAGCGACGAATCGAGCCGGTCCGGCGGGTTGTGCTCCACGGCGTTGATGATGTGGGCGTAGGCTTCGACTTCCTTCGGCGACGGACGGCACGCGGGCGAGAGCCAGGAAAAATCCGGCGAGAACGGAAAGAAACGGGTGGGCATGGGAAAACCAGTGTCGCCGGATTCGCGGACTCCTGCGGGGTGAAAGAGCCGGCGGCGCAACGGGAAAGCTCCCAAAGAAACCATCTTTCGCGGCCGGCGTGAATCGGAGCGGGCGCCGAATCGTGCATCCGCCAAATCCCGATGGCGCGGTAAATTCAATCGTGGTTTGCGGGCGGCAGCGAGGGTGGCGGCGTTCCCCGGCGAAATCGCCGCGCTCGTTCGCCCGCGCTTTTCGCCGGAACAAACTTCACCGTGCGCGACGAGCGATCGTGGGAGAAAGCCCCGCCGCCGCAGCGCGGAAAGCGCCCCATTTCGCCGTGGACCGAAGCGGCTACTTTGCCGCATGCCAAGAATCCCACAATTAAAACGCGGCAAGGTCGAATCGCGCGGCCGGCCGATCGGCTTGAGTTCCCGCGAGGACGTCGAGCGGCGGGCGCGCGAAATCGCGCTCATCCACGAACACACCGAGGTCACCGTCGAGGACCGGGCGCAGGCCCGCGTCGAACTCGACGACGACCTCCCGGCAACCGTGAGCGAGGACGCGGAGAGCATGCAGTCGCTCTCGCGCGACCCGAGCGAGCCGGCCACCAATCGCGGACGACAGGCGCCGGACTACGTCGAGGTCGACGAGAAGGAAGCCGTCGAGCGACTCGCGCTCGAGGGCGTCGAAGAAGCGCAGCACGAGCAAATGGTGCAATCGCGCAACCATGTCGACGAACCGCTCCGGTCGCGTCCGAAACCCAAGCCGCGGCAGAAAAAGTAAGCGCCACCGAGGGAAATCGGTTTTCCCCTCGACGCCTTCCGTGCGAGTGAGGCTGGTTTTCCGGGCGCCGCATTTTTGCGCGCGGTGCGCGCAAATGTCCGCGCTCGTGCGTCCGATGCCGGTTGCGCCTGAGCGACCGAGCGCGCCACGCCCGCCGATTTTCTTCGCGCCTATGGGCCGGAGACCCACGGCCGGGTGGGGGCACTTTTCCACCCCCGGCCGGACAATGACATGGGGACACGCGGCATGCTGCTCAACTCATGGCCAGTTCGATTTCTGATTCGGCGCGCGGCGCGGGCCTACGGCTTTCTCGATCCGGTCAACCTCGTCGCGAAGATCCGCGGCTTCGCGCAGCCCTCCGAATTTTCCGAGCCAATCGAGCTGTTGCGCGCGGGCATGTTGTTTCACGCGCGCGGGCTGGTGAACACGAAGGCGATCCAGAACAACCTCGACTGGGTGTGGCCGCACTGGGTCGAGCGGCAGTTCAATCCCGCGGACGAGTCGTTCATCCCCCGCGCGTTTTCGTTCAGCCACATCAATCTCACGCATCGCAACTGGACCGCCGTCGGGCTGCCGGACGTGCCGTATTATCCGATCGTCGATCCGCGCGGACTCGTGACGCCGCTGTTCGACGGCTGGTCGCTGGATTTCTGGCTCGTGCCGGAGAAAGGCGTGCCGCTCGTGCCCGCGAAGCTCGACGATTTTTCGCAGCAGCTCGAGCTGCCCGATGGCGAACGCGACGAACTGCGTGTGCGCTCCGTCGCGCGTTGGCCCGGTGCGTCGCTCGTCACGACGGTCGCGCTCTGCCTGCACAATCACGAGCCGCACTGCTGCATCGAAGCGCGGGCTTCCGGGCTGAGCGCGGGATTTCTGGCGGTGTCGCTGCGGCCGTATAACCCCGAAGGCATCAGTTTCATCGATCGCGTCGCGATTGCCGAAGACGGCGGCGCGTGGCTGGTGAACGGCCGCAATCACGTCCTTTTCGATCGCACGCCGACGCGCCACGTGCTCTCGGTGTATCAGGAAGGCGATGCCGCGCATCGGCTGCACGAAGCGACCGACGCGACCGCGGAAAAAACGGTGCGCTGCGCCGTCGGCATGGCGACGGCGGTCGCGCTGTTTCCGCTCGGCCGCGAGGCGGCGGTCGAGGTGCGCGTGCCGATCAACGACGAACTCGAGCCGAAAAAACGCGTGTCGATCGGCGCGGCGCCGTCGTGGCGCTCGGCGCTCGCGCCGCTGGCGCGCCTGCGGATCGGCGACGCCGGCTTGCAGCGGCTCTACGATCTCGCGGTCGCGAATCTCGTGCTGCACGCGCCCGACGAAGTTTATCCCGGGCCCTACACCTACAAGCGATTCTGGTTTCGCGACGCGGCCTTCATCCTCCACGCGATTCTCGCGCTCGGCGACATCGAGCGGACGCGGCGCGCGCTGCGGCACTTCGCGCCGCGCCAGCGCCACGACGGCTATTTTCTCTCGCAGGAAGGCGAGTGGGATGCCAACGGCGAGGCGATCTGGATGTATCACCGCTTCGCCGCGCTCACGGGCGAAGAGCTGCCGGACGAATGGCTGCGCGCGATCGAGAAAGGCGCACGCTGGATCGGCCGCAAGCGACTGCGCCGCGATTCGGGTCTGCCCGAAGCGGGCCTGCTGCCGGCGGGGTTCAGCGCCGAGCACCTCGGGCCGAACGATTTTTATTACTGGGACGATTTCTGGGGCGTCGCCGGATTGCGCTGCGCGGCGGAGTTGTTGCGCGAGCGCGCGCCGCGGCTCGCGGGCGCCTGCGGGCGCGAGGCGGAGGAATTTCTCGCGACGATCGAGCGCTCGTTTCCGCACGGGCCGCAGCGGCGTTTCCCGGGCGCGATCCCGGCCTCGCCGAAACGAAGGATGGACTCCGGCGCGGTGGGCTCGCTCGTGGCGGATTATCCGTTGCAACTTTTCGCCGCGGGCGACGAGCGCATCCTGAAAACGGCGGACTACCTTCGCGACCACAGCAGCTTCGGTGGCGGATTTTTTCAGAACATGATCCACTCGGGGATCAACGCCTACCTCACGCTGCACCTCGCGCAGATCCGATTGCGCGCGGGCCAGGCGGAAGCGGCGTGGGAGGCGCTCGAGCACGTCGCGGCGCTCGCGTCGCCGACCGGGCAGTGGCCGGAGGCGATTCATCCGCGCACCGGCGGCGGCTGCATGGGCGACGGCGAGCACATGTGGGCCGCGGCCGAGTGGGTGTTGATGCTGCGCGCGTGCTTCGTGCGCGAGGAACGCGACGCGCTCGTCATCGCTTCGGGCGTGCGGCCGGAATGGTGGCGCGAGCATGGCGCGTCGTTCGGGCCGACGCTCACGCGTTGGGGCGCCGTCACGGTGCACGTCGCGGCGCACACGGGCGACGTGCGCGTCGAGGGCGATTGGCGCGGCGCGGCGCCGCGCCTCGAGGTCCGCCTCCCGCCACCGGACCGCGCCACCGGCACGCCGCGCGCGCCCGTCGACGAACTGCAAAACACCGGGAGGACCCGCCGATGAGAATCTGCATGATGACGAACACCTACCTGCCGCACGTCGGCGGCGTCGCGCGCTCGGTCAGCACGTTTGCCGAGGAATTCCGGCGGCAGGGCCACGAAGTGCTGGTCGTCGCGCCGATGTTCGACGGCAAGCCGCTGCCGCTGGCGGCGGAGGCGATCGTCGAGCGCGTGCCCGCGCTGCGGAATTTCAACGGCAGCGAATTCTCCGTGCGGCTGCCGCTCGCGGCGGGGTTGTCGGACCGGCTCGACGCGTTCCAGGCGGACATCATCCATGCGCATCATCCGTTTCTCCTCGGCGACACGGCGCTGCGCGTGGCGAAAAACAAAAACGTGCCGATCGTCTTCACGCACCACACGCGCTACGAGGACTACACGCACTACATGCCGTTTGCGTCCGACGCGCTGCGGCAGGTGGCGAAGGAAGTGCCGACGCACTTCGCAAATCTCTGCGATGGCGTGATCGCGCCGAGCGAAAGCATCGCGCGGCTGATCCGGCGGCGCGGCGTGACGACGCCGATCGCGGTGATTCCGACGGGCATCGACGTCGCGGCATTTGCGGCGGCGAAGGGCGCGCCGCTGCGCGCGCGCTTCGGAATCCCGGCGGATGTGCTGGTGGTGGGGCACGTCGGCCGGCTCGCGCACGAAAAAAATCTCGGCTACCTCGGCGAGGCGGTCGCGCGCTTTCTCGCCGGCGAGCCGCGCGCGCGTTTCCTCGTCGTCGGCGACGGCCCGGCGCGCGACGAGTTGAAGGCGATTTTCGAGCGCCACGGCGTGGCCGGCCGGCTCGTGCTCGCGGGCAAGCGCACGGGCGGCGTGCTGCGCGCGGCGTATCGCGCGATGGATGTGTTCGCGTTCGCGTCGCGCACGGAGACGCAGGGCATGGTCGTCGCGGAGGCGATGGCGGCGGCATTGCCAGTGGTGGCGCTCGACGCTTCGGGCGTGCGCGAAGTCGTGCGCGCCGGGCGCAACGGCGCGCTGCTGCCGGCCGAAGCGGCGCCGGAGAAATTTGCCGCGGCGCTCGCGGAGCTCGCGCGCGACGGGCGGAAGCGCGCGCGGCTGAGTCGCGCGGCGAGCGCGACGGCGCAGGAATTTTCGCGCGAGCGCTGCGCGCGGCGCGTGCTCGCGTTTTACGAGGAGATCCGGCGCGACACGCGGCCGCGACGGATCGAAAACGATCTCCACCCGTGGGCCGCGCTCATGCAGCGGCTCGGACTCGAGTGGGAGCTGCTCGCGAGCCGCACGCAGACGATCGCGGCGGCGATGTTCGGCGATACGAAAGCGAAAGCCTCCTGAGCATGTTTGCCGCGATCGAGTCCTTCGTGCACCGCGTGCGCCGGCACCTTAGCCGGAACGAATGGGCGATCCGGCATCTCGGACTCACGCCGTCGGAAGGCACGAGCGAGGAGCCGGGGCTGCTGCTGATCCAGATCGACGGGTTCGGCCGCGCGCAGCTCGAGCGCGCGCTCGCCGCGGGGCGGATGCCGTTTCTCCGCCGGCTGCTGAAGCGCGAAGGCTACGAACTGCACACGTTTTATCCGGGGCTGCCGTCGACGACGCCGGCGGTGCAGGCGGAACTTTACTACGGCGTGAGGTCGGCGGTGCCCGCGTTCAGTTTTTTCGATCGCACGCTCAAGAAAGTCGGCCGCATGTGGGATCCGGAGTGGGCGAAGGCGCGCGAGGCGCAGTGCGCGGAGCAGGCGGAAGGTTTGCTCAAAGGCGGCAGTTCGTGGTCGAACATCTACACCGGCGGCGCGGGCCAGTGGGAAAGCCATTTTTGCGCGGCGAGCATCGGCTTCGGCGACATGTGGCGCACGAAGAAGATTCGCAACATCTTCGTCTTCGTCCTGCTCAACCTGCCGGCGGTGTTTCGCATCGCGTGGCGGTTGCTGGTGGAGTTCGGCATCGCGCTCGTCGACCTCGTGCGTGCCGTGCTCAGCGGACGGCGGCCCTATCGCGAACTGCTGCTGCTGCTCTCGCGGGTGTTCGTCGGCGTCGGATTGCGCGAGCTGCTGACGATCAGCGGGCAGATCGACGTGACGCGCGGGCTGCCGATCGTGCACATCAACTTCGTCGGCTACGACGAGGAGGCGCACGTGCGCGGGCCGGGCTCGCGGCTCGCGCATTACACGCTGCGCGGCATCGATCGCGCGATCCGGCAGATCGCGCGCGCGGCGCACCGCTCGAAGCGGCGCGACTACGCGGTGTGGATTTTTTCCGACCACGGGCAGGAGATGACGCGGTCGTTTCCCGACCAGGTCGAGGGCGGCCTGGAGAAAATCGTGAGCCAGTGCCTCGAGCGCGCGCAGCAGCACGACACGGCGTGGCGCGCGACCTCGCTGCCGTGGAAGTCGAGCGCGTGGCTCTCGCGCAGCCGGATGAATCAGGCGCGACTCGAGCGCGCGCGCGAGGCGGACCGGCTCACGCCGCAGGAGGAAAAAACCTTCGCCGTCGCCGCGATGGGTCCGGTCGGCCACATTTATTTCGCGGAGCCGCAGAGCGACGAACAACGCTGCGCGCTGGCGCGGCGGCTCGTGCGCGACGGAAAAATTCCCGGCGTGCTGCTGCGGCGGCGCGACGGGCGCTCGCTCTGGTTTCACGAGCGCGGAGAGACGCCGCTGCCCGACGGCATGCCCGCGCTGCTGCCACATCCGCCGGCGTTGCGCGCGCAGATCGCGGAGGACGTGGTGGGCTTTCTCGCCGGGCGCGATGTCGGCGACCTGACGGTCGTCGGCTGGAGCCCGTGGGTCGACGTGCCGCTGAGTTTCGCGCCGGAGCGCGGCGCGCACGGCGGCTTCGGCCCGCACGAGACGCAGGGCTTCGTGCTGCTGCCGCCGAACACGCCGCTGCCGGAAGGCACGGAGGAATTCATCCGGCCGTCGGCGTTGCGCGCGGCGGCGCTCGAGCAGATCGGTCGCGGGCGCGTGGCGCGGCATCGCCGCGGCGCGCGGCGGCCGACCGTGCGCCTGATGACCTACAACACGCACGGTTGCGGCGGCATGGACGGACGCGTGTCGCCGCGGCGCGTGGCGCACGTGATCCGCCGCGAGATGCCCGACATCGTCGCGTTGCAGGAACTCGACCTCGGGCGGCGGCGTTCGCGCGCGGAAGACCAGGCCGCGATCATCGCGGGCGCGGCGGAGATGAAGCACGTGGAATTCTGCCCGACGGTCACGCGCGGCGACGAACACTACGGCCACGCGTTGCTCAGCCGCTGGCCGATGCAGGTGGTGAAACGCGCGCGGCTGCCGAACGATCCGGACAGCTGGTGGGTCGAGCCGCGCTCGGCGATCTGGGCGCGCGTCGACATCGAGGGCCGCACGATCAACGTGATCACGACGCACCTCGGGCTCGGCGTGCGCGAGCGGATGATGCAGATGGCGGCGTTGTGCGGGCCGGAGTGGATCGGCGGAATTCCCGGCGACGAGCCGGTGCTGCTGTGCGGCGATTTCAACATGATGCCGGGCAGCGCGCCGTATCGCCACGCGCTCACGCGGCTCGCGGATGCGCAGCGCATCGCGCCCGGTCACCGGCCGCGGAGCACGTTCAACTCGTGGCGGCCGCTGGTGCGGATCGACCACATCTTTGTCTCGGCGCATTTCGCGGCGCAGAAAATCACCGTCGTGCGCAACGATCTCACGCGGGTCGCTTCCGACCACCTGCCGCTGATGGCGGATTTGAAAGTTGGCCCTGCAGCCTCCGATAAGTCCACCACGAGCCGCCGAGAACCAGCAGCGCGTAGATCCCGAGCACAACCGCTCGCGCCGTCGTGAGTTTGTCGCTCTGGTCGCCGAAGGTGACGGTGACCGTCGAGCGCAGGACGTGCAGCGGCAGGCAGCAGAGCAGATAGGTGCGCAGCGGCACGCCGAGCAGCGGGAGCACGTAGTTGATCGCGGCGAAGGGCGCGCCCGGCAGCAGGACGGCGAGCACGCAGATGCTCGGGTGCGCGCCCGAGGGGATCCGCTGGCGCAGCGGCGCGAGGCGATGCGCGAAGCGGTCGCGAAACAGATGCACGAGCGCGTAGCTCGCGAGCAACTGGAGCAGGATCGACGTGGCCACCAGCGCGAGCCCGAGCTTCAGGCCGAAGCGGATGCCGGCGGCGACGTGGAGCACGCTCGCGGGAAAACCGACGAGTGGCAGCGCGGTGAGCAGCAGGAACGCGACGCCGCCGTTGAGCCGGTTGGCGTAGGCGTGGATCGTGTCCATCGGCACGCGCTTGAACACGAGCGCCAGGATCAGCCCGACGAGCACGAAGCCGGCGAGCGTGCGACGCCACGGAAGCTGCAGCGGGGCGGGCTTTTTTTTCGCGGGCATGGACCGGCGGGGCGGCGGACGGGCAAAAAAAAGCGGCGGGTGCCGCCGCAGATTGCGACAGCGCCCACCGCGCGAAGAAAAAACCGGTCAACGACCGCGGAGCGAGATGTTGTTCTGCACCTTCGCCACGCCGGGGACGCCGGCGGCGACCCGTTGGGCCTGGTCGCGTTGTTCGGCGGTGTCGACGAAGCCGCTGAGTTGGACGGTGCCGCGGAAGGTGTCGACTTTGACCTCGAGGGCTTTGACGACCGGATCGCGCACGAAGGCGGCCTTCACTTTGGTGGTGATCGACGCATCGTCGACGTATTCGCCGGTGCTTTCGCGCGTGGCGGTGCCGGCGCAGCCGGTCTGGAACTGCACGAGGGCGAGTCCGCCGGCGAGAAGGGCGAGGGAAGCAAGGGAGCGGGGAGTAGCTTTCATAGTTGGATTGTGGTTGGGCTTACGGCTTCGATAGTAGCGGGAGGTCGGACGGAGTTCCCGAGGAAGATACTCGGTTGCACGATGGGATTTTTTCCGATTCGGGGCGCGCGGTGCGCTTGCGGCGGCGGTGGCGCGCGGCGAAACTCCGCGGATGGAATGCCGCGCCGAGTGCGGGGCGTGCTGCATCGCGCCCTCGATCAGCTCGCCGATTCCCGGCATGCCGCACGGCAAGCCGGCGGGGATTCCGTGCGTGCAGTTGCTGCCCGATTATCGCTGCGCACTCTTCGGCCGGCCGGAGCGGCCGGCGGTCTGCGCGAGTCTGCGTCCGCAGCCGGCCATGTGCGGCGCGACGCGCGCCGAGGCGATGGCGACGATCGGCGCGCTGGAGATGGCAACGCGGCCGCGGGCGGGCGGGAGTTAGGCGGCGATGCGAGCGAGATTGGCGCGCGCGTTCGCGGCGCGCGGGGCCGGATTTTTTCGCGCGCGCGCCCGCGTCACTTTTCCGCCGCGGGCAATTCGATCCAGAACCGGCTGCCGGAGGCGCCGTCGGACTCCATGCCGACGTGGCCGTTCATGCGCTCGATCGCCTTGCGCACGATCGCCAGCCCGATGCCGGTGCCTTCGTAGTGCGCGCCGGGATGGATGCGCTCGAACATGCCGAACAAGCGGCCCTGATACTCCGGCTTCACGCCGATGCCATTGTCGTCGAACCAGACGCGCACCATGCCGTCGCGCCGCCGGCCGCCGATCAACACGCGCGGACGCACGCCGGGCGGGACGAACTTGACCGCGTTGCTCAGCAGGTTGGAGACGACCTGCGTGAGCGACGGCTCGTGCGCCAGGACGTCGGGCAGCGGCGCGACGACCTCGATCGTGGCGCGCTGCGCATTCATTTCCGGATATTGCTGGACGACTTCGTCGATGAGGCGCTGCAGCGAAACGGGCTCGAGGCGGATTTCGCGGCGGCTGATGCGGCTGTAGGTGAGCAGATCCTGGATCAGCCGGTCCATCCGCATGCCGCTGCGCTGAATCCGGCCGAGCAGTTCGCGCGCGTCCCCGCTGAGCTGGTCGCCGTAATCCTGCAGCACCGCTTCGGCATAGCCGCGCATCGCGCGCACCGGCGAACGCAGGTCGTGCGAGACGCTGTAGGAAAACTCCTCCATCTGCGCGATCGCCTGCCGGAGGGACGCGGTCCGCTCGTCGACCAGCGCCTCCAGGGCCGCGGCGCCTTTTTGCCGTGCGATCGAGAACGCGACCTGCGTCGCGATCGCCTCCACGAGCTGCAGTTCGTCCGGGCCGAAGGCGTGCGGCGCATCGTAGTAGAGCATGAACTTGCCGATGAGCCGCTGCTCGTAGGTGAGGGGAATGAACGCGAGCGCGCGAAGCCCTTCGCGCGCGATCGCCTCGCGCAAGCGCGGGTCGGCGACGGTCGCGGCGTCCGCGATGCAGACGGGCTTCGGATCGCGCTCGTCGGGCCGCCACGGCGAATGGCCTTCGACGGCGGTGCGGTATGCCTCGGACAAACCGCGCCACGCGACGAAGCGCATGCGGCCGCCGCCGTCGGCCAGCAGCAGCGAAACGCGATCCGCCGCCTGGCAACGCTGCACCGCGTTGAGCGCGGCGTCGTAGAGCTCGGGCAGCGCGGCCGCGCGGTTGACGATCGCGAGCATGTCGTAGAGCGCGCGGCGTTTCTCCTCGGCCTGGCGGCGCGCGGTGATGTCGCGCGCGATCTTCGAGGCGCCGACCACGCGGCCGTCGTGGTCCTTGATCAGCGACATCGTGAGCGAGACATCGAGCAGCGCGCCGTCCTTCCGCCGGCGCACGGTTTCGAAATGGTCGACGCGCTCGCCCGCGCACAACCGGCGCAGGATTTCTGCCTCTTCGCCGATCCGGTCCGGCGGCACCAGCAGCGAGCCCGGCTGGCCGACGGCTTCGTCCGCGGTGTAGCCGAAGAGGCGTTGCGCGCCGGCGTTCCAGCTCGTGATGGCGCCGTCGAGGTCCTTGCTGATGATGGCGTCGTCGGACGATTCGACGATCGCGGCGAGATGCCGGCTGGCGAGGCTCGCTTCCCTGGTGCGCTCGAGCTCGGTCCGCAGCGCGGCGTAGAGATCGGCGTTGTCGATCGCGATCGCGGCCTGCGCGGCGAGCGCGGAGACCGCGGTCTCGGCCTCGGCGGTGAACACATCCGCGCCGGCATGAGCGAAGAACAACCAGCCGAGCACGTCGCCCGCGCGGGATTTCACCGGCACGGCGAGACAACTTGCCGCCGTTCGCCGCTCGTCGGTGAGCACGAGCGGCGCTGCGCCGGCGAAGCGCGGATCACGGCGCACATCGCCGACGCGCACCGCGCCACCGCGGCTGAACATCGCGGCGGACCAAGCCGTGTCGCCAGCCAGCAAGGAAGACGCGAAGGCGGCGTGCGCTCCGTCGGAGAGCGCGCGCAGAGCGAGGGTCCCCTCGCGCGTCCCGGGCACGGGCGCGAGGAACGCGCCGCATTGCGCGCCGGTGACCTGGCGGCCCGCCGCGGTGACGCACTGGACGATTTTTTCCAGCTCGCGCAGTTCGCTGAGCGCGATCGCGGTGCGGTTCAGAATTTCCAGCGACTGCGTGCGCTGCTCCAGCGCTTCCTGCGTCTCGCGCAGCTCGGTGACGTCGGTGTTGGTGCCGAACCACTGCGTGATTTCGCCGGCGGCGTTGCGGATCGGGATCGCGCGCGTGAGGAACCAGCGGAAACGGCCGTCGCGGCCGCGCAGTGGAAAGGTGTCCTCCCACGGCTCGCCGCGCTCGACGCTGGACCGCAGGCCGGCGTTGACGCGCGCAAGGTGGTCGGGGTGCTGCACGCGTTCCCAGCCGCGGCCCTGCATCTCCTCGAAGGTCGTGCCGGTGTAATCATACCAGCGGCGGTTATACCAGGTGCCCCAGCCGAGGCGGTCGGCGGTCCACGCGAGCTCCGCGATGCCGTCGGCGAGCGTGCGGAAACGTTCCTCGCTCACGCGGAGCGCGGAGGCGGCGCGCGCGCGCTCGACGATCGGCCAGATGCGCGCGACGACGTTTTCGAGCAACGCGATCTCGTCGGGCTGCCACGCGCGCGCGACGCGGTCGTTGACCACGATCCGCGCCACCGCGCGGCCGTCGCGCAGAAACGGCGCCATGAGGCAGGCGCGGATGTCGAGCGCGAGGAAGCCGGCGGCGAAGCTGCGCGACATCGGGTGCGTCGCGACATCGTCGAGCGCGACGGTGCCCCGCTCGAGCGCCAGGCGAAACTCCGCCGAGCCATACTCGTCGGTGCCGTAGCTGCCGTTGAGCACGGGCAGGCGCGGATCGCACGACCATCCGCGGTGGATCGTGACGCGCGCGCCATCGGGTTCCGGTTCGGTGAAGTAGCAGCGCTGCGCGCCGAGGTGTTCGCCGACGAGGCGGGTGGCGAGCGCGAGGATCTTCGGCTCGTCGGCGAGGAAGGCCACTTCCTGGCTCAGGCGCGCGACGATCGCGGCGTTGCGCTCGCCCCGCTTCCGCAGCGTGACGTCCTGAAATACGGCGACCGCGCCGGTAATCCGGCCCGTGTCGTCACGCACCGGGTCGACGTCGCACTCGATGAAAAACCGCGAGCCGTCGGGACGCTCGACCTCGAGCTCGACGCCGCGAAACACGCGGCCGGCGCAGGCGGCGAGCATCATCGGCGTCGGATCGTGCGCGGCGCGCTCACCCTCGGGCGGGAAAATCCGGAACAGGCGCGAGAATTCCGCCCAGGAATCGCCGTTCGCCGGCGCGCGCCCCAGCAGCTCCCCGACGCGGCGGTTGCAGAAGACGACGCGACCCTCGCCGTCGCACACGCACATCGCGGTCGGCATCAGGTCGAGCAATTGCGCGCTGCGCGACTCGCTCGAGCGCCGCTGCCGTTCCTGCGCCGCGACGTCGTCGCGCAGTTTCGACATCCGCAGATGCGCGGCGACGCGGGCGAGCAGTTCACGCGAGGTGAACGGCTTGATCAGATAATCGTCCGCGCCGGCTTCGTAGCCGTCGGCCGTCGCTTCGGCGCCGGCGCGCGCGGAGAGCACGATCACGGGCAGCGTGCGCGTGGCGGGATCGCGGCGCAATGCCTGCAACAAGGCGAAGCCGTCGCGCCCGGGCATCATCACGTCGGTGAGGACGAGATCGGGCCGGCGGCGTTGCACCGCGGCGAGCGCCGCATCGCCATCGCCGACGGCTTCCACGATGTAGTGCGCGCCGAGCAGGCGGCTCACGTAGTCGCGCATGTCGGCATTGTCGTCGGCGAGCAGGATGCGCGGGCGCGCGGGATCCGCGACGGACCGCGCGCCATTCGTCATCGCAGGCGCGGTCGACGCGGGCAGCGCCGGCAGCCAGCGCAGCGCTTCGTCGACGTAGCTTTCTCGGTCGACGCGCGTGAGCTCGGCGACGCCGCGGCCGCGCACGGGGATTTCGGCGGGTGCCACGCGATCGGCGGGCAGATGCGCGCGGCCGACGGGAAACGTGACGGTGAAAATCGTGCCCTCGCCGAGCCGGCTGGCGACCGCGATCGCGCCGCCATGGAGTTTCACGAGCTCGTGCACGAGCGCGAGGCCGATGCCGCTGCCCTCGTGCGTGCGGCTGCGGATGTTTTCAACGCGGTGAAAACGCTGGAAGAGATTCGGCAGCTCGCGTTCCGGAATGCCGACGCCGGTGTCGCTGACCGTGAGTTCGAAGGCCGCGCCGTTTTGCCGCGCGCGCACCGCGATCTCGCCGGTGAGCGTGAACTTCAGCGCGTTGGAGAGCAGGTTGAAGACGATCTTTTCCGCCATGTCGCGGTCGAGATACGCCGGCTCGTCCGCGGGCGCGCACTCGATGCGCAGCCGCAATCCGGCTTTTTCGATCGCGGCGCGGAAAACGCCCGCCAGCTCCGCGACGAACGGGGCGAAATCCACCGGTTCGTAATGCGCGTCGAGCCGGCCGGCCTCGAGACGCGAGAAATCGAGCAGCGTGTTGACGAGCTTGAGCAGCCGCCGGCTGTTGCGATGAGCGAGCTCGAGCGGCGCGCGCGTGTCGTCGGGCAGCGTGTCGCGCCCGCGGGCGAGCAATTCCTCCATCGGCCCGAGCATGAGCGTGAGCGGCGTGCGGAACTCGTGGCTCACGTTGCTGAAGAACGCGGTCTTGGCGCGATCGATCTCCGCCAGCGCGTCCGCGCGGCGGCGCTCCTCCTCGAAGGCGCGGGCGTTGGCGATCGCGGTCGTGACGTGCTCGGCGACGAGATCGAAGAAGTCGCGATACGGCCCGGCGAACGCGCGGCGCGCGCTGACGCCGACGACCAGAAAACCATAGGGCTGCGCGAGGCCGGGCCGCGTGAGCGGCAGCACGAGCGCGGTGTGCACCGGTTCCGGAAACGGTCCGCTCGCGATGCGGCCGAAGCGCGCGCCGACATCGGCCACGACGTGCGGCCCGCCGGAGGCGATCGCTTCATGCAGCGGCCAGCTCGCGGCGCCGGGCGTGGTCGATGCCACCTCGATGACCTCGCGCGCGGCGGGATGCTCGGCGGAAATCCCGGCGGCGGCGACGCGCCGCGCCGTCGCGCCGTTTTCGGCGAGCAGATAAAAAACGGCGAACGGCACATCGAGCGCGTTGCGACCGAGGACGGCGGCGGCATTGAGGCAGGCGGCGGACGAGGTTTTCGCCTCCGTGGCGCCGCGCGCGAGATCGCGCAGCGTGACGAGCTGGCGTTCGCCTTGCACGCGCTCGGTCGTCTCCGCGACGACCGCGAGCATGCCGCCGACGCCGCCGCTCTCGTCGCGAATCGGGCTGTAGGCGATCGTGAAATAGCAGTTCTCGAGGTAGCCGTGGCGGTGCAGCGGGATCAGCAGGTCGTCCTGCGCGACGGATTCGCCGCGGCGCGTGCGCTGGAAGAGCGGGCCGATGATCGAGTCCCACACTTCGGGAAAAATTTCCTTCGCCGGCGCGCCGAGCGCGCGCGGGTGCTTGTTGCCGAGGACGGGACGGTAACGGTCGTTGTAGAGGAAACGAAACTCGGGGCCCCACGCGACGACCATCGCGAAGCCGGACTCGAGCATGAGCGCCGTCGCGGTCCTGAGGCTTTGCGGCCAGCTCTCGATCGGGCCGAACGGCGTCGCCGCCCAATCCTTCCGCCGGACACATTCGCCCATTTCCCCGCCGCGCGGAAAAACGTCGTGCGACAAATCGGATTCGGGAGCGGATGCGTTCATCGAAGGCGCGCGGGGTGGCGCGCAGGCGGACCCGCTAAGTTGCGAGGCAGCCCGTCGAGGGGAAGCGGAAAAATCCCGGCCGGCGCATTGGGAAGCGCCGACGCGCCGGCCCTCCGAGGGAGAGCGGGTTTTTCCCGATGCGATGTTCCGGGAATCGCCCGAGACGTGGAAAGGCCGCGATTGCGCGCGAGTCATGATGTTTTGAAGTGCGCGCGAACGGCTCGCAGCGGCCCGCCACAACTTGTCGCGCGGCGGCGCGTCTGTCAGCGTGTTGCTCCAGCTTATGACTACTCACCCCGGTCGGATCCTTTTTGCCGCGGCGCTTTCGGCTGCGTTTTGGTTTTCCAGTGCGGCGGTCGCGACCGCGGCGGAAGCGGCGACGGCGACGCAAGGCGAGCCGCCAACATCGTGGATCGATCCGGACACGGGCCATCGCGTCATCCGCCTGACGCGCGAGGCGGGCTCCGACAGTTTTTATTTCAACTACAACTGCTTCACGCCCGACGGAAAAAAGATGGCCTACATCACGCCGGGCAGCGGCATCGGCGTGTTCGACCTCGCGACGCACGAGGAAAAATCGCTCGTGCCCGGTCCCGCGAAGACGATCATCGTCGGCCACCGCACGCCGAATCTCTACTACACGAAGCAGGCGGACGATCCGTATTTCTCGACGCTGTGGGCCGTGAATCTGGAGACGGGCGAGAATCGCAAGCTCGCCGATCTGCCGCGGCGCGCGAGCGTGGTGACGATCAACGCCGACGAGACGCTGGGCGCGGGAACGTTCATCGAAGGCGATGCGAATGCCGGCGGCGCCTACGACGGCACGCCGCAGCAGGTGCCGTCGCGGATGTCCGCGACGAACATGGGCGAGCCCGCGAACAAGGGAGAGCTGATGGCGCGCCGGCTCGCCGCGAAGCTGCCGATGACGATGTTCACGATCGACCTGCGCACGGGCGCGATCCGGAAGCTGCTCGAGCACAGCACGGACTGGCTGAACCACCTGCAGTTTTCGCCGACGGATCCGGCGCTGCTGATGTATTGCCACGAAGGTTCGTGGGAAAAGGTCGACCGCATCTGGACGATCCGCACCGACGGCTCGCAGAACCGGCTCGTGCACCAGCGCATCATGGAGATGGAGATCGCCGGCCACGAATGGTGGGGCGCGGACGGGAAAAATATTTTCTACCAACTGCATTTCCCGCGCGGCGGCCGCATCTCCTACATCGCGAGCTGGAACGTGGAAACGGGCGAGCGCACGTGGCTGCATTACACACCCGACCAGGCGTCGATCCATGACAACTCGTCGCCGGACGGCACGATGTTCTGCGGCGACGGCGATCGCACGGCGCCGTGGATTTTTCTTTTTCATCCGGCGCGCATCGCCGACCGCGGCACGCTCGGCGCGAACCTGATCAAGGGCGGCTCGCTCGCCGCCGAGAAGCTGGTGAACATGGCGAAGCACAACTACCGCCTCGAACCGAACCCGATCTTCACGCCCGACCAGAAGTGGATCGTTTTTCGCTCGAATATGTTCGGCCCGGACTACGCGTTCGCGGTCGAGGTCGCGAAGGCGAAATAGAAAATTCCGGGCACGCTTGAGATTTTTCCGCTCCTGAGGGGTGAAAAACCGCGGCCGGACGCCGATGCTTTTACGGTGGCCGCGGGCGGCGCGTAAGCTGCTGACTTCAAGGGGTGGGACGGTTTTTTTCCGATTTTCCGGCACAATCCGCTTGTGGCGGTGGTCCTCGCGCGAAAGTTTCTCGACAATGATAAAACGTGCATTCGGCCTCCTCGCCCTCCTCGGGTGCACCGTGGCTCTGCTTCACGCGCAGAGCACCACGGTGCCGACCGTCAGCCAGACGATTCCCACGCAGACCTTGGTCGCCGGCGGTCCGTCGGTATCGATCCACTTGAGCGACTACATCACGATCCCGGGCGTCACGGGTCCGCTCGCGCAGTTCGACACGGTGAAAGGAAAATTCAATGTCGAGCTGAAGTCGACCGACACGCCGAAGACGGCCACGAATTTTCTGAACTACGTGAACCGCGGCGCTTACACGAGCAGCATCATCCATCGCTCGGACACATCGCTCGGCGTCATCCAAGGGGGTGGCTTTGCGTTGAGCGGCAGTTCGCTCAATCCCATCGCGACGGATGCGCCCGTGCCGGCTGAGATTAAATTTTCCAACACGCGCGGCACAATCGCGATGGCACGCCAAACGGGAATCGATACGGCCACTTCGCAGTGGTTTATCAACGTGAAGGACAACCCGGCTCTCGATACTGCCGGCGGCGGCTATACGGTGTTCGGCCGCGTGCTCGGCACCGGGATGTCGGTCGTTGATCTGATCGCCGCCGTGCCGGTCTACGACAAAAGCGCGGATCTCGGAGGGGCCTTCAATCAGCTTCCGCTGCTCAACAATGCGCTCACCGCTGCTAATCTGGTGGTCGTAAACAGCGTGCGCGTCGTTCCAGCCCTTCCCGATTTGGTTCACACCTCCTCGGCGGTGACCTTCGGCGGTTCGTTTGCTCCCGGAGGCATCGTGAGCGGCGAAATCAACGCCTCCACGCTCACGCTGAAACCCGTCGCGGTCGGCACGACGACGCTCACGCTGCATGCCACCGACACCAATCTTAACAATGTCGACACCAGTTTCACGATCAACGTCATCGCCTCCCCGGTTTTCACCACGCAGCCTTCACCTACGGCGCAAAGCATCGCCGCAGGCGGTAGTGCGACCGTCGCCGCTGCGACGACAGGCACGCCCACCTATCAGTGGCAGTTGAACGGTGGCAACGTTACCGGTCTTAACGGCGCAGGCATCTCGATTTCCGATGTCGAGCCTTCGCTCGCTGGACTCTACACGCTGCTGGCCACGAGCAACGGCGCGACGGTTACGAGCGACCCGGCGGTCGTCGGCGTGACGACGACGCAGAAAGTCATCGGCACCGGCAGCGCCGAAGTGGTCCAAAATCAGATTCATCCCAACGGCAACTATTACGATCAGGTGCTGCTCGGCGGCACGTCGGCTGCCGTCACGGCGGACTACAACGAGAATCAAGTCACCCGCACGTCGTTCATCGATCTCGACGACAACATCGTGCAGGTCGAGTTCAGCGGGCACGGCACCATGGCCATCACGCTCGACGCCTCGAGCGGCCCGGCCGCGCCGCTGAAATACAACCAGCCGAGCGCGCTCTACATGAAGGGCCACGCGAGCATCGTCGTCGCGGGCGCCGACGAGACATCGAACCTCAGCATTTTCACCGTCGGCCGCGCGACGGCATTTGATCCGACGAACGCTTACAACATCGTCCAGCCGATCAGCGCGACCAATAATCCCGCGAACAACGGCAGTCCGCTTTTCACCGGGCACGAATCGGAAACCTACACCGGTGTCGCCGGACTCTCCCGTGTTTCGATCTCGAGCACGAACGGAAAATTCGGCGGCTTGCGTGCGGCGGATGCGCACTTCTACGACGTCAAAGGCGTGACGGGCATTTACGCCCCGAACGTCGCGTTTCAAGGGCCGGTTTACGTGGGCGAAATCACGGCGGTCAATTCCGCCATTCCCGTGCTCAAGGTTGGCTCCGTTGCCGGCGAGACGCGTATTACCGGCGGCAGCCTGCTTCAGAACAACGGCCAGCCGGTGCAGGTGACCGGAGTTACTCAGCTCAAGTTCACTGCCGGCCAAGACTCCGCGGGCAACACGCTACCTGCGCAGTCCGACCAAGGCATCCTCCAGCAGAACGGCGTGACGGTGAACTCGCAGATCGTGGTCAACCCACAGTAATCGCCGGCGGTGGCGCGAGGTCGGTATCGATCACGCATTCATCTTAAACCCCAGCGCTTCCAGGCGGCACGTTTTTGAGTGGCACGGGCGTCCCGCCCGTGTTTCGACACCTACGGGCGAGATGCCCGTGCCACGGCGCATCCACGCCGCAGTCCGCCGGCCGGCCGGGAATTATTCGGAAGCGCTCTCGCCGGAGCCGGCTTAGCCGATTCCCGCGGCTCGACTCAAGTCGTGATCCCTGCGCCCGAATTCGTCGGCGTTTCCGCCGGGCGGATGCCGGGCAGCACGAATTTCTCGATCTCGTCGACCGTCAGCATCGCATTGGCGAGCTGGAAAACCGTGCGCACGTCCGACGCCACCGGGTATTTGCCAAAATACGTTTTCGCGCCGAGCGCGTAGGCTTTGTCGACATCGCGCGTGTTAGTCGACGAGCTCAGCACGACGGTGAGCAGCTTGCGCAACCGCGGTTGCTGGCGGATCCAGTCGAGCACTTGGAAGCCGTCGGTGCCGGGCATCTTCAGGTCGAGGAAAAGCAGCAGCGGGAGCGCGTGTTCGCCCTCGGCGAGTTTTTGTTTCAGGTAGGCGATGGCTTGGGCGCCGTCGTCCATGACGTCGATCTGCGTCTTGATGCCGGCCTTGGCCAGCGCGTGCTTGGTGAGGGCGACGGCATCGGGATCGTCGTCGACGATGAGAATCGGGCGGGTGCGGGAGGTGCTCACGGGTGGCCTTCGGGTCCGGGCGTGTGGCAGTGGAGAAGTTCCTTCACGATTTCGCCAAGGTCGCGCCAGCGGAACCACGGCAACACGTAATCGACACCGGCGGCGCGCGCGGATTGTTCGAGATCTTCCATCGCGGTGCGCAAAATGATCGGCGCGTGCACGCCCATCTCGCGCATTTTGCGCACGAGCGTGAGGCCATCCATCCACGGCATGCGATAATCCGTGATGATCGCCGCAAACTCCGTGTGCTGCAGCGCCTCGAGCGCAGCCTGGCCGCTCGCCGCGTGGTCGATCTCCGCGTGCGGGAAGGCCTGCATTAAATTGCGGCGGGCGAGGAAGGTGCTGTCGGCGTCGTCATCTACGATCAAAAAGTGTTCGGGCATTTGGTAAACCTCCGCGATGAAACATTCCTAAACGCCGCGGCACGAGCCGGCGCAAAAACAAAGCGGGCGGCGATTCCCGAAATGGGCATGGGAAAATGTATCATGCGACTTACGCATCGCTACGGCCGGCCAACGCTCGTTTTCCCCGCGCGGCTTTGCGCGGGCTTGCGGCCGCGAAACCGCCCGTTTGAGTGGCGCGCGTGCCCAAGCCCGACTCTGCGCCCACGATCATTTTCTCCATGCTCGGCGTCTCGAAAAAAATCGAGCGCAAGGAGATCATCCGTGACATCTCGCTCTCGTTTTTCTACGGCGCGAAGATCGGCGTGCTCGGGCTCAACGGTTCCGGCAAATCCTCGCTCCTGAAAATCCTCGCCGGCCGCGACACCGAGATCGAGGGCCGCGTGCATTTCGAGCCGGGCTACGCCGTCGGGCTGCTCGAGCAGGAGCCGCAGCTCACCGCCGGAAAAACCGTGCGCGCCTGCGTCGAGGAAGGCGTCCAGCATCTCACGGATCTCACCGCCGCCTACGATGCGACGTGGGACGAACTCGCCGCCGCGCAAGATGACGCGCAGCGCGAGGCCGTCGCCGACAAGCAGGCGAAGTTGCAGGAAAAAATCGACGCGCTCGGCGCGTGGGACGTCGCTCCGCAGATCGAGCAGGCGATGGATGCGCTGCGGTGTCCGCCGGCGGAGCAGTTGGTCGACAAACTCTCCGGCGGCGAGCGTCGCCGCGTCGCGCTCGCGCGGCTGCTGTTGCAGAAGCCGGCGATTCTCCTCCTCGACGAGCCGACGAATCACCTCGACGCCGAGAGCGTGCAGTGGCTCGAGCAGCACCTCGCGCGCTACGAAGGCACCGTAATCGCGGTGACGCACGATCGGTATTTTTTGGACAACGTCGCGCAGTGGATTCTCGAGCTCGACCGCGGCCACGGCATTCCGTGGAAGGGGAACTACTCCTCGTGGCTCGAGCAGAAGCAGCGGCGGCTCGCCGTCGAGCAGCGCACCGAGGACCGCCGCCAGAAGGCGATGGCGCGCGAGCTGGAGTGGATTCGCCAGAGCGCAAAGGCGCGGCAGGCGAAATCGCAGGCGCGCATCAGCGCCTACGAAAACATGCTCAAGCAAAACGTCGCCGAGAAGGAGAAGGAATTTGAGATCATGATCCCGCCGGGCCCGCGGCTCGGCACGCTCGTGGTCGAGGCGAAGGATCTCGCGAAGAGTTACGGCGACAACGTCCTCTTCGAAGCCGTGAACTTCGCGCTGCCGCCCGGCGGCATCGTGGGCGTCATCGGCCCGAATGGCGCCGGCAAGACGACGCTGTTTCGCCTCATCATCGGCGCGGAAAAACCCGACGCCGGCACGTTGCGCGTCGGCGACACGGTGAAGATCGCGCACGTCGACCAGTCGCGCGACGCGCTGCCCGCGGGCGAAACGATCTGGCAGGCGATCAGCGGCGGCGAGGAGATCATGAAGCTCGCGGGGCGCGAAGTGAACTCCCGCGCGTATTGCGCGCAGTTCAGCTTCACCGGCGCGGACCAGCAGAAAAAAGTCGGCGTGCTCTCCGGCGGCGAGCGCAACCGCGTGCACCTCGCCCGGCTGCTCAAGAGCGGCGCGAACCTCATCCTGCTCGACGAGCCGACGAACGACCTCGATGTGAATTCGATCCGCGCATTGGAAGAAGCGCTCGGAAATTTTGCCGGCTGCGCGGTCGTCGTGTCGCACGATCGCTGGTTCCTCGACCGCGTCGCGACGCACATCCTGGCGTTCGAAGGCGACAGCACGGTGCAGTGGTTCAACGGCAATTTTTCCAGCTACGAGGAGGACCTGCGCCGCCGGAAGGGCAAGGACGCCGACCAGCCGCACCGGATCAAATACCGGAAGCTCACGCGGCACTGAACGAGAGGAAAAAACCCACGAAACACACGAAATACATGAAATACACGAAATACACGAAAGGTGCCGCGGCAGAAAGCGGAGCGTGGCACTGGCAGATTTCCGCGACCAAGCCTGCTTGAGAAAGTGTCGAGAAAGAATCCGGTTGCCGTAGGGCGTCTGTCTTGCAGGCGCCGTTTTCCGCCGGAAATCCTGAGGCCGGCGTCTCCAAGACAGACGCCCTACCTGGCTTTCCACGTCCGGTTAGAGCGGAGGCTTGGAATGGCTTTCGTGTATTTCGTGGTCTTCCTTCCGTGGTGCGCCCGGAATAAAGCGCCGCGGCGCGGCTCTCGCTTCCATGACCCGCCTCGCTTTGCTTCTCGGTCTCTCCGCATTTCTTTCTTCGCCCATGCCCGCTGCTGAAAACAAAACCGAATCGCTGGTCCTGGGCGGCGGCTGCTTCTGGTGCACCGACGCCGCCTACAAACTCCTGCCCGGCGTGAGACGCGTCACCTGCGGCTACGCGGGCGGCGACGAGCCGAATCCCACTTACGAGCAGGTCTGCGCGCACGCGACCGGCCACGCCGAGGTCATCAAGATCGATTTCAATCCCGCCGAGGTCTCGCTCGAGCGCTTGCTCGATTATTTCTGGCACGTGCACAACCCCACGCAGGTCGGCGGTCAGGGCAACGATCACGGCCCGCAGTATCGCTCGATCATCCTCTACACCGACGACGCGCAACGCACCGCCGCCGAGAAATCACGCGACGCCGCTGCAAAAGTTTTCCGCGATCCGATCACGACGGAGATCGTGCCATTGAAAAAATTCTGGCCGGCGGAGGAATACCATCAGGACTACTTCGCGCGAAACCCGAACGCCGGCTACTGCGCCTTCGTGATCGCGCCGAAGATTCGGAAGCTTGAGCACAGCCTGGAGGCCGGAACGAAATAACGCGGCCAATTCGAGCCTGATGCGTAGTTGCTGTCTCTCACAGTGGAGAGCTACGGCGCATCGTCATTCTGCTTAGCGGCAATCAGTTTTTCCAGCAGGGCTCGCGCGGCCGGATCTTTGACGTAGGGACGGAGAGCCGTGGGATCGCCCGACTCCTGACCGTGATGGTCGTTGGCGTAGGTCAGAACCGCCTCTTGAATAATTTTCGTGGTCGGGTCGTGGATGTAGGGAAGGATGTCGACCTGGTTCTTTGGCCGCTGGCCGTTATTCGCTGCGGCATATTCGCTGAGCGCCGTGAGGGTGCTTTGTCGCAGTGAGTCGACTATCCATGGGCTCGAACCGCCGCCCCTTCCATCCAGATTGACCGTGTGCCGCAGGTCGAACTCTCCGTCCACCGGCGTTCGCTCGGTAATCACTCGACGATTGCTTGGTGCGCCAGGGTTACTGAGATCGGCAATTTCGTAGCGTGCGAGCACGGCTGGATCGAGCGGTGGTCTGAAATAGGGCACCAGCTGGAAAAGATCGGAAAGCGGTGCGCCGTTGGCCACCGCGCCGTAGTTGCGCATGGCCTGCGCCAACGACACTCGGAATTTATTGAAGGCAGCTTCCCGTGCTTTCGCGCGTGCTCTGCGCAAATCCTCCTCTGAATCGAGTTGGAGCTGGCGTGCGAGCGTCAACCAGTCGAGATCGGTCAGGAAGGCGAGTTCGGGAATACGCTGATCCGGGTGCTGGTCGAACGTCTCCTTCAGGCGTTTCAACCGGACGAGCCATGAGTTGAGTGCGGTGACACGCGCCGGATCGCCAGCAATCCTCGGAGGTTGGGCGTTGGCGGACGCCGAGGCGAGACTCTGAGTGGCGAGCTCGAGTTCACGGAGCGCGTCGTCCCTTTGCTGGCGAAGCTCCGCGAGCTGATGTTCGAGCCGTGCCACGCGCTTCTGCTCGGCGGTGAGTGCGGCGCGCTCACGCGCGATCGATTGCACTTCGTAAACGATCGCGCTGCCTCCGACGAGCAACGCCGCGAGGATGATTACAAGTGAGGAACGTCTCATCGGCGTGAGCTAACATAAGGTTGCAGTCTCGCCGCATCGACTGGTGCCGGCAGATAAGGCTGCAGTTGCTCGGGCGAGGTTGGTTTCACGCCGTTGTTGGTGTCCGTGAAAGACTCAATTGCCTTGATGACATAGGCGCTCAACGCGGACTCCGAACCGATGCCGTGCAGGCCGATGTCCCACATTGTATCACGCGTGAAATCCAGCGGCGAATGTTGCTCGATGACAGTGCCGCCGGATACGTCCGCGATTTTACCGTGAGCGGCCATCTTATAACGGTCCAGGAGCGCGGGATTGACGGGCGGGTCGAAGAAGGCCGCGAGTTCGTGAGCATCGTCGGGCAGTGTCCCGTCGTGCGCGTCCAGGTAAGCGGCCAACGCGGCGCGTAGCTTGGCGTTGAAGGCGTATTCGGCGCGATTCCGCAGCGCAGCAAACGCGTCGCGGATTTGATCCTCGGTTTCGAGGCGTAGATCGCGTGCGCTCTGAAACCAGCTTTCGTCGGGCAGGAACGAGATTTCGGGGATGCCCAGGTCCGGCCGCTGCTCGCGCAGTTCCTTCAGGCGCGCGACGCGCTCGAGCCACGCGTTCATCTGCGTTTCGATTGTGGCATCGGCGGGTGGTAGGGAAGCCGCGGCCAGCGCGTCGAGACGCTTTTGCACCTCGGACAAACGACTGAGAGCATCGGCGTGCTGCTGACGAACTTTGCGTCCTTGCGTCGCGAGAGCGTCGGCGCGCTGCCGCAATGCCATCATGTCCGTGCGTTGGGCGCGAAGCGCGTTGCCCTCGAAAACGGCGCCGCCGACGACGGCAACAAGCGCGCCGCCGAGTATCACTTTGTGGAGTGCGGTCATGGTGAAGGTCGTCACCGCGCCTGTCGTTGCATGGGCGGCTATGCTGCTCGTGGCGGTGATGCTGCCGGCGAGCCCGGCGGGCGCGACTTGCAGCGCGTGCGCCGAGAGATCGCTGGCGAGACTACCGGCGGTTGCGGCGACGCCGCGGCGCAGGAAAAACCTGCGGAGCTGCTCGATGGCGCGGCTCACGCGCTTTTGCGCGGCGTCATCGCTTGTGCCCAGCGCGGCGCCGACTTCGCGCAGGCTTTTGTTTTCGAAATAGCGGAGCAGCAGCGCGGCGCGGTCCGCGGCGGTGAGCGATTCCACGGCCTCGTCGAGGAGCGGCTCGACCTCGGCCCAGTCCGATGGACGGGATTTCATGGCGGATTCGTGGCGCTCGGAGGCGGTGCCGAGCTCGGCGGCGGCTTGTTCGCGCGACCGGCGGCGGGCGTCGGCGCGGGTGGCGTTGATGGCGCTGCGTCGCGCGACGACGTGCAGCCACGCGATCAGCGGCGTGCCCGACTTGATGCGACGCGCGTTCCGGGCGAGTTCGATGAAGACGGTTTGGGCCACGTCTTCCGCGAGCGATGACGACGGCACGTGACGGCGCGCGACGGAGTAGACGAGGTTGAGATGCCGCTCGACGAGCTCGGCGAACGCCGGCTCGGAGCCGTCGTCGGTGTAGCGTCGAAGCAGGTCTTCGTCCGTCATGCTGTTTTCCTTCTAGTCACCGCCGCACCGGATTTCCGACAAGAAATCCGTGGCAAGAGCGCGCCGCGCGGACTCGCCGCTGCGCTTCCATCGTGTGCGCGCGGCTGCTGGCGCCCGGCACCGGCAAAGCCAACTCAACTCCGCGCGGGCAGCACGAAGAGCAGCACGGCGAGCAGGTGGCATACGGTGCCACCGAGCGCGAACGCGTGGCGGATCACCTGGCGATACCGCACCTGTTGCCACAGGTGAAACAGCGTGCCGCAAAAATAGCTGAGCACTCCCGCGGCGAGCAGCCACAGCGCGCCGTGCGGCAGCGCGGCGGCGAGCGGCTTCACCGCGACGAACGGCAGCAGCCCGATCAGCAGATACGCGAAGGTCGAAAGCTGTTTCAGCCGGCCCGTGAAAAGGAGCCGCGCGAGCGCGCCGACCAGGCACAGGCCCCACACGACGCCGAAGAGGCTCCAGCCCCACGCGCCGCGCATCGCACCGATGAGAAACGGCGTCGCGGTGCCCGCAATCAGAAGGAAGATCGCCACGTGCTGACGATTGCGGAAACGCGCCGGCGCGGCGATCGACCGTTCGTGACGAAAGCTCACGAACATCGCGTAGAGCAAGACCAGCGATGCGCCGAACACGGCCGCCGCCGCCACATGCAGCGCGTCGCCGCGGACGGCGGCGAAATCGACGAGCAGCACCAGCGCCGCGAGGCTCGCCGCGAGCCCGACGCCGTGCGTGAGATAATGCGCGAGGCGTTCGCCGAGCGAAGGGCGGATCGTTTCCGCCGCCGCGGCCGATTCCACGCGCACGCGTTGGCGGCGGTTTTTCACCAGCGCATCGGTCCGGGCGTCGCACCAGCGGACGAGCGCGCACGGCCGCGGGCTCACGAACTCCTCGGCCTGCCACTCGCTGCCGTCGAGGTAGAGCGATTGCGGGAGGATGAACGTGCCGAAAATCCAATCGAAGACCGGCAGCGTGAAGAAGCCGGAGATCGCCTCGTTGCAGTCGATCACCGCGTGGTGGCGCAGGTGGAAGCTGTAGACCTTGCGCCAGAACCAGCCGAGTTGCCGATGCTCGATGAGCGGCGCCCAGCGCTCGAACGCCCAGTGCTCGATCGCGTGGAAAATCTCATAGAGCGCGAGGGAGAACGCGAGCGCGCCGTAGCCGGCGAAGAACCAGGGAAACGCCGGCGCGAGCCACTGCAGCAGCGCGAGCAGCGGCGTGACGATGCCCGCGAACACCGCGAGCGTATACCACGGGAAGAACGACGCCTCGCCCTGCTCCGGTTCCGTGACGGGGTAGATGTTTTCGACGAACGGCACCTCGCGGCCCGCGGCGGTGTAGCGCTTGCCGATCCGCGTGAGCGAGTGATGCAACGTGTGCTGTTTGTAGAAACGGCTGAGGAACGGCACGACCGGCTTGTGCAGCACGTAGCGGTGAAAAATATATTCGATGAAAGCGTTGAGCAGGTGAATCGCGAGAAAGGCCGCCGCGAAGTGCCACAACCCGGCGGTGCGCTGCGTGTGCCAGATCGCCTCGGGCGCGGCGAGCCGCAGGAGCACGACGAGGCCGGCCAGCGAGGCGCCGACGGTGAGGAGGAAACGCGGCAGGGAAAACTTTTCCTCCGACGCCGCGGCTGGAGCGGGACTGGATTCCATCGGGCGAAAGACTCCGCCGATTTTCGGCCAAGCGCAACCGGCGAAACCGAGGCGCGGACGATAAAAATTTGAACGTCCCCGGCGCGTGGCGCTTGCCTCTTTGACCGCGCGCTGCAACCGGCGGCACTGCAACGTCCGCGGGTTCGTCGGAGAGCTCATTTCAAAATGGTGGGATTCCGGTGGGGACGCGGCGCCCTCGCCGCGTCTTCGCCCGCGTGACGCGACGAGGGCGCCGCGTTCCCAATCCGACCGCGAGGAATTTTTGACTGAACTGAGTGCGGAAGTCGGCTCAGGCGGCGCAGCGAGCGGCGAGACGAGAAACCATCCGCGCGCGTCGCCGGCGCGTTTACTTCGGCGCGATGGCCGCGGCGCGCTTGACGATGTCGGCTTCGAATTCCTGCTGCTGTTCGGCCGACAAAGGCCGGTTGATGCTCTCAGTCATCGCGGGACCGAGTGGCGGGTTGAAGTAGGGAAGAAGGGCCGCCGGATTTTTCGGCAGTGCGCCCGGATGCGCGGCGACGAAGCCACGGACGGCGATGTCGATGTCGTGCTCGATCTGATCGTTCAGGCTGCCGGCGTCGTTGGCATCCGCGGGGTCGCGCTTTCGATCGAAGCCGTAAGTGAGCGTAGCGTCCGGTTCCCGGCTGATCGCCATGCGGGCGTCGTAGGTTTCGTTGACGATGTCTTTTTCCTTCAGCACCGGGCCCTTGGGTGCATCGCTCAACGCGCCCGTGCGCACCATCTCGTAGCGCGCCAGCATCGCGGGGTCGAGCGTCGGAGCGAAAAGGTAGGGTTGAAGCTCGGTGGGGTCGGTGGGGAGCTGGCCACGATTCGCCTTCATGTAGGCCTCGAGCGCCTCGCGCATCAATTGCACGAACGTGTTCTTGGCTTCGTTGCGCACCAGGGCGAACGCGCGCGCGCGATGATCTTCGGTGTCGAGCTGCACGCGCCGGCCGAGGCCGAGCCAGTCCTGGTCGTCGAGCACGGCGAGCTCGGGGATGCGTTGCTCCGGCTGCTGCGCGAAGAGTTGTTTCAGTTGTTTGACCTGCCGCACCCAGCGTTCGGTTTCGGTCAGTTGGAGAAGATCGGGCGCGGGCGAAGTCGAATCGGTGACGGCGGCCGGGGAGCGGGCGGGCTGCTGCCGTGCGACCTCGAGCCGGCGCCACAACGAATCGCGCTGCTGGCGGGTTTGCTGGATCTGCCGCTCCCAGCGTGCGACGGCGGCGGGCTGAGCGGCGAGCCGGCTGCGATAACGAAGCGCGTAGCGCGGCGCGCCGAGAGCGATCGCGAGGAGACATGCGATCGTGAGAAAAAGAAAAATGCGGCGACGCGGAGTCATGGCGAAGTCGCGGCGGCGGGTTGGAGCCAGGATGGCAATACGCGAAACGTCTGCTCGAGCGTGGCCGGATCGACGGGCTGCGGGAGAAACGGCAGCAACTGCGCCGCACTGGCCGGACGTGCGCCGCCGTGCGCCTTGACGTAAGTCTGGGCCGCTTCGCGCACCGCGCGGTCCACGGTGGATTCCATGCGGGAGAAGCCGTTGAACCCGCCGGCGGCCCCGCTGTATTCGTCGCCGACGACTGCCAGTCGGTCGGGATCGACGGCGCCCACGGCTTTTTCGGCGACGACGAGCCAGTTGTTTTCCCGTTGAAAATCGTAGCGATTCAAGATCGCGGGATCGAGGGGCGGCGCGAGCGCGGTGAGTTGATCGAAGCGCTCGGGCAGCGCGTGAGCGGAGGCGACGTAGTTTCTCGTGGCCTCGCCGAGCTGGTGGAGAAAATTGCTTTTGGCGCGCGTGCGGAGGAGCAGCAGACTCTCGCGGACGCGTTCGGGACGGGAAAAGTCCTGGCGAGAGGCGAGAATCCAGTCGTGGTCCGTCAGCAACGAGAGCTCCGGGATCGCGAGCTCGGGATGTTGGGCGAGTTCGCGCTGGAGTCGCGCGATCCGGGCGGACCACGCGGCGGCTTCCTGCGCGAGGGCGGCGTCGCTGCCCGGCTCGGCGCTGGGCGACGCGCCGGCGCGGCCGGAATCGAGGCGGGCGAGTTCGCGCGCGGCGGCGGTCTGTTCGAGGGAAAGCTGGCGCGCGGTGGCGGCGAGGCGATCGAGCTGCTGCTGGCCCTCGTGCACTTCGGCGCGGAGCCGCAGGGCGGGGACGCCCTCGTAGAGCGCAAATCCGAGGGCGGCGGCGAGCGCGAGCGAGGCGAAAGTTTTTTGCGCGGTGGTCATGGCGAGTTGTTTAGCCGCTGCGATGGCGGCGGACGGCAGCGCGGCGGTGGCAGACGAGATTGCGGCGGCGAGACCGGCGGGCGCGGCTTGCACGGCGTGGGCGGAAAGCGTCACGGCAAACGCGCTGCTGCCGACCGCAACGCCGCGGGCGGCGAAGAAAACGCGCAGGCGATCGAGCGCGCGGCTGACGCGTTTTTGCGCGGTGTCTTCGGAAATGCCGAGCGATTCGCCCACTTCGCGCAGGCTCAGGTTTTCAAAAAAACGCAGGATGATCGCGGTGCGCTCGGTTTCGTTGAGCGTGGCCATCGCTTCGTCGAGGGAAGCTTCGATTTTCGACCAGCTCTCGGATGACGTGTGCATGGCGGCGAGTTCGGCGGCGGTGGTTTCACGGGCGAGGCGGCGCGCTTCGCGGCGCACCGTGTCGATGGCCGTGCGGCGCGTCACGACGTAGAGCCACGCGGCGAGCGGCTGGGTCGGTGGAATTTTCGCGGCGCAGCGGGCGAGTTCGACGAAGACCGACTGCGCGACTTCCTCCGCGAGATGCGGCGACCGCACCTGCCGGCGCGCGGCGGAGTAGACGAGATTCAGGTGACGCTCGACGAGGGTCGCGAATGCGGCCTCGGCGCCCTGCGCGTAGTCACGGAGCAAATCTGTGTCGGCTGCACCCATTTACTCCGAATAATCGACGGCCCGCGGCGAAATCCGACATCAAAGGCGGAAAAAATCCGGCCGCTGCGCCTCGCGCAGCGGCGGCCGACCCGGGCCGCGCAGCAGAATCACGCGCCACACCGGCCGGACTACAGGCTGAATTCCATGCTCACGTGTTCGCCGTCGACCGTGAGTTTAAGTTGCCGGAGCGCGCGGGTGGGATCGGTTTGGTGTTCCAGATACCGCCGAAGTTGATCGTCGCCTTCCGCGACCTTGCCGTGATCCACGGCGTATTCGAGTTGCGCCGCCACGGTGCGCATGCCGGCCGCGAGCTGGTCGTAGTCCGGCAGGTAGCCGCGAAGTTGCGAGACGTCCGCGGGCGGTCGACCGCCGTTGGCGGCGGAAAATTGCTTCACGGCGGCTTTCAGCCGATCGCCGAACGCCTCGTCCATAGGCGGCAGCGCGACTTCCATCACCGGCCCGATCGAGTTCACGCGATCGGCAAGATTGTTTATTCCCAGATCGGCCTGCTGCCCCAGGCTCTCCTCGCCGATGGCGTTGGACAGGTCGTCGAGGGTTTGTGCCGCGGCCGCGTCGTCGGGATGGGCAGTGAAACGATAGCCGCCGAGGGTGACGGCAACCGTGCCGCGGTCATTCGGCAGCGTGGAGACGAGAAGATCCTCATTCCGCTCGCCGATTTTTCCGGAGCGGCGGAGGGAGTAGGGGGCGAGCATCTCGGCGTCGGCAGGCGGCGCGAGGTAGGGCAGGAGTTCCTGCACGTCGCGCGGAAGCTCGCCGCCCGACTGGGCGGTGAAACGGCTGAGCGCGTCCGGCAGCAGGGCGGCGAACCGCGCCCGCGCCCGCGTTTGCAGGCTGGTCAGCACTTTTTGGATCTGGCGGTCGGTCGTGGCATCCTCGTAGAGGACGGCTTCGACCCAGTCTTTCATCCCGAGCAATTTGAATTCGGGAATCGTCGCGTCTGGAATCTCAGCGACGCGCTGCTGGAAAGCCTTCACGCGATCGCGCCAGGCGATGGCCTGCGCGTTGCGGGTTTCCCTGGCCGTGGCGACGACTTGCAGGCCGTCGCGTTTTTCTTCGGCGGCGTGCTGGGCGGTCGTGCGCTCGTCGCGCTGTTCGCGCGCCGTGCGCAGTTGCGTTTCGAGCCGGGCGAGCTGGATCTTTTCGGCGGCGAGTTGCGCGCGGGCGCGAACCAGCGCCTGCGTTTCCAGCCCGACGCCGAGCGCCGCGAGGCCCAACGCGAGGAAGAGGAAAAGTTTCATGGCAGTCGTGAACGAGGGGACGCTTCAGTCGGCGGGCAGCAGCTTGCGCAATTCGTCCGACGTGAAATCGGTGGCCGGTTTTTCCAGGAATGCTTTCAACGCCACGGGCGAAGGCGGCTGCGGGAAAAATGGCACGAGCTGCGCTGGCGTGCTCGGGAACTGGCCGTTGTTGGCCGTGAGAAAGCCCTGCAGCGCGGCGCGCAGGTCGGGCTGGCGCGGCTCGGAGAATGCCGTCGTGCCGAAACTCCCGCGCGCGAGATAGAGCCGGTTGTCGTGCGCTTCGTCGAAGGAGGTTTTCTCGTCGAGCAGCCACGCGTCGCGCGCGACATCCAGGATGTTTCCGTGCTGCGCCATCTCGTAGCGGGCGAGGATCGCGGGATCGATCGGCGGAGTGGCGAACGGCGCCAGCTCGCGCACGTTGCTGGGGAGCTGCCCGTCGTGCGCATCGGCGAAACCGATCAAGGCGGCGCGGAGATTCGGCGCGACGCGCATGCGCGCCGTGTCGCGCAGCGACTGCATTTCCGCCTGCAGCACCGTGTTGGCGGCATCCATCGCCGCGAGCAGCGCCTCGTGATCGTCGACCGTCGACAGTCCGTCGGTGATCGACTGGCCGACGCGGGCGGCGTCGAACCAGTCCTTCTCGGTGAGCAGCGAAAACTCCGGAATCGTCTGCTCGGCGTGCCGGGCCGCGAATTCGCGCAACCGCGCGACGCGCGCGAGCCACGCGGCGACTTCGGCATCGATCTCCACGTCGGGGATGGCGGCGAGGCGGGCGATTTCCTGCTCCGTGGCGCGAAGCCGATCGGCGGCGGTGTCGCGCTGCCGTTTGAGTTGTGCGAGTTCCGCGTCGCGTTGCGCGGCCTGCGCGTGCGTGGCGGCGATTTCGGAATTTTGGCGCGACAGCGTCGTGCCTTCCCAGACGGCGATCGCGGTGAGTGCGGCGGCCGCGAGTGCGACCGGCAGCGACAGCGGAGAGCGAGCGCGCGATGGCGGTGGCGGCAGAGATGGGCGTGCGGGTTGGATGGCGGGGCGGGTCATGGCGCGACGGGCGTGCTGAGAATTTTCGCGACACGCTCTTGAAAGGTGTTTCTCGCGTCGGCCTGTTGCGGGTTCCGCGCGAGAGCCTGCACGATGACCTGCCGCAGAGGGCCGTGGAGAAACGGGATCAGGTCTTCGGCATCGGTCGGCGCGGCGCCTTGATGCGCCTCGGCGAAGGCGCGGACCGCACGGTCGAGCATACCCTCGATATCGAAGTCAGCGGGCGGCGCGTGGGTCCGAAACGCGAGCGAGCCGTCATCGCCGCGAATGATTTCGGTGCGTTGATCGAAGCGTTCGTCGACGACCGCTTTCTCCTTGAGAATCACGCCGTCTGGCGCGTCGGCGATTTTGCCCGAGGCGGTGAGCTCGTATTGGGCAAGCATCGCGGCATCGGGTCGCGCGGGCATTTCGCTATCAGCCTCGAAATACGAGAGCAGGTCCGTGAGATCGGTGGGAAGCTCGTTGCCGTTGGCCTTCAGGTATTCCTGCAGCGCGCCAAACAGCAGGCCGCTGAAACGACTCTTTGCGGCGGTGCGAGCGGCCGACAAGGCGCGCGCGAGACCTTCGCCGGTGTCGAGATCGGCGGTGCGCGCGAGCTCGACCCACTCGCGGTCGCTGAGCAGCGCGAGCTGCGGAATTTTCTGCGCGGGCCGATCGGCGAACGCCTGCCGGAGCTTTTTCACGCGCTCGAGCCAGCGGGCAACTTCGCCCGGATCGACGGGACCGGTGACGTTGACCGGCCGGCCCGAGTCGGGTGGCGCGCGGCGCATCGCTGCGGCAATGGCGGCGAGTTGCGCGGTGTCGTCCTTCGCCTCGTCGATCCGGTGTTGCACGCTCCGAGTCGAGGCGGTCTGGGCGGCGAGTGTCTGCCGAAATCCGGCCGCGAGATGGACCGCGGCGCCATCGATGGCGACGAGCAGCGCGAATGCGCCGGCAAAAAAGAGGAAAGGGCGCGCGATCACGGTTCGGGTTGGAATACGTCGTGCCGGAATACTTCCGGGAGTCGCGCGTAGGATTCCGTGAGCTGAGAGGAGGTCATCGGCTTCGGCAGGTAGGGCGCGAGCTGCTCGGGGGCGCTGACCGGCGCGCCGCCGCTGGCGACCGCGTAGCGCGCCAGCGCTTCGCGCACGTTGCGGACGAGGGGAGTTTCGAAATCGCGATACTCGCGCCACGCTTTGCCGGTGTGGGCGAGCTCGAAGATGGCGAGGCTTTCCTGGTCGACCGCGGCCTCCGGTTTCTCGGCGGCGCTGAAACGGTTTTTTTCGACCGCGATGTCGTAGCGCGCGAGCATCGCGGCGTCGATCGCAGGCAGAAGCGGAGCGAGGTCGGCGAAGCTCTCCGGCAACGCGTCCGCGTGGTCGAGGCGGTATTTTTCCAAGCCGTGACTGAATTCCGCCATGAAGGCGCGGCGGGCTTTTTCGCGCAGCGTGGCGAGGTTGGGCTCGAAATCCACCGTGGTCTCCACGCCGTCCGTGCTGACGGTTTGGGTGAACGAGCTGAAACCCTGCGCCGCCTGGATCCAGTCTTCATCCGTGAGCAGCCGCATCTCGGGGATCGAGAGTTCCGGCCGGTCCTTGGCGGCGTGGCGGATCGCGCTCACGCGCCGGAGCCACTCGGTGATTTCGAACCCCAGCGCGGCATCGCTGCCCGGGACGAATTGCGGCGAGGCAGCCACCGGAAGCGCTGCGGACTGGCCGAGGCGGCGCTGGGCGTTTTTCGCGGCGAGCTGCGCGTGGCGCGCGGCGACTTCCAGCTGCTCCAGCGTCTCGCGGCTGTTGCGGACTTGTCCGTGCAGCTGCAGGGCGATCGCGCTGTGATAGACCGCGCGGCCCAAAGCGGCGGCGAGAATGACGGCGGCGGAGATTTTGCGGAGGGAAATCGCCATGCGGCGTGAGTCGGGATCGACGACGGCATTTCCTAGCAGCCGACGACGGCGCGAAACGAACACGAAATCGCGCGGGCACGATGTTCCCGCCGGGTGCGTCGAGGATTGCATCGGGAGCCGTGAGGGATTCGTTGGGTCGCATGGAGACGCTCGGGAAAAATCTCGTCGCACTCGGGCTGCTGCTCGCGTTGATCGGCGCGGCGCTGTGGATTCTCGGGCGGCAGGGCGGCGGCTTGCTGCCGGGCGACATCGTCGTCGAGCGGAAGAATTTTCGTTTTTATTTTCCGGTGGTCACATGCCTCGTGGTCAGTGCGGTGCTGAGTTTGCTCGCGTGGCTGTTGCGTCGATGAACGCCGCGCCGCGCACGAGCGGCTTTACGCGGGGACGGTTCGCGGAATAAATCCGGCAAATGACGCCGCGTGTCTCGATCGTGTTGCCCGTCTGGAACGCGGGCGCGACCCTTGCGCGCGCCGTGGCGAGCATCCGCGCGCAGAGCCTGCGCAACTGGGAGCTGCTGGTGGTCGACGATGGTTCGACGGATGAAACGCCGGCCATCCTCGCCGCGCTCGCGCGCGAGGAACCGCGGCTGCGCGTGCTCGCCCGTGGACACGAAGGCCTGGTCGCGGCGCTCAACCACGGGATCGCGGACGCGCGCGGGGAGTTTATCGCGCGCATGGATGCCGACGACGAAGCGCTCCCGGAGCGGCTCGCCGCGCAGGCGGCGCTGCTCGAAGCGCGCGACGATCTCGGGCTCGCGGGCTGTCTCGTGGAATTCGGCGGCGATCGCGCGGCGAGCGCGGGCTATGCGCTGCATGTCGACTGGATCAACTCGCTCGTCGCGCCCGAGGAGATCGCGCTGAACCGCTTCGTCGAATCGCCGCTGGCGCATCCGAGCGTGATGTTTCGCCGCGAGCTCGTGGAGAAATTCGGCGGCCACCGCGCCGGCGATTTCCCGGAGGACTACGAACTTTGGCTGCGCTGGCTCGACGCCGGCGTGCGGATGGCGAAGGTGCCGCAGGTGTTGCTGCGGTGGAACGACCCGCCGCGCCGCGCGTCGCGCATCGATTCGCGCTACGATCCGGAAAAGTTTTTCCGCGTGAAGGCGGAATGGATTGCGCGGGAAATCGCGAGGCGGCGCGCAACGACTCCGCCCGACCGTCGCGCGATTTGGGTGTGGGGCGCGGGGCGGCCGACGCGCAAGCGCGCGGCGCATCTGGAGAAGTTTGGCGTGCGGATCGCGGGCTGCGTCGATGTCGACGCGAAAAAGGCGACGCCGGCGATCGGCGGCACCGGCGTGCCGGTCGTCACGCCGCGGGAAATTCCTCCGCCGGAAACGATTTTTGTGCTCGGTTTCGTTTCGTCGCGCGGCGCGCGCGAGCTGATTCGCGGGGAGCTGCGCGAGCGCGGTTTCGCCGAGGGTCGCGATTTTTTGATGTGCGCGTAAACCGAAGGCAGAGAGCGGCCGCGCGACGCGCCGGAGGATTTTGGTCGAAAAAGGAAAACGGCGCCGATTGCTAGAAGGCCGTGCCCGCGTCCGAAACCCAGCGTCATTCCCGCCTGAAGGCGCTCGCGCTCGCGTGGGCGCAGGCGAATGGGTTTGCGATCTGCGCGTGCGAGGTGCGCGTGCCGAAGAGCGGCTACCGCGCGGATGTTGCCGCTTGCGCGCGCGGCGTGGGCGCGCGCACCGCCGTGTTCGAGTGCAAGCAGGCGCGCGCGGATCTGCTGAAGGACGCGCACGCCGAGGCGGCGACGCGCGACCGGCTCGCCGATCTCGGCGACCGCCGGAGCAAGCTCGAGGAACTGTTCGCGGTGCACCGGCCGGATCTGCGGCGCGGCGAGGCACTGTGGCCGGAGTATGACGCGTGGGATTTCTCGTCGCTCGAACATCGCACGTATCGTTCCGTGCTCGCGGAGCTCGAAGTGATGCAGCGGCGGATCGTGCGCGGGACGAAGTTCTCGAAGATGTTTCGTTACCGCTGCGCGGACTTTCTCTACCTCGTGGTGGAGGACGGCATCTACGCGCCGGCGGAAGTGCCGGCCGGGTGGGGCCTGCTCGTGCGCGCGGGCGACGCGCTGCAGCTCGCGCGCCCGCCGGTGAATCTCGAGGCCGACGCGGAGCAGCGCACGCGGCTGCTCGAAGCGATCGGCGTCGCGGCGACGCGTGCGGTCAATCGCGCGGCCGGGGTCGTGACGGCTCGGCCCGGCTGGACTTCCGGCGAAACGCCGTAAACGTGCGGGATGCCTGAAACGACACCGCCCAACACCGCCGATGCGGGACTCGAGGTGCGCACGTATTTCGTGCGGAATCGCAACGCGCTCCTGGCCCGCGCCGACTTCGGCGACCTGTTCGTCGACTACTACCTGCACCTGAGCGCGAACCAGCTCAGCGTGGCGCCGGAACACGACGCGATGTTCAAGCGCGCGCTCGCGGCGTTCACGCTGCACTGCGCGTCGCGGCCGTGGAACGAGCTGATCGCGTGGACGATCAACTTCCAGCAGCCGCTGGTGAACCTGTTCCTCACGGGCGACAACGAGACCGGCGCGATCACCGGCCGCGTGTTCGACGAGAACGTGAAGGAAGGGCCGGAGAATCTGTTTTTCGCCGACGTCGTGCGCGGCGCGCAGCCGAAGCGGCGGAGCGCGGTGACCTTCGAGGGTGCGGACGCGATGGTCGCGGTGGAAAAATTTTACCGCCAGAGCGAGCAGCGCGGCGCGCGGTATTTTCAGCTCGCGGAGGAGGACTTCGCGATGGTGACGGAGCATCCCGACTGCGACCTCGCGTGGTTCGACGCGCTGACGCCGGAGCGGATGCGCACGCTCGATGCGACGGAGACGCTCGCGCTCATGGAGCGGCGCATCTACCGCTGGCACTGCGGCTGCAACCAGCAGCGGATGATGGAAGTGCTCGCGCCGACGATGAAGGAGGACCCGGAAGGACTTTTCGCCGGCGACGCGAAGATCGAGATTCGCTGCCCGCGTTGCGCCGCGCGGCACACGATCACGCGTGAGGCGCTGGAGGCGTTCGTCGCGGCGGGTTGAAGCTCACGTCGATGAGGCGGGCGTGGCACGGGCCTCTCGCCGCGCTGCTTCCGCCGATGGCTTACTGGTGGGGACGCGACGCCTTCGTCGCGTCGCGAAACGCGGCGAGGGCGCCGCGTCCCCGGCAAGACATCGCGATTTCAAAATGAGCTAGAGCGTCTTCAGCCGGAAATTCCTAAACTCCACCTTCATCGGCCCGCCGACGTGGACTTGCACGCCGAGGAGGCCGTCGAAACGGCGGTGGGCTGCGTCGTCGTCGATCACCATGCTCATCACGTGGCCGTTGAGGATGTGCGTGAGGGTGTTGCCGCGCGCGATGAGGTGATATTCGTTCCAATCGTTGTCCTTGATGAAGGCCTTGAGCGTCTCGGAATCGCCGAGCGTGCCGACGAGCGTTGGTTTTGCGGAGGCGTCGACGTGGATCATTTCGCCGCGCCGCGCGAGAAACGTGCGGCCGCGCTCCTCGTAATTCTGGCCGGTGTGGCGGAGCGGCGGTTTGTTTTTCTCAGGGCCGTCGATGTCGGCCTGGTAGCCGGCGAGTGACCACGGCGCGTCGGTGAGCTGCACGCTGCGGTAGTTGATGCCGCTGTTGCCCTGCGCGCTGATGCGATACTCGACCTTCAATTCGAAATCCGCCGGCGTGCCGCCGCGCCAGATGAGAAACGTGTTTCGCTTGATGAGCGTCGCGGGTGTGATCTCGCCGACGAGGCAGCCGTTTTCGACGCGCCAGTATTTCGGATCGCCGTCCCAGCCGGCGAGCGTCTTGCCGTCGAAGATGGCGACGAAACCGGCTTCGCTGGTCGAGGTCGCCGCGGTGGGCGGGTTCGGGGCGGCGGCAGATTGGCCGACGAGCGCGGAAGTGAAACCGAGCGCGAGGGTGCCAAGAAGAAAATGAAGGCGGGCGTTCATGCGAAGCTACAAGGCGGCGGACATGATCGCGGTCAACTCGGCTTCATCGAGCGCGATGGGGTTGAGTTTCATGCTGCTGGCTTTCGCGGCGGCGGCGGCGATGGCGGGAAAATCGGCGGCGGCGATGCCGTAGGTCGCGAGCCGGGGAATCTGCAGCGCCGCGACGAGCTCGCGCGTCCACGCGACGACATCGTCGGCCGACGCCTGCGGGCGGCCCGTGAGCAGGCGGCCGATCTCGTCGTAGCGCCGCAGCGCGTCGGCCTGCAGTGCGCGGGCGCGAAGCGCGCGGACATTGGCGGCGATGACGTGCGGCAGGAGCGCAGCGCAGAGCGCGCCGTGCGGGGCGGTGAACCGGCCGCCGATCGGGCCGGCAAGACCGTGCACGGCGCCGAGGCCCGCGCTGGCGAGTGCGAAGCCGCCGAAGAGACTCGCGAGCGCCATGTCCTCGCGCGCGGCGGCCTCGCGGCCGTTTTCAAACGTGCGCTGCAGCGACCGCGCGGCGCGGCGAATGCCTTCGACGCAAAACGCATCCGCGATCGGGTTCGCGCGCGAGCACACGTAAGGCTCGACGAGCTGCGTGAGCGCGTCGCAGCCGGTCGCCGCGGTGAACGCCGGCGGCAGCTCGAGCGTGAGCTCGGGATCGACGAGCGCGACGCGCGGCAGCAGGTGCGGACTGCGCAGGCTGACCTTCACGCGATGCGCGGGCGAGACGAGCACGGAGTTGCGCGTGACTTCGGAGCCGGTGCCCGCGGTCGTCGGAATGGCGAGGCACGGCACCGCGGGAAAACGCAGCGGCTGCGCGCCGCCGATGACTTCGAGATAATCGGACAACTCGCCAGGATTCGTGAGCAGCGCGGCGATGGTCTTCGCGGCGTCGAGCGCGCTGCCGCCGCCGAAACCGATCACGCAGTCGCAACCGGCGGCGCGCGCCACGGCGACGCCACGGACGACGTCGTCGGTCGTCGGCTCGTGCGCGATGGCGAAGGTCGTCGCGGCGAGCTTCGCGCCGGCGAGCAACTCGAGCAGGCGTTGCACGCGTCGCGGATCGCGGCCGGTGACGACGAGCGCGTGCCGGCCGAATTCGGGCGCCAGCGTGCGCATCTCGGCGAGCGTGCCGGGGCCGAAGACGATGCGAGCGGACGTCGCGAATTCGAAGCGCATGAGGGAAGGCGAAACGGAAAATCAAGCCGGAAGCCAGGAAGCCAGGAAGAAAACCGGATTGGGATCAGGGTTTCATGGCTTCCTGCTGCAACTCACCAGCCTTCGTCGTGGGGAAACACGTTGGCGAATTTCACGCTCGTGCGCGGCTCGGCCATCATCGTGGCGACGGTGTCGCGCCATTTCGCGTAGTGCGCGGTCTCCTTGTGCGCGGCGGGCGCGGCGGCGGTGCGATAGACTTCGACGAGGACGAAGCGCGTGGGGTCGTCAGCCTGCTGCACGACATCGAAGCGCGCGATGCCCGGCTCGCGGACGCTGGCGCGGGCATTGTCGAGCGTCGCGGCCTTGAAGGCTTCGACGCATTCCGGCTTCACACGGACATGGACGTGGACGACGAGCATGGAAATGCCGGAGGCAGCGCGCGCCGCGGCTACAGCTTCTTCAACGCATACGCCATCGCGTCGCCGATTTTTTCGAGCTGCTCGTCCGTGTGCATCGCGGAGATCGCGGTGCGGATGAGATCCTTGCCGGCGGGGACGGCGGGCGCGATCGAGAGCACGGTGAACACGCCCTGCTCGAGCAGCGCGCGCCAGAAAAGATAAACGCGCTCCTTCGAGCCGAGCACGATCGGGATCGCGGGCGTCTCGCTTTCCCAGGTGTCGAGGCCGAGCGACTTGAGCATGGCCTTGTATTTTCTCGTGTTGGCCCAGAGGCGCTCGAGGTGCTCGGGCTCGGTGCGCATGATTTCGAGCGAGGCCTGCGCGCTCGCGGCGGCGGCGGGACTGATCGCGGCGGAGAACGTCGTCTGCCGCGAGTGCGTGCGCAGATACTCGATGATCTCCTGCGAGCCGGAAACGAAGCCACCGACGCTCGCGAGCGATTTCGACAGGCTGCCGCAGATCACGTCGACCTTGTCGTTGAGCGCGAAGTGATCGACGGTGCCGCGGCCCTGCCGGCCGAGCACGCCGAAGCCGTGCGCGTCGTCGAGCACCGTGAAGCAGCCATGCTCCTCCGCGATCTCAGTCAGCTCGGGCAGCCGCGCGATGTGGCCCTCCATCGAGTAGACGCCCTCGATCACGAGCAGCTTCGGCACGTCGGTGTTGGTCGCGGCGATCACTTCGCGGAGGTCGTCGGGATTGTTGTGCGAGAAACGCTCGACCGTCGCGACGGAGAGGCGGATGCCATCCCACAGGCAGGAGTGGATGTTTTTGTCGGCGAAGATCACGTCGCCCTTCTGCGCAAACGCGGCGACGGCCGACATGCACGAGAGATAGCCGGCGGCGTGCACGTGGCACGCTTCGCGACCGAGGAACTCGGCGAGCTTTTCCTCGAGCTCGATGTGGAAGGCGCGCGAGCCGTTCGAAACCCGCGCGCCGTTCGTGCTCGTGCCCCATTTCAACATCGCGGCGCGGCCGGCCTCGACGACTTTCGGGTGAAACGACAGCCCGAGGTAGTCGTTGCTCGAGAGCATGATGACGTCGCGGCCCTCGAGCCGGACCGTCGTGCCCTGCTGCGCATCCATGACGTGATAAAACGGCGCGTATTTCAGCCGCATCTTCGTCGCGTAGTCGTCGCGGCAGCGGGCGAGGAGGGCCTTTTTATTTCGGGCAAAAAAAGATAACGCCATGAGCGCGGCGACGGTGAGCGGCGCCGATGGGCTTGGCAAACGGAAAGGCGGCCAGGCGCGAGCGAAGCGCGTAACAAATTGGTCAGCTTCGCGCGGGCAACTCGCGCAGGAACGCGAGCAGGTCGTCGGCGTGGCCCGACCATGCGCGGAATTTTCGCGCGCGCGCCGCGGCGGCGAGCGCGACGAGTTCGGTGGGCGTCGCGAGCAGACGTGCGATCGCCTCCGCGAGCGCGGCGGCATCGACGCGCTCGAGCGGCACGCAGCCGCCGTCGCGCGCCGCTTCGCCGAGCGCGCCGCGCGCGGAGCAGACGCAGGGTTTGCCGTGCGCGAGACTCTCGAGCACGGGCAGGCCGAAGCCTTCGCGCAATGAAGGATAGACGGTGAACGCGCAATCCGCATACGCGGCGTGCAGCGCGGCGTCGGGCAGCGGCCCGTCGTAACGCAGCGGGCGGCCGGCGCGCTGGAGCGTGCGAATGCGCTCGAGCGCCGCGCGGCCCGTCGTCGCGTGCGCGAGTCCGACGAGCCGCAGCTCGAAATCCGCGCCGCGCGCCCACAGTTGCTCGCACGCGTCGAGCAGCGCGCCGTGATTCTTGCGGCCTTCGATCGAGCCGACGCTGAGCACGGTTGGACGAGCGGCGGAGATTGGCGCGTGCGGGGCGGCGGAGCGGGGCGGCGCATCGACGCCGAGCGGAATCGTTTTCACCGGCGGCAGGGCGCGGGCGAGGCCGAGCCAGCGCCAGTAATCGAGCAGCGCTTCGCGCGAATCGTCCGACACCGCGGCGATGCCGTCGAAGGCGAGCAGCTCCTGCAAATACGCAGGAAAGCGCGCGACCGTCCTGATCGGCGTGAACTCCGGCAACTGCAACGCGAGCGCGTCGTGAAACACCGCGACGCGCGGGCCACGCGTGGCGGCGAAAAGCGCGGGCAAGGCGGCTGCGACGCCGGGCGAAAAAATTTCCGGCACGAGCAGGCCGGCGGAATCGACTCCGGCGAGCGGCCCGGCCGACGACGCGCGCGCGAAGTGGCGGCGGAGGCGGCCGCGGATTTTCGCGAGCAGCGGCCAGCGGGCGCCACGTTTGCCGTGCGCGGCGTCGGTGGCGAGGTTCGCGTGTTCCCACGCTTCGAGCGGACGCCACGCGCCGAGATGCGGATCGTGCGTGATCGCGAGCGCGCGTTTGCCGAGCGCCGCGTGCAGCGAGCGCCCGACGCGTTGCACGCCGGTGCGCGCGCGGGTGTGGCTCGTGTGCGAGAGATCGAGGAGGACGGGCATCGTCAGGGCGGCGCGAGCACGAGGCGCGGATCGTAGAGCGCGACGACGAGCGGGCGGGCGTTGGGCAGGTCGTTTTCTCGCACGGCGGGCGTATCGCTGGCAAAACGGATCGTCGTGCCGGCGTGCGCGGTGAAACGCACCGTGACCGGCGTGAGCTTCTCGCCGATGCGGCCCTGCCAGATCTGCCGGCCATCCTGCGTGACGGTGATCGTGCGCGGCACGAGGCTGCGCATGCCGCACTCGAGCGTGAGCGGGCATGCGACCGCGGGCCACGTTTCGAAGCGCAGTTCGGCGGAAGAATTCGTCCACGTCCAACGATGGGCGCGATGATGCTCGACGCCGAACCAGCCGGGGCCGAGCCGTGCGATCGCGGCGAAGCGGCCATCGCGCGCGGCGGCGAGTTCCTGCTCGGGGACGTCGCGCAGCATGAGCAGCCCGCTGGCGACGCCGAGGTTGCCGAGCACGAGCCAGAGCAACGCCGCACGCGTGCGGACGGCGGCGACGTTGAACGCGAGCGTGAGCGGCAGGAGCACGCGCGTGGCCGCGCCGGGAAAACCTTCCCACACGGCGGTGCCGAGGCCGAGCAGCAGCGCGCCATACGCCGCGCCGATGCGCCACCACGGATCGTCGAACCGCCAGCGGCGGAGAAAGAAAAAAGCCTGCACCGTGAGCGCGACGGTCGCGAGCAGCGTCGTCCACGCGAGGATCGCATCGTCGTGCCACAGCGCCGCCGCGACGCTCGCGCCCCATTTTTCGGCAAGGCCGGCGAGCGGCCGCGCGAGATTGCTCCAGCCCTGATCGGCGGGGCCGACCCGCGCGCGGATGTAGGCGAGCCACAACGCCAACGGCGCGACGACGGCGACGAGGCGCGCGAGATTCGCGACGGAAAACCACGGCCGTCGCAACAGCGCCGCGGCACCGAGCAGCGACGTCTCGCGCGAGAGCGCGGCGAGCGCGACGCCACCCAGCGCACTGCGCGGGCGCGAACGTTCCGCGGCAAGCAGCGCCCACGCGAGAAACGCCAGCGCGACGAGATCGGTCAGCGCGAGCCGCACGCTGCCGAGCGCGCCGGCGGAGAACAGCACGCCCGCCCACGCGAGCCAGCTCCGGAAATCCGCGACGGCGAGCAGCTGCCACAGGATCGTGGCGAGGGCGAGCCATGCGACGACGTTGAGCAGCGCGTAGACGTGGAGAATCCACGCGGGTTGTCCGGCGGCGAAGAGCCACGCGAGCGCCGATGGCAGGATGCGTCGTGCGCGATAGGAGAGATTGTCCATCGCGGGTCGGAGCGAAGGCACATCGCGCAGCGCGGGATCAAACGCGATCTGCGCGTAATAAAGCCCGTCGTAGCCGCCCGTGTCGTGGTAGACGTAGACCGGCTGATCGCGCAGCGCCGGAATGCGCGCGGCGAAGGCCGAGTCGTCGAACTGCACGAGCGACGTGAACCGATAGACCGGATGCCAGAAGCGCGCGACGAGCCCGAGAAAAACGAGGACCGCGGCGACGCCGGCGAAGCGGATCGCGCGCGGCGCGCGGGGAAGCGCTGCGTTCATCGCGCGGCGGCGCCGGCGGCCGGCGCGACGTCGGCGGGCGCGGGCGACCATTGCCAGAACGTCGCCTGCCGCACGCTGCCGATCTGCGTCCAGCGGCCGGGCAGGCGCGTCTTGAGCGCTTCCTCTTCTTCAAATGGAAACAGCGCGGCGTAGAGCGGCCGGCCGCTGGCGCGCAGCGCGGCGACGAGCGTGGCGTAATCGGCGGGCTGGATCTGGTCCCAGCGCACGAGGGTGAAATTCGTGTAGAAGTGCAGCGAACCACTCGTCTGCATCGCGACGACGACGGCGTTGGCGGGCGCGTGCTCGCGGAGCCACGCCGCGGCGAGCGGGTAGACGTCCTCGCCGCGGCCGGAGTTGAGCGGCTTGAATTTCTTCGCCCAGTAGCCGCCGTTGATGCCGCACACGAGCAGCGCGAGCGCGAGGCAGAGGCACGAGCGAAGCGGCGTCATGAACCGCGCCAGCACCGCGCGCAGGCCGAGCAGGCCGCCAATCACGAGCGCGGGCGCGGCCGGCAGGATGAAGCGCAGATACCACCACGTCTCGTGCGTGAAATAATACGCCGCGTAAAATCCCGCGATCGCCACGATCCACGCGGCGAGCACCCACGCGATCCGCGGCGTGCGGCGCAGCGCGGGCAGCGCGAAGATGCCGAGGACGACCGGCGTGAAAAGCGCGGGCAGCCACTGCGCGTAGTGCACGAGCGTCGCGGGCACGAGGTGCAGGTCCATCTCGGTCGTGTCGCCATAGCCGGTGGTGAGAAATTTTCCATAGGCGAGGCGGTTGAGCGCGAAAAAGAAAATGCCGCCCGGCAATCCGCCGGCCACGAATGCGAGCCAGCGGCGCACGCCGAAGCCGAGCGCGATCGCGACCGGCGCGAGCGCGAGCAGGTCGGTCGGCCGCACGAGCACGGCGAAGGCAAACGCCGCGCCGGCGGCGAGCGCCCAGCGCAGACTGCGAACGGCGGGCGCACGGCCCGCTTCCCACGCGGCGAGCACGGCGGCACTCGTCCAGACCAGCGCGGGCACGTCGCTCATCGGCTGCACCGCCATCATGAGATAGAGCGGACTCACGCCGAGCGCGATCGCCGCGACCGCGGCCCAGCGCAGCGACAAACCGAAACGCCGCGCGAGCGCGAACGTGAGCAGCACACCCGCCAGTCCGTGCAACACGAGCGCGACATCGGCGGCGTGTTCCCAGCCGATGAGGGCCGCGGCGGCGGCAATGAACAGCGGCAGGCCCGCGGGGTAGGTGGGGACGAGGCCGTCGTGATCGGGCGCGGGCTTGAAGCCGAGCGGCACGTAGAAATAGCTCGGCGTGCGCGCCGCCGGCATCTCCGCGATCGCGCGCGGCGGCACGTGCACGCGGCCTTCGAGCAGCAGGCGCGCGTCGTTCATGTAGCCGGAAGAGTCCGAGCCGCCCGCATAGCCGCCGACGTTTTCGATCAACAGCACGGCGTAAAGCAGCGCACCGAGCGCGAGCAGGAAAATTCCGAAGCGCGCGAGCGCGGAGCGGGCAGGCGGAAGCGGGGACGAAGGCGCTGAATCCATACTTGCGTTGGCGGCGTCGAAACAGTGGGTTCTGGCGTTTTCGTGGCCAGCTTGAAACTTTTTTCCACCCGGGCGGCCGTGGCGCTGCGCTGGCTCGCGTATGCGGCGGCGACGGCGGTGTTCCTTTGGGTGTGCGCGCAGTTTTATCTGCCGGGAAAAGGTTTCACGTATCTGATCCAGTTCGGCAGCAAGGGCGCGGCGCGTTACCTGCCGGAGCTGCGCGCGACCGATTACTACGAGCAGCCCGACTCGCCGGGCTACGACGCGCAATTCTATGCGCAGATCGCGATGCATCAGCAGCTCGGCGATCCAGCGCTGCGCGACGCGGTGGACAGCCTGCCGTATCGCGCGCGGCGGATTCTGTTTTGCTGGACGGCTTATGCGCTCGCGCTCGGCGATCCGGTGCGCGCGCTGCACATTTACGCGGCGCAGAACATCGCGTGCTGGCTTTTGCTCGGCGCGTTGCTGCTGCGCTGGTTTCCCGCGGCGAACTGGGGCAACTTCGCCCGCTGGTGCGCGGTGATGTTTTCCTTCGGGCTCTGCTTCAGCGTGCGCGGAGCGCTCGTCGACGGGCCGAGCCTGCTGCTGATCGCGGCGGGCATGGCGCTGGCCGAAAAAGGCCGGACGGGCTGGGCGGCGGCGGTGTTTGGCGTCGCGGGACTCGGCAAGGAAACCAACGTCCTCGCCGGCGCGGCGATCGCGTGGCCGGAGGAAAATTCACCGCGCGGCTGGCGCGTGGCGACGCGGCGCGCGCTGGCGATCGTCGCGCCGCTCGCGCTGTGGATCGGCTGCGTGTGGTGGTGGCTGGGCGGCGGCGGCGGCGGGAGCCCGGCGAATTTCGCGCCGCCGCTGGTCGGCTTCGCGCGCAAGTGGATCGATGCGCTCGCGGGACTCGTCGCGGAAGGGCCGAGCCACTCGGTGTCGCTGTGGAACGTGTGCGTGATGGTCGGGCTGACGACGCAGTGGCTGTTCGTCGTGCTGCGCCGGCGCGCGCGCGATCCGTGGTGGCGGCTCGCGGCGGCGTATGCGGCGCTGATGGTATTTCTCGGCGACGCGGTGTGGGAAGGTTATCCCGGCGCGGCGACGCGCGTGCTGCTGCCGCTGCCGCTCGCGTTCAACGTGCTCGTGCCGCGCGGCCGCGCGTGGTGGGTGGTGCTCGTGCTCGGCAATCTCGGCGTGCTGGCCTCGTCGGACATGCTCACGCCGCCGGGGCGCGAGAGCTTTTCCGTCGAAGGGCCGCGCGCGCTCCGCACCGTCGAAGGGACGACGCGCACGGTCGAGGCGGTGTTTGGCGACGACTGGTATCCGCCGGAGAAATCGCGATTCGAATTCTGGCGCTGGAGCCGGCGCGACGCGGCGCTCGTGCTGCG
>DASZYB010000084.1:0-24886 GCA_035545575.1 Opitutaceae bacterium | reverse complement strand
CTTCGTCCTTCAGATGAAACGGCTCGATCAAATCGACGCCGTCAAGGCGCGCGAGCACCTGCTCGTTGGGCGCGCCGCGCACCCAGAACGCCGCGGTATGATCGTCGCTGGCGAGCCCCGGCGCACGCACGACGGCGCGATAAAGATCCTCGCCGATCTGCGGCAGCGCCTCGAGTTCCGCATGCGTGAGTGCGACGCTCGGCGCGAGGCGCGCCTCGCCGATTCCGAAACGGCTCGGCGTCACCACCACATCCTGCAACCGCAACAAGCCCGCGAGTTCGTCCGCGCGGACGAGCACGCCATCCAACTGCTGCACCTCGTCCGTCGCGGAAAAAAGCCGGATCGGATTCAAGTCTGTGCGGCGCCCGGCGTGCACCGGGATTTCAGTCACGCGCTCCGCTTGAAAGCCGTCGGCCGTGATCAGCAGCGTCTGCGTTTCGACCGGCAGCTCACGGAGTGCGAACGCTCCGTCGCGAGCGGTTTTCGTCGCGTGTGTTGAACCGACGGCTTGCACGAGCGCGCCGGCGATCGGCCGTGCATCGCCGCGCGCGATCACGGCGCCACGAATTTCGCCGGTGGCAGCGGGGCCGGGGCCTGCGCGCGTCACGACGAATTTTCCCGCGGGTGTCCGCGCCGCGCTGAAACCAGTGCCCGCGAGGAGCAGCGCCAGCGCAGCGTCGGGCTCGTAAGTTCCCTCGACGGTTGCGCTCCGCGCGTTTTTGAGCGCGGTAGACGAAAACAGCACCTCGACGCCGCCTTGCTTCGCGAACGCGGTGAGCGCGGCCGGCGCTGGTTGCGCGGGCAGCACGAACGCGACGGGCGTTGCGCGTGCGGCCACGGCCAGGACACAGGAAGCGCCAAGAAAAAACTTTCTCAGGTGTCGCATGAACGTGAGCTGCGGCGGACGGCGAAAGATTTTTTGCCGGTGTCGCGGCTCGTAATTTATTTTGCGGGGCTCGTCTCGGCGACGATGCGGATTCCGCCGCGCGGGTCGCGCAGCACGCGCACCGGCAATACGCGGACCACCGAGTCGAGCCATCCGTCGAGATCGGCGAGGCTGTAGCGGCCGCCCAGCCGCAAATCGGTGATCTCGCGGTCCACCGAGATCGAACGTGCGTGATACGTTGCAAATCGCTCCGCCGCCTCGGCGAGCGGCGTATCGACAAACACGGCCTGGCCTTGCCGCCACGCGATCGCGTTTTCGGCTGCGTCGTCCGGCAGATCGCGGACGACGATCTGCTCGCCGGTCATCGTGGCCTGCCGACGCGGCGTGAGCACTTCGTCGCCGATCGCGGCGTTGGCGGAGCGAACGCGCACCGTGCCTTTCAGCACGGTCACTTCGATTTGCGCGTCGCGCGCCGAGCGCACGTCGAACACGGTGCCGGTGACGCGCACCACGCCTTGCGACGTCTCGACGACGAACGGGCGCGATGCGTCTTTTGCGACGGTGAACAAGGCTTCACCGCGCTGCAGGCGCACGTGGCGCTCAGCGCGGCGGAAATCGACCTCGATCGCGGTCTGCGCATTGAGCTCGATTTGCGAACCGTCGGCGAGCGTAGCGACGTGGCGTTCTGCCGCGTTCGTCTCAAAATTTCGCGGACGCGTGCTCAGGAAGGCAAACAACACGGCGACCGCAGCCGCGATGGCCGACAAAGCGATTAATGCGCGACGCCGCGAAACGCGTCGCGGACTCACCATCAGGCCGGCGTCAATTTGCGCGGAGAGATGCCGATAGCCGGCGAGCACCTCGGCGTGCATTGCGTCGGCATTCAGCCAGGCGGCGAGGGCGGAGCGATCAGCGTCGTTCATGCCGCCGCCGTCGAGTCGCGCCGCCCAGAGCGCGGCCTCGTCGTCCAGGCGATCTGCTGTTGGTTGATCGTTCATGGTGTTTCCTTTTTCGCGGCGCGCGAATCGCGGCTCGTATCGTCCGGCGCGGCGTGCTCCGCAAGCGCGACGCGGAGAAGCCGTAGTGCGCGCGCGTGTTGTTTTTCGACCGTGCTGACGGCGATGCCGAGTTTCGCGCCGATCGCTGCGTGCGACAGATGCTCCACTTTGCTCAGCAGCAGCACCGTGCGGCAGCCTTCGGGCAGGTGCGTGATCGCCTCCTCAAGCCGCGCCAACTCCTGCCGCGCCATCACCAGCCGCTCGACACTTGCTGATTCCGACGCGGCGAATTCCACGATCTGGCCGGCGCTTTCACGCACGGGTGCGGTGTTGCGACGCTTGATCTGGTTGAGCGCGAGCCGGCGCGCGGTGGTGAACAAAAACGCCTTCGGCCGCTCGACCGGCTCGCGATCCAGCGCGGTATAAACGCGAGCATAAGCATCGTGCGCCACATCCTGCGCATCCGCGCGATTGCCGAGCATCCGCGCGAGAAACCGCCGTAGCGGCGACAACGTCGCCCGATAAAACGCGGCGAAATCGCGCCGGCGGTCGCGCGGAGAAGGAGGTTCAGACATGGACGGGCCGGAGCGCGGCGCCGCTTTTAACAGCGGAGGCAATTCATCGTAAAGGGGCATCTCGGCGCGCATGGCTCATCAACAAAGACAATCGAGCGCGATTGAACCGCTACTCGCCTAGGAGCTTCTTCGCCGCGAACCGCGGCGCGCCTGAATCGCCGCGCATAACGAGCTTCCATTCGGAGCGCTCGGAAATCCGGCGGAAATTTTTCCGAGCAAATTGTGAGTAAGTTTTTTGCGTCTACGACCGCTCTTGGCTTGACCTAAATGGGCTAAAATGGGTTGAAATGGGGCACTTTGGGGCACTTTCAGCCTCGCTCCCCACATGTCGCAGGTCGGCAAAGCTTTTTATACGGGCCTTTTCAGGCACATGCTCGATGACAAGGGTCGGCTCACGATCCCGTCAGCGTGGCGCTATGCCCATGAGGAACAGGACACGTTTCTCGCGACGCCGCATCCGGACGGCTACATCGCGGTGTTGCCGCCAACAGAAGTGGAGAAGCTCCACGCAAAATTTTCCGAGCTGAAGCTGAGCGACGCGGCGGCGCAGGCGTTTGCGGCGCGTTTTTTTTCGCAGACGCAGAGCTTCTCGTTCGACAAGGCCGGGCGCATCGGACTCGGCGCGGAAATTCTCGGCCACGCGAAAATCCAGAAGGACGCGGTCCTCGTCGGCTCGCTGACGAAGTTCAACATCTACAGTCCCGCGCGCTGGCAGCAGGAGGAAGCGCGCACCGCGGGCGAAAACTTCGGCGACCTCATGCGCCGCCTCGACATTTGAGCATGCGCCGGCACCTCAAAGTGAAGGCTCTCGCGACCGGCGTGCCGCTGCGCAAGGCGGCGACGAGCGGCTCGGCCGCGTCGCGTCGTGCGTTTCCCGCGTGGATCGACGCTGGCGACGGCGCGGCATTTTCGGCGACGGCAGTGCGCGCCCGCGTGCGCTCCTCCCTCGTGCTGCGCACCGTCGGCAAATCGAAGTCCGCGAAACCGGGGAACGTTTCCGATGATCGCCCTGGCAAGTGACCTTTTCGCCGCGACCATGACGCCTCGTCATCAACCCGTGTTGTTGCGCGAGGTGCTGGAGTTCGTCGCGCCGCGCGCCGGCGGCCGCTATCTCGATTGCACGTTTGGTGGCGGCGGACACACGCGCGCGCTGCTCGAGGCCGCGCCGGAGGTAAACGTCGTCGCGCTCGATCGCGATCCGGCGGCCGCGGAGCGCGCGGCGCCGTTGCGACTGGAGTTTGCGGGGCGGTTTGCGCTGATCGATCGCGATTTCGGCCGGCTGGCGGAGCTGCCGCTCGCCGACTTCGACGGCATTCTTTTCGATCTCGGCGTGTCGTCGTTTCAACTCGACGCGACCGAGCGCGGTTTTTCTTTCCGGCTCGATGCGCCCGCCGACATGCGGATGGATCCGCGCGTGGGCGTGCCCGCGAGCCGGTGGTTGGAGACGGCGACACAGGAAATGTTGGAGCAGGCGATTCGGGTTTTTGGCGAGGAGGCGCACTGGCGGCGTGTCGTCCGCGCGATCATGGCTGCCCGGGGCACCGGGGCGCTCGCGCGGACGACTACGCTGGCGGCGTTGATTGCCGACGCCATTCCGGCGCGCGACCGGCACGCGTCGAAACTTCATCCCGCCACGCGCTCGTTCCAAGGCATCCGCATCGCCGTGAACGACGAGATCGGTGCGATCGAGCGCGCCCTGCCGGCCGCCTTTGAAAAACTTGCCGCGGGCGGCGTGCTCGCGGTGATCAGCTTCCACTCCCTCGAGGACCGGCCAGTGAAACAATTTTTCCGCCGCATGTGCGGCCAGCCGGAAAGCGCCGACGACAGCACGCCGCAGGATCTGCGGGTGAAGCTCGCCGAGCCGCTCACGCGCCGTCCGGTCACGCCGGGCGACGCCGAGATCGCCGCCAATCCCCGCAGTCGCTCCGCCAAGCTGCGCGCGTTGCGCAAACTTTAACCGACCTTTTTTGCTTCGCTTTTCTGTCCGTATGAAAACCACCGACACGCACGCCTTCGCGAACCAGCTCCTCGTGTGCCTGCTCGTCACGATCGGCTTCGGCGGCTCGATCGGCCTCGGCACCGTGTGGATGCGGCACCAGATTTCACTCACGGCCGATGCGAATCGCCGCATCCTCGCGCAAATCGCCGACGTCGAGCGGATGATTTCGCGCACGACGGCCGATGCGGATGCCGAACGCGATCCCGAGCGATTGCGCCAGCGCAACGCCGAATGGCGCCTCGGCCTCGTGCCGTGCAGCAGTCCCGAGGTCCACGTCCTCGCCGTCACCGAGAACGCGCAGCGCGCGCTGCTCGAACGCAACAACCGCGATCTTTACCGCGACGACGCGCCGGCGTCGATCAAGCTCCCGCTTGCCGCGCTGAGCCGTTAACGCGATGTCCAAGGGTTTCGCCTCGAGTTACCGCATCGTGCTGCTCGCGGGCGCGTTGTTCGCGTGCTTCGGCGGACTCGCGACGCGGCTCGTCTGCCTGCACGTCGTCGATCGCGACACCTGGCTGCCGCGGATCGAGAAGACGCGCCAGCAGTTCACGGAAAAAAAAGCGCGCCGCGGCGACATCTACTCGTGGGACACGTTCAACAAGACCCGCGGCGTCGTGCTCGCCACGAGCCGGCCCATGATCGCGCTGCGCGTGGATCCGCAGGCGCTGGTCGAGACGCCGAAGGAAATGCGGAAATGGCCGCAGCTGGCCGAGCTCATCGGCATGCCCGAGCCGGAGCTCAGGAAAATTTTCACCACCAAATTTCGCATGCCCGCGCCGACGAATCCCGCTCCGGCGGCCTCGTCGGCGACGGAGCATGCGGGTTTGGTGTTTAATTTCGAATTCGCCAAGCCGGCCGCCGCCGCCGAAACCGCGCCCGCATCCACCGACGCCGAGGACGACGGCGACACCGAGCTCGCGGCCGACGCCGATGCGCAGGGCCGGCGCGCCATCCACTACGCGAAGCTCCGCGAGGAAATTCCGGAATCGGTCTTCGAACAAATCGGCCAGCTCAATCTCACCGGCCTCATTGGCGAGCGCGTTTACCGCCGCGCCTACCCGAACAACCAGCTCGCCGCGCACCTGCTCGGCTATGTGAACCGCGAGGAGCGGCCGCTCGCCGGCGTCGAATTCTACACCGATTTTTATCTGCGCGGCCAGAACGGCTGGCAGGAAGGCGAGCGCGATGGGCGCGGCCGGCCGCTCGCGCAGTTCAACACGCGCGATGTGCCGAAGGCCGACGGCTACAGCGTCACGCTGTCGATCGACGCGAAGGTGCAGGACATCATCGAGCAGGAGCTCGATTTCATCGGGAAAAAATTCCAGCCGCAGAAAGCGACGATCGTCGTGAGCGATCCGCGCACCGGCTTCATCCTCGGGATGGCGAATTACCCGACGTTCAATCCCAACGAATACAATCTCGTGCCGAAGGACGAGCAGGCGCGCATGAAGAATGTCGCCGTGACCGACGAATATGAGCCGGGCTCGGTCTTCAAGATCGTCGCCGCGTCCGCGGCGATCGAAGAGGGCGTCGTCGACGACCGCTCGCGCTTCGACTGCATGCTCGAGAAGATCGACTACAAAGGCCGCACGCGGAAATTGCCGCGCGACGATCATCGCTACGATCACGACTTGTCGGTCGCGGAGATCATCAGCCACTCGAGCAATCGGGGCGCGGCGCAGCTCGCGATGCGGGTGGGCGACGAGAAATATTACCGCTACGTCCGCGCCTTCGGCTTCGGCGGCAAGCTCGGTTTTCCGATCGGCGGCGAGGTGACGGGCACGGTGCACAAATTCGACTCGCGCGATTGGGACATCACGCGCGTGCCGATGGGACAGGCGGTGACGGCGACCGTGCTGCAGATGCACCAGGCGATGAGCACGATCGCGAGCGGCGGCATTCTCTACCGGCCGCAGATCATCCGCGAAATCGACGCGGCGTCGGGCGAGCACGTTTACCACTACGAAAAAGTGGAGCTCGGCCGCGCGATCTCGGCGCGCACCGCGCAGACGATGGCGCAGTTGTTGATGGGCGTCGCGTCGAGCGAAGGCACCGCGCCCGAGGCGGCGATCCGGCTCGGCGGCGTCGACTACGAAGTCGCGGGCAAGACCGGCACCGCGCAGAAATACATCGACGGCAAGCCGAGCGACAAACACCACGTCGCCTCGTTCGTCGGATTTTTCCCGGCGCTGCCGCGCCCGGGCGAGCAGCAGGTTGCGATCTCGGTGATCGTGGACGATGCTGATGCGCACGCGCCGAACGGCGTGGCCTACGGCAAGACCGTCGCCGCGCCCTCGTTCAGGCACATCGGCGAACAACTCATTCCGATTCTCGACATCAAGGCCCCCGGCCAGCCGACGCGCGCGCTCACGTTCGCCGCCGCGACAGAAGGAGGCCGCCGGTGATCGGTTATCTCACGCCCAATTATCCGCTCATCCACGCGTTCCAGCCCGTGGCGATTCGCCGCAACCGCCGTGACTCCCTCGCGGTCAACCGCGTTTTCAAGATGGCCCCAAAACTTTCCGACTACTTCGAGGACGAGGAGATCATCGCTGTGAAAGGCGAGCTCGACCGTCCCATCTCCGGCCTCGTGATCGACAGTCGGCGCGTGGTGCCGGGCACGTTGTTTTTCGCGCTGCCGGGCCGGCGCGCGGACGGAGCCAGCTTCATCGACGAAGCGGTCAGCCGCGGCGCGGTCGCCGTCGTCACGCAGAAGATGCCGCCGCATCCGCCGGCGAAGGTGACGTTCATCCAGGTGGCCGACGCGCGCGCGGCGCTCGCGGCGGTGGCGCAGCGTTACTACAAATTTCCCGATCGCGAGCTGACGGTGATCGGCGTGACCGGCACGAACGGCAAGACGACCGTCACGCATCTGCTGAAACATTTTCTCAACGGCGACCAGCGCGTCGGCCTGCTCGGCACGATCAACTACGACCTCGGCGCGCGCACGGTGCCGTCGTTTCGCACCACGCCCGAGTCGCTCGACATCTACGGCATGATGGCGCAGATGCGCGACGCGGGCTGCCGGCAGGCGGTGATGGAAGTCAGCTCGCACGGCATCGACCAGCAGCGCGTGCGCGGCCTGCAGTTCGGCGCGGCGGTCTTCACGAATCTCACGCGCGATCACCTCGACTACCACAAGACGCTCGACGCCTACTTCGCGGTGAAGATGCGGCTCTTCACCGGCGACACCGGCGTCGCGCCGAAGATCGCGGTCGTCAACCTCGACGATCCTTACGGCGGCAAACTCGCCGCCTATGTCGCCGCGAACGTCGCCGCCGCGCGGCTCGTCACCTTCGGCGAGAATTCGCGCGCCGACGTGCGCGCCGAAAACGTCCGCCTCAATTTCAAGAACACCACGTTCCGCCTCGTCTGGCCCGGCGGGGCGCTCGAGATCGATTCGCCGCTCATCGGCCGCTACAACGTCAGCAACCTCCTCGCCGCGGTCGCGACGGCGTGGGGCCTCGGCCGCGATCCCGCCGTGTTTCTCGCCCGTCTGCGCGGCTTCCACGGCGTGCCCGGCCGCATGGAACGGATCGAGGAAGGCCAGGCGTTCAATGTGCTCGTCGACTACGCGCACACCGACGACGCGCTGCGCAATGCGCTCGGCATGCTCCGCGCGATCACGCCGGGCCGGCTGCTCGTCGTGTTCGGCTGCGGCGGCAACCGCGACCGCACCAAGCGCCCGCTGATGACGCGCGCCGTGCAGGAGTTCGCCGATTTCGCCTTCGCCACCGCGGACAACCCGCGCACCGAGGCGCTCGCGCGGATTTTCGACGACATGCGCGCCGGCGTCACCGCGCCGGAAAAAATCACGTGGATCGACGATCGGCGTCGCGCGATCAGCCTCGCGCTCGACATGGCGAAGCCCGGCGACTGCCTGCTCATCGCGGGCAAGGGCCACGAGAGCTACCAGGAATTTGCCGACACCGTCTTCCCGTTCGACGACCGGCAGGTCGTGCGCGAGTTGATCGGCATCAAGGCGATCAAAGGCGAGCGGCCGCCCTCCGATGCCTGAATTCCCGGCACAACTTCTCGCGCAATGGACCGGCGGCCGTTGGACGGCGCAGCCGGTCTCGCCGCTTTCGGGCTTCACGGTCGACTCGCGGCAGCTCCGCGCCGGCCAGGTTTTCGTCGCGCTGAAAACGGCGAAACGCGACGGCCACGATTTCCTCGCGGCCGCGCAGGCCGCGGGCGCGAGCGCCGCGCTCGTCGCGCAGCCGGACCGCGCGCTCGCGCTGCCGCAGCTCGTGGTGGCCGATCCGCTCGCGGCCTTTCAGGCGATCGCGCGCGAGCACCGGCGCGCGTTTCGCGGGCGCGTGGTGGGGATTTCAGGCAGCGCCGGCAAGACCTCGACGAAGGACTTGCTGGCCCTCCTCCTCGGTGGCGAGACGTGCGGCGTCCTCGCCACCGAGGGTAACTTGAACAACCACCTCGGCGTGCCGCTCACGCTGACGCGGCTCGATCCGGCGCGGCATGCGTTCGCCGTCGTCGAGGCCGGCATCAGCGCGCCCGGCGACATGAAGCCACTCGCCGAGATGATCGAGCCTGATGTCTCGCTCATCACGCTCGTGGCGCCGGCGCACACCGAGGAACTCGGCGGCCTCGAAGGCGTCGCGCGCGAGAAAGCCGTGCTGCCCGCGGCGACGCGCGCGAGCGGCGTCGCGATTTTTCCCAAGCAGGCGGCGGAGTTCGCCGCGTTTCACGCGCTCGGCGTGCGCACGATGGTCGTCGAGCGGGCCGACGTGATCCGGCCGGCGACGCCGCCGAAGGACAAAGTGTATTTCACCGTCACGCAGCGCGCCGAAGAAACCGCCGTCGCGCTCGCCTACGGCGCGCCGCCGCCGCTGGTCTTCACGTTTCGCCGCGTGTCCGACGGCATGGCGCAGAACGCCGCGCTCGCGATCTGCGCCGCGCTGTGGCTCGGCGTCGCGCGCGAGACGATCCAGGCGCGCCTCGGCGACTGGAAACCCGCGAAGCTCCGTGGCGAAATCCGCCGCGAGGACGGACGGTTGCTTTATCTCGATTGCTACAACGCAAATCCGGCCTCGATGCTCGACGCGCTCGCGGCTTTCGACGCGATCGCGCCGGCCGACGAGCCGCGCCTCTACCTCCTCGGCGGCATGGAGGAGCTCGGCGCCGACGCCGCCGCGCAGCACCACGCGATCGGCCGCGCGCTGCCGCTGCGCGGGTGCGACCGGCTGATCGCGATCGGCGCGCACGCGCACGATCTCTGCGCCGGCGTGCTGGACCGGGACGATTTCTCGCACCAGATCCAGATCGCATCGACCCTCGAGCCGATGGCCGCGGCATTTGCCGAGTGGCGTGGCGCCGTCTTCGTGAAAGGCAGCCGCCGCTATCAGTTGGAAAAAATCCTCGAAGGCCAGACCTCGCTCCCGCTGCCATGCTGACGAACGAACACGGGAGAAGGGAGCAGGGAGCGGGGAGAAAGGCGGAGCCGATGTCGGTGCGCCGGGCTTTCTGCCGGTTCGTTGTTTCCTGCTTCGCGCGAAGCGCCCCATGCTGAGCTATCTTTCAGATTATTCGGATTACTTCGGGCCGCTGCGGCTGCTGCACTACATCACGCTGCGCACGGCGCTCGCGGCGCTGACGTCGATGGCGATCGGCTTCATCATCGGGCCGGTGCTGATCCGGAAATTTCGCGAGCTGAAGTTCGGCCACGGCTACATCGACGACCGCACGGGCGCGCTCGGCGCGAGTTATTTCGACAAGAAAAACACGCCGACGATGGGCGGGCTGATAATTTTTTTTTCGGTTTTCGTCAGCGCCGTGCTCTGGGCCGCGCCGAACGTCTGGGTTTTCGTCAGCCTCTTCGTCTACGCCGCGCTCACCGCGCCGGGTTTTCGCGACGACTACCTCAAAGTCGTGCACAAGAATCGCGACGGCATTTCGTCGTGGGAAAAAATCGGCTGGCAGTCGCTCGCCACGATCGGCGCCGTCGCGGTGCTGCTCTGGCATCCGGCGAGCACGCAGAAAATCCGCGAGCTATGGCTGCCGTTTCTGAAATTCGCCGTGATTCCGCAGATGCCGTGGTGGCTGCTGCTCGTGCTGATGTATCTATGGGTCGTCGGTTTCAGCAACGCGATCAACTTCACCGACGGGCTCGATGGGCTCGCCGTCGGCTGCACCATCACCGTCGTGCTCGTGCTCGGCGTGATGGCCTACATCCCCGACCACAAGTTTCTCTCGGAATACCTGCTGGTCAGCCAAGTGCCGGGCACGGGCGAATTGACGGTCGTGTGCGGCGCGCTGCTCGGCGGCTGCATGGCGTTCCTGTGGTTCAACTCGCATCCGGCCGAAGTGTTCATGGGCGACACCGGCTCGCTCGCCCTCGGCGGCATCATGGGCGTGATGGCGTTCATGATCCATCAGCCGCTGACACTTGTGATCGCGGGCGGGGTCTTCGTGATGGAACTGCTCTCCGTCGTGATCCAGGTCGGCTGGTTCAAATACACCAGGCGCCGCTCCGGCGAAGGCCGGCGCGTTTTCCTCATGGCGCCCATCCATCATCATTTTCAGAAGAAAGGCTGGCCGGAGACGAAAGTCGTTCTCCGCTTCTGGGTGGTCTCCCTCGGCTTCGCGCTCGCCAGCCTCGCGACGCTCAAGCTCCGCTGAACGTGAGCCCGCGCCCCCAACTCATCCGCGTCTTCCGCGCCGCGAAGCTCGAGCCTCGCGCGCCGGGCGACGCCGTCGTCTCGCAACTCCTCCCACCATGAGTGTCTCCAAGTCTCGTCCGCTCCTCGCGCTTGCGCGCGCCCCGCAGGGTTTGCCCCGCGTTTCCGGTGTGAATCTTCGCGCCGGCCTGCCGATCGCCAGCAACCGCGCCTTCATCCGCGCCTGGGCCGCCCGCCGCGCGAAACTCCTCGCCGCCGCCGCGGCGAAATCGCGCGCGAAATAATTCCGCCATGTCGCTCGTCGCGCCCGATTTCCTCGTTCCGCTGCTCGCCCGGCCGGTGGCCGTGCTGGGCGGCGGCGTGAGCGGAGAGGGCGTGCGCGCGCTGCTCGGCGCGCTCGGGGTCGAGGCGCGCGTCTACGACGCGAAAGCCGTCGAGTTCACGCCGATCGCGGCGCGGCAGCATGCGCTCGCGGTGTTCTCGCCGGGTTTCGCGCCGGAGCATCCGTGGCTGCGCCGCGCGCAGGAGGCGGGCGCGGCCTGCCTCGGCGAATTGGATTTCGCGGCGCTTTTCTGGCGCGGGCAATCGCTCGCGATCACGGGCACCAACGGCAAGACGACGCTGACGGAATTTCTCACGCACGCCTTGCGCAGCATCGGCCGCGACGCGCGCGCCACCGGCAACATCGGCCATCCGTTCTCGCGCCTCGTCGTCGAGAAAAACGGCGGCGCGGCCGAAGCCTTCGCCGTGTGCGAAGTCAGCTCGTTTCAGGCCGAGACGCTGCAGCACTTCCAGGCGGACGCGACGCTCTGGACGAATTTCGCCGAGGACCATCTCGAGCGGCATCCGGGGCTCGAGAGTTATTTTTCCGCGAAGTGGAATCTCGTCGCGCACACCGCGCCCGGCGCCTTTTTCGCCGGCTCGTCCGTGCAGCGCTACGCGCAGAAATTCGGCCGGCCGCTGCCGCTCGCGGCCGCGGTCGCCACCGAGGCGCAGCCGGCGGACGCGCGGCTCGCCGGCACGGTCTTCGCCGTCTATCCGCAGCGCGAAAATTTTCTCCTCGCCGCCGCGTGGTGGCGCACGATGGGTTTCGACGAGGCGACGCTCCACGCCGCGGCGCGCAGTTTCCGACTGGGCCGGCACCGCCTCGCGCGCGTCGGCGAGCATGAGGGCGTCGTCTACTGGAACGATTCGAAGGCGACCAACTTTCACGCGGTCGAGGCCGCGCTCGCGGGCTTCGCGGCGCCGGTCGTGCTCATCGCCGGCGGCAAGCCGAAGGGCGGCGACCTCGCCGGCTTCGTGCACCGGATCGCGCCGCGCGTGAAACACGCCGTCCTTCTCGGCGAGTCGAGCGGCGAACTGGCGTTTCATTGTGCGGCGTTTCGCGTCGCGCACACGACGTGCGGCTCGCTCGCCGAAGCCGTGCGCCGCGCCGCGGAGCTCGCCGTCGCCGGCGACCACGTGCTGCTCAGCCCGGGCTTCGCGAGCTTCGACATGTTCCGCAACTACGAGGATCGCGGCGACCAGTTCGAGCATCTCGTGCGCGAGCTCGGCGCCGCGCCGGCGACTTTGAGATAGCATTTGCACCTTCAACTCTTCACAACCCAGCCAAACCAATTCCTCCTATGAAAATCCTGAAGATTTTCGGCGTCGTCGTGGGCATTCACCTGTTTGCCCTTATCGTTATTTTCGCCAATCCGGGCTGCAGCTCGACCACGAAGCCGCCGCCCGCACCGGTCGACACCGTCGCGAAAAACGACACCGCGCCAATCACCGTGCCGATGGCGCAGGGCGATGCCGCCAACTCGCCGATGAGTTCCGCGCCGATCGCGTTCAACCCCGACGCGCCCGCGACCGCGGCCGGCGGCAGCGGTGGCGGCGTGCGCTACGTGCCGACGCGCCCGGGCACGCCCGCGGCCTCGACGCTGCTCACGCAACCGGTGGCGGACGTGACGCCGGTGAAGGAAACTTACACGGTGAAAAGCGGCGACAGCCTCTGGTCGCTCGCGAACAAGAATCACATCAAAGTCGCGGACCTCGCCGCGGTGAACAACCTGAAGACCGGCACCGTGCTGCAGCCCGGCCAGAAGCTGATCATCCCCGGCAAAACGCCGTCCGCGCCGGCCGCGAGCCCGAGTGCCGCGACGCCGGCAACCTCCGCGGCCCCCGCCGCCACCGCCAAGGAGGAGGTGAAGCACACGGTCAAATCCGGCGAGTCGCTGAGCACGATCGCGAAGACGTATGGCGTGAAGCAGGGCGACATCGCCGTGCGCAACAACATCTCCGATCCCGCCAAGATTCGCGCCGGCGACGTGCTCGTGATTCCCGGCTGGCAGGCGACCGGCGCCGGAAAAAAATCCGACGCGGCGAAATCCAGCGGCGCGAAAACCGCGCCGAATCCCGTGCCGAACATTCTCGATTCCAGCGCGTCCGCGCCGCCCGCGCCCGCGACGAGCGAGCCGCCGGTGATCAAGGTCGATGACAACCCGATGAGCCCCGCGCCGAAAAACTAAACTCGTCGCGCCGACCATGCCTCAACCCCGGTTCGACGCGGCCCGGCCCGCGCGTTCGCTCCTCAATCCCGCGACCGTCATCATCGTCTGCGCGCTCGGTCTGACGTTTCTCGGGCTCACGATTCTCTTCAGCGCCAGCGCGTGGTTCCGCAACAAGCAGGGCGTGCCGGTGCCGTATCTTTATCTCAACAAGCAGATCGCCGGCGTCGCCGTCGCGGCGGTGCTGTGTTTCATCACGAGCCGGATCGATCTCGATTACGCCCGGCGCTACGCGTGGTGGCTGGGCGGCGCCTGCCTGTTCATGCTGCTGCTCGTGCGCGTGCTCGGGCCGAGCATCAACGGCAGCCATCGCTGGCTCGGGCCGTCCGGCTTGCGCCTGCAGGTGTCGGAGTTCACGAAATTTGGCTTCGTGTTCTGCGTGGCGCACTATCTCGCGATCAACCAGACGCGCATCGGTGAACTCAAGCGCGGCTACCTTTACCCGCTGGCGATCATCGGCGGGTTCGCGGCGCTCGTCGTGATCGAGCCGGATTTCGGCATGGCGACGTTCTACCTGATCGTCGGCGTCGCGATGCTTTTCCTCGCAGGTGCGAAGTGGCGTTACGTGCTCATTTCCGTCGCGGTGGGCGCGGCCGCGCTGACGGCGCTGGTGGCGCAGAATCCCAATCGCGTGCGCCGCTTGAAGGAATTTCTCAGTGACGCGCCGCCGCCGCAGGTGCAGCAGGCGCTCGTCGCCTACGCGGCGGGTGGGGTCAAAGGCGCGGGGCTGGGGCAGGGACGCCAGCAGCGAAGCTTTTTGCCCGAGGCGCACACGGACATGATCTTTGCGGTCATCGGCGAAGAACTCGGCCTGCCCTTCACGCTCGGCGTGGTGGCGGTGTTCACGACGATGCTCGTCGCCGGGCTGGTTCACCTGCGGCGGGCGCCGAACCTCTTTCACTATCTGCTCGTGACCGGCTGCCTGCTCTTCATCACGCTGCAGGCGCTCATCAACCTTTTCTCCGTGACCGGCCTCGTTCCGCCGAAAGGCATGTCGCTGCCGTTCATCAGCGCGGGGCTTTCCAATCTTCTCCTCATGGGCGTGCTGCTCGGCGTGATCCTCAATACGCAGCGCACCTGGGGCCGCGCGGCGCTGCCGGTCAAGGCGCGTGCGATGCGGGAAGTCTTGGCATGAGCAAATTCCTCATCAGTTGCGGCGGCACGGGCGGGCATCTCTCGCCGGGCATTTCGCTCGCCGAGGGTCTGGCGGCGCGCGGGCATGCGTCCGTGCTCCTGGTGAGCGAGAAGAAGGTCGACGCGCGGTTGCTCGAAAAATACCCGCACCTGCGTTTCGCGCGCATGCCGGGCACGGGCTTCGCGTGGCATCCGGTCAGGCTCGCCCGCTGCGTCGTCACGCAAACGCGCGCTTTCTTTTTCTGCCTGCGCCTGCTGCGCGAGGCGAAGCCCGACGCGATCGTCGGCTTCGGTGGATTCACCTCCGCGCCGCTCGTGCTCGCGAGCTGGCTGCTCGGCGTGCCGTCGGCGCTGCACGAGTCGAATCGCGTGCCCGGCCTCGCGGTTCGCACGCTCGGCCGGCTCGCGGATCGCGTCTACCTGCCGCCCGGCATCCGGCTGCCCGGCATTCGCGCGGCGGCGACGCGGCACGTCGGGCAGCCCGTGCGCCGAGAGATCGCGCGCCTGCCGCAAGCCGCCGCGCGCGCCGCGCTCGGGCTCGCGGCCAACGAGCGCGTGCTCGTCGTGCTCGGCGGCAGCCAAGGCTCGGGCGCGCTCAACGACTGGGCGCGCGAGCGCGTCGAGTCGTTCGCCGCGGAGGGCATCCAGATTTATTGCGTGACCGGGCTGGGCAAAGGCCAGGATTCCACACTGGAACTGAAAACGAAAACCGGCGCGCCGCTGCGCGCGGCGTTCGTGGCGTTCAGCGATCGCATGGCGGAATTGCTGTCGGCCGCCGACCTCGTCGTTTCCCGCGCCGGCGCCGGCACGCTGGCGGAACTGGTGCGCTGCGAGACGCCCGCGATCCTCGTGCCTTATCCGCACGCGGCGGACGATCACCAGCGGGCGAACGCGGATTTCTTCGAGCGGCAGGGCGGCGGGATCGTCGTGCCGCAGGAACGGCTCGCGCAGCTCCACGCCGAAGTGCTCGACACGATTTTCAACGACTGGCTGCTGCGCAAATTCCGCGGCAACCTGCAGCGCATGGATCGCGCGAACGCGCTCGACCTGATGCTGAAGGATCTCGAGGAGATCGCCGCCCCGCGCGGTCCCGCGGCCGGCGTCCAGCCGCTGACCGCGTGAACATGAGCTGCGTCGCGAGACCTGACGCGCTCGTGCCATGTGCGCGGCGGGAAAAACTTTGACGATGAGGCCGGTCGAGCTGCCTGAAGTTTTTGGCCGCAAACTGCGGCGCATCCACTGCGTCGGCGTCGGCGGCATGGGCGTCGGCCCGCTGGCGATTTATCTCGCGCAGCTCGGCTTCGAGGTGAGCGGCGAGGACGACGCGCTCGCGGACGAAATGCGGGCGTTGCTCGCGCGCGAGGGCGTGACGGTCGGCGCGATCCCGCGCGACTGCGAACTCGTCGTATTTTCCTCCGCGATCGCGCCGACGCATCCGGCACACGCGGCGGCGGTCGCCCGCGGGCTGCCGCTCGTGCGGCGCGGTGAGATGCTCGCGGAAATCGTGCGCGAAAAAAAACTCGTCGCGGTCTGCGGCTCGCACGGCAAGACGACCACGACGGCGATGCTCGTCACGGCGCTGCGCCGCGCGAATTTTTCCGCCGGCTACGTGCTCGGCGGACTGTTTGCCGACGACACGCCGCCGGCGCGCGCGGGCTCGAACGACTGGGTCGTCGCCGAGATCGACGAGAGCGACGGCACGATCGGCGGATTCTCGCCCGAGATCGCCGTCGTTGTGAATCTCGATTGGGACCACCCGGATTTCTACCGGCGGCGCGAGGATCTGGAAGCGGCATTCGCCGCGCTGTTCGCGCGGACGCGCGGCACGGTCTTGGTCTGCGACGCCTGCGCGCTCAGCGCCCGGATCGCGCCGCAGGCGACGACCTTCGGGCGCGGGGGAGATTTTTCCGGCGCGATCGAGCGCGAAACGGGCGAGCGGATGACGCTGCGGCTCGGCGGAAAATTCACGCTCGCCGAAACCGTCGTGCGCGCGCGCGGCGAATTCAACGCCGCCAACGCCATCGCCGCGCTCGCCACCGCGCAGGCGATGGGCGCGGAAATCTCCGCGCGCGCGCTCGCCGATTATCCCGCGGTGCGGCGCCGGCAGACGGTGTTGCACACGAACGGGCTCACGGTGATCGAGGACTACGCGCATCATCCCGCGGAAATTCGCGCACTGCTCGCGAGCCTGCGCGCACGGGCGCGCGAGGACGGCAGGCCTTTCGACGTCGCTCGAGGCAGACTGGTCGTCGTGTTTCAGCCGCACCGCTTCAGTCGCACGGCGCAATTCAAGACGGAGTTCGCCGCGGCGCTCGCGTTGGGCGACAGCGTGCATCTCCTCGATGTTTATCCGGCGGGCGAGGCGCCGATCGCGGGCGGCACGACGGCGGACATTTACGCGGAGCTGAAAAAAAGCGCGCCGGCGCTGCGCGTGAGCTACCTGCCGGGAAGCGATGTGGATTTTTTTGCGGCGCTGTCGCGCGATGTCGCGGCGGGCGACCTCGTCGCTTTCGTCGGCGCGGGCGACATCGATCGCAAGGCGCGCGAGTGGCTCGCGCGTTTGCAGGAGGCGCAGATGAAAATGAAAAAGTGGGACGCGCTCGCCGTCGCGTGGCGCGGCGCGCTGACGGGCGAAACGAAGTTGCGGCGCGAGGAACCGCTGGCGCCGAAGACGACGATGCGCGTCGGCGGTGCGGCGCGGCTTTACGCGGAGCCGGCGGGCGTGGCGGACTTGCAGGCGCTGCTGCGCGCGGCGAAGGCGGACGGCGTGGGGGTTTTCATTCTCGGCCGCGGCTCGAACCTGATCGTGCCGGACGAAGGCGTGGACGGGCTGGTGCTTTCGCTGGCGCACGAGGCGTGGGCGGCCTTCGCGCCGCGCGGCAACGGTCGGGTGTGGGCGGGCGCGGGGCTGCGGCTGAAAAATCTCTGCGGCCTCGCGGCGAAGGCGGGGCTCGTGGGCTTCGAGTTTCTCGAGGGAATTCCCGGCTCCGTCGGTGGCGCGCTGCGGATGAACGCGGGCGCGATGGGCGGATGGATGTTCGACGTCGTCGAAGAAGTGCAAGTCGCGTCGCTCGAGGGCGAGGTGCGCACGCTCGCGAAGGCGGCGATGCACGTGGATTACCGGCACTGCGCGGAACTGCACGACGCGATCGCGCTCGGCGCGCTGTTGCGGCCGGCGGCGCAGGCGGACGCCGATGCGATCAAGCGGCAGATGGATGCGTATGCGCGCAAGCGGCACGAATCGCAGCCGCGCGAGCCGAGCGCGGGCTGCGTGTTCAAGAATCCGCCGGGCGACTCGGCGGGACGGTTGATCGATGCGTGCGGCCTGAAAGGCGAGCGCGTCGGCGATGCGGAGGTCTCGCGCGTGCACGCGAACTTCATCGTGAATCGCGGCGAAGCGACGGGCGCCGACGTGCTCGAGCTCGTGCGGCGCGTGCGCGCGCGCGTGCGCCAGGCGAAGGGCGTGGAGCTCGAGCCGGAAGTGCTGCTGTATGGGAAGGATTGGAGGGACGTGCTGTGAGGGCTTTCGCGGAGCACGGAGAAAGGAAAAGGGAGAAGGACGCCGCCGACGAAGATGGCGCGTTCGTGCGATCGCTTTCCCGCGATTTTTTCCTCCCATGAATCTGCCGATCATCGCCGTTTTCGCGGGAGGCACTTCGGGCGAGCGCGAGGTGTCGCTCGGCTCGGGCAAGGCGTGCGCGCTGGCGCTGGCGCGGTCGTTTCCGACGCAGCTTTTCGAAATCAATGCGGATGCGCTGCCGGCGGGGCTCGACCCGGAGCGGCACGTGGTGTTTTCGACGTTGCACGGAAAGTTCGGCGAGGACGGCGGAATGCAGCGGCTGCTCGATGCGGCCGGGCTGCACTACGCGGGCTGCGACGCGGCGAGCAGCGCACTCACGATGGACAAGACGCGGACGAAGGAAGCCGTCGCCGCGCGCGGGGTGCGCGTGATCCCGGGGATGATGTTCTCCGCGGCGCGGAAGCCGGCCGCGGACGAGGTGATCGCGAAATTCGGCGAACACGTGGTGGTGAAGCCGAACGACGAAGGCAGCAGCATCGGGCTGCGGATCGTCGGCTCGCGCGCGGAGCTGGAGGCGGCGCTGGCGTCGATCGCGAGCGGCGACTGGCTGATCGAGCGGCGGATTTTCGGACGCGAGCTGGCGATCGGCGTGATCGGCGGGCGCGCGATGGGCGTCGTCGAGCTGAGGCCGAAGTCGGGCGTCTACGACTACGCGAGCAAATACACGAAAGGCCTCACGGACTACTTCGCGCCGGCGCCGCTCGAGCCGGCGTTGACGGCGGCGGCGCAGGCGGCGGCGGAGGAGAGTTTCGCCGCGTGCGGCTGCCGCGATTATGCGCGCGTGGACTTCATGCTTTCCGCGCAGAACGAGCTTTATTTGCTGGAAATAAACACGCTTCCCGGCATGAAGGAAACCAGTCTGCTGCCGATGAGTGCGCGTTGCGCGGGATGGGATTTCACGGCGTTGGTGCGGGAGTTGGTGGAGCCTGCGCGACGGCGTTTTTCGGCGGCGGGAGGAGTCGTTCGTTCGTGAGCCAACCCGTTATCAACGTTCCCACGGCGCGGAGCTGGAGAGACATTCCCCAGCCGGTGAAGCCGCGCGCGATGTCGCGCGGCGGGCGCTGGCGATTCGCCGCCGCCATCCTGCGCACGACGACGATGATCGCCGTCGCGCTCGCACTCGGCTGGGGCGCGTGGGCGGTCGTGGCGACGCTGCGCGAAAATTCGCCCGGGGTCTCCGCGGCCGAGCGCGTGCCGGTGAAGCGGCTCGAGCTGAAGACCAACGCCGAGGGCGTGCTCGATCGCGATCCCGACTGGCTGGTGCGCACGCTGGCGCTGCCGAAGCGTGCGTCGTTGATGGAGCTCGACCTGCTGGCGTTGCGCGCGCGCGTGCTGGCGGACGGGCAGGTGCTGACGGCGAGTCTCACGCGAAAATTTCCCGACTGCCTGGTGGTGCAGGTGACCGAACGCATGCCGGTCGCGCGCGTGCTGGCCGACGCGGGCGGCGAACGCAAGACGCTGCTCGTCGCGCGCGACGGCGTGGTGTTTGCCGGGACCGGCTACGACACCGCGATGCTCGCGACGCTGCCGTGGCTCGATGGCATGACGCTCGCGCGCAAAGGCGGCGTGTTTCAGCCGGTCGCGGGGATGGACGCGGTGAGCGCGCTGCTCGCCGCGGCCCAGACCTACGCCGCGCATCTTTATTCGGCGTGGGCGGTCGTGTCGCTCGCGCGGCTCGACTCGGACCGCGAACTCGAAGTGCACACGCGCGCGCCGCAGGACGTGACGATGGTGTTCAACGCGGACACGGATTATTTCCGCCAGCTCGCGCGGCTGAATTTCATGTGGGAAAATCTCGCGAACCGGCCTGGCGCGCAGGCGCGCGTCGATCTCTCGCTCGGCCGGCAGGTGCCCGTGATGGTTTCGGAGTCGGCGGCGCCGGCGGTCTCCGCGCCGGGCGCAGCGGTGCGCGCCGAGCAAAAGCCGGCGCCCGCGCCGGCGTGGCTGAAGTTTTCTTTTTCCTCCTCCCCGCAGCCCAACACCCAACGTGAGCTCTAGAACCACCTTCATCGGCGCCGTCGAGATCGGCACGTCGAAAATCACCATGCTCGTCGGCGAATACACCGGCCGCGAGCTCGCGATCATCGGCCGCGGCGAATGCGCCGCGCGCGGCGTGATCAAGGGCACGGTCGTCGACTACAAGGCCGCGAGCGAGTGCACGCACAGCGCGCTCGAGCTGGCGGAGCGCGATGCCGGCGAGCGGATCGACGTGGTGTTTCTCGCGCAGAGCGGCGGGCATCTCGAAGGTTTCTACAACGAATCGTCGGTGAGCGTGAAGGCGTCGGACAACATGATCGACGCCGGCGACATCCGCACCGTGTGCGAGCTGGCGAAATCGAAGGAGCTGCCGGCCGGCCGGATGGTCGTGCACAACATCCGCCGGCCGTTTCGCGTCGACGGCCGGCTCGTGCCCGGCAGCCCGGAAAATCTCGTCGGCCAGCGGCTCGAGGTCGGCTACTGGACCGTGCACGGCCAGGAGCAGCGGCTCGCGGACAACATTCACGTGATCCGCGGCTTCAACCTCGAGGTGCGCGAGCTCGTGCTCGCGAGCCTGGCGTCGGGCCACATGGTGACGACCCCCGAGGAGCGGCAGCACGGCGTGCTCGCGATCGACATCGGCGCGGGCACGACGGACTTCGTGCTGTATCGCGACGGCGCGCCGCACACGACCGGCGTCGTGCCCGTCGGCGGCGCGCACCTGACGAACGACCTGAGCATCGGCCTGCGGCTCACGGAAGGGCAGGCGGAGAAATTGAAGCTGCGCTTCGGTCGCGCGAATCTCGCGACGAAGGACAAGGCGCAGAAAGTCTGGCTCGACGGAAATTTCGCGATCGGCGACCGGCAGTTTCCGCAGCAGGCGATCGAGCAGATCACATCGGCGCGCACGTGGGAGCTGCTCGAGGTGGTGAAGAAAAAGCTGGGCAACGCGTTCTCGCCCGAGATGTGCGCCGCGGGCGTCGTGCTCACCGGCGGCACCGCGAAACTCGCGGGCATCGGCGAGACGGCCGCGAAAGTTTTCGGCGTGCCGGCGCATCTCGGCGAGGCGCCGACCTGGGTGAGCGAGAATCTGCGCGAGCCCGGTTATCACACCGCGCTCGGCCTGCTCTACTACGGCGTGAGCGCGCACGCGGAAAAAACGGCGCCGGCGCGACGCGGCGGCGGATTTCTGACCGGAGTGAAACGGCTGTTCGCCACGACCTGACCCGCGCCATGAATCTCAACGAACTTCCGCTCGAGCACGCGTTGCTCACCGACCGCAACATCGCGATCAAGCTCGTCGGCGTCGGCGGCGCCGGCTCGAATGCCGTCGACCGCCTGAAAATGGAAAACCTCGAGCGCCTGCAGCTCGCGGTGATCAACACGGATTACCAGGCGCTCGCGAGCTCGCCGGTGCAGGACAAGGTCCTGATCGGCATGAGCGTGACGCGCGGGCTCGGCGCTGGCGGCGACCCGGAGCTCGGGCGCGAGGCGGCGGAGGCCGATCGCGAGAAAATTGCCGCGGTCGTGAAGGAGTGCGATCTGGTTTTCCTCGTCGGTGGCGAAGGCGGCGGCACGGGCAGTGGCGCGCTGCCGGTCGTCGCGGAAATCGCGGCGGAGGCGGGCGCGCTCGTGATCGCGTTTGTCACGATGCCGTTTTCGTTCGAGGGCGGGCGGCGATTGAAGCAGGCGGAGGAAGGTTTGCGCGCGCTGCGGCAGGTTTGCGATGCGGTGATTCCGCTGCCGAACGATGTGCTGCTGCAGGAAGCGGCGGACAACGAGACGGTGCTCGATTCGTTCGCGCGCGCCGACGAGTGGATCGGTCGCGGCGTGAAATCGATCTGGGCGATGCTGTTCAAGACCGGCCTGATCAATCTGGATTTTGCGACGCTGCGGCAGGCGTTCGCGCAGCGTGGCGGGAAGACGCTCTTCGGCCTCGGCGAAGGCAGCGGCGAGAACGCCGTCGCCGACGCGATGGCGAGCCTCAAGCTCTGTCCGCTGCTGCATACGCCGGAGTTTTCGCGCAAGGCGGATCGATTGCTCGTGAACATCACCGGCGGCGCGGACCTCACGCTGCCGAAAGTGAACGAGTTGATGAACGCGATCACCGATCAATTCGGGCGCGATTCGCACATCATCATGGGCGCGGTGATCGACGAAGGCATGCCGGGCCGCGTCGAAGTGTGCGTCATCGGCACGAGCGACATGGGTGGCCGCAGCCTGCCGCCGCGGCGTCCGTTGCCGAGCGGACGAAGCAAGACGCCGTTTACCGCGCGAGCGGAGCACGCCACGCCGGCGAATGTCGCGACGCCGGCAGCCACGTCCGTCGACGAGACCGCGGCGAAACAGGCGCAGGCGGCGAAGGCGGCGCAGGACGAATTCGGATTCGGCGAGGTCGAGAGCCGCGGACATTTCGAGAAGACCGACCGCAATCTCTTCGACGGCCAGGACCTCGACGTGCCGACGTATCTGCGCAAGGGAATCAAGATTGCGATTTGACCCGTGATGGAGGCTGGTTTGGCTGGCGGCATGAAATACCGGGTGGCCCTTCTCCCTTCTTCCGAGGGTGGCTGGTCGGTGAGTTGCCCCGCACTGCCCGGTTGTCATTCTCAGGGAGACACGGAGGAAGAGGCGCTCGAAAATATTCGCGACGCGATCCGGGAATATCTCGAGGCGAAGCAGCAGTTGCTGGAAGAAGAGGGCGCGCTGATCCGTGAAGTGGAGTTACGCGGTCTTTAAAACATGCCGGAAATTCCGGATGTAAGCCACCGGGAGGCCGTGCGGGTGCTGGTCAAAATGGGCTACCGGATCGTGCGCGAAGGAAAGCACACCATCATGGCGCGCGATAGCGGTCGCATCCTTGTTATTCCGCGGCACAACCCGATTCGCGCAGCCACGATGGGCGCCATCGCGAAAGACGCGGGGCTCACGCCGGCGCAATTTCGCGCAATGCTGTAGCAGGCACGATCGATCCCTTGGCAAACGCGCGGGCTTCTGCATCGTGGCGGCATGTTTGTCGACGAGTGCACGGTGAAACTGGCGGCGGGTGACGGCGGGCGCGGCTGCATCAGCTTCCGCCGCGAAAAATACGAGCCGTGGGGCGGGCCCAACGGCGGCGATGGCGGCCGCGGCGGCGATGTCGTGCTCGTCGGCGACGTGAACACGAACAATCTCGTCGACTACAAATTCCAGCCGCACTGGCGCGCCGAGCGCGGCGAGCACGGGCAGGGCTCGGATTGCCACGGGCGCGACGGCAAACCGTGCGAGTTGAAGATGCCGCTCGGCACGGTCGTGATCGACCTCGCGACCGAGAAGCCCGTCGCGGAGATCGTCGCCGACGGACAGCGCATCGTGCTCTGCAAGGGCGGCAACGGCGGCTGGGGCAACACGCATTTCAAAACGTCGACCAACCGCGCGCCGAAGCGCGCGAATCCCGGACACCTGGGCGAGCAGGGCACGTATCGCCTCGTGTTGAAGAGCATCGCGGACGTCGGGCTCGTGGGCTTTCCGAACGCGGGCAAGTCGTCGCTCACCACGCGCCTCACCAAGGCGCGGCCGAAGACGGCGGCGTATCCGTTCACCACGCTGCACCCGCAGATCGGCGTGATCGAGTATCTCGACGAAGCGAAAGGCGACAGGCGGCTGCTCCTCGCGGACGTGCCCGGCCTGATCGAAGGCGCGCACGAAAACCGCGGGCTCGGTCATCGCTTCCTGCGCCACATCGAGCGGTGCGCGCTGCTGATTTTCCTGATCGACATGGCGGCGACGGACGCGCGTGACCCGCGCGACGACTACAAACACCTGTTGAACGAACTGAAACTCTACAGTCCCGCGCTGCTCGACAAACCGCGGCTGGTCGTCGCCAACAAGATGGACATGCCCGAGGCGGCGGCGCAGCTCGCGAAATTCAAGAAGCGCCACAAAACCGCCGAGGTGCTCGGGATTTCGTGCCTCACGGGCGACGGGCTGGAGCGGTTGAAAAAAGAACTGTTAAAACGGGTCGGCCGGTTTCGCGCGCGCGAAAAAGCTTCGCCTGCGCTGCTGGCGTGACACAATTTTAACGCCCGCCTCCAGCAATGTCGAAAGAACACCGGCCACTCCTCATGCGCGCGAACCGCCTGCTGGGCGCGTCGCTGGTGGAGCACAATCTCGTGAAGATCGAGGACCTCGAGGCGGCGAATGAAAAACTGATCGAAGTCGTCGCGACCGACCAGCCGCGGCAGAGCACGATCCTTGGCATCCTCGCCTACGACATGAAGGTGCTGAAGGAGGACGAGGTGCTGCATCATCTCGTCGAGACGGAGGGCGTCGGGCTCGTCGACCTGCGCGACTACGAGGTGCCGGACGACTTGAAGAAGAACGTCGATTTCGGCGCGTGCTGGGCGACGTGGTCGGTGCCGTTCGACAAGGAGGAGGAATTTTCGTTTATCGCGACGGCGTATTACCTGAGCCCGGCGGTGCGCACGTATTGGGAAAAGCAGATCGGCGGACCGATCCTGTGGTTCGGCACGACGCTCGACGCGGTCGCCGACTATCTCGAGAAACTCGCC
>DASZYB010000083.1:0-125903 GCA_035545575.1 Opitutaceae bacterium | reverse complement strand
GAAATTTCCACTTCGCCGTTGCCGCCGGCGGAGAGCACATTGCGCCGGATGAGGCCGCGCACATCGGGCGTGTTTTGATTCAGCTCGTGATAGCCCGCGGTGAGCTGGAGCTTCATTTTGCTGTCGTCGTAATTCGAGCGGAAATCCACCGAGGCCAGATTGGTGTCGAGGCGCCGGTTGTCGGCGTAACGCGTCCAGTCGTCAACCAGGGTGAAGGCGCCCTTCAAATCGGCGTCCTTGCCGAACGTCAGCTCGGCGCCGGGCGTGACGTTGAAAATGGTGTCGTTGGTTTTGCTGTTCGCGAGGAAGATATTGTCGTCCGCCCGCACGCTGAGGTTGCCGGTCACAAACAGCTCGGCGCCATCGCCGATGGCCATGAATGGTGCGGCGTGGCTGCGGAGGCCAAGCGACAAGGATAGTAACGCCAGCGTGAATATGCTCTTCTTCATGAGTCGGTCAGTTCGTAGTCGTTCGTCGCAAACTTTGGCTGGAAAATGGTCCAGAAAGGATTCGTTCGATTAAGGTGTGGGCCTCCGGTGATGTTCGCGCAAACGCGAACCCCGATAAGAACGCGATGAGAGATGCAACCCAGTAGCTGCGCAAGCGTTTTTTCTTTATTCACCTAACTGTAAATTGGTTGTCCCTCGGGAATTTCCCGGTGCTAATTCACGCACTACACCCCGATGCCGTCGCCCCACGGATTGCCCGACGACAAGCTTCCCGAACACACGCCCGACGACTCGCGCCGCGGATTTTTCGCCCGCCCGCCGGCCGACGCGCCGCGGGCAGCATGGTCGCGCTGGTGCCGACGCGTCTTCGGTGCGAGCTCGCTCGCCGTGCTGGCGATGTATTGTGCCGGCGCATCGGCGGGATTTCTCTACGTCCACTATCGTCAGCAGCTCGACGGGGTGACGTGGCTGGACTTGGCGTGGCCCGCACGCTGGCCGCGCGTGCGTGTCGCGGAGGGCAACCGCCAGATTGCGGCCGCTCAGGTCTTCGCCCGCGCGGCGCGCTGGCGCGAGGCCCTCGTGTGCGCGCGCTACGGTGTCGCGCACTCGCCCGCCCACCGCGATGGCCGGCTGCTCCTCGCGCAACTGCTCGCCGCGTCAGGCCGACCTGAAGCCGCGCAGGCGGCGTTGCTCGAAGGATTCGCTTTCCATCACGCCGATCCGGCGTTCATCGGACCGCTGTTCGATTTCCTCCTCCAGCGGCAGGAAGACGCCCTCGTCACCGCGCTGGCCTGGACGGTTTTGTCGACCCCGCAGACACCCGCGGAAACGCGCCGCCGCGCCGCGCTCGCCGGCGCCACGGCGCGCTATTTTCGCGGCGACTACGATCACGCGGAAAATCTCCTCCGCCTCGGGCCGCGTCTCGCCGACTCGCGCGAAGGCCGCCTGCTTCTCGCGCAGATCGAGGCCGCGCGCGGTTGGCACGAGCTCGCCCTCGTCGAGCTGCGCGCGCTCGCCGCCGAATTCCCGCGCGATCCCGAAGTCCACGCCGAGCTCGTTCAACGTCTCCGCGCGTCCGGCCGCCGCGACGAAGCGCGGCGCGTCTCGCTCGCCTCGCACCTCGCCCAACCCGACGCCGCTGCGCCGCGGATCGAGCTGCTCCGCGCCTACCGCGAAGCCGGCGACGAAGCGTCCGCCACTCGCGAAGCCGCCGCCCTGCTCCACGATTTCGCCGCGGACCGCGCGGCCCTGCTCGCCCTCGGCGATTTCGCCGCGAGCGCCGGCGATGTCGCGCTCGCCGACCGGCTTGCCGAGCTCGCCCGCGCATCGCAACCCGCCCGCGAACCGCTCGCGCTCCTCGCCGTGGAGGCGCGGATCGTCGCCCGCGATTATCGCGGCGCACTCTCCACCCTCCGTGCGCTCGGCGCCGAAAAATTCCCGCCGAGCGAAGGCGGCGCCGCTGCGCGCGACAGCCTGCAAGCCGTCGCCTCCTTCGGCGTCGGCGATTTCGAAGCCGCACGGCTCGCGCTCGCAAACGTCCTCGCCCGCCCCCGCCTGCGCGCGGAAAATCTCCTCGTCCTCGCCAACCGCCTCGTCGCGCTCGATGCCAGTGAGCCCGCGCGCGCGGTGCTCGCGCGCGCCGTCGCCGCCGATCCGCTCAACCAGGCCGCGCTCGCCCGGCTCGTGGCGCTCGAGCTCGACACCAACCGCACCGACGCGCTGCCGGCGCACCTGCAGCAGCTCGCGCAATCGCGCCGGCCTTCGTCGGATCTCTTGCGCGTCGCGCAGCACAAGCTCGGCAGCGATCTCTATCTCTTCTCCGCCGCCCGCGAACCCGCGCTCACCGCGGTCCGCCGCGCCCTCGAGCAAAGCCAGGCCGCCGCGCGCAGCTCCGGTTAACGCGCGCTCCGCAGCTCGGCCAGCAGGCGTTCGTTTTGCTCGCGCGTGCCGACCGTCACGCGAATCCACTCGGGCAGGCCATACGATTTCACGGGCCGCACGATCACGCCGCGGCGCTGCAACGCGTCGAACACGCGCAGGCCGTCGCCGACTTTCACGAGCATGAAATTCGCGACGCTCGGCACGATCTCCAGCCCGAGTTCGCGACCGCCGCGCTCGAGCTGCGCGAGCCCGGCGCGATTTTCGCGCGCGGTTTTCTCCGCGAAGGCCGCATCGTCGAGCGCGGCCACCGCCGCCGCCTGCGCGATCGCGTTCACGTTGAACGGCTGGCGCACGCGGTTCAGCAGCCCGCACAGCTCCGCGCTCGCATAACCGTAGCCGATACGCAGCGACGCGAGCCCGTAGATTTTCGAAAACGTCCGCAAACAGATCACGTTGCGCCCCTCCGCGATCAGCGGCCGCAGGTCCGGCGCGCGCTCCACGAACTCCGCATACGCTTCGTCGAACACCGCGACGACGTGTGCCGGCAGTGCGCGCGCAAACGCCAGCAGCTCCGCCTCGGTGTTCGCCGTGCCCGTCGGATTGTTCGGGCTGCACACGAAGACGAGCTTCGTGCGCGGCGTCACCGCCGCCGCGATTTTTTCCAGATCGTGCCGCCAGTCGCGCAGCGGCACCTCGACCGCCTTCGCGCCGAAGAGCAGCGTGACGAGCTTGTAGACGACGAACGCCGGCGCCGCCATCACGACCTCGTCGCCCGCGCCGAGGAACGCGTGCCCGAGCAGCTCGATGATTTCGTTGGAGCCGTTGCCGACGACGAACTGGTCCGCGCCGAGCCCGCGCTGCGCCGCGAGCTTCTGCCGGAGCTCGAAGCAGCCGCCATCCGGGTAAAGTTCGCCGTGCTCGAGCGCGCGCTTCGCCGCGGCGACCGCTTTCGGCGACGGGCCGAAGGGATTTTCGTTCGATGCGAGCTTGATGATCGTGTCGGCGTCGAGCCCGAGCTCGCGCGCGACATACTCGATCGGCTTGCCCGGTTCGTAGACCGGCTGCGTGAGCACCGACGGCTTGACGAGCGACGCGAAATTCATCCGCGCACTCGAACACATTTCCGCCGCCGCGCGAAAGCCGAATTTTCCGCCACCGCGTGCAGCGCCGTCGCGTTTTCCCGCGCCGCTGCGCCGTCCGCTCAGGCAAAGACCGTCCGCTCCAGAAACCAATACAGCCCGGCTGCCGACACGATCGCCGACAGCACCGGCACGCCGCGGCGCACGAAGGCCTCGTTTTTCCGCAACTGCCACACGATCGGCAGCACGAGCGAAGCCACCGCCACCTGGCCGATCTCGACACCGAGATTGAAAGTGAACAGCGGCATCGCGATCCCTTCGCCGCCGGAGCCGACGCCGAGATCGCGCAGCACGCTCGCGAATCCGAATCCGTGGATCAGCCCGAAGGCAAACGTCACCGCCCAGCGCCCGCGCGGCTCCGCGCCGCGGCGCACGAGATTTTCCACGCCGACGAACACGATCGACGCCGCGATCGCCGGCTCGACGACGCGGCTCGGCAGGTTGATCAGCCCGAGCGTCGCGACCGCGAGCGTGATCGAGTGCGCGAGCGTGAAGCACGAGATGATCTTCACGATCGAGCGGAAACTCCGGCACACGACCAGCAGCGCGAAAAGAAACAGCATGTGATCGTAGCCCGTCCAGATGTGCGCGATCCCGAGTCGCACAAAGCCCCAGAACGTCGGCGGCGATTCCGGCTCGCCGCCGCGCGCTTCGGCGCCCCCCGCCGCGGGCACCGCGCCGAGCTCGAACGTGTCGTCCTTCGCGCTGAGCAGCTTTTTCAGCAGCGGCTTGCGCTGCGCGTCGGTGATGATGACGAACTCGCGATGGCCCGGCGGCAACTCGCCGAGCTTCGTCGCGCGCACGGTGAGCGGCGCGTCCGCCGGCCGCGGATAAACCGCGCGAAAATTCAGGCTGTCGCCCGCGGCGAGCTGCACGTGCGTCTCGCGCGGCGCGAGCGCCGCGCCGCCCGAACGCACGTCCCACATCTGCGGCGCGAGCGCCTCGAGCGCCGCCTTCGCCGTCTCGAATTCCGTCTGCGTCCACTTCCGCTCCGAGCGCGCCGCCGGCGGCAGCAGTTGCTGCGCATCGAGCGGAGAAAATCCGACGGTGATTTCAAACGCGTCCGCCCGCAGCTCGCCCTGCGCCGTGCTGATGCCCGGATCGTGCGCACGCAGTGTCGCGACCATGCCGAGCAGCCCGGCGAAAATCGCGAGCCCGCGGAGCATCGCGAGCCGGGCGCGCCGCCCGAGGCCGGGCGCGGACAAAAAGGGTTTCATGCGGGAAGCGTTTTCGAAAAAGCAAATCGGCCGAGGCCGAGGCAAGGAATTATGCCCGACGCACGACCGCCGCGCCTCGTTGCGCTCGCGGCGAAATTTTTCCGCGACGTCCGCCTGCTTCGCGTTAGCCTCTTCGTTCGCCGCGCCACCATGCCGCCGTCCGATCATCCCTGGCTGCCGCCCGATCCCGCCGACCCGCTCGGGCTCGTCGCGCTCGACCGTGAGCTTTCGGCCGACCGGCTCGAGTCGGCCTATCGGCGCGGGATTTTTCCGTGGCCGGATTCGTCGCTGCCCGGCGCGATCCCGTGGGTCTGCCCCGCGCGTCGCGCGATCCTCGAATTCGACGCGCTGCACGTGCCGCACAATCTCCGCCGCGCGCAGCGCATGCGCGCGCCGGCGCTGCGCTTCACGATCGACGCCGCCTTCGAACGCGTGATGCGCGCCTGCGCCGCCGCGCCGCGGCCCGGCCAGCACGGCACGTGGATCACCGACGCGATGATCGCCGCCTACACCGAGCTGCACCGACGCGGCCACGCGCACAGCGTCGAAGCGTGGAGTGGCGACGAACTCGCCGGCGGACTTTACGGCGTCACCGCCGGCGGCGTGTTCACGGGCGAGAGCATGTTTTATCATCTGCCCGACGCGTCGAAACTCTGCGTCCTGCACTTGATCGCACACCTCCGCACGCGCGGCGCGACGTGGATCGACATCCAGCAACTCACGCCGCATTTCGCGCTGCTCGGCGCGCGGCTGATTTCGCGCGCCGAATTTCTCGCGCGGCTCGCTTCCGAGCAGCGCGCCGCGCGCGTGTTGTTTCCGTAAGGCGGATCTGAAAACGCCGCGTTCGCGCGAGCGCCTCAGGTCTTCGGCCGCATCAGCAGCACGTCGCTCCACTCGCCCATCACGCGCGCGTTGACAATCCACTTGGGCGCGGCGCGCTCGAACGCCTCGCGGACCGCCGCGTTTTCGTTCGCCAGAATTCCGCTCAACACCAGCGCGCCGCCCGGCGCGACCGCGCCGACCAGCTCGCGCGCAAAACGCATCAGCACGTCCGCCTGGATATTCGCCAGCACGATGTCCGCGCGCTCGCCTCGAAAGCCGCTCACGAGATCGCCCACAAAAAATCGCCCGCGCCCGGTGAGGCCGTTCAACGCGGCGTTCTCCTCGCTCACGCGCACCGCCTCGGGATCGTTGTCGAAGCCGGCGACGTCGCGAAATCCCAGCAACATCGCGGACAGCGCGAGAATGCCCGAGCCGCACCCCGCATCGATCACGCGGCCCGCCGGCGCGCTCGCGTCGTCCGCGCCGATCGCGGCGCCGCGCTCTTCCGCGAGCGTCGCGAGCCGCTCGACGCAGAGCCGCGTCGTCTCGTGATTGCCGGTGCCAAACGCGAGCCCCGGATCGAGCCACAGCACCGCGTCGCCCGCCGGCAGCCGAAATGTCTCGCGCTCCCACACCGGCACCCAGTGCAGGCGGCCGAACTGCCACGCCTTGAAATGCGCCTTGTAGCTGTCGCGCCAGTCGGCCTCCGCGAGCGTGCGCTGCGCGAGCGCGCCGCGCGCCGCCACGCCCGCCGTCGCGAGCAGCGCCGCCACGTCGCGCGCCTGCGCGTCGGCTTTCGCCGTGTCCGCCACGATGCCCACGACCCACGCGCGACGCGCGATCGCGTCTTCGAGCACGCTCCAGTTTTCGCGGCCGGCCTCGAGCAGCGCGGCGTCGGCGGCATCGGCGTCGGCGGACGCGATTTCGATTTTCATTTCCACGAGCGGCATCGCCTCCACGTTTCGCGCGCGTGGCCCGACCGCAAGCCGCGAAACCGCGCGTATTGCCCGAAAACATTCCGCGCGCGCGGGCGCCCGCGTCGCCGGCCTCGGGAAATTTCGGCGGCAATTTTCCGGCGCGCTCGGCGCGGGATTTGCAGGCGCCCGCGGCACGTTTCGCCGGAACCGAGGTCGGTCACGAGGACGCGGGACGCACTTCGCTCGAGCGCACCGGCTGGCCGGGAGGCGGTCGCCGGCGTCTGCCGCGCGCCGATTTTTTCCGGCGAAACATTTTTAAACCAACGTTCCCTATGTCCCAACCTCCATGGCCCTCGTTTTCCAGTGATCCCACTTCATCCCGTTCGTCGCGCGCCGCGCCACGCGCGACGGCCGCCGGTGATTCCCTCCCCGACGAATTTCCCATCATCGCCTTCTGTCACCTCGGCTGGGATTGGGTGTGGCAGCGCCCGCAGCAATTTCTTTCCCGCCTCGCGCGCCGGCATGCAGTGCTGTTTGTCGAGACGTATTGCAGCGACGTCGCCGCGACGCGCGTCGATCTGCGCCCGGCCGACGGCCACCCGAACGTCACCGTGCTGCAGATGCACCTGCCCGCCGCGCGCTGGACGGACGCGGACTACATCGACACCGAGCGCCGCCGCGCGCTCAAGGCCACGCTCGCGCGCGAACTCCGCGGGCGTTTCGCGCGGCCGCTGCTGTGGTTCTACGATCCGATGGCCGTCGTCGCCTTCGCCGAGCAGCTCGACGAACGCGCCATCGTCTACGACTGCATGGACGAACTCTCGCAATTCAAGGGCGCGCCGCCCGCGCTCATCGAGCGCGAGCGCGAACTGCTCGCGTGCGCCGACGTCGTTTTCTGCGGCGGCCAGAAAATGCGCAAGAAGCGCCTGCCGCTGAACGCCAACTGCCACTTCTTCGGCACGGGCGTCGATTGCGACCACTTCGGCCGCGCGCTTTCCGCCGCGCAGCCGGTCGCGCCCGAGCTCGCGGCTTTCGGCGGCGCGCCAGTGCTCGGTTATTTCGGCGTGATCGACGAACGCATCGATTACGCGCTGCTCGCGCGGATCGCGGACACGCGGCCCGACTGGCACCTCGCGATGGTCGGGCCGTTCGCGAAGGTCGATCCCGCGGATCTCCCGCAGCGCAAAAATATCCACTGGCTCGGCGCGCAGCCTTACGTGCGGCTGCCGGAGTTCACCAAGGGATTTTCCGTCGCGCTCATGCCGTTCGCGCGCAACGCCGCGACGGAGTTCATCAACCCGACGAAGGCGCTCGAATACATGGCGGCCGGCCGGCCCGTCGTCTCCACCGCCCTGGACGAGGTGCGGCTGAATTTCGGCCGTGTCGCGCGCGTCGCGGACGCGCCGGACGAGTTCATCGAATTTTGCGCCCGCGAGATCGAGCGCCCTTCGCGCCAGCGCATCGCACGCGGACTCGCGCTTGCCGCCGACCACACGTGGGAGGCGATCGTCGCGCGCATGGAGCAGCACATCGCCGCCGTCCTCGTGCCGGCCGACGCGAATTCGGCCGCCGCCGCAAGCGGCGCATCCGCGACCGCCAAACTGGGAAAGCTCGCCTATGTTTGACTACCTCATCGTCGGCGCCGGCTTCGCCGGCAGCGTGCTCGCCGAGCGCATCGCGCGCGTGCTCGACAAAAAAGTGCTGCTCATCGATCGCCGCCACCACATCGCCGGCAACGCCTACGATTGCTACGACGCGCACGGCATCCTGATTCACAAATACGGGCCGCACATCTTCCACACCAACTCCGAGGAAGTCTTCACCTATCTCTCGCGCTTCACCGCGTGGCGCCAGTATCAGCATCGCGTCCGCTGCTGCGTCGACGGCCGGCTCGTGCCAATGCCGATCAACCTCGACACGCTCAACGAACTTTACGGCCTCGACCTCACGCCGGCCACGATGCGCGACTTCCTTGCCGGCGTCGCCGAGAAGCGCGAGCGCCTCGCGACGTCCGAGGACGTCGTCCTGAGCCAGGTCGGCCGCGAGCTCTACGAGAAATTTTTCCGCGGCTACACGCGCAAGCAGTGGGGGCTCGATCCGTCCGAGCTCGATGCGCAGGTGGCCGCGCGCGTGCCGGTCCGCTTCAACCGCGACGATCGCTACTTCACCGACACGTATCAGGCGATGCCCGCGCACGGCTTCACGCGGACGTTCGAGAACATGCTCGATCACGAGAACATCAAGGTCCTCCTCGGCGCCGACTACCGCGAGGTTGCCGCCGAGGTGAATTTCGAGCATCTCATCTTCACCGGCCCGATCGACGAATACTTCGACTACCGCTTCGGCCCGCTCCCGTATCGTTCGCTGGAGTTCAAACACGAGACGCACCACAAGCCCGTCTTCCAGTCCGCGCCCGTGATCAACTATCCGAACGACTACGGCTACACGCGCATCACCGAGTTCAAGCATCTCACCGGCCAGGAGCATCCGCTCACGAGCATCGTCTACGAATTCCCGCGCGCCGAGGGCGACCCGTATTATCCGATTCCGCGGCCCGCCAACGCCGCGCTCTACAAAAAATATCATGCGCTCGCGGCCGAGACGCCCGGCGTCCAGTTCGTCGGCCGGCTCGGCACGTATCGCTACTACAACATGGACCAGGTCGTCGCGCAGGCGCTCACGCAGTTCGCGAAAATCGGCGGCCAGCAGCGCGCGCCGGCGCTCGCGTCCGCGTAGCGAAACAAAAAATCGGCGCTCGCCGGCGCCCTACTCCGCGAAGCCTGAGCACCCGTCGTTGAAATTGGTCCGCCCGCTCTCCGCGGAGTTTGGCGCTTGGAGCTTGATGCTTCACCGATGTTTCCCTCGTCCTTCATTCCCCGGCCGGAGCATCCGCGACCCGATCGCCAGCGCGGCCGCGTCGAGGGCGTCGACTGGCTGAATCTCAATGGCCACTGGCAATTCCGCTTCGACCCGCAGCGGCGCGGCGTCGACGAGCAGTGGTTCGCGTCCGGCGGTCCCGACTGGCGCGAGCAGATCGTGGTGCCGTTCTGCTGGGAATCGCTCGCCGCGTGGGGCGAAGGCGAAGCGGCGGGCAACGAGAATTATTTTTCCACGCGCGTCTATCTGAATCCGCTCGAGGTCACGCGCGCCAATCACCGCGCCGCGCCGCGTTACGAGGTCGGCTGGTATCGCCGCGCCATCGAGCTGCCCGACGCGCCCGCCTGGCGGCGCAAGCGCGCGATCCTCACGATCGGCGCCGCGGATTTCGCGACCGACTGCTGGTGCAACGGCGTGCACCTCGGCCATCACGAGGGCGGCTACACGCCGATCGAGTTCGACCTCAGCGACGCGCTCGAAGCCGCGCCGGCCGCCGGCGCGCGTCGCGGCGTGATCGTCATCCGCGTCGAGGACGCGATGAACAATCGCGAGCAACCCGTCGGCAAACAGTGGGGCTGGTATACGCCGACGAGCGGAATCTGGCAGACCGTCTTCGTCGAGCCGCGCGCGCGCGAGCACATCGGCCATTTCCGGATCATGCCCGACATCGACGCCGGCCGCGTGCGCCTCGAGGTGTTTTGCGTCGACGCGCCGGAAGCGGCCACGATCACCGTCGACATCGTCCCGCCCGCCGCGGCGCCGCATCGCGTGACGCTCGACGTCTACGCCAACGTCGCCACCGGCGATGCCGAGGTCGATCCCGTCACGCTCTGGGATCCGGGCGACCCGCAGCTCTACCGCGTCGTGCTCACGCTGCGCGACGACGAACGCGAATTCGACGTCGTGCGCAGCTATTTCGGCATGCGCAAGATCAGCACCGTCGCCGCACGCGACGCGAAGATGCCCGCGCTGCTCTGCCTGAACAACAAGCCGATCTACCTGCGCGGCGCGCTCTACCAGAGTTATTTTCCCGACGGCATCTACACCGCGACCGATGCGCGCACCCTGCGCAATGACATCGCTTTCGCACGCGACGCGGGCTTCGATTTTCTGCGCGTCCACATCAAGCTCGATGACCCGATCCTGCTCTACTACGCGGACACGCTCGGCATCCTGCTGATGCAGGATTTTCCGAATTTCGGCGAAGGTGGCGACACGCCGCTCGGCCGCGAGCGCTTCGAGCAGATGATGCGCCTCGGCATCCAGCGCGATTTCAACCATCCGTCGATCATCGCGTGGTGCCTCTTCAACGAGACGTGGGGCTTCGGCGGCCAGACCGAGTTGATGAAATGGATCGGGCCCGACGCGAAAAAAACTCTTCCGCCCGTCGGCGCGGCGCCGATCGAGGAGCCGCTCGGCGCGAAGTTCGCCAACGAGTCCTCCTTCGAGTGGGTGCACCGCATGTGGGAAGTCGCCAAGACGCTCGACGGCACACGGCTGATCGAGGACATGAGCGTCGTCGTCTGGGAGCACCTCAAGGCCTACGGGCACGTCGATACCGATATCAACTCGTGGCATTTCTACATCGACGACTACACGCGCGCGAAGGCGCACATCGAAAGCGTCGTGGCGAAAAGTTACCGCGGCTCGACATTCAATTTCGTCGAGGGCTTTCAGCAGGGCAACGCGCCGCTGATCAACAGCGAATACGGCGGCGTCGGCGCGCTCGACGGCAACCGCGATTGCAGCTGGTCGTTCAAGTTTCTCACCAACGAACTGCGCCGCCACCCGCAGCTTTCCGCCTACATCTACACCGAGCTGCACGACGTCGAGTGGGAATACAACGGCCTGCTCAGCTACGACCGCACGCCGAAGGAGCTCGGCTACGCGCCGACGCTCGTCAACCAGGGCGACGTGCTGCCGATCGACGCGCCGCCGATCCGCCGCTGCGCGCCGGGCGAGCGCATCGAGATCGAGGTGTTCTCGTCGCACTTCTCGCGGCGCCGGCGCGACAACGTCACGCTGCACTGGCTCTACGCCGGCATCGACACGCTCGGCACCGTGCACGCGCAGCTCGCCCGCGGCCGCGCGCCGATCGATTTTCCGCACTACCACATCGAGCTCGCGCAACGCGTCGCGCTCACCGCGCCCGCCGAGCCGATGCTCTGCACGTTTTCCGTCGCCGCCGTCACGCCGACGGGCGAAACGGTCGCGACGAATTTCGTGCAGCACTTCGCCGCACCCGCCGGGCCGCCGCCCAAGCGCGAGGATCGCGGCCCCACGCTCGTGCTGCGCCGACCGGTGCACGCGTGGGCCGCAGAGGAATGGCACGCGCCCTTCAGCGACCACGCTGAGGCGGAGCGGCTCGGTTTCTGTTACGGCGCCGATGCCGGCTACTTCGAATGGCATTTCACCGACGAGGCGCTCGCGCAGCTCGGCCACGCGCGGCGCATCCGCGTGCTCTGCGAAGTCTCGGCGCGGCGCGAAGGCACGCCGCAGACGAGCGCGCACAAGCATCCGACGGTGTTCGAGCTGCTGGTGAACGATCTCCGCGTGCACCGCGAAATCCTGCCCGATCATCCGCACGACACCCGCGGCGCGCTGAGTTATCTGCGCGATCCGAAAAACGGCCGCGGCGCCTACGGCTATCTGATGCGCGCGACGATCGAGGACGCGCTGCTCGCCCGCGTCGCCGAGGAGGTCGCGCGGACCGGACAGTTGCGCCTGCGCTGCGCGGTGCCGGCGGACGCCAATCCGCGCGGCGGCCTGACGATTTACGGACACGACGTCGGGCGTTTCCCCATCGGACCGACCGTGGTGATCGAATGGGAACGCCCCTGATTTTCGGGCACCACCGCCGCCGAGGTGGGTCCTTGCCGAGCCCAGTTCCACCGAAAAAAAACCAAGCGTCGCGTGCCATCGCCGTGCCCGTCCGCGGATCGATGGAACCCCCTCTTGCCGGCGCAGCAACGAGGACTCGATATGCTTCCGTCGCCACCACCCGCACCGCACCGCCCGCTGCAACTCTGGGGCGGCGTCGAGTGCTCGCAGGTGCGCATCCACGACGAAGTGCGCGAGCAACTGCACCGCAGCGGCCACCGGGATCGCGTGGAAGATCTGGAGCAGTTCGCCACGCTCGGCATCCGCGCGCTCCGTTATCCGCTGCTGTGGGAACGCCACGGCGCCGACCCGGAGCAGATCGATTGGCGCTGGGCCGACGAGCGGCTGAATCGTCTGCGCGCCCTCGGCATCCGGCCGATCGTCGGGTTTGTCCATCACGGCGGCGGCGCGTTGCCCGGCGGTTTGCTCGACGAGGGATTTGTCGCCGGGCTCGCGCGTTTCGCCCGCGCGGTCGCGGAGCGTTTTCCGTGGATCGACGCCTACACGCCGATCAACGAGCCCAACACCACGGCGCGTTTCAGCGGACTCTACGGCCTCTGGCATCCGCACGGCCGCAGCGCCGCGTGCTTCGGCCGCTGTTTCCTCAACGAGTGCCTCGCGATCCGCGCCGCGATGAAGGAAATCCGCGCCGTGAATCCCGCCGCCGAGCTGATTCAGACGGAGGATGTCGGCAAAATCCACAGCACGCCGAAGCTCGCTTATCAGGCCGAGTATGAAAACGAGCGCCGCTGGCTGACGTTCGATCTGCTCTGCGGCCGCATCGATCGCGATCACCTCGTGCGCGATCACCTGCTGCACTCCGGCGTGCCGGAGGCCGATTTGGAAAGTTTCAACGACGATCCGTGTCCGCCCGACATTCTCGGGATGAACTATTACGTCACGGGCGAACGCTTCCTCGACGAGCGACTCGAACGCTACCCGCGCCGCACGCATGGCGGCAACGGACGCGACGCCTACGCCGATGTCGACGCCGTGCGCGTGCGCGCCGAAGGCCTGGTCGGCGCGGAAGGTTTGATGCGCGAACTGTGGGAACGTTTCCGCCGCCCCATCGCCCTCACCGAGGTGCAGCTCGCGTGCACGCGTGAGGAGCAGGCGCGCTGGGTCGTGGAAATCTGGCGCGGCGCCGAAGCCGCGCGCGCGGCCGGCGCGGATATTCGCGCCGTCACCCTCTGGTCGCTGCTCGGCGCCTACGACTGGGATTCGCTCCTCCTGCACGCGCGCGGCCGCTACGAGAGCGGCGCCTTCGACGTGCGCGGCCCGCGGCCGCGTCGCACCGCCGTAGCCACCATCGCGGAAGCGCTCGCCAAAAATCTGCCACTCGACGCGCCATGGCTCGCCTCGCCCGGCTGGTGGCGCCGGCCGGTGCGACTCGAATATCCGCCCGTCGCCGCGCCCGTGACCGGAGCCGGCACCGCTTTTCGCGATGAGCCGCCCGCGCCCGCGGGCACGCCGCCGCTCGTCGTGCTCGGCGCGCGCGGCACGCTCGGGCGCGCGTTTTTGCGTCTCTGCGAATTACGCGGACTGCCAGCGATCGGCCTGCTCCGCAGCAATCTCGACCTCGCCGATGCCGCCGCGGTGCGACTCACGCTCGAGGCGCTGCGGCCGTGGGCCGTCGTCAATTGCGCCGGCTATGTGCGCGTCGACGAAGCGGAGCGCGACGAAACGACCTGCCGTCGTGAAAACACCACCAGCGCGGCCAACGTCGCCACCGCCTGCGCCGAGCTCGGCGCGAAGCTCGCGACGTTCTCCAGCGATCTGGTTTTCGACGGCGCGAGCGATCGCGCCTGCGTCGAGAGTTCGGCGCCCGCGCCGCTCAACGTCTACGGCCGCTCGAAGCTCGAGGCCGAACAGCGCGTCGCGGCGTTGCACCCGGCCGCGTTGATCGTGCGCACGAGCGCGTTCTTCGGCCCGTGGGACGATCACAATTTCGCCGCGCACGTCCTGCGCGCGCTCAACGCCGGCCGGCGCGTGCCCGCGTCCACCGAATGCATCGTGTCGCCGACCTACGTGCCCGAGCTCGTCAACGCCACGCTCGATCTCCTCATCGACGGCGCGCACGGCCTGTGGCATCTCGCGAACGGCGGCGCGGTGAGCTGGTTCGCCTGGGCGCAGGCAATCGCGCGAGCGGTCAACGCGCCGCTCGACCGCGTCCGATCTGCGACGCCGGCCGAGCTCGGCTGGGTCGCGCCACGGCCGCGGCTCTGCGCGCTCGCGAGCGAACGCGGCGCGCTGCTCTCTTCGTGGGAGGAAGCGCTGGAGCGCTGCCTCGCGGCTCTCGCCGCTGAGCCGCGCGCTTCGATCGCCGCGTGATCACGCGGCCGCAGCCCACAATTCGCGCAGCCGGTCGCGGCTGTGCGCGAGGGAGTGCCGGTCGCGCGAAAAAACCTCGAGCGTGATCGTGCCGCCGTAGCCGCTGCCGCGCAGCGTGCCGAGGCACGCGGCGAAGTCGATGTCGCCCATCCCGAGCGCGAGGTGCAGGTTGGCGTGGCCGCCGCGATTGTCATGCACGTGCGCGAGCCGCGATGCGAACCGCGCGATCAACTCCGTCGCGTAGTTGTGCGGCGCGTCGAGGTTGCTGTGGCCGATGTCGAGGTGCAGCCCAAGCGTCGGCCGGGCGTCGAAGATCGGCGCGAGCTGCGCGACGGAGTTGAAGCGGCCGGGGACGTTCTCGAGCATCACGCGGACTCCGAGCAGCGCGGCGAAGTCGGCGCGCGTGCGCAGCGATTCGATGTTGCGCGCGCCGGCCTCGAGCGTCCGCCCATGTTCCGGTCGGATCAACGCGCTCCACGCCGCCTCCCTCGGGCGCCTGCGCCGCGCGAGCCGCCGGCACGACCGACCGTTTCAGGCCCGCCGCAGACCGCGCCACCGCGGCCGCGTTCCCGCCACGCCGTCAGCGGGGCCGTGCTCTTCGCTCGTGAGCGTGCTCACGGCACCACTCCGGCCGCGTCCGCCATTTCGGCCGGTGGTGCGCCGCGGTCGAGCCGCCGCGTCGCATACATCACCGCCGCGAGCAGCACGAACAGCGCACCCGTGCCCGCCAGCAGCGCAAAGTCCTCCATCCGCAGCACGAAATAGAGATACGCATAGACGCCGCCCAGCATCCCGCACACAAGCAGCGCGCGCCTTGCGCTCCGCAGCACGCTCCTGCCGTAGAGCCCGATCAACAGCACCGATGCGCCCGCCGCGAGACCATACGCCACCGTGAAGCCGACAAACTCCGAGAGCGAAAGCAGCCCGAGGTAAAACAGGCACAGCGCTGCACCCACGAGCAGGTAGTTGAGCGCGCTCAACCTCACCTCGCTCAGCGCCTCGAACAGAAAAAACGTCGTGAACACGAGCGCGAGGAACAGCACGCCGTATTTGATCGCGCGTTCGACCGTCCGATACGCTGTCACCATGTGCACGAGATTCACACCGAAGGCGGCCGCCTCGATCGCGCTCGCCGTCGGCGCCGGCACGCTTCCCGCCGTCGCCCAAGCCTGCGGAAAGTCCCGCCCGTAATGGCTCACCTGCCACGTCGCGTTGAAGCCCTTCGGCCCTATCTCGCGGCGCACCGGCAGAAACGAACCCACGAATCCCGGATCGGGCCACGCCGACGCGAGCCGCACGTCCGTCTGACGCCCGAGCGGCACGATGGTCAGTCCGCCGCTGCCGTTCAACGTGAGCTCGAGTGAAAACTCCACCGCCCCGCCGCCCGCCGCGAGTTTCACCGGCGCGTGCAATCCCGCGCCGAAGCCGTCGATCCGCGCGCCGGGCTCGAGTGCCGCATCGCCACCGCTCCATTTCAAAACCAGCGCCTCGCGCGTGCCGCGCAGATCGCTCAACGCAAAACCGACGCGCGCCCGGCTCCATTGCACCTCGGGCGATGCGAGATTCGTAAACGCGAAGTCCGGCGCCGCGAAACGCCCCGTCACTCGGAGCTTCGCGCCATATACGTGCGTCGTGTAGATCCCGCGCGACCGCGCCGATGGCTCGAGGTCGCCGTTCACCGTCAATTGATCCGGCAGGAAAAACGCCTCCGCCGTCACCAGCCGCGAAGTGCGCACCCGTCGTCCGTCCGCCATCACCGTCTCCGATTCCGTGGCAAACGTAAACGGCACGACCAGCACCGGCCCGAGCAGCCGCTGCGCGCCGCCCCACGACTGGGCGATGTCCGCGACGGCCGCATCGTGTCGTTCCAGCCGTTCGTGCAGCGTGCTCCGCACCATCCCGAGCGGGGCGAGCAGCACGAGGATCAGAAAACCGACAAGCAGGAGTTTGAGCCCGGCGGCGTTGCGCTGGGCAAAACGGGCCGGCGCCTGAAGCAGCGGAGGTGTTTCCATCCCGTCAGCGTGCCACGCGCCGATGAAGTCCGTGTGAAGCGACGATGAATTCGCGATGAAAAAATGCCTCCGACCCCGCCACTTTACACGTCGGAGGCCACCGGCAAACTCAGCGTCGCCCGCGCGCCACCTTCGGCACGGTTCTCCAGCGTCGCCGCGCCACCGTGCAGCCGCGCGATCTCACGCACGATGCTCAGGCCCAGCCCGCTGCTTTTTCGTCCGCTGTCCGGTCGTGGCAGCGAATAGAAACGCTCGAACACGCGCTCGCGCGCGAACTCCGGCACGCCGGGACCGTCGTCATCCACGGTCACGATCGCGCGTCCGCTTTGCTCGTGGAGGGACACGTTCACGGCGCCGCCGCTCGGCACGAATTCGAGCGCGTTCTGCACGAGATTGCCGACCGCCTGCGCGAGGAGGAATTTTTCCCCGTGCACTCGCGGCGAGCTGCCGGCCGCGAGCGTCAGGGTCACGTTTCGCTGCGCCGCCGCGTTCCGCGCCGTGGCGCAAACCTCCTCGACGACGGCCCGCAGCCCGACCTCGGCAAACTCGCCCCCGCCCCGCCGCGCCTCGAGCGCCGCGAGCTCGAGCAACCGGTCCACGATACGCCGCATCCGCTCCGATTCTGCGCGCAGGTTCGCCACGAATCGCGCCCGCGCCTCCCGCGGCATTTCCTCGTCGAGCAATTCCGCCGCTCCCCGGATCGCGGACAGCGGCGCCTTGAACTCGTGCGCCAGCGCCTGCGTGTAGCGCTCGACGTGCGCCTTCTCCTCGAGCGTCACGCGCATCTCCTCGAACGCCCGGGCGAGCGCGGCGATTTCCTTCGCCCGCGAGGCCGGCGGCGTGGCCGTCCGGCCGTCGCGCACCGCCAGCGCGTAATCCGTCAGCCGCTCGAGCGAGTGCGTGAGCTTCGACGAAATCCACCAGCCCGCCGCCACCATCAGCGCCGCAACCGCGAGTGCGCCGACCGCGAGCCGCAACCGCGCGCGAAAGATCGCCGCCGTCACCGTGCTGAACGGCCGCGCCACGCCGACAAAGCCCACGATCGCGCCGCCCTGCTTCACCGGCGTGGTCACGCGCAACTCGCCGTCGACGACACCAGTGTTCTCGGCCGCCTCGTAAGCCTTCGCGAAATACGCCCGCATCTCCGGCCGCAGCGTGTAATCTCGGCCAATGTCGCGCCCGTCATTCCCGTCGAACACCACGAGGCCACGCGCGTCCGTCACGTAGACGCGCAACGCACCCGCCGCGCGCGCGAACGCCGGCAGGTTCGCGCGCCACGCGGCACCGAGGTCCGGCGCGCCAGCCTGCCGCGCGAGATCAGCTTCGAGCAGGACCGCGAGCATGGCGGTCGTGTCGTTGAGCGTGCGGCGCATCGACTCGACGTAGCGCAGCCGCACTTCGCGCAGCACGAAACCCATCAGGATCGCCAGCCCCACGGCCGACGCGGCGACATATACGCCGAAGATCGCCGTCCGGATTTTCATGCCATCAGGGCGCCGCGCGCAACGAGTAGCCCAGCCCGCGGTGCGTCTGGATCGGATCGGCGTCAGGCGCGATCGCGTGTAGTTTCGCGCGGAGCGTCTTGATGTGGGCGTCAACCGTGCGATCGAGACTCGCACCAGGATCCTCCCAGGCGGCGTTCATCAACTGTTCGCGCGAGAACACCCGGCCAGGCTGCGCGGCGAGCGTCTTCAACAGGCGAAACTCGTAGCGTGTCAGGACCAGTTCCGTGCCGCGAAACGAAATCGCACAGCGTCCGTCGTCGACTAGAAATTCTCCCGGCGCGGAAGAAGCATCACGTCCGACAGCGCGCTTTTCCTGACTCGTCGGCGTGGATGCAGCTCCGCTCGTGCGCCGCAGAATCGCCTTCACGCGCGCCGTCAGTTCGCGCGGGCTGAAAGGCTTCACGAGATAATCGTCGCCCCCGAGCTCGAGCCCGAGCACGCGGTCGAGCTCGGTGTTGCGCGCCGTGAGAAACAGCACCGGCACGCTCGAGCGGGTGCGGATCTCCTTGCACACGTCGAAGCCGCTGCCATCCGGCAGACCGACATCGAGGACGATCAACGCAAACGTCTTCGCCGCGAGCGCAGCCAGTCCGGTGCGACCGGTCGTGCACCACTCGGGCGTGAAGCCTTCCGTTTTCAGCGCGTAGACGAGGGTGTCCGCGATCGCCGGCTCGTCTTCGACGATGAGGATCGGCGCGGAAGTCATCGGCGATTCGCCCGTCGACACCTAGGTTTTCAGGCCGCCGAGCGATTTCTCGCTCAGCCGCGCGATCACGGCTGGCAGCAGCGCGTGCTCCGCCGCGTGCACTTTCGCCGCGAGCGTTTCCAGCGTGTCATCTTCCTCGATGCGCACCGCGGCCTGGTCGAGAATCGGCCCGCCGTCGACGTCGAGCGTCACGGAATGCACCGTGCAGCCGGTGATCTTCACGCCGCGCCGGAACGCCTGCCCGATGCCGTCGAGCCCGGGAAAACTCGGCAGCAGGCTCGGGTGCAGGTTGATGATTTTCCCCTCGAAGGTGGAGAGAAACGGCAGCTTCAGCACGCGCATGAAGCCGGCAAGCACGATGAGGTCCGCGCTGCAGGCCGCGATCGCCGCGATGTAGTGCTGCTCGGCCTCGCCATCGAGCTTCGTCTTGAACGGCGCCGCGTCCAAAAAATCCGCCGGCACGCCGAAGCGCGGCCCGAGCGCGAGGATGCCCGCGTCGGGCTTGTCCGCAAAAATCTGCACCACCCGCGCACGGCCGAGCCGGCCCGCCTGCTGCGCCTGCAAAATCGCCTCGGCATTCGAGCCGCGGCCGGAGCCAAGGATGACGACACGCATGATTCAAATCTCCCCCGCCGCCTTGATCTTCGCAATCAGCGAGGTCGTGCTGAAGCCGGGCAAAAATTTCAGGAACTCGATCTCCGCGCCGACTTCCTCGAGCGCGGTCCGCTCGCCGCGGTCGAGCTTGTCGAGGCTGTAGTCGCCCGCCTTGCAGTATTTGTCCGGGCGCAGCGCGCGGATTTCCGCGTCGAGCCGCGGCGTGTGAAACGCGACGACGCAATCCACGCACGCCAGCGACGCCAGCGCAAACGCGCGCTGCTCCTGCGTCTGCACGGGGCGCAGCGGCCCTTTCAGCGTGCGCACGCTCGCGTCGTCGTTCAGCAGCACGACCAGCGCGCCGCCGAGGTTGCGCGCCGCGTGCAGAAAATGCAGATGCCCGGTGTGCAGCAGGTCGAAGACGCCGTTCGTCAACACCACCGGGCGGCGCTCGCGGCGTTGACTGTCGCGCCAGATCAGGGCGTTCTCCAGCGACCTCACTTTCAACTTCGGATCGTCGAGCTTCACGGTCACGCAGCCTCGGGCTTCGCGCGGCCGATGTCGATGCGGTATCCCTTTTCTTCGTCATGAAAACCCACCTCCTCCCCCTGCTGCTGCTCGCTTGCGCCGCCACCGCTTTCGCTTCCAAGGACAAGCCCGTCATCGGGCTTTCCCTCGACACGTTGAAGGAGGAACGCTGGCAGCACGACCGCGACACGTTCAAGGCCGAGGCGGAAAAACTCGGCGCCACCGTGCTCGTGCAGGCGGCCAACAGCGACGACACCGTGCAGGTGCGCAACGTCGAATCGCTCATCAGCCGCGGCGTCGACGTGCTCGTGATCGTCCCGCACAACGGCGCCGCGATGACGCGCGCCGTCAAGTCCGCCAACGAGGCGAAGATCCCCGTCATCGCCTACGACCGCCTCATTCTCAACGCCGACATCGCCTACTACCTCACCTTCGACAACGTGAAGGTCGGCGAAGCACAGGCGAGCTACGCCGCCGCGCACCTCCCGAAGGATCGCCCCGCGCGCATCGTCCGTATCTACGGTGCGCCCACCGACAACAACGCGAAGATGTTCAAGCAGGGCCAGGACAACATCCTCCTGCCACTCATCAAAGCCGGCAAAATCCAGGTGCTGCACGAGGACTGGGCGACCGACTGGAAGCCCGAGGTCGCGAAAAAAATCATGAACGCCGCGATCACCAAATCCGGTCGCGACATCGATGCCGTCGTCGTCTCGAACGACGGCACCGCCGGCGGCGCGATCCAGGCGCTGATCGAGGAAGGCCTCGCCGGCAAGGTCCTCGTCACCGGGCAGGACGCCGATCTCGCCGCCTGCCAGCGCATCGAGCGCGGCACGCAGGCGATGACCGTCTACAAGCCGCTGAAAAATCTCGCCTCGCTCGCCGCGCGCGTCGCCGTGCAGGTGGCGAAAGGCGAAAAGCCGGCCGCGGCGACGACGCTCGACAACGGCGCGAAACAAGTCCCGTCGATCTTCGAGCAGGTCATCGGCGTCGATAAGGCCAACCTGGCGAGCACCGTCGTCGCCGACGGGTTTCACACGGCGGCGGAGTTGAAATAACTCCGCGCCGCACGCCAGTCCGCTCGCCGCTTCCCGGAATGACTGCGGATTCTTCGCCACCCCTCGTCGCTCGGCCCGCGCCGCTGCTTGAGGCGCGCGCGCTCACCAAAAAATTTCCCGGCGTCGTCGCGCTAAAGGACGTCGCGTTCGATCTGCGCGCCGGCGAAGTCCACGCGCTCTGCGGCGAAAACGGCGCGGGCAAATCCACGCTGATCAAGCTGCTCTCCGGCATTCATCCGCACGGCAGCTACGACGGCGAATTGCTCGTCGACGGGCAGGTCGCGCAATTCGGCTCGATCCGCGACGCCGAGGCCGCCGGCATCGCGGTGATCACGCAGGAATTCGCGCTCATCGACGAGCTGAGCGTCGCGGAAAATATTTTTCTCGGCCGCGCGCCGCGCCGCGGCTGGCGCATCGACTGGCTCGAGATGCACCGGCGCGCTGCCGCGCTGCTGGCCGACTTCGGCCTCGCGATCGCGCCGGAGGCGCCGGTGCGCACGCTCGGCATCGGCCAGAAGCAGCTCGTGGAAATCGTGCGCGCGATGGACAAGAAATCCCGCGTGCTCGTGCTCGACGAGCCCACCGCCGCGCTGACCGAGCAGGAAGTCGCCGTGTTGCTCGCGCATCTCCGCCGGCTGCGCGCGCAAGGCACCGCGTGCATCTACATCTCGCACAAGCTCGACGAAGTCTTCGCGATCGCCGATCGCATCACCGTGCTGCGCGACGGCGCGAGCATCGTCACGCTCGCCACGCGCGACGCCACGATTCCGCTCGCGATCAAGCACATGGTCGGTCGCGAAATCACCGACCTGTTTCCGCGCCGGCCACGGTTGCCGGGAAACGCGACCACGTCCTCGCGTCAGTCCGACGCCGCTGGCACGGGAGACGCGACGCCCTCGTCGCATCCGCGCGGCGAGAGCGCCGCGCTTCCCGGCTCGGCCGGCTCCGCTGCGATCCTCGCCGTGCGCGATCTTTCCGCGGCGCCCACGGCGGGCGAGCCGCCGTTTCTGCGCGACATTTCCTTCGAGCTCCGCGTGGGCGAAGTGCTCGGCTTCGGCGGCTTGATGGGCGCGGGGCGGACCGAGTTGCTCATGCACTTGTTCGGTGCATGGGGCCGGCGCGTCGCGGGAGAAGTCACGCTGCGCGGCGAATCTTTTTCGGACCCCGCGCCGCGCCGCTCCATCGCGCGCGGACTTGTGCTCGTGACGGAAGACCGCCGCCGCTACGGCCTCGTGCTCGGGGAGCAGATCGGTTTCAACCTCTCGCTCGCGAGCCTGCGGCAGTTCACGCGGCCCGGCGGCCGGATCGACCATCCGGCGGAATATGTCCGCAACCGCCACTTCTTCGAAGCGCTGCGCGTCAAAGCGCCCGCTCAGTCCGCGCGCGTCGGCGGCCTCTCCGGCGGCAATCAGCAAAAAGTCGTGCTCGGAAAAGCGCTCATGACCGGGCCGCGCGTCGTGATGCTGGACGAGCCGACGCGCGGCATCGACGTCGGGGCGAAGCAGGAAGTCTACGAGCTCATCAACCGGCTCACGAGCGAAGGCAAAGCCGTGATCCTCGTTTCGAGCGAGCTGCCCGAGCTCATGGGCATGAGCGACCGGATCATCATGCTGCACGAGGGAGCGATCGGCGGCGAGTTCGCACGCGCGGAGTTCGCGCAGGAAAAACTGCTGGCCGCCGCGATGGGCCACACGCGCGCCGCCTGATGCCGATGAAATTTTTCAGCCCTTCCTCCACGCCAGGGTCGCGAAGGACGCAACGGGCGAAAGCTTCCGCGGCTGCGACCGTCGCGTCCTTGGCGTGAAACCGGTTTGATTTCGCTGCCGCCATGAAATCCGCCCCGCTTTTCAAAAACCTCGCGATGCCCATCGCGCTCGCCGTCATCGCCGCGTATTTCGCGGTGCGCGAGCCGGCGTTTCTCGGGCCGCGCAATCTCACGCAGCTCATCGTCGAGTTCTCGATCACCGGCACGCTCGCGCTCGGGATGTTCATGATCCTGCTCACGGGCCAGATCGATCTGTCGGTCGGCAGCGGCGTCGGGCTGATCGGCGGCATCGCCGCGGTGCTCGTGTTTCAACACGGCTGGTCCGCGCCGGCGGCGATGGGTGCAGCTTTCGTCGCGGCTCTCGCGCTGTGGATGCTCATGGGCCTGTTCATCGTCCGCGAGCGGATGCCTTCGTTCATCGTCACGCTCGGCGGGCTGCTGATTTTCAAGGGCCTGTTCTGGCTCGTGATTCAAAACTCGACGATCCCCGTCGCGCGCGGCGACGAGGACAACCTCTACTCGCGGCTCACGACCTACTACCTGCCGAAGCATATCGGCCTCGGCCTCGCGGGCGCCGTCGTGGCCGCGCTGGCGTTCATGGCCTGGCGCGCGCGCGTCGCCCGCCTGACCCACGGCCTGCCCGTGCGCAAGGCCGGCGCCGATCTCGCGCTGTGGATCGGCGTGGCCGCCGCGGTGATCGGCCTCGCGAGAGTTTTCAACGGCTTCCGCGGCGTGCCGCTCTCGCTGCTGATTCTCGCCGCGACCGCGGGCGCCGTTTATTTTCTCACGCGCCACACGCCGTTCGGCCGGTATCTCTACGCGATCGGCGGCAACGAGGAAGCCGCCGTGCTTTCCGGCATCGCCGTCAACCGCGTGCTCGTCGGCGCCTACGTGCTGATGGGCGTGACCGTCGCGCTCACCGGCTTCATGACCACGGCCTACTCGGGCGCCTCGACGACGACGGTCGGCGATCTGATGGAGCTCGACGCGATCGCCGCGTGCGTGATCGGCGGCACGGCGCTCAAAGGCGGCCGCGGCACCGTGTGGGGCGTGATCTTCGGCGCGCTCATCATGACGGCGCTCCTCAACGGCATGACGCTCCTCGCCGTCGCGCCCGAGATAAAATTCATCGCTCGCGGCACCGTGCTGACGCTCGCCGTGTGGATGGACGTCAGGCTCGGCCCGAAAACCTGAACGCAAAAGCGCGAAGAGCGCGAAGGCGTGTGCGCAGATGAATTTCCAAGGATGAAACGCGGGCGAGACGCCCGGGCCACTCCGACCGACGCGTGGCGCACGCGCCGATCTGCCGTTCAGCTCAGAAGAATTTTTTCGCCTTCTCGAAAAACGTCTTCGACGTCGGCTCCGCGGCGTCGCCGCTGATCCGCGCGAATTCCTCGAGCAGCTTGCGCTGCTCGGCGGTGAGCGCCTGCGGCACCTCCACGTGCACGCGCACAAGCTGGTCACCCTGGTGGCCGCCGCGGAGGCTCGGCATGCCCTTGCCGCGCAGCCGAAACGTCGTGCCGCTCTGCGTCGCCACGGGAATTTTCAGCGAGGCTTTGCCGAAAAGCGTCGGCACCTCGATCGTGCCACCGAGCGTCGCGAGCGTGAACTTGATCGGAATCTCGCAAAACAGATCCTCGCCCTGCCGCTCGAACAGCTCGTGCTCCTTCACCGCGAGCACGATGTAGAGATCGCCCGAAGCGCCGCCGCCGACGCCCGCCTCGCCGTTGCCCGACGAGCGCAGTCGCGAGCCGGTGTCGACGCCGGGCGGGATGCGCACGTTGAGCTTCGTCGTCTTCGGCACGCGGCCTTCGCCGCGGCACACCGTGCACGGCTTCTCGACCTTCGTGCCCGCGCCGCCGCACGTCGGGCACGTCTGCGTGAACGTGATGATCCCGCCCGAGCGCCGGATCTGCCCCGCGCCGCGGCACGTCGGGCACGTGATTTTGCGCGAGCCCGGCTCCGCGCCGCTGCCCTCGCAGCGCTCGCAGGTGACGTTTTTGCGAAACGAAATTTCCTTCTCCACGCCGCGCGCGGCCTCCTCAAGTGTGATCTCGAGATCGTAGCGCAGGTCGTCGCCGTCGTGCCCGCCGCCGCGCCGCGCGCCGCCGCCGAACATCTCCTCGAAAATCCCGCCGCCCATGCCGCCCTGCTGGCCGAAGACTTCGCGGAAGATGTCGAACGGATCGTGAAACCCGCCGCCCATCCCTCCGGGTCCGGGCCCGCGCGGACCCGCGCCGCCCTCGAAGGCCGCCGCGCCGTAGCGATCGTAGGCCGCGCGCTTCTCCGGGTCGCTCAGCACCTCGTAGGCGTGCGAGACTTTCTTGAACATCTCCTCCGCCTCCTTGTTGCCCGGATTCTTGTCGGGATGAAACTGCACCGCCTTCTTGCGGTAGGCCTTTTTCAATTCCTCCGCACTCGCGCCCTTCTCGACGCCGAGCAGTTCGTAGTAGTCGTCCTTGGCCATGTTCGTTGAAATGCTGGAGGTGGTGGCGCCGGTTGCGCCACGCTGCGCGGCGCGCGCGCAGCCTGCAAATCAGATCACCGGCTTCTCCCCGGACGATTTTTTCGCCGGTCCGCTCGACACGATTACCGACGCCGGCCGCAGCAGCCGGCCATTGAGCGAGTAGCCGGCGCGCACGACGGTGAGCACGTGTTCTTCCTTCACGTCCGCGCTCGGCTGGTGCGAGATCGCCTCGTGCTGGTGCGGGTCGAACGGTTGGCCCGCGGGATTGATCTCCTTCAGCCCGTGGCTCGCGAGCGCGCTCTTGAGCTGGCCGAGCACGAGCTCGACGCCGCCGACCAGCGCCTTCACGTCCGCGCCGGGCTGCTTCGCCGCCGTGACGGCGAGCGCGAGATTATCGAGCACCGGGAAAATATCCTCGAGCACGCGGCCGGTCGCCGTCGTCCGCAGGTCGTCCTTCTCGCGCACCGCGCGCCGGCGAAAATTCTCCAGGTCCGCCGCCGTGCGCATGAACTTGTCGTAATTTGCCGCCGCCTCGGCGCGCGCCGCGGCGAGCGATTCCTCGAGCGCCTTGGCGAAGGAGGCCTGCGACTCGAGATTTTCCGCCTCCGGCAGCGCCTGCCCGGCGTCGGCCGCGGCAGGATTCCGCGCGCCGGCGGTTTTCGCCGCGGTGGGGTTGGTCACAGGTTGATCGGTTTCGGACTCGGCCATGGCTGCAAAGGGCGCAGAACTAACAACGGCTTTCCCGTTTCTTCAAGTCCCGTCCTTCACCGGCTTCTCCGCCGCGGGAGCTGGCGGCGGCCGCGGGAAAACCGCGGCTCACGCGCCGCCGGCGAAATTTTCCGTCACGAGCAAAATCGTCATCACGTCCGCCACGAAGGTGAACGCCCCCGCGAACGGCACGACGACGTTGTCGCCGCGCGCGAGCTTCTGACCGATCGGCGCGCGCGTGCCGCTGGTGTTTTCGAGGTGCGCGTGCACGGCGCCGCTCACGACGCTCACGATGCGCGGCTGCTCGCCCGCGCGCAGGTGCACGCGCTCGCCTGCGCCGAGCACGACGCGGCGGATCGAAAACTCCGCGCAATCCGCGATCGTGCCCGAGGTCGGCGCGGCGCGCGTCGGCGCCGGCTCGAAATCCGTCCAGTCGATCGAGCGCAGCGACTGCGCGACGTGCAGCGGCCGCGGCAGGCCGTCGAGGCCCGTGCGGCCCCAGTCGTAGACGCGATACGTCGTGTCGGAGTTCTGCTGGATTTCGAGGATGAGATTGCCGGCGTCGATCGCGTGCACCTGGCCGCTGTGCACGAGGATCGAGTCGCCCGCCGCCACGCGAAAATGATGCACGCATGCCTCGACGCCCTGCTCCGCGATCGCGCGCTCGAACTGCTCGCGCGTGACGCCGCGCTTCAATCCGACGATCAGCTCCGCGCCGGGCGCCGTCTCCGCGATATACCAGTTTTCCGTCTTCGGCTCGCCGCCGAGTTCGGCCGCGAGGGACGCCGGCGGATGCACCTGCAGGCTCAGCCGTTCGCGGCAATCGAGCCACTTCACGAGGACCGGAAACGGTTTTCCCGCCGGCCACTTCGGGCCCATCACCTCGGCCGCGTGGCGCGCGAGCACGCTGCGCAGCGATTGCGCGTTGAGCTGGCCGCCCTCGACGATCGACTGCGCCTCGGGCCGGTCGACGATCTCCCAGCTTTCGCCAATCGGCTGGCCGGCGGGCAGCTTGCGGCCGAGGGAATTTTCGAGTGCGCGCCCGCCCCAAACGCGTTCCTGATACAGCGGTTGGAAACGGAGCAGTTCGCGCATGAGGATTGACGAGTTTTTTGTGAAAACCAGCCGGGGGGGTTTACATTTGACCGGCCGGGTTGTTAGCGTGGAATCCGCTTCCAAGCGCGTAGCTGGCTCACACAAATGTCCAAGGCGGAGACTTCAAACCCAAACGACGGGCCCTCTTTTCAGGCGCCGCGTTACCGGCCCAACTGGCTCGCGGCCCTGCTGTGCTTTTTCGCCGGCGCGTATCTGACGGTCGCGATCGTCGCCTACGATCCGGCGCAAAGCCGCCACATCTCGACGGCGCCCGTCGCGAAAAATCCCGTCGGCTGGGTCGGCGCCGAGACGGTTTGGGTGCTGCTGACCACGATCGGCGCGGCCGCGTGGCTGCTGCCGATTTTTCTGCTCTGGATGGTTTACGTGGCGATCCGGAATTCGCGCTACGTCACGTCCGCGCGCTTCGTCACGATGCTGTTCACCGCGATCGCGCTCGCGGGGCTCGCGGCGATGTTTCGCGACGAAGCGTGGCGCAGTAATTATTTTCCCTACGGGCCGGGCGGCTGGATCGGGCTGAAAATCTACCATCAGGCGCTCGAGTCCGCGCTCGGCGGCTTCGGATCGGGCCTGCTGCTCGGCACGCTCTACTGCGCGGGGCTGTTGTTCATTTTCGTCCGCGACATCGGCTCCGAGCTGGAAAAAATCCTCACCAATTTCGGCGCGTGGCGCGAGGAACGGAAGAAACAAAAGGCCGAACTCGCCGCCCAGCGGCAGAAGGACAAGGAGGCGCGCGCGAAGCAGCAAACCGCCGCCGCCGTCGTCGCCGCCAAAGTCGCGAGCACTCCGCCGATGCCCGTCGGCCCCACGGGCCGAAAGACGTCGTTCGTGCCGAAATCCGCCGAGGATCCGCTCGCCAAACCCGCGGCCGCGCGCGGCGCCGAAACCGCGGCCGACGACGCCGTCTCCGCGAAGCCCGCCGTGCCGCCGCCGGCGAAGCCCGAGCCGAAACCCGCGCCCGCGCTCAAGCTCGCCAACGGCAACGGCAAATCCGCCGCCGAGCCCGCCACCGACACCAAGCCGCTCGCCGTCGCGACCGGCAAGGTCGAGCTCAACATCGTCAAGCCCGAGGAGCCGAAGAAGGCGCGCCAGGTCACGCTGCCACAGAGCGACGACGCCAACTACCAGTTTCCGCCGCTCTCGACGTTGAAGGAGCAGGTGAAGCCGAACGCCAGCAACAGCGAGGAGGAGCACCGGCAAAACGCGGAAAATCTCCTGCGCATCCTCGGCGAATTCGGCGTCGAGGTGACGCTCGGCGAAATCCACGTCGGCCCGGTGATCACGCGTTACGAGGTCGTGCCGGCGGCCGGCGTGCGCGTCGAAAAAATCGCCGGCCTCGACAAGAACATCGCGCTCGGCATGCGCGCGCAATCCGTCCGCATCCTCGCGCCGATTCCCGGCAAGGCCGCCGTCGGCGTGGAAGTGCCGAACCAGCATCCGACGCCGGTCGGCATGCGCGAGCTGCTCGAAAGCGAAGACTGGGCCGGCGCCAAGGCCGAGCTGCCGATCGCGCTCGGCAAGGATGTTTCCGGCAAGCCGCTCATCTCCGATCTCGCCAAGATGCCGCACCTGCTCATCGCCGGCGCGACGGGCTCGGGCAAATCCGTCTGCATCAATTCCATCGTCGCCTCGATTCTTTATTCGAAAAGCCCGAAGGACGTGCGGCTCATCATGGTCGACCCGAAGGTGGTCGAGTTGAAAATCTTCAACGCGCTGCCGCACATGCTGATTCCGGTCGTCACCGAGCCGAAGAAGGTGCCGGCCGCGCTCAAGTGGCTGCTCGGCGAGATGGAGCAGCGCTACCAGATCTTCGCGAAGGCCAACGTCCGCAACATCGTCGGCTTCAACGCGCGCAAACGCGGCGCCGCCGCGCCGCCGCCACCCGCCGAGTCGCAAGGCGCGCTCACCGGCGTCGACCCGCTCGCGGCCGACGACATCGAGATTCCCGACCGCCTGCCCTACATCGTGGCGATCATCGACGAGCTCGCCGACCTGATGATGATCGCGCCCGCCGAGATCGAGACGAGCATCGCCCGCCTCGCCCAGCTCGCGCGCGCCGCCGGCATCCACCTCATCATCGCCACGCAGCGCCCGTCGGTGAACGTCATCACCGGCGTCATCAAGGCCAACCTGCCCTCGCGCATCGCGTTCCAGGTCGCGTCGCAGGTCGACTCGCGCACGATCCTCGACGGCAAGGGCGCCGACACGCTCATCGGCCGCGGCGACATGTTGTTCACGCCGCCCGGCACTTCGCGGCTCGTGCGCGCGCAAGGCGCGTTCGTCGCCGACGAGGAGATTTCCGCGATCGTCGAGTTTCTCAAGCGCAACGGCCCGCCGCAATACGCCCAGGCCGTCCAGCAGCACATCGATCGCGCCGCCCGCGAGGACGAGGAGGGCGAGGAGGGAGCGGAGGGTGACAGCGATCTCGGCGACGACGAGGAGTTGTATCAGCAGGCGCTCGACGTCCTGAAATCCACCAAGCGCGCGAGCACCTCGATGCTCCAGCGCCGGCTGCGCATCGGCTACAATCGCGCCGCCCGCATCATGGAGATCATGGAGGAAAAGGGCATCGTCGGCCCCGAAAACGGCTCGAGCCCGCGGGAAATCCTCGTCGATCTCGACGCGCTGTAGGTCGATCGCGAACGACACGAAGGCGCGAATGCACGATGCCTGGGAATACGCGCCCGCCTCGTTGCCAGACAAGAGTTCGGTGCTCCGGGAACTGCCGACTGCAGCTCGGCGCTTCCCCGCCCCGCGCGCCTTCCCCGATTTTTCCCCAATTCTCCTCGCGGCGCGTGAATTGGCGTGATTCGCGGGGAAGTTTCTTCTAACTCACGACCTCAACTCCATGCAGACCATCGGCGAACGGCTCGAGGAAGCGCGCAAGAAAAAGGGCATTTCCATCCGCGAAGCGGCCGAGGCCACGAAGATCCGCGGCGACTACCTGCAGAAATTCGAAAGCAACCACTTCGATATCGGGCTCACGGAAATCTACACGCGCGGCTTCCTGCGCAATTACGCGACGTTCCTGAAGCTGCCCGCCGACCGGATCCTCAACGACTACGCGTCGCTCGGCCGCGGCGACGTCCGCCCGCGCCAGCCGAGCCGCGAAATCTACGGCCGCATGGACATCTCCGTCGCCACCGCCGGCGAATCGAGCGAGCGCGCCGCGCCGCCCGAGGAAGGCGCGAGTGCCGAGCCGGCGCCCGGCGCGCCGCGCGCGCAGCCGCGTTATCCGCGCGGCAGCGGCCCCGCGCTCCCGAGCGGGCCCGACCCGGCCGTGGTTTTCAAATACGTCAAGTGGGGCGGCATCGCCCTCGGCGTGCTGCTCGTCGCGCTTTTTCTCCGCGCGGTGTTCAGCGGTTCCGGCTCGTCGAGCGCGAATAATCCGGTCTCCGCGCCGAATCGCTCGCCGGCCTCCGCACCGCCGGTCGCCACCGCGCCGGCCCGGCGCCTCACGTATCGACTGATCGCAAAGGACATCGTCCAGGTGCGCGTGGCGACCGTGACGCGTGATCTCGGCGAGGATCAGAACGCGCCCGAGGTCCAGGAACTTTTCAACGGCCTTCTGCGGCGCGGGGAATCGAAGACGCTGCCGCTCGACGGACCCGAGCGCATTTCGTTCAGCGCCGGCGAGAATCTTTCGGTCGAATTCAACGGCAGCGTGTTCCCGATGTCGGCCAGCGGCGCCGGCAGTCAGGGCATCAATATTCCGAAGTCGATGCGCTGAGGCGCGACGCCCGCGTCCCGCGGCCCGCGCTCATCGCAGCCCGACGGGCGCGCCGAGCACCTCGCGCAGCACGATGGCCCGCCGCACGCTTTGCGGGTCGCGCAAATCCTCGAGCAAGCGTGCACGCGCCACGCTGCGAAGCCCATCCTCCGAGGCCGCCTGCTGCAGCTGTGCCGCGCTCACCTCCGCCGACCGGCGCTCCCCCATCAGGCGTCTCTCCGTCACCGCGCGCAACTCGGCCGCGAGCCGCACCTGCCGCTCCAGCTCCGCGTTTCGCGTCGGCGGCTCCAGCGCCGGCGCCTCTTCCCTTTCGATTTCCAACCCGCCGTGCAACGGCGCCTCGAACACCTCGGCCGGCGGCAGCGCGACTTCCCGGGGCGGCACGGGCTCGACGCGCCGCACGAGCGGCGGCGCGACCGTGCGACCGCTGCGTTCGGCGGCGATCCGGCGGATGCGCTCCTGAATCTCGCGCACGCGCCGCTGCTCCTCGGTTTCGTCGCCCGACGCCTGGTGCTTCTTGCGCGCCTCGCCCGCCTGTTGCAGCGCGCGCAACACCGAGATCACCACAAACACGATGATCAGCCACGGAATGTTTTGAAAGGTCGAGCGCATGATTTCGGCGCGAGCGCGCGGGACGCGTTATTTCTTGCCGCCTTCCGGATGTGCGATCGACGAGCGCATCGATGTGTCCGACTGGATGTTTTCCATCCGGTAATAATCCATCACGCCGAGCCGGCCGCTGCGAAACGCCTCCGCCATCGCGAGCGGCACCTGCGCCTGCGCCTCGACGACCTTCGCCTGCATTTCCTGCGTGCGCGCCTTCATCTCCTGCTCGACGGCGACAGCCGCGGCGCGGCGGATTTCCGCCTGCGCCTGCGCGATGCTCTTGTTCGCCTCGGCCTGCGCCTGCTGGAGTTTCGCGCCGACGTTTTCGCCGACGTCGACGTCGGCGATGTCGATCGAAAGAATTTCAAACGCCGAGCCCACATCGAGCCCGCGCGCCAGCACCGTTTTGGAAATGCTGTCCGGCGCCTCGAGCACGTGCTTGTAGGTTTCGGCCGCGCCGATCGTCGACACGATGCCCTCGCCGACGCGCGCGATGATCGTCTCCTCCTTCGCGCCGCCGACGAACCGGTCGATGTGCGTGCGCACGGTCACGCGCGCCTTCACCTTCACCTGGATGCCGTCCTTCGCCACGCCGTCGATCGTCGTGCGGCCGCTGGCGGCGTTGGGACAATCGATGACCTTCGGATCGACGGAGGTGCGCACCGCTTCGGCGACGGATTTTTCCGAGCCCTTCGTCGCGAGATCGATCGCGCACGCCGTCCGCCAGTCGAGCTTGATGCCGGCCTTGTTCGCCGCGATCAGCGCCTGCACCGTCGGGATGACATTGCCGCCGGCGAGATAGTGCGCGGCGATTTCGTCGGTCGTCAGCGTGATGCCCGCCTTCACCGCAGTGATCCGCGCGTCGACGACGAGGCTGTAGGGCACGCCACCGAAGCGCATGCCGACGAGGTTCACCATGCCCACGCGCGCGCCGTTCAGAAACGCTTTCACCCACACGCTGATGAAGGAAAAAATCAGGCCGATGACGACGAGGACGACAACGCCGCCAATGATGAGCAGGATGGTGAGCAGATTCATGTTGATTCAGGTTTTCGTAACGATGAGGCGAAAATTATCCAGGCCGGTGACGCGCACCTGCGTCCCGCGCTCGACGTGGCCGCTCTGGCAGAACGCCTCGTAGCGTTTCCCCTCGACGAGCACGTAGCCGCTCGGCGCGAGCGTCGTCGCCGTCTCCGCGGTCTTGCCGACGACGCTTTCCGCCTCCTTCGGCAGCTGCCGGATCGTCGTGCCGCTGGTGCTACGCACGGAAAATCGCTGGGCGAATCGCGTCTTCGGCAGCCACACGAGCTCCGCGTAGAGCGTCGCCACCACGGCCGCGAGCGCGGCGGCGCCGGCGAAGAGCCCGCCGCGCGCGCCGTAGTTCACCGCCGCGACCGCGATCCCCGCGAGCAGGGTGAAGCCGCCGAGAATCCCGAAGATCGGGCCCGGCGTGAACACTTCGAAAAACAAAAACACCAGCCCGAGGACAAAGAGGAGCGCGATGAGGTTCATGCGTCGGCCCTTTCGACCGTGAGCGCGAAATCCGATGCGCCCGTCACGATGACCGGCGCCCCGCGATCGAGCACGCCGATCGCCACCTGCGCTTCATAGCGCCGCCCGGCGATTTCCACCTGCCCGCTGGGATGCAGCGCCGTCGCGGCGATCCCGCGCTGCCCGACGAGTTGGGCGAGCTCCGCCGCCGCGTCGGCCGCCGCGCCCGCGACCTGCGCGATCCCACCGCTCGTGGTCTGCACGACGAGCCGGTCCCACACCCAGCCGCTCGGCAGGAAACGCAGCAGCGCCGCAAACAACGCGAGCGCGATGACCAGGCCGAGCCCGAGGTTGACCATCGGCGGCACGAACGCGTGCGCCGACCACGCGACCGTCAGCGGCTCGTTCGGCCACAAATCCGCCATCGACCACAGCAGCGATGCGGCCATGAGGCCCACACCCGCCGCGCCGAGAAATCCCGCACTGTGCCAGAAGATCAACTCCAAGAGCACCAGCAGCACACCGACGCCGAAAAACAGCAGCGGCTCGTGACCTGAAAGCCCGGCGACATAGCTGCTGAGAAAGACGACCGCGAGCAGCGCGATGCCGGTGATCCCGAACGCGCCGAAGCCCGGCGTCTTGAATTCGATGAACAGCGCCAGCATGCCGAGCCCGAGCAATACGGGCGCGAGCGTGTTCAGCCACACCGCGAGCCGCTCCGACCACGTCACCTCGAGCCGGCTCACGTCGGCGCGGGCGCCGGGAAACCGCTGCGCGATCAAGTCGCTCACGCTCGTCGCCGTGCCCGCCGACAACAACGCGCGCGGCGGATCGCCGTAGGTTTTCGCCGCCTCGCTCGCCGTCAGCGAGAGCAGCTCGCCCTTTTCCTTGATGACCTTGTCGCCGATCTTCAGCTCGTGGTCGGCATCGATCATCGCGGAAATCACTTCGCCGCGATAGCCCTTCCCTTCGCTGAGCGCGCGCACGCGGGCCTTCAGGTAGCTCACGATCTTCTGCTTCATCGTGGCCTCGACATCCTGCCCGCCCGCCTGCACCGGCGCGGCGGCGCCGATGATGCCGTCGGGCGCGAACCAGATTTCATTCGTCGTCGCGGAAATGAAAGCGCCCGCGGACATCGCCTCCGAATCGACATACGTGATCGTCGTGCCGGGGAATTTCGCAATCGCCTCCATGATGTCGAAGGTCGTGTCCAGCGCGCCGCCCGGCGTCTTCATGTCGAGGATCACCGCGTCCGCGTGCTGCGCGATCGCGTCCTTCATCCCGCGGCGCACGATATACAGCACCGCCGAGCCGATCTCGGTGCGCACCGGAATCACATAAATCCGCACCGGCTTCGCCTCGGGCATATTCGCGATCGGCGCACCGCCGTCGCGCGGCCCCGTCGCGTCCGCTCCGCGCACGGCCAGCGCACCGCCCGCGAGAGCGAGCAAGGCACCGAGAAGCTGGAGCAATCGGCCGCGCATTTGCCGCGAGGAGTAGCCGAGCCGGCGCGCCAGCGCAAGCGCGCCGCGGTTGAAAACCCGCGCCGTGTTTCCATAATACGCTTGGCGAGCGAACGCGGGCCGCGGAACCTCTCGCCTCGTCCATGGAAAAAGTCTCCTACCAGGGCCAGACGCTCACGCGCTGGCGCGTCGGCAACTCCACGTTCCTCGCGCTGCCCGAAAAAGGCGCGCGGCTCATGAACTGGAATGTCACGCTCGGCGACGGTTCCGTGCGCGACGTGCTTTACTGGCCCGAGCGCGCCGACTTCGCCGACATCGCGAAGGTGCGCGGCGGCAACCCGATCCTGTTTCCGTTCAACGGCCGCTGCTTCGACCGCGGCGAGATTTTCTTCTGGCGCGCCGACGACGGCGTGCGCCGGCCGATCCCGATCCACGGCCTCGCCCGGCAGGGCGCGTTCAAGCTCGTGCACGCGGACGCGCGCGGCTTCGTGGCGCAGTTTCGGCCCGGCCCGGAGGCGCGCGAAAGCTATCCGTTCGACTACGAGTTCACCGTCACGTATCGCTTCGAGCCCTTCGGCCTCACCTGCGAGCTCGCGCTGACCAATCTCGGGCGGACGCCGCTGCCGTGGAGCGCGGGCCACCATTTTTATTTCACGCTGCCGTGGAGCGAGGGCACGACGCGCCGCGACTACGCGATCCGCCTCCCCGCGACGAAGCGGCTCAAGCAGGACCCGAACAACGGCAAACTCGTCCCCGGCCCCGCGCTGCAGCCGGAAGAGAGCCTCGCGAGCCCGGCGCTGATCGACACGTTTCACACCGCGCTGCGCGGCAACGAAGTCGTCTTCGGCGAAAAAGGCCGGCCCGGCGACGTGATCGTGCGGCTCGGCGCGGACAAGGTGCCGCCGCCGGACGCGACCTTCGTCACGTGGACGCTTGCCGACGACTCGCCGTTCTACTGCGTCGAGCCGTGGATGGGGCCGGCGAACGCCGCCGAGCACAAAGTCGGCCTCCACTTCGTCAAACCCGGCGACACGGGAAAGTTCACCGTCAGCGTGGCGGTGAAGTGAACGCCGAGATTTCCCGGTTACATTTTTTCCAAACCTGAGCCAGACTACTGCCATGACCGTGCCGGATTCCTCCCTCGCCTTCATCGAAAGCATCGGCGGCCCCGAGATGATGCTGGTGTTCGTGATCGTGCTCGTCCTTTTCGGCGGGAAAAAACTGCCCGAGTTCGCGCGCGGCGCCGGCAAGGCGATCCGCGAATTCAAGAAAGCCGCGAGCGGCGTCGAGGAGGAATTCAAGCGCGCGCTCGAGGAAGAGGAAAAAAAGCCCGCCGCGCTGTCCACGCTGCCGCCCGCGACCATTCCCTCGCCCGCACTCCCGCCCGCGACCGTTCCCTCGTCCGCACTCCCGCCCTCCGCTCTCGCCACCGCCGCGCCCGAAGCGCCGGCGCCCACACCGCCCGCCGCCGCGCCGGCCGTGCCGCCGCATCCGGAACCTCCGGAGACGTATTCGTAGCGCGCGCTTACCATGTCGCCGGAGCCCGATCTCGAGGCACCCGTGCCGCTGCCGATCACCGGCGAACTCGACCTGCACACGTTCCGGCCGCAGGACCTCGGCGAGCTGATCCCGGCCTATCTCGATGCCTGCGCCGCGCGCGGCATCGATGCCGTGCGCATCGTGCACGGCAAAGGCACGGGCACCCTGCGCACGACGGTCCACGCGCTGCTGCGGCGCTCGCCGCGCGTGCAGTCATTCCGGCTCGGCGACGAGACGACCGGCGCGTGGGGCGCGACGCTGGTCACGTTGAAAAAATGAAACGCCGCGCCTTCCTCCTCTCGGGCGCGCTCGCGCTCGCCGTCCTCTTCGCGGTGGTCGCGAACGCCGCGCAAAATGTTTCCCCGCCGCCGCTCGTGCTCATCTCGATGGATGCGTTTCGCTGGGATTATTGCGCGCTGCATCCGGCGGAGACGCCGCATCTCCGCGAACTGATGCGCACCGGCGTGACCGCGCGCGCGCTGCTTCCGGTTTTCCCCAGCAACACGTTTCCCAATCACTACACGCTCGTCACCGGGCTTTATCCCTCGCACCACGGCATCATCAACAATCGCATGTTCGACGCGGCGAGCGGCGAGTTCTTCGACTCGCATCAAGTGCGCGCGGTCGGCAATCCGCGCTGGTGGGGCGGCGAGCCGATCTGGGTCACCGCGATCAAGCAAGGCGGTCGCGCCGCCTCGTGGTTCTGGGTCGGCTCCGAGACGGAAATCAAAGGCGTGCGTCCGGAAATCTGGCACCTCTGGGATCCAAATCTTTCCTTCGAATCGCGCCTCGACGAACTCGTCGCGTGGCTGCGCCGGGTTCGCGGCAGCGCGCCCGTCGTGGCGACCTTTTACCTCGAGGAAGTGAACAGCATCGGCCACAAGTTCGGGCCCGATTCGCCGGAGCTCGTCGCCGCCGTGCAGGAAGCCGATGCGCGCGTCGGCCGCATCGAAGCCGAGCTTCACGCCGCCGGCCTCGAGCCCAACTTCGTCGTCGTCTCCGATCACGGTATGGCGTCGATCAGCACCGAGCGCATCGTGGTGCTCGACGACTACCTCGATCAGAAAAGCGTGCAGCTCGATTTCGACGGGCCGGTCGCGGGCCTGCGGCCGCTGCAGGGCGACGTCGATTCGCTCCTGCGCGCCCTCGCGCCGCTCACGCATGCGAAGGCGTATCGCGCCGCGGATTTGCCCGCGCGCTTTCACGTCGATCCCGCGAATCCGCGCGTGCCGCCCGTCTGGATCGTGCCCGACGAAGGCTGGGAAATTTATTTCCGCAGCTATTTCTCGACCGTGCGCGCGCACTTCAACCACGGCGATCACGGCTACGATCCGGCGTTCGAGCGCATGCACGCGACCTTCATCGCGAACGGCCCGTCGTTTCGGCGCGGCGTGACGATTCCCGAGGTGGAAAACATCCACGTCTACAATCTGCTCTGCGCCGCGCTCGGCCTCAAACCCGCACCGAACGATGGCGACGACCGGCTCGTGCAATCGGTGCTGCGCCACTGACGAGCGCCGCTCGTCCGGCAGCCGCGCCGGCCGTCCTGCCGGCGTTGTGTTTGTCCGCCGACCGTCCGACGCTCGGGCCATGAAAATACCCCTGACCTACGGATTCATCGGCGCCCTGGCGGGCGCGGCCCTCACGCTGCTGCTTTATTTCGGCGGTTTCCACGACAGCGTCGAAAAATTCTCCGCGGGCCAGTGGATCGGCGGCATCGGCGGTTTGCTCATCCTCATCGTCTGCCTCGTCCTCGCGCTGCGCGAGAAACGCGCCACCGCGCCGGCGAGTGTCGAGTGGGGCTACGGCTCCGCGCTCGGCGCCGGCCTGCTCACGGCGCTGACGTCTACCGTCCTCGGCGCGATCGCGAACTACATCTATTTCGTCTACGTGAACCCGCATATCTCCGACGTGATCCTCGCTGCCCAACAGGCGAAGATGGAGCAGCTGGGGCTCAGCGCGGAGAAGATCGCCGCCCAGGAGGAGATGATGCGAAAGTGGATGTCGCCGGGAATCAGCACGTTTTTTCAGGCGGCGTTTGCCTTCTTCATCGCGACCCTCGTCTGCCTCATCGTGGCGATTTTCTTCCGCGAACGCCGCGAAAATCCGCTCGTCGCCGACGCGCCGCCACCGTTGGCGTGAGCGCCGCGCTCGAATGAAAAAAGCGGAGCTCGATGGCTCCGCTTTCGTGTCCCGCGCCCTCGCGCGTTCAGAAAAATGCCGGCGCGTGCGCGGGTGAGACGGGCAGATGGCGGACCGAAATTCCCTGGCCGAAGGGGCGGACGACGCGCGTTTCCGCGCCCTGGAAATCCGCGTCGGTGCGGAAGGTGACGTCGCGCATGCCTTCGAGTTTTTCGAGCCGCTCGCGCACGCCGGGCGGCAGCGCCTTCCGCTCTTCGGGCGTCGTCACCGGGCCGGAAAAGATCTGCTCTCCCTTCACGTTTTTCGCGACGAGCGTTTGCTGGCCGTCCTTGATGGTGAGGTCGAGCGCGCCGGCGTCGTCGGTGTAGACGATGTTGCTGTTGTCGGGATTGACGCCGACGGCGTGGAATCCGCCGCCGCGATTGCGATCGATGATCACGCGCGAACCGGACGAGAGCAGTCCCGGGCCGCCTCCCGGCGCCGCCCGATCCGGACTCATCAGCGACAACAAATGATCAACCGCCACGCGGCCGCCCGCGCCATCTGCATGCGAGGCGCCGGCCGCGAATACGTCGTTGGGCATCGCGGACTCGAACTGCAGCGCCATTTTCGGCACGTCGTGCTGCGCGAGCTTCACCTTCGCGGTCGTCTCTTTGCCGGCGCGCACATAAGTGAGCGTGACTTCGTCGTCGGCCTTGTGATTGCGAATCAGCACGGAGAGCTGGCGCTGGTCGACGAGGATCTGGTCGTCGAGCTTGAGCAGAATATCGTGCTCCTGCAGCACCGCGGCGGCGGGCGAGTTCGGCTGGATGCGATTCACCACGAGGCCCGAGTCCCTCGGCAGCCCGAGCTGCACGGTCAACGTCGGCGACACCGGCGCGGTCTCGATGCCGAGAAACGTCACCGTCTCTTTTTCGCCGGCGCCGTCGCGGGCAAATACCATGTTGTGCTCGATGCGTGCGCCGTCGCGCGGCGCGATGATGCGCATTTCTTTTTTCTCGGGCGGCGGCGGCGCGTTGTCGGCGGCAGCAGCGAAGGCCGAGAGCACCGCGGCGAGCGCGAGTGTCGAAGCGAGCGGGCGGAGGAGACAGGTTTTCATGACGGACAATTTTGTTTTTCGGAACGATTACTGGAAGGAAACGGGGACGACGCGGATTTCCTCGCGCGGCACGCTCCACTGCAGCGACGCGTGGGTGCGCGGATTTTTCCACGTGATCGTGTCGATGTAGCGGAGCCGTTCGCGGCGCGCGGTCGTGCCGTCGTCGAGCGTCACGAAGCCTTCGTCGCGCGCGGCGTAGAGCACGTTTTCCGCCGCGACCGGCTTGAACATGGCGCGCGCGGCACCGGCGGAGGCCGGGATATTCGCGCGGGAAAAATCGCGCTGCATCATCGTGCCGATGAAAATCGCGAGCGCCGCCGCCGCCGGCAGCGCGACGGGCCAGAGCCACGCGCGGGCGCGCCGGCGCCGCGAGGCCACGGCGGAGAGTTCACGATCGAGTCGGGCGACGAATTCGCTCCGCGGCGCGCTCGGGCGCAGCTGTCGCAGTTCGGCGGCGAAGGAGTCGTCGGGATCAGTCATGGCATTCGGCGGCCGTCAGCTCCTCACGCAGCGCGGCGAGCGCGTAGCGATAGCGCGAGGCCGCGGTGTTGGGCGAAATCTCGAGCGTCGCGCCGATCTGCTCGAAGGTGAGTTCGCCCCAGATTTTAAGCACGAGCACTTCGCGCTGCTCGGAAGGCAACCGCCGCAGCGCTTCCTCGATCGCGAGGCGCCGCTCGTCGTTTTCCGATGGCGCGACGAAAAATGCCGCCGCCGCGCCGGCCCGTTCGGCGCGCTCTTCGCGCGCGAGCCGGCGATCGGTGCGCCGCGCGAGATCGAGCGCGACGCGCCGCACGGAGGTGACGAGCAGTGCCATCGGCTCGCCGGCGAGGTGGCGTTGATGCCGCCAGAATCGCACGAACGCTTCCTGCACCACATCCTCCGCGTCCGCCGCGGTGCGCGTCCACTGGCGGGCGCAGAGCAGCAGTTTCGGGCCGTGAAGCTGAAACCAGTTTTTCCAGGAATCATGATCGGAGGCGTCCGCCATGGATGCGGAATTCGTCGGTATTTGCCCGTTAAGCGCCATCGCCGTTCCGATTTGTCTGCGCTTCGCGCGAAACTTGCGAACTTCGAGGCCGACGTCGCGGCCGGAAAAATAAAAGGGCCCGGACGCGAACGTCCGGGCCCCGTTTTAGATTAACCTGCCGGTGAAGGCTTAACTCCGACCGAGCAGCCGCTTCCAGTTGATGCGGTATTCGAGCGCGGCCATGCCCAGCAAAGCCAGGACGCTGGCATAACCGATGATCGACTCCGCAGGAACCGGGGAACGGAAAGAAAGCACGAGTGCGGCGACGGCGATAAACACGCCGGAGAGGACCGCGGGGAGGATTATGTTCTTATTCATGTATGTGGACCTTTCGTTTTGCCGGCCCAGCTTGGACCGACGCGCAGAGTTTACCTCAAGCCCTTCGATAGTTGAAATCTTACATGACTATCGCTTTCATAGCCGCGAACTATGGAATTACATCAGCTTCGCTACTTCGTCGCCGTCGCCGAGACCGGCAACTTCACTCGCGCGGCCGAGCGTAGCCACGTTGCCCAACCTTCGCTCAGCCAACAAATCCTGAACCTTGAGCGCGAAGTCGGGCACAAACTTTTTCACCGGCTCGGCCGCAAAGCCGTGCTCACCGAAGCCGGCACGGCCTTCCTCGAGCGCGCGCGCCGGATTCTCTTCGAAGTCGAGAATGCTGCAAAAGAGTTGAGCGATCATCCGTCGCTCGGCCGGCGCATCACCGTCGGCGCGGTGCAAACGGTCATGCCTTATCTGCTCGTGCCGTTGATCGCCCGCGCCGTGAAGGAGTTGCCGAACCTCACGATCGACGCGCGCGAGGATTTTCGCACCGATCTCGTCCACGCCGTGGTCGAAGGCGAGCTCGACCTCGCCGTCGTGCCGTTGCCCGTCAAAGACCACCGCGTGTCCATCGAGCCGCTGCTGACCGAGCCGCTGCTGCTCGTCGTCGGCAAACACCATCCGATTGCGCAACGCAGCGACATCAGCATCAACGAGCTCGCCGAGGAAAGTTTCGTGTCGCTCGGCAGCGCAAGCTCCGTCGCCGAGCAGATCCGCGTCTTCTTCGGCGGCCACAATTTTTCGCCGCGCATCAGCTACCGCTGCGCGCAAGTCGCCACGCTGAAGCTCCTCGTCTCGATGAACCTCGGCATCTCGATCCTGCCCGAGCTCACGCGCCAGCCCGACGACGAAAGCACCGTCACGTATCTGCGCCTCACCGGCAGCGCACCGACGCGCGAACTCGCCGTGATCCGCCACTTGCAGCGTTACCAGAGCCGCGGCGCGGAACAGTTCCTGCAGTTTTTGCGCGAACACGTGCGCGTCGTGGGCAAAAAGACGGCCGCGTGACGTTGCGCTTTTTCGAAAAAGCCCAACGCTCCACCCTTCATGTCGGTCGACGACCAGCACCACGCCCTGCCACCGGGCCGCGAACGCGCCACGCTCCTCACCCTGGGCGCGGTGCAGTTCACGCACGTGCTCGACTACATGATCATGATGCCGCTCGGGGCGCAGTTGATGGAGGTTTTCCACATCTCGCCCGCGCAGTTCACTCATCTCGTCGCGATTTACGGCGTGGCGGCCGCGGTCTTCGGCTTCGCCGGCGGATTCGTGCTCGATCGCTTCGACCGCAAACGCGCGCTGCTCGTGCTCTACGCCGGTTTCGGCATCTCGACTTTCGCGTGCGGCCTCGCTCCGACGCATCACTGGCTGCTCGCGGCGCGTTTTGCCGCCGGCGCTTTCGGCGGACTCGCGGGCTCGATGGTGACGGCGATGGTCGGCGACGTGATTCCGCCCGAGCGCCGCGGCCGCGCGATGAGTTTCGTGATGACGTCGTTCGCCGTCGCGTCCGTGCTCGGCGTGCCTGCCGGCCTTCTGCTCGCGGCGAAGTTCGGCTGGCACGCGCCGTTTTTTATGCTCGGCGGCTGCGCGGCGGCCAACCTTCTCCTCGCCTCGCTCGCGCTCCCGCATCTGCGCACCGCGGTGCACGGCCACGAGCCGTGGCGGCAGATGCGCGAAATCCTCTCGCACCGCGTGCACCTGCGTGCCTTCGCCGTCGGCGCGGTGCTCGTGATGGCCGGCGGCTGCCTCGTGCCGTTCATCGCGCCGTCGATGGTCGCGAATGTCGGCCTCACGCAATCGCAGCTCGCGTGGGCTTACGGCGCCGGCGGCCTGTGCTCGATCGTCTCGATGCCGATCGTCGGACGATTGAGCGACCGCGTCGACAAGCTCCACCTTCTCGCGTGGATGTCCGCGGCCGCGATCGTCGTCGTGCTCGTGCTCACGCGGCTCGGCCCGGCGCCGCTCGCGGTCGCGTGCCTCGTGATGGCGGCGTTCATGGTGACCATGTCGAGCCGCTTCACGCCGACGATGGCGATGATCACCAACGCCGTCGCGGCGCGCTATCGCGGCGGCTTCATGAGCGTCAACTCCGCGCTGCAACAAGCCGCGAGCGGGCTCGGCAACGTCATCGCCGGCTTCTTCGTCACGCAGGACGCCACCGGCCATCTCGACGGCTATCCGCTGCTCGGCTACGCCGCGATCGGGTTTTTCATTCTCACCGTCCTGCTCGCGGCCGAGTTGCGCGCGCATGCGCCGCACGTCGCCGCGCCAGGCAAGGCATCCGCGACCGCCGCGGAGCCGATTGAAATCGCGGTTTGAGATGAACGCGCCCGTCCGTCCCGAGCTCCTCGCGCCCGCCGGCGACTGGGAGTGCGCCCGCGCCGCCGTCGAAAACGGCGCCGACGCGATCTACTTCGGGCTCGAGCGTTTCAACGCCCGCATGCGCGCGAAAAATTTCACGCAGGCCGACCTGCCCGCGCTCATGGAATTTCTGCACCGGCGCGGCGTGAAAGGCTACGTCACTTTCAACACGCTCGTCTTCGCCAACGAACTCGCCGACGCCGCCGATTACCTCCGCACGATCGTCGCCGCCGGCGCGGACGCCGCGATCGTGCAGGACATCGGCATGTGCCGCATGATTCGCGCGCTCTCGCCGGATTTTCCGATTCACTGCTCGACCCAGATGACGATCACGAGCGCCGCGGGCGTGGAGTTCGCCCGCGAGCTCGGCGCGCAGCTCGTCGTCCTCGCGCGCGAAAACTCGCTCGCCGAGATCGAAAAAATCCAGGCCGCGCAGGCGACCGATTGTGGCGCGCTGCCGCTGGAGGTCTTCGTGCACGGCGCGCTGTGCGTCGCGTATTCCGGTCAGTGCCTCACGAGCGAATCGCTCGGCGGCCGCTCGGCGAATCGCGGCGAGTGCGCGCAAGCGTGCCGGCTGCCCTACGATCTCATCGCCGACGGCAGGCAAGTCGACCTCGGCGATCGTCGCTACCTGCTGAGCCCGCAGGATCTCGCAGGCGTCGACGTGCTGGCCGAGCTCGTGCGCGTCGGCGTCGCGTCGTTGAAAATCGAAGGCCGGCTGAAGTCGCCCGAATACGTCGCGAGCATCACGCGCGTCTATCGCGCCGCGCTCGATCGCGTGATGGCCGAAACCGAAAGCGCCCGCCTTCGCCTGCCCGATGAAAGCGCCGAGCGCGCCGCGACCTCGACGGAATTCGATCCGCGCGGCGCGCACTACGAACTCCAGATGGCGTTCTCGCGCGGGCTCTACACCGGCTGGTTCCGCGGCATCGACAACCAGTCGCTCGCGCACGCGCGCTTCGGCACGAAGCGCGGCGTGTTTCTCGGCGAAGTCGCCCGCGTCGAGCGCGAGTCCGTCTCGCTCCGGCTCGCCGCGCCGCTCAAGCCGGGCGACGGCATCGTGTTCGACGCCGGCCGGCCCGACGAACGCGAGGAAGGCGGCCGCGTCTATCAAATCGAAGCGCGCGGCGCCGAGGGCGAGAGCACGCTGCGTTTCGGCCACGGCGACATCGACTGGCGCCGCGTGCGCGCCGGCCAGCTCGTCTGGAAAACCAACGATCCCGCGCTCGACCGCGAGCTGCGCGCGACGTTCGAGGGCGAGACGATTCGTTTTCACCGGCCGCTCGCGCTCGAAGTTCACGGCCGCGCCGGCACGCCGCTCACGCTGATCGCCAACGACGGCCACGGCCACGTCGCGCAACTCGCATCGACCGCCGCGCTCGCCGCCGCCGAGAAGCAGCCGCTCACGACGGAAAAACTGCGCGCGCAGCTCGGCCGGCTCGGCGGCACGCCCTTCAAACTCGGCCCGCTCGAAAATTTTCTCGAGGGCGACGTGATCCTGCCCGTGAGCGAGCTCAACCGTCTGCGCCGTGACGCCGTCGCCGAGCTCGAGAAACTGCGCGCGACGCCGCAACGCTGGACGGTGCGCGAATTGCGGAATCCGGATTTCGGCCCGCGAAACGAGAAACAAGCTTCGGCGCCCGAACTCATCGCCGTGATTCGGCTGCTCGAGCAGCTCGATGCCGCGTGGTCCGCCGGCGCACGGACGATTTATTGCGAGTTCGAAAATCCGAAGCACTACCGCGACGCCGTCGCGCGCTTCCGCGAACTCCAAGCGTCCGAGCGCACGGATCCGCAATCCGCAACCCACGACCCAAAATCCGGCGGCATCTGGGTCGCGCCGCCGCGCATTTTCAAACCGGGCGAGGAGTGGATCCTGAAACAGGTGCGCTCGTCGGAGGCCGACGGCTACCTCGTGCGCAACTACGATCACCTGGCGTTCTTCGCCGGCGACCGGAAGCGCGGCGACTTTTCCCTCAACGTCGCGAATCCGTGGACCGCCGATTATTTTCTGCGGCGCTACGGACTGGAGCGCGTGACCGCGAGCTACGATCTCAACGTCGCTCAGCTCGAAGCGCTGCTCGCGAGCGCGCCGGGCGCGTGGTTCGACCTCACGATCCACCAGCACATGCCGATGTTTCACATGGAGCATTGCGTGTTCTGCGCGTTTCTCTCGACGGGCAAGGACTACCGCGACTGCGGCCGGCCGTGTGATCAGCATCGCGTCGCGTTGCGCGACCGCGTGGGCGCGGAATTGCCGCTGAAGGCCGACGCGGGCTGCCGCAACACCGTTTTCAACAACCGCGCGCAGACCGGCGCCGAATATGTCGCGCGGCTGCTCGAGCTCGGCGCGCGGAGTTTCCGCGTCGAATTTGTCAACGAAAGCGCCGACGAGGTGCAGCGCACGCTCGCGCGCTACGCGCAGCTCCTGCGTGGCGAGATCGGCGGCGCGGAGCTCTGGCGCGAATTAAAGCTGCTCAACCAGCTCGGCGTCACGCGCGGCCAGATGGAAACCGCGCCGCGGACGATCCTGAAAAAAACGTGACGCGCCCTCGCGCCGCGGCGTCACGCATACCGGCCCGCCATCGCGCGAAACGCCTGGAGCATCGCCGGCAGGCTGCGGAAAAGCCGGGGCAACTTTCCCACGGTGGCGGCGACCCCGCCGAAGCGGCCGAGCAGTTTTTTCGCGGCGAGCATCACCACGGGCAGGCCGACCGTTTTGGCGAGGGGCGAGATGCTGCGCCACCGGGCGAGCGCGCGATCAATCCAGCCGAGCGGCCGCGCGAGTTCGTCCGCGGCCTGCGCGCATTGCAGACGGTGCTCCGCGATCCGCAGCCGCAGCAGCGCCTTCCGCGCGGCGAGGTGATTCAGCTCTCCGGCCGGATACATGCGCGGTCCTGTTGGAGTTCGTTCAACGTCGCCGCAAACGGCCGCGGCTGGCGCGCGAGGAAACTTTTAAAACGCACGACGATCACCACGAGCGCGACGAAATACGCCAGCGCGAGCCCGCCGATGGCGGCCAGCCGCGCCGTTTCCCAAAGCCAGACGACGAGCGCGAAACTCGCGAAGATCACCGCCAGCAAGGCGGTGAACACGATCGCGCTGATCCAGAGGCAGGTCTGGATCAGCCGGAATTTTTCCTCGTGCAGCTCGAGCGCCAGCAACTCGACGCGGTCGTGGACCGAGCCGAGAAGCCCGTCGGCGAAGCCGCGCAGGGAGCCGAGCAAGCCGGAGGAGCCAGGCGCGCGGGTTTCCATGCGCGCTCAGTCGCGACTGCGGCGGAGCAGCGCGCCGACCAGCACGCCCACGCCGAGCGCGATGCCGATCGAATAATACGGATATTCGCGGATCGTCTGGTCGGTGTATTTCGCGCCGGCCACGATATTCTTGCGCGCGCGGACATACATGTCGCCCAGTTTGTCGCGGGCGCTTTCGAGGCGGTCCTTGATGTCGGTGAGTTTGTCGCTGGCCTGCTCGGCCACCGGGCCGGCGATCATCGCCTCGGCTTCGGCCATGAGGCGGCTGATGTGTTCGATAAGTTGCTCGGGCGTCTCGGCGGTCGTGCCCGTGTCGTGGCGGTTTTTCATAAGTGGAAATCTAACGTTGAGAAAATGCGCGGAGGTGCGCGCGAACACCGGCACAGACCCACAAACACCTGAAGCGTGCCCGCCCCGCGTCGCGTTTGCGTCCGCTTTCGTCATCCACGGTGCAACTTGCACTTTTTCGCCGGCGGCCGCGGCGCAATTTGCACCTCCGCGCTCAGGCCGGCAGGAGAAAATAAAACTCGCAGCCCTCGCCCGGCCGGCTGTGGCACGCGATCGAGCCGCCGTGCGCGACGACGATCTCGCGCGCGATGGCGAGGCCGAGCCCGGCGCCGGGTTTCGTTTTCTGGTCCGGCGCGCGATAAAACCGATCGAACACGCGCCCGACGCTTTCCGGCGGGATGCCCGGGCCCTGGTCGCGCACGCTGAAGCGCACCGTGGCCGCGTTCTCGGGCGCCGCGGCGAGGGTCACGATCCCGCCCGCCGGCGTGTATTTCGAGGCGTTGGTCAGCAGGTTCATGAACACGTGCCGGATCCGCGACTCGTCGACGCGGATCACGGCGCCGTTGAGTTCCGGCGCGATCAGGACCGCGAGCCGCTGGCCGGCGCTGTCGATGAACGGATGCGCTTCGCCGGCGATGCGCCGCAGGAGCGCGGCGAGATTCACTTCGGCGAGATCGAGCGTCGAGGCGCCGCTCTCGAGTCGCGTGAGATCGAGCAGCGTTTCCAGGATGCGCAGGAGCCGGTCGGCGTCGTCGCGCGCGTCCTCGAGGAGTTCGCGCTGCTGGGCCGAGAGGGGCGCGAGTTTTTCCTCGAGCAAAAGGTAGAGCGCCATCCGCAGGCTCGTGAGCGGCGTCTTCAGCTCGTGGCTCACGGTGCCGACGAGGTTGGTCTTCGCGTCGTCGAGCAGGCGGAATTTCGTCACGTCCTGCAAAATCACCGCCGCGCCCTTGAATTCGGTGAGCTTGTCGCCGATCGCGAGCACGCGCGGCAAGTAGTGCCGGTCCTCGCGGCCGACGCGGAGCGCGAGCGTGCGGCTGTAGTCGGCCGGCACATAGTGCTCGCCGGTCGCGAGGACGGCCGCGAGCGGCTCGGCGATTTCCGGCGGAAAGCCGGTCGCGAACTCCGGCAAACCCGCGAGCTGCTCCGCGGCGGGATTCCGCACTTCGTGCGTGCCGTCGCGGGCGACGACGAACACCGGATCGGGCGCGGAGGTCAGCGTCGCTTCCATCGTGCGCTGGGCGCGGAGCACGCGCGCGAGCGTGGCGTCGCGATAGAGCCGCAGCTTGGCCGCCATGGTGTTGAACGCGCGCGCGAGCTGGCCGAGCTCGTCGTGCGAATACTCCGGGACCTCGCGATCGAGATCGCCTTCGCCGAGCGCGACGGCCGACGCGGTGAAGGCCTGGATCGGTTTCAGCAGGGAAGCGGCGAGCCGCCAGGCGAGAATCACCGAAAGCAAAAATCCGCACGAGATGGCGAAGATCATCGTGTGCTGCGCCGAGGCGGAGAGTTGCTCGACTTCCGCCGCCTTGCGCTTCGCCGCATCGAAATCCCACCGCGTGAGATGGTCGAGCGACTCGGTGACGCCGACGAGGGCGGAGCCGGTGCCGACGGCGATCTCCTGCAGCGATACGGGGCCGCCCTTGCCGAGCCGCGCCTCGCCGAGCTTCACGATGCGGGCGAAGGCGGCGTCGATATTCTCCACCAATTTCGCGCGCGGCGAGCCGGCGGAGTTGGCCGACTGGCCCATCAGCTCCCGGGTGAAAGCCGCGCGGTTTTCGTCAAACACGCGCCGCTCGGACTCGCCGACCTGCTGGACTGAAAGCGCCTGCAGCATGTGTTGCGCGCACTGGCGCATGTGCTGGCAGGCGATGACCGCTTGGTAATTTGCCACGATGTCGCGCGAGAGCGAACGCGCGAGCTCGCGGCTGAAATGGATCGCATACGCGCCCATCGCCACGATGAGCAGCAGCAGCGGCAGCAGCCCGAGGTAGAGACGGGTGCGCAGCATGGGCGTCCGCCGCTCAGAGAAGACCGAGCTTCTGCCGCTTGCGATAAAGCGTCGCCGGATCGATGCCGAGCGTGCGGGCGGCCTCCTCCAGATTGCGGGAGATGGCCAGAATCCGGCGGATGTGTTCGGCTTCGAGTTCATCGATGGTCACGCGGGCACCGACCGCGATGCCCGCGTCGGGTTTCGCGCTGAATTCCTCCGGCAGATCGTGCAGGTCGATCTTCTCGCCCGACGCGAGGATCACCGCGCGCTCGATCACGTTCCGCAGCTCGCGCAGATTGCCCGGCCACTTGTAACCGGCGAAGGCCTGCAGCACGGGCTCGGTGAAGCCGGAGACGTTCTTGCCCAGTCGCGCGGTGAAGAACCGGCGGTAAGTCTCCGCGAAGCGCGCGAGGTCCGTCGGTCGCTCGCGCAGGCCCGGCAACGAAACGCTGATGACGTTGAGGCGGTAAAACAGGTCTTCGCGAAAACGCCCGGCCTTCACCTCGTCGAGGAGATTGCGATTCGTCGCGGCGATGACGCGGACGTGGGCGCGGCGGGTTTTCGATTCGCCGACGCGCTCGTATTCGCGCTCCTGCAGGAGCCGCAGCAACTTCGGCTGGATCTCGAGCGGCATCTCGCCGATCTCGTCGAGGAAGAGCGTGCCGCCATCGGCGGCGGCGACTTTGCCCATCGTGTCCGCGATCGCGCCGGTGAACGAGCCTTTCACGTGGCCGAAGAGATCGCTCTCGAGCAATTCGCGCGACAGGCTCGGGCAACTCACGGTCACGAAAGCCGCATCGCGCTGCGCGCTGCGCTTGTGCAGCTCGCGCGCCAGCACGCTCTTGCCCGTGCCGCTCGGGCCGAGGATCAGGATGTTGGCCGGCGTGTCGGCGGCCTTGAAGGCGATCAGCAACGCGTTTTGCGTGGCAGGCTCGCTCGATTCCAAATCGACGGGCGGCGATTCCGCGGCGAGATCGCTCTCGAGCGACCGCACCTTCGATTGCAGCACGCGCGTTTTTTCGATTTTTCCGAGGATGCCGCGGATCTGGTCCGGCGTGAAAGGCTTCGGCACGAAATCGAAGGCCCCGCGCCGCATCGCCTCCACCGCCGTCGCGATGTTCGCATACGCGGTGAACATCACGACGACGAGGTCGGGCTGCACCTTCAGCAGTTTCGCGAGCACATCGAGCCCGTCGTCCGCGCCGAGCCGCAGATCGAGGAACGCCACCTCGAACGATTCCTCCTCAAGCAGCTTGAGCGCGCGCGCCCCGCCCGGCGCTTCGACCGCCTGGTGGCCGGCGGTTTCGACGGCGATCCGAGTGGTTTTACGAATGCCGGGTTCGTCGTCGACGATGAGGATGCGCATGGGAGAGGGAGCGAGGTAAGGGAAGACTTGGCCGCGGCGCGCACCGCCAAAAAAAGCCAAGGCGGGGTCGCTTGCGCGACCCCGCCAGGTCCAGCTTCAACTTAACAATCCCGCAGGCTAGGCCCGCGCGAATTGCTGGCGTAACGGACCGGGGCGTCGCGAACGAGTTCCGCGCCGCGCGAAAAATTTTTCCCGCGCGGAGTTTCGTTTCGGATTTTTCCGACTCGAGCGCGCAGGGCGCGTGAAGAAAGGGGTGGAGCGAAAGAACGGAAAGTCCGCCGCCTCGCTCGCGGGAATTATGCCAGCGACGACCCTCTTCCGTGAACCTGCTGACGCGGAGTGGCTTCATGCGATTGTGTCTCCGCGTGCCCGATTGCCCGTCGCCGATATTTCGTGCAATTCGCGGAGCGCGCGCCGCGCGGCGGGGCAATTTGCATCGCGACGCTGGGCGGGAATTTTCGCCCGCGGGCCGCGGCGCGGGAACGATCCCGCCGGCGCCAAATTATCTTGTCTCGGCGCCCCGCTCCAAACCTCCTTTTCCCCACCCCCATGTCCTCGCCCGTGCCCGCCACCCTTGCGCCTGCCGTCCTGCCGACGCCCGCGAAGATGTCCGATCTCGAGATCAAGGACGCACAGCTCATCTTCGAATCGGTGTGGCAGGACCTGGAAGCGGACTTCGGCCGCGAGAACCTGCGCTTCCCCAAGGAAATCATCCTCCTCGGCGGCGCGCCCGGCGCGGGCAAGGGCACGAACACCGCGTTCATCGCCCGCGCACGCGGCCTCACCTGCGGACCGATCGTCATCAGCGCGCTGCTCGACTCGCCCGAAGCGAAGGCGCTCAAGGACGCGGGCAACATGGTCGGCGATCGCGAAGTCGTGCGCCTGCTCTTCCGCCAGCTCCTGCGCAAGGAATACCAGGACGGCGTCATCCTCGACGGCTTTCCGCGCACGAACGTCCAGGTCGAGTGCCTCAAGCTCCTCGTCGACAAGATGCACGCGCTGCGCCGCGAGTTCTACACGACGCCGCTCAGCATCCATTTCCGCCAGCCGACGATCCACATCATGGTGCTCTTCGTCGACGAGAAGGAATCGGTCGCGCGCCAGTTGAAACGCGGCCGCGAGACAAAGGTGCACAACGAGGAAGTCCTCCGCACCGGCATCGGCGAACCGCACGAAGACCGGCCGACCGACCACGATGAAGGGCTCGCCCGCCGGCGCTATCGCGTTTTCAAGGAGCAGACGTGGGACGCGCTCCAGTCGCTGAAGGAAATCTTCCACTACCACTTCATCAACGCGCAGGGCCCGATCGAGGAGGTGGAGCAGAACATCCTCCGCGAGCTCGAATACCAGAGCACGCTCGAGCTCGATCCGCGCACCGTGGACCGGCTGCGCGGCGTGCCGGTCGCGAGCGAGATCATCGTCCACGCGCGCCAGGAACTGGTGAAGCGGCTCGACAGCTACGAGCTCGAGCACCGCGAGCTGTTCGGCAAGGTGACCCAGTTCATCGAGAAAAAAATCATCCCGATCGTGCTCCGCCACGCGATCTCCGGCGTCGCGCACATCAACACCGAGGAACCGGTGCTCGAGGATCCGCTCGCGCTCGCGATGCTGATCGACGTGTTTTCCGAGCGCGGCTACCACGCGGTCGTCGACATCCACAAGATCGAGATTCCCGAGCGCGTCGATTTCGCGACGGGAAAAATCGCCTGCCGGTTGAAAAAAGTCTTCCGGATCCAGATCCGGTTCCAGGGCTCGGAAATCAGGAGGGGCTGAACGCCGCGCGCGGCGCGCGCAATGCCTCCGCGAGCGCCTGCGGCGCAGGCCCGCCGCCCGCCTGGCCCGGGGCGCCCGCGCCGGCCCACTCCCACTCGAGCGCGAGCGCGAGATTCTTGAGCTGCTCGGTCGTCAGCGGCTTCACCAGATACGAGTTCGCGCCGAGCTGGTAGGCGCGCCGCATGTCGGCCGGCTCGGCCGACGACGTGAGCACCACCACGATCAGGCTGTCGAACGCGCTTCGCCCGCGAATCCACTCGAGCACTTCCAGGCCCGAGCGCAGCGGCAGCTTCAAATCGAGGAACACCAGCTGCGGCAGCGGAAACGCCCCGCGATCGCGGAATGCCGCCTCGCCGCCGAGATATTGCACGGCTTCCTCGCCGTCGCGCACGATCCGCAACGGATTCGTCACGCCCGCGGCGGCCAGCGCCCGCTTCATCAGGAATTCGTCGTCGTCGTTGTCCTCGACCAGAAGAATCGCGGCGGTGGAATCGATCATGGCCACGGACACTGAGCGAGCCTTTCGGCCGGGCGCCAGCGGCCGCGCGTTTTTTTTGCGGGGGCGTGCACCCCAGTTGACAACGCCCGCTACTCGTAGCGCAGCGCCTCGATGGGGTCGAGCGACGCCGCCTTCCACGCCGGATAGAGGCCGAAGGTGATTCCGATCCCGCCGCACACGGCCATGCCGATGCCGGCCCAGAGCCACGGAAACGCGATCTCCATCTCCATCAGGTAGGCGACGATGTTGCCGCCCGTCACGCCGACGGTCACGCCCGCGAGGCCGCCGATCAACGACAGCGCGACCGCCTCGGAAAGGAATTGCGCGAGGATGTTGCGCTTCTTCGCGCCGATGCTCTTGCGCACGCCGATCTCCTTGGTGCGCTCGGTGACGCTCACGAGCATGATGTTCATCACGCCCACGCCCGAAGCGAGCAGCGCGATCGCGCTGATGATGAGCGCGCCGGCGGCGACGATATCGGCGATCTTGTTGAACGCCTCGATCAGCGACTCGTTCGAGAACACCTCGAAATCGTTCATATCCTCCGGGTGCAGGCCGCGCACGAGCCGCATCACGCCGGTCGCCTTCTCCTGCGTTTCCGGCAGCTCGTTCTGGCTCGGCGCCTGCACGTTGATCGCGATCGAGCGCCACGCGCGGCCGTAAATCGCGAGCCAGCGCGTGATCGGCGTGAGCACGCGGTTGTCCGGGCTGCCGCCGAAGGACGTGCCCTTCGGCGCGAGCACCCCGACGACCGTGTAGTTTTGCGAGTTGATGCGCACGAGCTTTCCCAGCGCATCGCCGGCCGGGAAAATTTTTTCCGCCACGTCGGCGCCGAGCACGCAGATCGGCCGGCCGAACTCGACATCGTCGGGCTGCAGGTTGCGGCCGGTCGCGACATCGAAGTTGAACGCGCTGATGTAATTCTCGTCGGTGCCGATGAGGCCGACGTTCGGATTCGTGCGCCGGTCGCGATAGATGACCGTCTGCCCGCCGCGGCCCATGGTGAGGTTCACGCGCGCGGAATCGCCCATCATTTCCTTGAAGCGGCTCGCCATCGGGTAACTGATGTCGCGACGGTTGCGCGCGCGGCCGAAGTCGCCCGACGAGAAGCTGATTTGCGGCGCCCACTTCAGGATCTCGAAGCTGTTCGCGCCGAGAATATTCAGGCCGTTCTCGATCGAGCCGCGCATCGCGCCGATGAGCGTCATCACGCCGATCACCGAAAACACGCCGACGGCGATGCCAAGCACGGTGAGCGCCGAGCGGAGCTTGTTCGCCGCGAGCGACGAGAAGGCGAGCCGGAGGATTTCGTTGAAGATCATGGCCGGTTCATTCGTAGCGCAGCGCGACGACGGGATCGAGTTTGCTCGCGGTCCAGGCCGGGGCGAAACCGCTGAAGATGCCCGTCGCGATCGAGATCAGCAGGCCGAAGAGCACGAGGCCGAGCGAAAACACGAGGGGGAACGCGGGAAACATCTGGCCCGCGACGAACGAAAGTCCCCACGCGGTCGCCAGCCCGCCGAGTCCGCCGAGCACGCAAATGCTCACCGCCTCGATCAGGAATTGCAGGAGGATCGTGCGCCGCCGCGCGCCGAGCGCCTTGCGCGTGCCGATCTCCTTCGTGCGCTCCTTCACGGAGACGTAGGTGATGTTCATGATGCCGATCGCGCCGACGAAAAGCGCGAGGCCGGTGATGAAGAGGCCCGCGACCGCGATCTTTTGTTTGATCGGGTCGATCTGCTCGCGGACGAGCTGCTGGCTGTTGATGTCGAAATCGTCCTTCCGCTCCGGGCTGAGCCCGCGCAACCGCCGCATCAGGCCGCGCAATTCGTCCTTCCCATCCTCCATGCGCGCGAGATCGACCTGCACGCGGATCTCGGGATCAGCCCAGCGCAGCGGGAAGATGCGCCCGAAGGCCGCCATCGGCAGGATCACCTGCGAGTCCCAGCTGAAGATGCCGAGAAAACTTCCCTGCCGCGCCGCCACGCCAATCACCGTGTAGCGCTGGCTGCGAATCTGAATCTGCTGCCCGATCGGCGAGACGCCGGGAAAAAGCGCGTCGGCCACGTCGAAGCCGATCACCGCCACGTTGCGCCCGCCGCGCGCCTCGAGGTCGGTGAAGAACCGGCCTTCCTTCATGTCGGACTTCACGATGCGCCCGAGGTCGGCGCTCGTGCCGACGACATGGATGTTGTCCACGCGATACTCGGCGCGGAGAATCGTGGCATTCCAGTCGGCCGAGGGCACCGCGAGCTTGAGCGGTCCGGACGGATGCTCCGCGATCCATTCGTTGATCGCCGTGGCCTGGTTGAGATCGATGTCGCGCCGGTTGCGCAGCACCCACCAGTCGTTCGAAGCGTCGCGCCACGGCCATTTGTCGACGTAGAGCACGTCGTCGCCGAAGCCCGCCAGGCTCTGCTCGACGCCGGCGTCGATCCCGAGGATGGCGGTGCCCATGAGCGTGACGGCGACGATGCCAATGATCACGCCGAGCGCGGTGAGCGCCGAACGCATCTTGTTCGCGCGAATCTGCGCGAAGGCGATCGCGATCGACTCGTTGAGTTCGTAAATTGTGCGCTTCATCGAACTTTCGATTTTCGATTCTCGATTTTGGATTTCCGCTCCTTCGCCGAAAGCGTCTTGCGTGAAGCCACCATCATCGCGGTCAGTTCACCGGCCTCGCGAAGCAAAGAGGCGAGTTTGACGGCGGGCACCACGCCATGGTCGCCGATCAATTCGATCCAAAAGGCGGATTCGTCCGCCTCCTCTTCCACCACCGCAAATTTGGAAATCATCTCGGCCACCGACCGCGAGCGACAGGCGGCGCGATAATTGGCGCCGACGGAGGTTCCCGAGCGGCCGAGTTGCGCCGCCAATACTCGGCCGGAGCGGGTATTGGGCAGCGAATCGATCAATTTCAGCACCCGAAGCGCGAAGACCTTCGTGCGGAGCTTCATTTCGCTTTCGGTCATGGGGAATCGAAAATGGAGAATCCAAAATCGAAAATCACTCCACGTTGGCGTCGCTCTCGATCAGGCCGTCGCGCAGGCGGACGATGCGGCGCGCGTGGCGGGCGATGTCCTCCTCGTGCGTGACGACGATGATCGTGTTGCCCTGGTCGTAGAGCTGCTCGAACAGCTCCATGATTTCCTCGCCGGTTTTCGAGTCGAGGTTGCCGGTCGGTTCGTCGGCGAGGATGATCGACGGATTGTTCACGAGCGCGCGCGCGATCGCGACGCGCTGGCGCTGGCCGCCGGAGAGCTCGTTCGGCTTGTGGCCCATGCGCTCGCCGAGGCCGACGTTTTCCAGCGCGTGGCGCGCCATCTCGATGCGCCGCGCGCGCGGGATGCCGGCGTAGATCAGCGGGAGCTCGACGTTGTGCAGCGCATTCGAGCGCGGGAGGAGATTGAACGTCTGGAAAACGAAACCAATCTCCCGGTTGCGAATCTCCGCCAGCTCGTCGTCGAGCATCGTGGCGACGTTCTTGCCGTTGAATTCGTAGCGGCCCGCCGTCGGCGTATCGAGGCAGCCGAGCATGTTCATGAGCGTCGACTTGCCGGAGCCCGACGGGCCCATGATCGCGAGGTATTCGTTGCGATGGATCTTCAACGCCACGCCGCGCAGCGCGTGGATGATCTCGGAGCCCATCTTGTAGAGTTTCGTGACGCCCTCGATCTCGATCACGAGGGCGCCGGGCGGCCGCGCCGCGCGGCGCGCGGCGAGCGCGGACGGGGATGGCGGCCTCATGACGCTTTCTTCTTGTCGGTTTTCGGCTTCTCGAGCTCGACCTTCATGCCGTCCTTCAGCGTGCGCGTGATCACGCCGAAGCTGCCGCTGACGACTTCGTCGCCGGCCTTGAGGCCCGACTTGATCTCGATGTGCGTGGTGTCCTGCACGCCGGTCTCGACCGGCACCATCTTCACCGCGCCGGCATTGCGGTCGTAGACGAAGACGACGCGCTGCGTGTTCTCGCGGTCGGTTTTTTCCGCGCGCTTTTGCTGGGCCACGTTGACCGCGGTCGCGGCGCCTTCGCCCTTCATCTCGGTCGTCTTCTTTTCGCGGTCGGCGGCGACCTGGTCGATCGTCTTCGCGCCTTCCTTCGAGCGCGCCGTCACGCTCTGGATCGGCACGGCGACGACGTTCTCGACCGTCTTCGTCTCGACGTCGGCATTCGCGCTCATGCCGGGCCGCAGCGGCGCGTCCTTGTCCACGATGCGGATCTTCACGAGAAAATTGGTCACTTCGTCCTGCGTGTTCTGGCCGGTGATTTTCGCCGCCGAGCCGATCTCCTTCACGATGCCGTCGAACTTGCGGTTCGGAAACGCATCGATCGACACCTTCGCCTTGTCGCCGACCTTCACGTTGACGATGTCGTTTTCGTTGATGTTGACGCGCACCTCCATGTCGTCGAGGTCGGCCACGCGCATGACTTCGGCGCCGCCGTAGGATCCGACGCCGGCGACGCGGTCGCCGATCTCGTTGCTGAGCGAGCTGACTTTGCCGTCGATCGGCGCGTAGATCATCGTCTTGGTGAGCTGGTCGCGCGCCTGGCTGAGCGAGCCTTCGGTGCGGCGAATCTGCGCGACCGCGCTGTCGTAATTCGCCTGCGCGACTTCCGCCGCCATGCGCGTGGCGGCAATATCCGAATCGGAAATGAGGCTCTTCTTGAACAGGTCCTCGTTGCGCTTGAGGTCGTCCTGCGCCTTGAGCAGCTGCGCCTTCGCCTGCACCTCGCCGGCCTTCGCGGCGACGAGATTCGCCTCCTGCTGCTCGACCTGCGCCTGATAGGCGTCGGGCTTGATCGTCAGCAGCAGCTCGCCCTTCTTCACGACCGCGCCTTCGCGGAATTTGAGCTGCGTGATCTCGCCCGACACCTCGGGCGCGATCTTCACCTCGGTCTCGGGCTGGACCTTGCCCGTCGCGGATACGACCTGCGTGATCGTTTTCACCACGGCTTTTTCGACGGTGACCGTCTGGACGCCGTCGGCGTGCTTCCGCTTGTAGATCGCGCCCGCGCCCAGCAGGACGACGAGAACGATGGCGCCGATGACGAACCACTTCGTCTTCGACTTCTTGCGGGCAACATTGGCGGTCGGCGCGGCCGGGGGAGCTGAAACAGGATTCATAGCGATCGGTAGAGACAGAGAGGAAGGTTCATCGGACTAAATCTCCCCGCGCGACGCAAGCGGCCGTTTCTCGTCCGGACCCAAAAAAGCGTGGCCGGCCCCACAACGAGCCGGCCACACACAACTGTAACTACGAACGAGCGGCGAAAAATCGCGGCGCTGGAAAAAAGGAAACCCGTTTGCGGCCAACCCCCGGCCCGGCGCGACGAAACGCGTGGGTGCAGCGATCGGGCGGGCGGCGCAGCCGGCAGCGGGCATGCCGTTACAACACGCCCCCGCGGCAAAAGTTACACCGATGTTTGGACGAGCGGCGGGCGCGACGGATGAGCGGAGTCGTGCGCGCGCGTCGCCGCGGCGGTGGAGCGCCTCACAGCGCCTGCTTCATCAGCGCCGCGATGCGATCCTGGTAGCCGCGGCTCAGCTTCAGCTTCGTGCCGTCGTGCAACACCACGGCATACTCGCCGGCAAACGACGGGCTGAGTTTCCGCAGCCGGTCGAGGTTGACGATCGTCGAGCGGTGGATGCGCACGAAGCGCTTCGGGTCGAGCCGCGCCTCCAGTCGCGCCATCGTCTCGCGCATCAGGTGGGCGCGGCCGCCGACGTGGAATTTCATGTAGTCGCCATCGGCCTCGATCCAGTCGATCTCCTCCGGTTTCAGAAAAAAAATTTCGCCGGACGATTTGATCAGGATGCGATCCGCCACGCCGTCCGCTGGCGCCGGCGCGTTTTCGTTCTGCTGCAGGTAGTCGAGAAGCTGCGCGAGCCGCGCATTCACCGCGTCGGCCTGGCGGCGGCGGATCTGCTCCTTTGCCCGCTGCAACGCCGCCTCGAAACGCGCGTCGTCGTAAGGCTTCAGCAGGTAGTCGACGGCATTCACCTCAAAGGCGCGCAGCGCGTGCTCGTCGTAGGCCGTGACAAACACCACCGCCGGCAACGCCGCAGCTCCGACCCGGCTCAACACCTCGAAGCCGTCGCCGCCCGGCATCTGCACGTCGAGAAACGCGAGATCCGGCTTCTCGCGACGGATCAGCTCCACCGCCTCGATGCCGCCGGACGCCTCGCCGACGATGTCGACGCCGCGGTCGCGCTCCAGCAGGAGCCGCACGCCGCGGCGCGCCGTCGGCTCGTCGTCGACGATGATCGCGCGGATGCGGGGCGGCGAGGCGGGCGCGAGCGGCGACGCGCCGGGAAGGGCGACGGTTTTCATATGCGGCAGGGCAGAACGATTTGCACCGTGACGCCGCGGCCCGGCTCGCTGCGCAGCGAGAGATGGCCGGCGGCGCCGTAAATTTTCCGGATGCGCTCGCGCGTGTTCGTCAACCCGACGCCCTCCTCCACGCGCGCATGGCCGCTGCCGATCCCGGGGCCGTCATCGCGCACCTCGAGATGCAGCCGGTCGCTCTCGACGCGCCCGGAAATCTCCACGCGGCCCGGGCCCGGCTTCGGCGCGACACCGTGCAGGATCGCGTTTTCCACCAGTGGCTGCAGCAGCAGATTCGGAATCCGCGCGTCGAGCGCCGCCGGCTCGATCTCCACGCCCACGGTGAGCCGGTCGGAGAAACGCGCCTTCTGGATGTCGATGTAGCGCTCGAGAAACTGCATCTCCTCGCGCAGCGTGACTTCGGGCGTGCGCGCCGCATCGAGCGAGAACCGCAGCAGCGAGCTGAGCCGCGCGATGAGGGTGACGGCTTCGTCGTTGCGCTGCTCGCGCACGAGCACGGCGATCGTGTTGAGCGTGTTGAAGAGAAAATGCGGCCGCAGTTGCTCGCGCAGCGCCTTCAGCTCCGTCTCGACCAGCCGCGTCTCGAGCTGCGCCGCCTTCAGCTCCTCGCTCTTGTAACGCCGGTGGATCTCCAAGCTGTAGCCGAACGCCAGCACGGCCCAGTAATACGCCATGTCGATCAGGTTGCGCCCGTAGAATCCGCCGAGCGCGAGCCACCAGAAATCGCCGATCGGCTCGCGCCAGAACACGACGTAGCCGAAAATCCGCCCGAGATAAAACACCGCCATCACGACGAAACTCATCGCGAGGTGAAACGCCACGCCGCCGCACCACGCTCCGCGGCGCAACGGCAGCTTCACGCGCAACCGCAGGATCCACGGCGCCATCAATCCCCACATCGCCGCGCGCACGAATTGCGGAAATGCGTTCTCCGCGAAATCCACGGGCATCGTCCGCATGCCCGCGCGCAGATTGAAATAGATTTCAACCGACAGCACGAAGCCGAGGAACAGCCACCCGGCGACCACGAGGGCGTATTTGATCCAGCGGCTCTGCATGACGAAGCGCGCCGTTCATCCGCCCGCCAGCCGTGCGACTCAAGCGGATAACACCCGCGCTGCGACGAACCGCCGGTTTTCCGCGACGAACGGCATTCGCGCGCGCCAGGTCACGCAACCGACCGCTCACCCGGCGCCGTTCTGACGACGATCCGTGAATGCCAAACTTTTCGCTTCATGCGCTTCATGCCTGCATGCGGCATGAGGCGGATTCCCGTGTCACCGTCATGACCGCCTGCGGGCTGTAGCGATAGCCATCCCCGGCTTGTCGCCTTCGCGCGCGGCACGCAGACGGCGAATGGTTTTCGATTCCGTCGCCGTGGACTCGCTGTTCGCGTTCGATGCGCGTTTGCGCTCGAGCCGGAAAGGAAAGGTCCCGCCACCTTGACTGAAATCTCCGGCAATCGTGGCCTGGTCATCTGAGAGTCGGCCAACGAAGCGCGGATTCCCCGGGATGCCGGGCAGCGCAAATGCAACCTCGGCGTTCTCGACTTTCACGGCTTCGAGTTTCGCGCCTTTCACGTGCTGCGCGGGAATGTCGATTGTGCCGCGCCACGAACCATCGGCCAGCGATAGGTCGACCTCGATCGCGAGTTCCGCGTTGGGCAGCGCAATTGCACCTTCCCAATGACCGGCCGCAGTCTGTCCTTCTACGGCCCGTAGGGACGCGAGCGTTGCGACGAGGAGTGAGATGGAGATGAAGAAGGACTTCATGTAGATTGAATATTAGATGCGCCGGAGCGTGAAATTTCCGCCTGTAGTCTTTCGAGCGCTTCGAGCCGCGGTCGCAGGCGATGCCGCGCGGTCCAGCGATTGAGCCGCCAGGCACCGAGCCCGGCTCCGACGAAAACCAACGTCGCGCCAATCTCCACCCGGTGAATGGCGCCTCGCGCGATGGCACCGTGGATCGGCACCAGCAGGATCACTGCGACGATGACCGGAATCAGATACCACAGTATGTTTTCCAGCATGGTCACCTGCCGGCGGGTATGCTCAATCGACCACGCGAGCATCCCGGCCAAGGTATCGTTCACGAGCGGCCGATAACGCGGCAGCGTGAAACGAAATCCGGCAAACCCGGTGACCGCCACCGCGAGCAATCCGACCGCAAGCCAATCCAACGCGGCATAACGGATCGCGTGACACGCCTGGACCGCCGCCATGAAGAGCACGAAGACGCCTCCGACGGTTTCGCGCAGGTCGCGCCAGAGAATCAGCGCGTAGAATCGGCTTCCGTCGCGGCAAAGCCGCCCCGCGAGCGTCGGCGGATCGTCGCGGCCGACGGGCGGTGAGCCGAGAGCGTTCAACTTGAGTGCCGCGCCGTAGAGCCCGATGCACAGCGCCGAGATCAGAATGAGGATTTCCCGATGCGGACGAATTTCCGCCTGCGGAAACGGTTGGCCGTGTTGCGCGGAGACGAGCGCGATCCACGCCAAGGCCGCGAGGCCGAGCGCGTCGGCCGCGCCGCGCAGGAGCACGGCCGCCCAAAAGCGGCGCTCCGTCATCCGGACACGGTGGAAGAGTTTTTCATTGGCGGCGGCGTGCTCGCCGCCCACTGGAAACTGGTCGCGCCAGGTTTTCTGCAGGTCTTCAAAGTTCATTGCCCACCTCCTTCATCGCTTCGGCGAGTTTTTTGCGGGCGCGGGTCAAGGCCACGCCCACATGATTTTCCGTGAGCCCCGAAATTTCGCCCATTTCCCGGTAGCTCAGTCCATCCAGTAAAAGGATCACCAACGAGCGCTCGCTCGGTGGCAGCGCACGCACCGCGGCATACAGCCGTTGCAGTATCTCGTCTCGCTCATGCGCGTTGCCCGGCGGCGGTGCATCGCTGCTCAACTCCGGGATCAGTTCGAGTGGGGCGTGATGCCCGCGCGGTTTCGTCTCGGCGCGCCGCCACGCGAGGGCGGTGTTGAGGCACACGCGATAAATCCACGTGGAGGTTTTCGACTGAGCCTTGAACGCCGGCAGCGAGCGCCACAACGCGATCGACATCTCCTGAAACAAGTCGGCTTGTTCTTCTCTTTCCCGACCAAACGAGGCTGCAATTTTGAGCAGGATACCTCGGTGTTCCCGAAGCCAATCGGCATATTTTATCTCGAGGCTGGAGCGCGATTGCATGCGTCACACCATTAGTAGCAGGGCGGGCGATTTCCTTACAGGGTATCGTTCGCGATGCTTCGCGCCGTCCGGGTGGCATGACTCACGGGTCGGAGTTTGGCCGCGCCTCCGCCCGCGCCGCCGCCGCACTATCGCTACAGCCGCCCCTGCGCGCGCGCCTGTTCCGCGCACAGCGCCGCGCCCACGATTCCCGCCTCGTTGAAAAACCGCGCCGGCACCATCTTCGCGCGCGGCTTCACGAACTTGAAAAACTTCCGGTGCTTCGCGCTCACGCCGCCGCCGACGATGATCAGCTCCGGCCACAACACGCGCTCGAGCACGTGCAGGTAGCCGCGCAATCGCTCGCCCCACTCTTCCCAGCCGAGGTCCTTCTCCTCGCGCACGGACGCCGCGACGTATTTCTCCGCCGATTTCTTTCCGTGCCACGGCAGGTGCCCGAGTTCGAGCGGCACGACGACGCCCTGATACGCCAGCGCCGAACCCACGCCCGTGCCGAGCGTGAGCAGCAGCACTTTCCCGTGAAAATTCTTCCCCGCGCCAAACTTCATCTCCGCCAGCGCCGCCGCCGCCGCATCGTTGATCAACGCCACCGGGCAGCCCGTGCTCTTCGCGAAAAGTTTCGCCACGTCGCAGCCGACAAAATCCTCGTGCAGGTTCGCCGCCGTGAGCACGCGCGTGCCGTGCACCACGCCGGGAAATCCCACGCCGATCGGCCCGCGCCAGCGAAAATGCGCCGCGATCTCCGCCGCCGCGCGCGCCATCTCGCGCGGCGCGAGCAGCTCCGGCGTCGGCACGCGATGCCGCTCCGCCAGCAATCGTCCGGTTTCCGTCTCCACCGGCGCACCCTTGAGCGCCGACCCGCCAATATCGATGCCGAGAATCTTCATGAAAAATATTCGGAAGCGCGAAATCCAAACACCCGATGACCGGCGTCCCGCGCGGCAGTTCGACGTGGCACGGGCGTCCCGCCCGTGATCTGACGACCGCCGAGCCAGATGTTCCTTCCGCCCGAATCATCCCGCTCGCCGCCGCGATGGGATTTTTCCGCGATGAGATTTATCTGGAATTTGGCGTCTGGCATTTTGGGATTTTCACGCCCCGCACCCGTCCGCGCCGTGCGCGTGCCCGTGCTGCAACTCCTCCGTCGTCGGCGCGCGCACTGCCACCACCTCGACGTCGAACGTCAGATCCACGCCCGCGAGCGGATGATTCGCATCGAGCAACACTTCGTCGCCCTCGATCGCGCGCACGGTGACGACCGGCGCGTAGCGGTCGGCGTCGGTTTGAAACTGATCGCCCACGCGCAGCTCGCCCTCGACCGGCAGCAGTCCGCGGCGCACGCGTTGCACCTGCGCCGGATCGTGCTCGCCGTAGGCTTTCGCCGCCGGCACGACGACGCGCGCCTTCGCACCCGCGCTCGCCGCGCGCAGTTGCTCGTCGAGCCCGTCGATGATCTGCCCCGCGCCTTCGAGATAAGTGACCGGCTCGCCGCCCGCCGAGGTGTCGACCACGCGACCCGAGGGATCGCGCAACGTATAATGAAAAGTGACAACGCGAGGCATGAGTTAGGAAAAAGGAATAAGGTTTAAGAGCGTAAGCGATGCAAGCCGCGCCCTCGGATGCCGCCTCTTACAGCTTACGCTCTTACTCTCTTACGCTCTTACCCCCTTGCGCTCTTACACCTCATTCCGCAGCACCTCGAGCGGCGGATGATTCGTCACGCCGCGATTCGTGAGCAGCCCGGTCGCGAGCGTCACGCCGACGACCGCCGCGACCGCCGCGAGCAGCTCCAGCGGTGGCAGCACCGGCGTGAGGTGAAACACGAATTTCGCGAGCAGCGTGTTTGCCGCGAGCGCGAGCGCGCCGCCCGTGATCGCCGCGAGCACGCCGAGCACCGCGTATTCGACGAGCATGATCTGCGTGAGCTGCCGCCGCGTCGCGCCGAGCGTGCGCAGCAGCACCGTTTCCCGAATCCGCTGGAAACGCCCTGTCAGCACCGCGCCCGCGAGCACGATCACGCCGGTCACGACGGTGAACAGCGCCATGAACTCGATCACGAACGCCACCTTCGAAAAAATGCTGTCGACCGTCTGCATCACGAGCGCGAGGTCGATCGCGGTGACGTTCGGCAGCGCCGCCACGACCGCCCGCTGCACCCGCGCCGAATCGTCCGGCGTCGCGGCGCGCACGGCCGCGACGTAGAATTTCGGCGCGTTCTCCAGCACGCCCTCGGGAAACACGACGAAGAAATTCGGTTCCAGTCGCCGCCACTCCACCGCACGCACGCTCGCGAGCTTCGTGCGCATCGGCACGCCCTGCACGTCCCACTCGATCTCGTCGCCGAGCTTGATTCCCATGTCCTCGACCAGCCCCTGTTCCATCGAAATCGGCACCACCGCTCCGCCCGGCTCGACGCGCGGCACGAATTTTCCCTCCACGATTTTCTCCGTCGCCTCGAGCTTGCCGCGAAACGTCGAGCGATACTCGCGGCGCAGCGTCCAGCCCGCGGCGGAACGACCGCGTTCGCCGTCGTCCCGGGCGTCGCCGTTCTCACGCCGACGCTCCTCGCGCTGACCGCGGCGCAGCTCGTTCGCGCGCAGGATGTCGTCGACCGTCCAGCCGTTCACCTTCGCGATTTTCATCGTCACGATCGGCGCCGACACGAGCACCGGCGCGCCTTCCTGCGCCGTGATTTTCGTCAGCGGCCCGATCTGGTCGTCCTGCACGTCGAAGAACAACAGATTCGGCCGCGTGCCGCCGCCGCTGATTTCGATCTCCTTCAGCAGCGTCGTGCGCGTGAGAAACAGCGTCAGCATCAGGAACGTCCCGAGCCCGAGCGACAGCATCAGCAGCACCGTGCGATTCTGCGGCCGGTAGAGATTCGCCACGCCCTGTCGCGCGACATACGGCAGTTTTTTCGGCAGCCAGCGCCGCGCCGCCCACGCGACGAACTGCGCCAGCCCCGCCAGCACGCCGAAGCCGACCGCCAGCGCGCCCGCGAAACCGAAGCCATTCCGCACGCTGTGCGTCTGCCACACCGCGAACCCCGTGATCGACCCGCCGATGAAAACGCCGATCGCGATGCGCCACGGATCCGGCGCCGTCCCGACGCGTTCCGCGAACGCCGAGCGCAGCGCCACGAGCGGCGACACGTTGCGCACCGCGAGCAGCGGCAGCACGGTGAACAACACGCAGATCACCAGCCCCGCGCCCGTGCCGCGCGCGACCGCGCCCCACGCGACGAAGAAATTCACCTGAAACGGCAGCACGTCCGCGAGCAATCGCGGCAGTGCGAGCTGCACCGCGAGCCCGAGCGCCGCGCCCAGCGCCGCGCCGAAAATCCCCAGCGCGATTCCCTGCACGAGATAAACCGCGAAGCTCTGCGCCGCGCTCGCGCCGAGGCAGCGCAGCACCGCGACGGTCGTGATCTTCTGCCGCACGTAGACGTGGATCGCGCTCGCCACGCCGATCGCGCCGAGAAAAAGCGCGATGAACCCGACAAGACTCAGAAAGCCCTGGATGTTTTCCAGCGCCCGTCCGAGTCCGCGTTTGCGCTGCGCCACGGTATCGAACGACAGCCGCTCGCCGCGGAATCGATCGCGCATGTCGCGCACGATCGCATCGGGATCGCGCGTCGCCGGCAGCTTGAGCGCGGTGCGCACGCGGACGAGCGTCGCCTTGCCCGCGAGCCCCGTCGCATCGAGCGCGCTCATCGGGATCAGCGCGCGCGGCGCAAACGTCGCCGTCACCGCCGACGATTCGCCCGGCATTTTCTGCAACGCGCCGACGACCGTCAGCGTCGCCTGCCCGAGCTTCACCGGATCGCCGACCTTCGCGTTGAACTGCCGCAGCAGCGTCTCCTCGAGCACCACGACATTTCCGCCCGCGCGCAGCCGCGCGACCGCGTCCGCCGGCTCCGTCACGAAATCGCCGTAGAACGGAAAATTTCCGCTCTCCGCGCGCACCTGCACGAGCCGCGTGAGGTTTTGCGCCGTCGGAAAAACCATCATCGACGAAAACCCGATCTCGCGCGACTGCTCGCCGCCGAGCGCATCGAGGTATTTCTGCACCTCGGCCACCGGCGCCGCGCGGCCGGTCACGAAGAGGTCGGCGCCGAGCAACCCTTTCGCCTGCTCGTCGATGGCGTTTTCGAGATTCGCGCTGAACGACCCGATCGCCACGAGCGCCGCGATCCCGAGCACGACGGAAAGCGAAAACAAAACCAGCCGCCGCCGCGAAGCCCGCGAATCCCGCCACGCCATTTTCAGGATGAAAGTCATTTAAAAACCACGAAAGACACGAAACACACAAAAATCATAGCGCGATTCGCTCGTATTCGAGCTTCGGAAAATGGCCGAAATTCACGAGTAATCCCAGCCGATGTCCGGTCGCTCGGAGATAATTGTGCACCTGCGCCCGATGTTCGTCGGCGAGTCCCGAAACGGCTTTCAACTCCACAATTATTTTCCCGAAGCAAACCAGATCGGGGGAATAGACCTGCTTCAGCGCCCGTCCTTTGTAGCTCAGGGCCAGCAACGGTTTTGCCACAAAGGTAATCTGCTGATCGCCCAGCTCGAGCTCGAGGCACTCTTGAAAAACCGCTTCGAGAAATCCGCAGCCCTTTTCCTTATACACCTCGAAGCACGCGCCCATGATTCGATACGATTCCTCGCGATAAAGTATCTCTGTCATTCTTCCTTTCGTGTATTTCGTGTGTTTCGTGGTCAGCCCGCGGCGTCGCTCACCACCGCGCCGCCGCGCAGCCGCAGCACGCGGCCGCACCGCTTCGCCAATTCCAGGTCGTGCGTCACGAGCACGAGCGTCGTGCCTTTTTCGCGGTTCAGCTCGAAGATCAATTCCACCATCGCGTGCGCCGTGTCGCCGTCGAGATTGCCCGTCGGCTCGTCGCAAAACAGAATCTTCGGCCGGTTCACGAACGCCCGCGCCAGCGCCACGCGCTGCTGCTCGCCGCCCGACAACTGCACCGGGTAGTGGTCGCACCGCTCGCCGAGGCCGACGCGCGCCAGCAGCGCCCGCGCCTCCGCCGCCGCGCCTTTGATGCCGCCGCCGCGCAGCTCGAGCGGCACGAGCACGTTTTCCAGCGCGGTGAGCGTCGGCACGAGCTGGAAGTTTTGAAACACGAAGCCGACGTGCGCATTGCGCACGCGCGCCCGCGCATCCTCGTCGAGCGCGCCGATCCGCTCGCCCGCGAGCAGCACGTCACCGCCGCTCGGCTGGTCGAGTCCGGCGCAGAGCCCGAGCAGCGTCGTCTTGCCGCTGCCGCTCGGGCCCACGATCGCGAGCGTCGCGCCCGCGCCGAGCACGAAGCTCACTTCCTTCAGCACCGTCAACGGCCCGCCCGCGGTGCGATACGTTTTGGTCAGCCGCTCGACTTTCAACATCGATTGCTCAGTCATTGGGTGGAACCACGAAACACACGAACGACACGAAAGGAAGCCCACGATGCTGAACGGATTCCCGCCGCGGACGCCAACCTCCGACCTCCCCGCCATGCTCCGCCACGCGCGCTCCGCGTTGTTTTTCGTGTGCTTCGCGTGTCTCGCGGTTTCCGTCTTCGCCGCCCCGCCGCCGCGCACGATCGTGTTTTTTGGCGACAGTCTCACCGCGGGCCTCGGCCTCGCCGACCCGGAGGCCGACGCCTATCCCGCGGTCATCCAGAAAAAAATCGGCGCCGCGCACCTCGACTATCGCGTCGTCAACGCCGGCCTCAGCGGCGAAACCTCCGCCGGCGGCGCGCGGCGCATCGACTGGATTCTCCGCCAGCCCGTCGATGTCTTCGTGCTCGCGCTCGGCGGCAACGACGGCCTCCGCGGCCTCGATCCCGCCGTCACGCGCGACAATCTCCAGACGATCCTCGACCGCGTGCGCGCCAAATATCCCGCCGCCAGACTCGTCGTCGCCGGCATGCAGATGTCCGGCGGGATGGGCGAAGATTACACCCAGGCTTTCCGCGCGATCTTTCCGGCGCTCGCCGAAAAAAATCGCGCCGCCCTCGTGCCGTTTCTTCTCGCCGGCGTCGGCGGCATCCCCGAGCTCAACCAGCCCGACCTCATCCACCCCACGCCCGCCGGCCACGCGATTCTTGCGGAGAATGTCTGGCGCGTGCTGCGTCCGCTGCTGTGAAACCTCTCGTCGTTCGCCTCGCCTTCGCCGGTTTTGCGGCCGCGTGCTTTTTTGCGCCGCCCACCCGCGCCGAAAACTGGGCGCCGAATCTCTCGCTTGCCACGACGTGGAACAGCGACGTCACCAACGCCAACCGCGCCGCCGATCGCATCGGCGCGTTGCAGTTCGCCGCCGAGGCCCTCGCGGGCGATCGCATTTCGCTCGCGCGCAGCGACGCTCTTTTCCCCGCCGTGCACCTCGGCGCCGACGCCACGCCGCGCTTCGCCGCGCTCGCCGCCGCGGCCGCCGGGCTCCGCGGCGAATGGCAGCACAAGTTCGGCCTCGGTCCGCTCGCGCCCGTCTTCTCGCTCGCCTTCGCCGGCGATTTCGTCGGCGCCCGCGAACCGGGCCGCCGCGGCATCAGCCGCGGCGCGACGCTCACGCTGCGCAAGCGCCTCGACGCCGCCACGCGTCTCGCACTCACGCAGGAATTCTCGCGCCTCGATGCGCGCGATAGCGTCTACGACCGGCGCGCCGCCGAAGCCGCCCTCGAACTCGCCCGCGACCTCACGCCCGCCGTCGGCCTCACGCTCGCCGCGTTCTGGCGCACGGGCGACGTTCTCTCCTACGCCACGCCGCCGCGCCCCGAGCTCGTCGCGCTCGCGCCGAACCGCCGCACCGTCGACACGTTTGGCCGGCCGATGGTCGCCTACTCGATCGACGCGCCCACCGTCGGCGGAAAAATCGGCGTCGTCCGCGCGCTCGACGTCGCATCCAGCGCGACCCTGAGCTACGAGTATCGCGCGACCGAGCGCGGCCCGCTGCGTTACACGAACCACCTTGTCTCGCTCGCGCTCGTCCGCCAGTTCTAGCGCGTGCTTCCCCGCCCACACCTCGGAGGCGCGGCAATCATTTCCTTTTTGCTCGCGCTCGCGTTCGGCCGCCTCGGCGCCGCGGACGTCATGTTCAAAATCACCGACGTGAAAAACGCGCCCGTCGTCGACGCCGTCGTCGCGCTCTACCCGCTCGATGCCCCGCTGCCGCCCGCGACGCCGACCGCGCCCGTCGAGATCGAGCAGCGCAACACCGAGTTCAATCCCTTCGTCACCGCCTTGCGCGTCGGCTCCGCCGCGCAGTTGCCCAATCACGAGAGCCGGATCGAGCACCACGTCTATTCGTCGTCGCCGGCGAAGCCCTTCGAGTTTCCGCTCTACAAGCCCGGCAAATCCGAGACCGTCGTCTTCGACAAGCCCGGCGTTGTCGTCCTCGGCTGCAACATCCACGACTGGATGCTCGCCTACGTCGTCGTGCTCGAGACGCCGTGGTTCGCCACGACCGCCGCCGACGGCACCGCGAAAATCGCCGGCCTCGCGCCCGGCCGCTGGCGTGCCGAGGTCTGGCATCCGCGGCTCAAGGACGCCGCCAACGCCGGCCTCGCCGTCGCCGAAAAACGCGAGTTCACGCTCGCCGCCGACGCCGTCGCGCCCGTGCAGACGTTCAACTTGAAACTCGAGCCCGATCGCCGCATCCGCCGCAGCCCCACGCTCCGCGGCGCCGGCTACAAATAACGGCTTCGCGTGCCCTCGCCGCGCTTCCAGTTTCACCGCTTCGGCACGCGGCTGCTCGCGTTGCTGCTCGGCCTGCTCTTCGTCGTGCTCGCGACGACCTACGCGCTCGTCGCGCGCGCCAGCCGCGCCAACGCGCAGGATCACGCCGCGCAAAATCTCGCCGTCGCCGCCGGCATCTTCGACCGCACCGTGCAGCAGCGCATCGAGTTTCTCGCCGCGAGCGCGAGCCTCATGACCGGCGATTTCACGATCAAGCGCTTCTTCCTCCAGGCCGAGCGCCCGGACTTCGACACCCTCAGCTCCACGCTCGAAAGCTACACCGAGCGCGTCGACTCCACCGTGATCGTCCTGCTCGCCCACGACGAAGCGCGCACGCTCCTCGCGAACAGTGATCAGGCGATGAACCACGAAAACCTGGAGCCGTTCCGCTATCTCAGCCGGCTCGCCGCCGAGCGCGACGAACCCGTCGTCCACGGCTTTTCCTATCTCAACGGCCAGCTCTCCGTCCTCGTCGTCGTGCCGCTCTATGCGCCGCGACCGAAAATCGCCGCGTGGTTCGGGCTCACGTTTCCGATCGATCGCGCCTTCGCCGAAGACCTGAAGCGCACCACGCGCATCGAGGTGACCTTTGTCTCGACCGACGATCCCGCGCAGCCGCGCGTCCTCGCCACCACGCTGCCGGAAGCCGCCGCCGCGCACTCCGCGATCGCCGCGCGCCAGAGCCTCGGCCAGACCGCGCCCTTCCTCCTCGATCTGCCCGCGCTCTCGCCGGATTCTCCCGCGACCGCGCTGGCGAACGCCGACCTTTCCGCCGCGGCGACCGAACGCTACGTCACGCTCTTCAAGCGTCAGCCGATGCTCGGCGAAAACGCCATGACGATCGTGCTGCAGCGTCCGCTTCGCCCCGAGCTCGCCGCCGCGCGCGAGCTCCAGAAACATCTTCTCTGGATCTCGCTCGCCGCCTTCGCCCTCGCGACCGTGTTTGCCTTCTGGATTTCGCGCGGCGTCAGCCGCCCCGTTCTCCAGCTCGCCGCGCACACGCATCACATCGCCGCCGGCGATTATGCACGCCGCATCGAGGAAACGCGCGCCGACGAGCTCGGCCAGCTCGCCCGCGCCTTCAACCGCATGTCCGCCGGCCTCGCCGAGCGCGACCGCATCCGCGACCTGCTCGACAAAAACGTCTCGCCCGAAGTCGCCGCCCAGCTCCTGCGCGACGGCGCCACGCTCGGCGGCGAAGAGCGCGAGGTCACCATCCTCTTCGCCGACCTGCGCGGCTTCACCACGCTGAGCGAAAAATTCGCGCCGCGCGACGTGCTCAACCTGCTCAACCGCTACCTCGACCGCATGAGCGCCGAGATCGAGAAAAACGGCGGCGTGATCGACAAGTTCATCGGCGACGCGATCATGGCGCTCTTCGGCGCGCCCGTCGCCCAAGGCGACGCCGCCGACCGCGCGCTCGCCGCCGCCCTCGCGATGGAGCGCGCGCTCGCCGAGCTCAACCGCGAGCTCGCGGCCGAAGGAAAAATGCCGCTCGCGCTCGGCATCGGCATCAACACCGCGCGCGTCGTCGCCGGCAACATCGGCTCCCACCGCCGGCTCAATTACTCCGTCATCGGCGACGGCGTAAACGTCGCCGCCCGCCTCCAGGCGCTGACCCGCACGCCCGAATATCGCACCAACATCATCACGAGCGCCGCGACGGTCGCGGCACTCCGCCAAAAAAGCGCCCCGGGCATCTTGCCCGTGTTTTCAGCTCACGGGCAGGAAGCCCGCGCCACCTCGATTCGCCCGCTCGGCTCCGTCCACGTCAAAGGCCGCGCCGAGCCCGTGGAGATTTTCGCCGTCGAGCCGGCAGTATAAACCGACGCCGGACCCGCCGGTTCATCCGCGCCGGAACCTGAGCCCGTGGAAGATTTCTTCGTGCCACCGATCTCCACGCCCTGAGGCCCTTCCCCCAAATTACCCGCTCCCCGCGACGCCAAAAACAGGGCCCAAACACACTCCGAAGCATTCCGAAGGCACTCCGAACCCATTCCGAAAGCAGCCTTCATCGGAGACATCGCCGCCGATTGCCGAAAACACCTAAGAGCTCATTTCAAACCCTCGGCGACGTGGCACGGGCGTCTCGCCCGTGTGTCGGCCCTGCTCTCGGGCAGGATGCCCGTGCCACCTCGACGCATCCTGAGCGAGCAGCGGAGGTTTTGAAATGAGCTCTAAACCATCGTCTAACCGCCCGGAAACTCAGCCGCCTTCCGCATTCACTTCGAGATGCGGCCCGCCTGCGATCGCTTCAACTGCTCCAGCTCCGCGCGCAATCGCGGCAGCGCCGCTCGATCGTCACGCAAGCGATCCAGCTCTGCGGGCGACACGAGTTCCTGCTGCAGTCGTTCGTTCTCCGCTCGGAGACGCACAAGTTCTTCCTCCCGTCCGTGCGATCGTTCTATCTCCGCGGTCAACGCACGCGTGGTCTGCCGTTGCAGCGTCAGGACGCCGCCGATTCCGCCCGCCAGCAGCGCCAAAGCAATGAACCGCATCGTCGAATTCATAGATTAATTCCCGCCTTCCTCACCGCAGCCCTTCTGGAACATACACCACATCGCCTGGCTCGACGGTGAACGTCGCTCCCTCCTTGGCGTAATCGATCGTGAACATTTTGGGCGGTCCATTCGGCATCGTGCGCGTCACGCGAATGCCCGATTGTTTTGCCCCATCCGTAAATCCGCCCGCCTGTTCGATAAACTCCCGCAATGTGAGCGGTGTGGCCGACGGTTTCAGCGTGAAGCGACCCGTCGATTTCACCTGGCCGGATAGTATGACCGCCGGCGTCGGTTTCGGCGGCTCCGCACGCGCCTCGTCGCGAAGCTGCTTCGTGAGTGTTGCCACCTGTTCCTGAAGCGCGATCAACTCGCTATCGTCCGCGCGCAATCTCACGATTTCGTCGCGCGTCGCTTTCAGTCGCGCGTTGTCGTCTCTCAGTCGCGACACGTCGGCCTCGACCGCTCGCAACCGGATCGTCTCGGCGAGCAGCGATTCGTTCTTCCGTTGCTGCAGCCAGAAAAAGATCGCGCCCGTGGCGACCATCGTCAGCGCCAGCGCCGAAGCGGGTTTGCTTCCCAGAACCGAACTCGCCGACCTCGTGCCTTGGATGGCCGCACTCGCCACGCGTGCTGCGACCCGACCGGGTGCGGCTATCGCCACCTGGTTCGTCAATGCCAGCGCCAAGGCCGCCGCCGTCGAATCGATGCCACGTCGCGCCAACCGCTCGCGCATCTTTTCCAGCGCGCGATCCACGCAGGAACGCGCCGCCGTTTCGCTTAACGACAGACACCCGCCCACCTCGGCCAGCGACTTCCGTTCGAAAAACCGCAGCAGGATCGCGGTGCGCTCGCGCTCCTTCAATTCTCCCAGCACGTCGTCGATCACCGGATCGAGTCGCGCCCAGTCCGTCGCGGCGGAATCGCGCAGCGTTTCGTTCATCGCGTGCGCCTCCCGCTCCCGTGCGCGACGTCGCGCATCCGTCCGAATCGCCTTCCCTGCCGCAAACCGGGTCGCCGTGTGCAGCCAGCCGACGATCGCCTCGTGTCGCGAAAGCGCGGCGGCCTTGCGAGCGAAATCGGTGAATACTGCCTGCGTGATATCCTCCGCGAGCGCTGAATTGCCGCGCGTTTGCCGGCAAGCCGCCGCGTAAACGAAATCGACATGCCGCCGCGCGAGTTCGGCGAAAGCCGTTTCCGCCTTCTCTTCGGCGTAGCGGCGCAGCAATTCGGCATCATCGTCCATCGCGCTTTTCTCCCTAACACCCGCCCGCCCGAAAACCGCGCAAAAAATCCGACGCTCGCCGTTTATCCGTTCAACCCGATTGCACCTGATTCCAGAACGAAGCCAACCCAAGCTCCTCCGTCGCCCGGTTCAGCAAGGCACGGTCGATCGAGTCGCCGCTTACAAGCAACATTCCCCGGATGTCGCGCAGATGTTTATCGCCGCCGCCTTCGCGGTAAAATTCGAGTTTCCACAACACCACGTATTCGGGAGGCGCGAACCAAACCTCTTCGAGACCGACGCGGTCCAGCCTCCGATGCTCAAACGCCCAACTCCAATAGGGGTGCTGCCGCGATGGATAAAAGTCCGCCTTCTGCCCGCTCGCGAAATGAATCACGTTGAAATGTCCGCGCGTCGACCGCGCGAACTCGACCGCGAGCACCTCGGCCGGCGGCACATAAAAATCCCGCGCGGGAAAAATCCGTTCCAATATCCCAATCTCATCGTCGCCGACCAGCACCACCAAATCCACATCCATCGTCAGTCGAGGTTCCCCGTAATGCACCGAGGCGAGCGAGCCCGACACCATGTATCGCAGGCCGGCGTGGTGCAGCGGGCGCACGAAAAGCGCGAAGAGATCAGGTGTTTCCACGCAGGTAGATTTTCGCGATTTCGCGCTCGATGCGGTCGTCTGTCCAATCCGGGTGCTGCGCCCGCAGGCCGTCGCGCTTCCACCCTCTCGCCTTCCGGCGTAATTCCGCCGCCATCAGAGACCGCGCCGCTGCGCCCATTCTGCGCCACGCCTCCACCTGCAGAGGATGCGGCCGGTCAGCGGCTATCGATTCCAGTGAAGTGCTCACGTCCATGATACTGCGCGCCGGCAGGGTTCGGGGCAAGCCGACTCCGCCGCTTACATCCGCGCGCGGCCCGCGTAAATTTTCCCCACCTCCGCCGCGGTCTTCCGGATATTCTCCCGCAGCTCCGCGGGCGCGAGCACTTCGGCCGCGGCGCCCCAGCCGAGCACCCACTGCTCCACCTCGGTGAGTGCGCCGAGCCGTAATCGCAGCTCGAGCGCGCCGCCGCGGAGCTCCCGCATCTCCTGCGATTCGTGCCATTCGCGCTCGCGCACGCGCTCGGCCACCTTCGCAGCGAAGCGGATCACGACGCGGTAGTCGCCCGCGCCGCCGAGCACGCCGAGCGCGCTCGCGAAGAATTTCTCCGGCGAAAAATCCGTGGGCCGCGCGAAGGTCTGCTTCGTCACCACGACGTCGCCGATCCGCGGCAGCGCGAAGGTCCGCAGCGCCTCCCGCTCGCAGTCGAAGCCCACCAAATACCAGAGGTTCTCGCGGTGCGCCAAATGATACGGCCGCACGCGGCGCTGCGTTTTGCGCGGGTCGCCCGGCTTGCGATACTCGAACTCCACCTCGACCTGCCGCAGCACGGCGCCGCTCAGCGCGTTGAAGACGGTGAGATTGGTTTTGCCGAGGCCGATGTTCTTGAACGACACCGCGCGCAACTCGTCCGCCGGCGAAAACGAAATCCGGTCGCGCAGCCCGCTCGCGAGCTTGTCGAACGCCACCTGGAGCTGCCGGTGAAACGGCGTGCCGCGATACTGCTCGAGCGCCCGCCGCGCGACGAGCATGGCGAGCAACTCGCCCTCCGTCACGTGCACGGTCGGAAACGCGTTCACCGGGCGCGTGTAGCGATACGCCTGGAGGTCGACGTTGAACTCGATCGGCAGCTCGAGCCGGTCGCGCATGAAGGCGATGTCGCGCACGATCGTTTTGCGCGACACCTCGAAGTGTCGCATCATTTTCGTGCAGTTCACGGGCGCGCCGCGGCGCAGCTCCTCGTGGATCTTGATCATCCGCTCGAGCGGCGGACGGGAAAGCTGGGCGCGTGATTTCATGAGGGGAGAAACCCGAAGCCACGAACGGGATCGGGCCACCTTGCCGCCCGCTTTCGTCGTGGTTTTCCGGCTTTTTCCTTTAAAAAATATTTTTACCCCTGGGACAAGTATTGACCCACCCCCCGGCGTAAGATGGGCGCATGAACTCCTCACTTATCCGCCCGTCTTCCGCCCGCCGGAACAAGAAAATGTCCGTGCCGCTCGCCCTCGCCTGGTCGCACTGCGGGGTCAGCTACCGCGTCACGCCGTGGCCCGAAGTCCGCTTCGAGTGCCTCTACGGCGAGGACTGGATTCCCACCTCGCCGACCGAAGACGCCCTCGCGTCCGCCGCGCAAACCTGCGGCCCGCTCGAGTGGCGTCCGTTTCTCGAATTCGTGCCCCCGGCGATCCGCGAGCTGCTCGCGCGCTTTTCCTTCGCGCGGATGGAGGCGCTGCAGGTCGTCGCCCGCTGCCCCGCGTTGCTGGCGGACCTCGCCGCGACGCCGGCGCTCACCGCCTTCGTCGCGTCGCACGCCCACCTGCGCGGGACGGCCGATTCGTGCTGGAACGAAATCAACGCCGTGCACGAGCGCAGCGGCATCTTCGGCCTGCTCGAATGGCTCGGGCTGCCCGCCTCGCCGCAGACGCTCGCGATCCTGCAAAACATCGCCGAGCCCGACGTGCCGAAGCGTTTCCTCGAGCCGCTCCGCACGATGCTCTGGGAGCCGCGCACGATCTTCGCGCTGCAGCGCACAACGACGATCACCGATCGCCAGCTCGCGCGCTTCTGTCACGCGCTCGCGGCGTGAGCGCAGCGCACCGGCCTACTTTTTCTGCGCGTCCATTCCGGCGCCCGGCAAAGCATCCGGCCCCGCCTTCGCGAGCGCTGTCGCCTCCTCCGGCGTCAGCGCCTGATCGTAGATGCGCAGCTCGTCGATCGTGCCGCTGAATCCCGGGTCGGCCGCAAACGACGATTTGCCGAGCCAGTTCTCCACCGGCTTGACCCGATCGAGCGTGTTGTCGCCGAGATTTTCCGCCGGCTTCGGCTCCCTGCCATCGACAAAGACGCGCAGCTTTTTCGCCGCGCCGTCGATCACGATCGCGACCATGTGCGGCTTGCCGTCGTCGGTCGGATCGAAATCGAGAAACGTCTTCGAGCCGACATCGCTGCCTGTGATTGCCGCGCGCGAGGTGCCGTCCGCGACATGCGGCGAAAAATAAATGAACTGCACGCCCTCCGTGCCCTCGCTCGCCCCGAAGTTCAACACCCGCGCGAAATCGCCCACCTCCTTCGCCGTGAACCACACCACGAGGCTCACGCTCCTGCCGCCCGCGGGCAGAATCGAGCCGGCGAATGCGACGTGCGAAATCTTGTCCCCCGTCGCCGCGGCTTCGTTGCGCAGGACGAGTTTTCCGTCCGCGACACTCGCGCCCGCGCCGCGCAGCGCGCCGTCCACGCGCCCGACGGAATCCTTCACCGCGCCGCCCTCGAACGAGTAGCGATGGATCAACGCGCCGCGCGCGCTCGCCGCCGCGAGACCGAGCACGGCGCAGGCAACACCCCATCGCGAAAACAAAACGTGCGAATTCATCCCGCGATCCAGCCACAGCCCGGCGCGACGTGAAACACCCTTCGTCGCCGGACGTGCCGTCATTTCGTCGTCGGCGCCGGCGTGTCGCCCGCTTTCGGCTTCAGGGCCGGCGACAGCAAACTTGTGAGGCCTTCCCACTCTTCTTTCATTTTCTCTTCGCGATACAGCCGCAGCCCGCGCTCCTCGTTCGTCTCGAAGCCGAGCAGCGGAAATTTGCCCAGCACGGGAATTTTATTCCAAACCGACTTGATCGTGAAACGGTTCAGCCACCCGCGATCCAGCCCGTCGACCAGGCCGATGTAGCGGTTCATTCCGATCTGCGCGAGCTCCGCATCGACGAGCACATCTTCGCGCTGCGGCAGCTTCGGCTCCCGCACGATGTAGTTCGGCAGCCGGACAATTTCATTCGCCGGCCGGTCCGTCGCAATGCGCGACGGCGCCACGGGCGCGGACGTCGCGGGCGTCTGTTTGGCTTCAAGGCGGCGCGTCGCGATCGTAAGCAACTCCGCCGTGTGCGCGCTCACAGCGCGGGGCGCAGGCGCATCAGCCCTGGCATCCGTCGCCGCCTGTCCCCCGCGCGTGGCGACGCACGCGATCGACACTATCCACACGAAACGAGCGGAACGTTTCACGGCTGCTGAAGAAACGCTACGCGCGCCGCGGTTCCATGCAACGCCGCAAAACCACCAACTCCACTCGGTCGCGACGACGATAAGAATCCGTCGCGCCGCCCTTCAGCGCGGGTCCTTCGCGAGCGAGCGTTCCCTTGCGTGCAGCTTCTCGGTGAGCGTGTCGATTTCCCCGTGCAGCCGCACGACGGCGGCGTGATCGTCGCGCAGGCGCGCCAGCTCTGTCTCCGGCACCTGCGCCGCCATCAATCGCGCATGCTCCGCGCGCAACGCTGTCGCGTCTTTCTGCTCCGCCCGCGCCAGCGCGAGCTCGGCGCGCAACGCCACCGCCTGTTCCCGCTGCAGCCAGATCGCCGCGGCGGCGGCGAAGGCCAGCACGGTCAAAACCACCACTGCGAGTCGCGCGCCCATGTCGTTATTTTTTCGCGGCCGCATTCGATCCCTGATCGAGCGAGAAAACGATCGGCACCTGCAGGTGGGTGTTCACCGGCCGCTGGCTTTTCTGCCCGGCGGTAAAATGCCATTGGCTCACCGCCTCGACGGCCGCGGTCTCGAACAGCTTCGCGATGTCCGCTTCCGACAATGCCGCACCGCCGCCGCTACCGGCAGTGTCCACGCCGTCGGATGCGGCCGCGAGCGGCGACATCCTGACCACCTCGTCGGGTTTCGTCGCATTGGCCACCGACGACTTGATCGCGTGCGCGTTGGCGACATTGCCGTTGGTATCGACGATGAAATCGACCACGACTTCGCCGCCGATGCCCGCCCGCCGGAGTTCGAACGGATAACGCGGCGGCGCCTGAACCTTCACCGCCGGCTGGCGATCCAGCTTGGAAATGTCCAGGACTTCGCCGCTCGGAGTTCCGGTCGTCGCCGCCCGCTGCGCTTCGGCGCGCGTGACGCGCTGCAACTCCGTCTTCAGCGCGCCGGCTTGCTCACCCAGCCGCGCGAGCTCCGCGTCGTCACGACGCAGGTCCGCGACTTCGGCCGCCGTGCGGGCGAGCTGGAGATTTTCCGCGCGCAGCGGGGCGAGCGCGGCGTTTTCCTGACGCAGGCTCGCCACTTCGGTCCGCAGCTCGGCGTTGCTCTGCGCCTGCAACGCCAGTCCCGCCGCGCCGGTCGCAGCGAGTGCGCCGGCAATTCCGATCTGCAATTTGGTCATGCTCATAAAAGTCGCCCACGCGCCGGCGCCCACCGCGGCTCCGGCGGCACTGCCGCCCGCGAGCGCCGCGCCCGTCACGCTCGCCGCCAGACCCACCGGCGCCGCCACCACCGCCTGGTTTGCCAGCACCGTCGCGAGGGCCGCACTCGTCGAGGTCACGCCGCGGCGCGCGAGCTGCGCGCGCAGTTTTTCCAGCGCGCGTTCCACGCGCATCCGCGCGGTGTTGTCGCTGAGGTGGAGTTTCGCACCCACGCTCGCGAAATCGCGGCCTTCGAAAAAACGCAGCAGGATCGCCTCGCGGTCGGGCTCGCCGAGTTCGCCGAGGGCCGCGTCGATCACCGGACGCGCTTTCTCCCAGTTCAGCGAAGTTTTCGTGTCGCCGTTCAATTCTTGCATGGTCTGGGCCTCCTGTTCGCGCACGCGGCGCCGTTGTTCGCTTCGCACGGCCTTCGCGGCGGCGAAGCGCGTGCTCGTGAACAGCCAGCCCGCCAGCACGCGGTGCTGCGCGAGCGCCGCCGCCTTGCGCGCGAGATCGGCGAACACGAGCTGCGTCACGTCCGCCGCGAGATGCGCATCGCCGTTGACCTGGCGCAGCGCGACCGAATGCACGAGATTCACGTGCCGCTGGACCAACTCGGCGAACGCGACCTCGTCGCGATCCTCGGCGTAGCAGCGGAGCAGTTCGGCGTCGTCCCTCATGGCGGTTCACGTCCTAGCACCCGCCCCCGGAAAAATCGCACACAATATTTTCGCCGGCCGTCACCGCACCGATACCGCGCGCGACGCGCGCTCACTTCGGCAGCGCCGTGCCGACCTCGCCGCTCGGGCTGAACGTGAACATCACATCCAGCGGCGCCTCGGTTTTCTCGGTCCTGGTGACATTCCAGATCGGCTGGCCCTCGCGCGTCTTCGCCGGCTCGAGATGCCGGATCTCCGCCGGCAGAAAACGCCACTGCCGCACGGCCGCGTCGACCGCCTGCCGAAATTCCGCCGCGAATGGCCCCGGCGTGCTCATCGCCACAAAACTCGGCGCGATATCCGCCACGCGTCCGTCCGGCCCCACGGTGATGCGCACGCCGACCATCATGATCAGCGACGTCGCTCCGCGCGCGATCGACGGATAAACCGGCGTGGCCAGCGGCTCGATCGGCTCCGGCGGCACAAGCGCGTTCACCGGCTGCCGCGGACCCTCGCTCGCGCCGCGCTTCTCGGGCTCGGGCGCCGCCGGCTCGATAAACTTGAACGAGCTCCGGCCCTCGATCGGCACCGGCGCCACGGCCACATGCCGGCAACCGCCGCACAGCGCGACGATCGCGCCGCCCGCCGTCACGCCGCGAAAAATCGAAGCCGATGAAATCACAAGCATCTCCTAGCACCCGCGCCGGCGGAAATCGCACGAACAATCCCTCTCTGGCTGCGCGTCTGGTAGGGCGCCTGTCTTGCAGGCGCCGCGGTCGATGGAGCTCGGCCGCGGTGGCGCCTGCAAGACAGGCGCCCTACATTTCACGTGTTGTCGGCTTGGTCGAAAAATTTCGCGGCGACGACAAAAGCCTCGGCTCTCGCTGCTCGCTACCGCATCAGCATCTGCGCGCGGCGGGCGAGGCCGAGGAAATCGCTGCGATAGCCGCCGGGATCGTCGTTCGGGCCCGCCGCGCCGGCCGCGGCCCACGCGATCACGTCGCCGAGCGTGCCGGAGCCCTTGTGCGGCGAATCGCGCAGGATCATTCCGAACTCCGCGACGGCCGCGGCGAACTTGAAGTCCGCGCTCGCCTCGAGGAAGTGCCGGCCCGCGTCCGTCAGCGGAAATTCCAGCTTCCGGCTGATGAGGCCATCCGGCTTTTTGTAGCGCACCTTCACCGTCAGCAGCTCGGCACTCGTCGCGCTGCCCGAGGCCACGTCCTTCTTCGTCGGGCGCGCGTTCGCGCGCGGCTGATATTTCAAGTCGTCGACCGCGGGCGCGACGGCGTCCGTTTTTGTTTCCGCGCCGACGGGCACGATTTCGTAGAGCGCGGTCACGGTGTGGCCCGCGCCGATCTCGCCGGCGTCGACCTTGTCGTTGTTGAAGTCCTCCTTCTTCAACATCCGGTTCTCGTAGCCGATCAGCCGGTAGCTCTCGACTTTCTCGGGGTTGAACTCGACCTGGATTTTCACGTCCTTCGCGATCGTCACGAGCGTGCCGCTCACCTGCTCGACGAGCAGCTTCTCCGCTTCCTTGCGCGTGTCGATGTAGCCGTAGTTGCCGTTGCCCTTGTCGGCGAGCAGCTCGAGCGTGCTGTCCTTGTAGTTGCCCATGCCGAAGCCGAGCACGGTGAGAAACACGCCCGACTTCGCCTTTTCCTGCACGAGGCGCGTGAGCTCGCCCTGGCTCGTCACGCCGACGTTGAAATCGCCGTCGGTGCAGAGGATCACGCGGTTGATGCCGTCGGTGACGAAGTTCGCCTTCGCGATATCGTAGGCGAGCTGGATGCCCATCGCGCCATTCGTCGAGCCGGCGGCAACGAGATTGTCGAGCGCGTCGAAAATTTCACGCGAGCGCGCGACCGGCGTCGACGGGAGCGCGAGTCCCGAGTGGCCGGCGTAGGTGACGATCGCCACGCGATCGTCGGGCCGGAGTTTGCCGACGAGCAGCCGCATCGACTCCTTCACGAGCGGGAGTTTGTTCGGCTCGTCCATCGAGCCGGAGACATCGAGCAGGAACACGAGATTCGCCGCGGCGCGATCGGCGGTCGCGACCTGCCGGCCCTGCAATCCGATGCGCACGAGCCGGTGCGTCGGCGACCACGGCGCATCGGTCACTTCGAGCGACGCCGCGAACGGCGCCTCGTCCTTCGCCGCCGGCGGCGCGTAGCGATACGGGAAATAGTTCAACAGCTCCTCGATCCGCACCGCGTCTTTCGGCGGCAACTGTCCGCCTTCGAGGAAGCGCCGCACGTTGGCGTAGCTCGCGGTGTCGGTGTCGATGGAAAACGTCGACAGCGGATTCTGCTCCGCGCCGAGGAACTCGTTGTCGGGCACATACGCGTAGGCCTCGGTGTTGCCGGCCATCCGCGGCATCGGGCGCAGCGCCGGGCGTGCACGCAGCTTCGACGCCGCGGCGCCGTTCGTGGCGTAGTGGAAAACGTCGGTGACATTCAGCGCGCTCGTGTCGTCGAGTTGCTGCTTCGTCACGACGGTCACGGAACCGGCGGCATCCGCGAGATTCGAGTTGAGCCGCGTGCCGGCGAGCGTGTTCGCGGCGGCGTAGCCGCGGTCAACGCCGGCGCTCACCTCGAAAGGAGAAAGCATGACGACGTCGTTCGCACCCGGCGTGCTGGCGGCGAGCGTCGACGCGGTCTTCGCGCGCACCTCGGCGTCGCCCAAGGAAACTGCTCGCGCCGCGGTGCTCGCGGGCTGAGTTGCAGCGACCGGCTGGTCGGCGCTCGAAGCACTGTAGGTCATGTTTCTGGCGACCGGAGAGGTGACCGGCTGCACGCGCATTTCCGGCGGCTTAGCTGCGCCGCCCGAAATCGTAACCACCGCACCCGAACTATTGATCGGCGGCGGCGAGGCCACGCTCGACAGCGTGACATTGCCCACTGCCGCGGCTTCGAGTTGAGCGTGCTCCGCTGCTTTTGCCGCCTCGGCAAATTTCTTCGTCTGATCCAGCAAGCTCCCCTGCCCCACGCCGAAATCGACGGAGGCCGCTTTCGTTTCGCCTGTCGCCGGCGGCGCCTGCTCGGCCGTGGAACTCACGGCCATCGTGACCGCGCTCGCGGCTTCCGGCTGCATCGGCTGAATCGGCTGCATCGGCTGCGTCGACGCAGGAAGTTGCAGCGGCTCCGACGCGGGCGCGGGTTCAGCCGCGGCCTTTTCCGTCGGCGGGAGCGCGACCGCCACATATGTTTTTCCGTTGGCCGGTTGTCCGGGCGCCGGTCCGCGCAACGCGACCATCACCGCGAAGCACGCCGCCGCCAGCCCGCCCACCAGATAATAAAGCCCCGGAAAACGCAGCAGCTTCCGCCCCACCTCGGCTCCGTGGCGAACGCCGCCATCGAGCACGCGCGGATCGTGACCGGGCACGATCGCGGCGTGCGCCACGGACGGCGCATGTCCCGCGTCGGCCGCGAGCGGCGCGTGCGCTTCGTCCGCGAGCGCCGCTTCGAGCTGCGCGGTCGTCGCGCGGATTTCGTCGACCGCGGCGCGCAACGCGGGATCGAGTCGCAGCGCGGCTTCGACCGCGGCGCGTTCGTCGCCTTCGAGTTCGCCGAGCGCGTAGGCGGTGAGTTTCGGGTCGTCGGGCAGAATCTGAAAATCGTTCATCGGTGCGTTTCTCCTTACGGCCGCTGGGCGGCAAATTCCGTGCGCAGGCGCGCGACGGCGGTGTGAATCAAAAATCCCACGTTGCTCACCGAGAGCTCGGTGATCCGCGAAATTTCCTTGTAGCTGAATCCGTTTTGAAACTTGAGCCGCACGACCTCCTGCTGGTTCGGCGGCAGCCGGTCGATCAGGCGCAGCACCGTCGCGTGCGCCTCGGTGTGTTCGAGCGCGCGGCCGGGGCGCGCCTCGCTCGCGGCGACACGCTCGAGCTGGCCGTCTTCGAAGCGTTTCATGCGGCCCTCCTTTCGCAGCACGTCGAGCGCGCGGTGGCGGCAGACGGTGAACAGCCACTCGACGGCGTGGCCGTCGATCGCAGTCGCCGGCTGCGCCATGAGCTTGACGAACGTGTCCTGCACCACGTCGCGCGCGCGATCGGGATCGCCGAGCAGGCGCGTGGCGTAGCGGGTGAGCGGAGCCTGCTGCTCCGCGAAGGTGCGTTCCAGAAAACCGGAGGTTTCATGCGTCAGGACCCGAATGTTCGGGGGTTCGGTGGACATGAGGGTTCTCCGGTTCAACGCGCCGCCGCGCGCTTTCTTAGAAAACATTTTTGCGTGCGCGGCGAGTCGCCGTTTGTTTCCGCCGATGCGCCTCCGTGTTTCTTTCGTCCCGCTCGTGTGGTTTTTGGCGATGCTCGGCGCGGGCTGCACGCGCCGCGAGACGCCCGTCGCCGAAGGGCTGCGCACGCACACGCTGCTGCTCGGCAACCAGAACGAGCCCGCCGACCTCGATCCGCATGTCGTCAACGCCTACACCGACATGAACATCCTCGTCGCGCTCTTCGAAGGGCTCACCGTGCTCGACGAGAAAACTTCGCAGGGCCTGCCCGGCGTCGCCGAGCGCTGGGACGTATCGCCCGACGCGCTCGCCTACACGTTTCACCTGCGCGCCGACGCGCGCTGGTCCAACGGCGATCCCGTCACCGCGCGCGACTTCGCGTTTGCGTTCCAGCGCATCCTCACGCCGGCGTTCGGCGCGGAGTATTCCTACATGCTCTGGCCGCTCAAGAACGCCGAGGCCTTCAACAAGGGAAAAATTTCCGATTTCGCCCAGGTCGGCGTCGACGTCGTCGACGATCGCACGCTGCGCCTCCGGCTCGAGCGGCCCACGCCGTATCTGCCGTCGCTCGTCGCCCATCCGACGTGGCTGCCGCTGCACCGCGCGACGCTGGAGAAATTCGGCGCCGTCGACAAACGCGGCAGCGCGTGGACGCGCCCCGGCAACCTCGTGAGCGACGGCCCGTTCACGCTCGCCGAGTGGTCGCCGAACTCGCGCCTCGTCGTCACGAAGAACCCGCACTACTGGGACGCCGCGCACACGCAGCTCGAGAAAATCGTGTTCTTCCCGATCGAGAAAAATGACGTCGAGGAGCACGACTTCCGCGCCGGCCAGCTTCATCTCACGTATGAGCTGCCGATGTCGAAAATCCCCGCCTACCGCAAGGAGTCGCCCGCGCTCCTGCGCAGCGATCCGCTGCTCGACTGCCTCTACGTCAACTTCAACGTCACCCGGCCGCCGCTCGACAATGTGAAAGTCCGCCGCGCGCTCGCGCTCGCGATCGACCGCACCTCGATTTCGCATCGGCTCTTCTACGACGTGTGGCCCGCCGCGCACGCGCTCACGCCGCCGGACTGCGGCGGTTACACCGCGCGCGCGCAGGTGCCCGACGATTTCGCCGCCGCGCGCGAGTTGCTCGCCGCCGCCGGATTTCCCGGCGGACGCGGCCTGCCCACGATGGCGATCCAGGTGCTCAACGACGCCAACCAGCCGCGCATCGCCGAGGCGCTGCAGGAAATGTGGGCGCGCGAGCTCGGCGTGCACATCACGATCGAGCCCTACGAGCAGAAAACGTGGCTGCAGAATCAGCAGACGAAAACGCACTCCATCGGACTGATGGGCTGGGTCGCCGACTTCGCCGATCCCGTGACCTTCCTCAGCATCATGGCCAGCGACAACGGCAACAACTGGACCGGCTGGGCCAACAAAACCTACGACCAGCTCCTTGATCAGGCGGCCAACACCGCCGATCCCGCCGCGCGCTTCGAAATTTTCCAGCGCGCCGAAGCGCTCATGCTCGACGACGCGCCGATCGCACCGCTGATCAACCGCGCGCGCACCTATCTCATCCAGCCGACGGTGAAAAACTGGGACCCTTCGCCGCTCGGCGTGCATCGCTACCAGCGCGTGCGCCTGGAGTGAGCGAGGTAGGGCGTCTGTCTTGCAGACGCCGCGCGTGTTCACGATCGCACTGCGGCGTCTGCAAGACAGACGCCCTACAAGCATCACGATGCGCCCGCCATCCCGGACTTGTCGCGCGCGGCGTTCGCGCGCAACGTGCCGCCATGCGCCGACTGTCGTTCGCCTTTCTCGCCGCCGTCCTGCTCGCCACCGCATCGCGCACGCCCGCGGCCGACGCGGAATTCCTCCGCGTGTGGCCCGGCTGGCGCGAGGCGGCGTCGTTCGAGCGCATCGGCCAGTATTTCGGCCAGGACGAAAACCACGGCCGAGAAATCGTCCGCCGCACGCACGACGACGCGCGCGCCGGCTATTATTTTCTCGTGCGCGTGAAACACGCCGCGTCGCTCGCCGGCGCGAAATTCGCGCTCGACGTCATCCGCCCCGATGCGCCCGCGCCGCTGCACTTCGTGTTCCCCGCCAGCGAGGCCGCCGCGGGCGAGAGCGTTTTCGATCTCGGCCTCACCGGCGCCGACTGGCCCGGCGGCAAAAGCACCGAACCCGTCGCGTGGAAACTCGCGCTGCTCGCCGCCGACGGCCGCGTGCTCGCCGAGCAAAAAAGTTTCCTGTGGGAAAAACCCGCGCGGTGACCACGCCGAAACCGGCCGCGCCCTCCGACCCGCGCCGCGCCGGCGAATCGCGAGCGAGGTCCGCCCCAGCCGCGACCGCGTGGTCGGAATGGCAGCCGCTCACCGGCGTGCCGCCGCTCACGCGCGACGTGCTCGCGGAAACTCTCGATGGCGGTCAGGCGTTTCGCTGGAACCGCGCCGACGACGACACCTGGCTCGGCGCCTGGGCCGACAACATCGTGCTGCTCCGTCTCGCCGCCGACAACACGCTCGAGTGGTCCGCGCCCGCGCCACGCGCGCCGGAAACCGCGCGCGCGCTCGCGAACTATTTCGCGCTCGCGTGCGATTTCGCGGTGCTCACCGACGCGCTGCCGTGGCGCACCGACGCGCATCTCGCCGGCTGCATCGCGGCCTTTCGCGGGCTGCGCATTCTGCGACAACCTTTCGGCGAGACGCTGCTCGGTTTTCTGTGCAGCGCGACGAAGCAGATCGTGCAGATCAAGCAGATGCTCGCGCTCCTCGCCGAGCGTCACGGCGCACCGATTTGTAGGGCGTTTGTCTTGCAGACGCCGTTGGCGGCCGAAGGTCGGAGCGGCGTCAGCAAGACTGACGCCCTACGACCCATCCATCGCCTGCCGACGTGGCCCGAGCTCGCCGCGATTCCCGAGGAGACGCTCCGCACTTGTCAGCTCGGCTTCCGCGCGAAGTTCATCAGCGGCACCGCACAGTTTCTTGTCGCCCACCCCGGCTGGCTCGAAGAAACCGAAGCGCTCCCCTACGCCGACGCAAAGGCGCGGCTCTGCTCGCTGCCGGGCGTCGGCGAAAAAATCGCCGACTGCGTGCTCCTTTTCGGTGCGGGCAAACTCGAGGCGTTTCCCGTCGACACCTGGATCCTGCAGACGATGGCGCGCCGCTACGCGCTCGATGGCTGGCGGCCGGCGCAGGTCGCGCAATTCGGACGCGCGCACTTCGGCCCGCTCGCCGGCCTCGCGCAGCAATTTCTTTTCGCGTGGGAGCGCGCCCAGCGCCCGAGCCGGGTGTCACGCGATCCGTGACACTCGGAATTCGTTTCAAACTTCCCCACGCCTGATGGGGACGCCGCGCCCTCGCCGCGTTTCATCCGAACCACGCGACGAGGACGTCGCGTCCCCAGTCCAACGCCGAACGGTTTTGTTGAAACGGAACTCTACTTCGCGCGTTCGATCAGCTCGATCTCGTAGCCCTCGGGCGCATCGATGAACGCGATCACCGAACCGCTGCCGGTTTTCGTCGGGCCATCGCTCAGCTTGAAACCCTTCTTCTCGATCGCCGCCGTGAACTTCGCGAGATCCTCGACCTCGAACGCGAGGTGCATCAGATCCGGCTGCACTTGCACCGGCGGCGCGCCGGACGGCATCTGGCAGATTTCGATTTCCTCGTCGCTGTTCGGCGTGGCGAGAAACACGATCTGTGCGCCGCGTGGCGATACGCTGCGCCGCGCGACTTTCAGCTCGAGCGCGTCCTGGTAGAATTTCACGGTGCGCTCGAGATCGTTCACGCGGAGGCGGGTGTGAAGGAGTTTTTTGACCATAAGCCGAGTTTGCAGGCCGCCGCCGCGCCGCGCAAGCTGCACGACATGCCGCTCGATCTCGCCGCCATCCGCGCCGCGCACGAGCGCATCCGCGCGCACATCCATCGCACCCCGGTGCTCACGAGCGCCACGCTCGACGTGCTTTGCGGCGGCAGGCTGTTTTTCAAGTGCGAGAATTTTCAGAAGATCGGCGCCTTCAAGGCGCGCGGCGCGGCCAACGCGGTGTTCTCGCTCACCGAGGCCGAGGCAAAAAACGGCGTGGCCACGCACTCCTCCGGCAATCACGCCGCCGCCCTCGCCCGCGCCGCGCGGCTCCGCGGCATTTCGGCGCACATCGTCATGCCGACGAATTCGCCGAAGGCGAAGGTCGAGTCCGTGCGCCGCAACGGCGGCAACATCGTCATGTGCGAGCCCACGCTCGCCGCCCGCGAATCCACCTGCGCGCGCGTCATGGCCGAGACCGGCGCGCGCCTCATCCATCCTTACAACGACTACGCCGTGATGGCCGGCCAGGGCACCGCGACGCTCGAGCTGCTCGAGCAAGCGCCGAATCTCGACCTCATCGTCGCGCCGGTCGGCGGCGGCGGATTGCTCGTCGGGACCGCGGTCGCCGCGAAGGGCGCGAAACCCGGCATCAAGGTGATCGCCGCCGAGCCGGCCGAAGCCGACGACGCCGCGCGGTCGTTTGCCGCCGGAAAAATCATTCCGCTCGAGAAAACCGCCACGATCGCCGACGGGCTGCGCACCTCGGTCGGCGAAAAAAATTTTCCGCTTATCCAGCAAAACGTCGACGCCATCGCGACCGCGAGCGAGGCGAACATTGTCGCCGCGATGCGCCTCCTCTGGGAAGTGATGAAGATCGTCGTCGAGCCCAGCGGGGCCGTCTCCTACGCCGCGATCATGGAAGGCACGATCGACGTGAAGGGAAAACGCGTCGGCATCATTCTCTCCGGCGGCAACGTCGACCTCGACGCGCTGCCGTGGATGAAACGCTAGAGCGGTTAAAATAAACTCATGGCCGCGTCAGACATGTAGGTCGGGGTTTATCCCCGACGTGTCGGGCGTGAAGCCCGACCTACAAAACTGGCTATGGAATTTTTGAAACCGCTGTAAACCGCTCGCCGCTACGCTTCGCTCCAATGATGGAGCGAGACCTCAGCCCGTCGGCGCGGGCATCGGGCCGATGACGATGAAGCGCGCCTCTTGCGGACCGAGCGTGAGCGGCAGCGCGACGGTTCCGGTGGCCTTCGCGACGCCGTCCGCGGCGCGGATTTTTCCGCTGGCCGCGTCCCACACTTGCACCGCGCCGGTGCCGTTCACGGTCGCCGTGCGCGTTTGCGTTTCCTTCGACTCGTTGAAGAAGAAATAGGCGTCTCCGTCCTTCAGCGTGCGGTGAATATATTTCAGCGGCGCGCAGGCGGAATCGAGTTTCACGTCCGGCTTGGGCAATGCCGCCACGACGCGCGGCGTGATGTCCGTCGCGGTTTCGAGCGTCGCGAAGCGCAGGTCCGGCGCGCCGCCGGCATTCAGGAAGGTGCGGTCCACGACCATCGTGGGCGTGCGGCCGACGAAAATGACTTTGCCGCCGGCAGCGGCGAATGTGCGCAGGCGCTCGAGAACGTTTTTCTGGATCACGGTCGAACTCGGGATGATCACCGCACGATAGACCTGGCCGCTGAGATTTTTGAAGGTGCCGCCTTCGAGCGTGCAGACGGACGCGAGCGAATCGTGATCGATGTGATCGAAGTCGATCTGGTGCTCCATCAACTGCGTGGCGAGTTTCACGGTGGCGTCGTCGGCATCGGCGTCGTTCAACCAAAAGCTGTCCGACGGATGATACAGCGCGACCTGCGCCGCGGGCCGGCCCATCGCCAGCAGATAGCTCGTGCGCGTCACATACCAGCCGGTGGTCGCCGTGGGATCGTTGGCGGACGCCGGTGGCGTGGCCATGTTGAGCCCGCGGAAGTTCATGAAATTGATCCCGCGCACGAATTGGTAGTCGGCCACGAATTTTCCACCGGCGGACGTGTTGCCGCCCGACTCGGTCCACGCCTGCGGGTGACCGAAGAGATGCGCCGCAGAGGCCGCGAGCTTCGGGAAATCGGCGACGATGCCGGGACCGATCTGGTTGAGATTATCGACGCCGGGCACGCCCATGTAGCGCATGTCGCGGAAGAACGAACCCTCATTCTTCGTCATGTCGGCGCCGCCGCTGTGGTTCACCATCAGCTCCTCGTGATTGAGGTGCATCATGTAGTCCATGCCGTGCGCCCGACACCACTCCTGCATGGGCTTGTAGAAATTGTCGCGGAACATCCCGCTCCACACATCGAAGTAGTCGGCTCGGACGCGCTCGGCTTCGGGCGAAAGCGGCGGGGCGAAAAACTGCGCGATGTAGGGCTGGAGGTCGTAGCCCTTCTGCTGCTGGAAAGTCGTCAGCAACTTCGGTGTCCACGGAATAAAGCCCGTGAAATCCGTTTCGTCGCCGCGGAAGCCGAGGATGGTTTTGCCGAATTCCGCTCCGACATTTTTTCCGTAAGCTTCCATCACGAGATCGAGGTAGAGTCTCGTGGCGTTGGCATCGAGGTAGTCGATCAGCGAGTAGCGGCTGTCCTTGTCGCGCGTGCCGTCTTCCCGCTGGCCGAAGCGCGTCGGCGAGCTGCGATAGATGTGGCGGACGAAGGAAACTTCCCACGGTCCATTGCCGGCGGGCGCGGTCCACGTGAATTTTCCATCGCGCGGGACGGGCAGCACCGTGGCAGGCGGAACCGAGGCGGCGGCCGTCGGGCCGCGCCGTCCGCCGCCGCCGCCACCCTGCACGCGCAGGCGGGCTTGGATGCGTTTGGTTTCAGCGGGCAACGGAATCTTCAATGTCTGGCCCGAAGTCACGCTGTAGCGCGCGTTGCCGATGCTGCCTTCGAAATAGACTTCCCAATTTCCGCCGGGCGCGCCGATCCAGTTAAATTGTCCGTCCGCGGGCAGCGGAATCTCGTGATCTTCCGGGATCATCGCGAACATCGGCTGACCCGGCCGGCGCTGACCATTCGGCGCGAGACCGGGAGCAGGCGCGGCGGCGGCGGCGCGCGGCACCGGCGGAGTCTGCGGCGGCTGCACGTTGGCGTAGATGCCGAGCGTGTCGGCGGGCAACGGAATCGTAAGCGTCTCGCCCGCGGCGACAACATAGTGCGCATCGGGCACGATCGCCTGCATGCCGAGCTCGGGATGGAGTTTGCTCACGAGCCCGCCCGCGAAACCGTCGGGATATCCGTCGTCGCCATCGATCCACATTTTCATCCCGCGCTTTTTCAATTCGTCCACCGCGACCTTCATCAGGTCGAAATACTCGGGCGAAAGAAATTTCACCGCGCGCCCGCCGGCGTTGATCATGTAAACGGTGCCGCCGTTCGCCGCGACATTCTCGATCGTGGACACGATCGTTTCCTTCGGCTGAGGAAAGCCGGTCGCCCAGTGAATCGCGCCGTATTCCTTCGGCGGCGCGGGAAACGCGGCGGCCGCTTCGGCCACCGTCGGCATCGCGATCTCCTGCCAGGGTTGGGCGGCGCGCAGGCCGAGCGGCAGGACGACGAGGAGTAAGTGGGATAATTTTTTCATGGGGCAAACGATGGGGTGAGAAAGAGACGGCGCCGCTTCGAGCGGCGATTCGTTCAGCGGGGTTGCAGCGCGAAGCGAAGGCCGCGGCTGAGATTCGCTTCCGAGGAAGACACGTGATTCTCCCCGGCAAACACCGTGTAGGTGACCGACAAATTTTCGGGCATGACGGCGGCGAGACGCGCGCTCAATTCCGCGGCGTTGTCCACCATCCGCGTCCGCGCCGCCGCGGCGAGCTGCGCCGGATCGGTGCCGCGGTATTGCTCGTCGGCGGCGGACGTGATCAGCAGCTTGAGGTGCAGCGCGCCAGTCTTCACCTGTTTGGAAAAGGCCGCCTCGTCCGCGAGCACTTCGTTGTTGTTCCACCACATCGCCGGACTCGCCGCGATGTAAGTCGAGTAGGCTGCGGGGTGGCGGAAGATTTGCCGCAACACCATCAAGCCGCCCAGCGAACAGCCGTAAAGCGTCTGCCGGTTCGCATCGGCGGGATAGCGAGCGTGGATGAAGGGTTTCACGTCTTCCTCGATCATGCGCAGGAACGCATCACCGCCGCCGTTGTGTCCCGCCGGCCGTCCGGGCGAGGACGCGGAAATCGTCATGTCGAACGTGCGCCGGTTGATGATCTCCGCGTAGTCATCCGTGGGATAGGCGATGCCGACGATGATGGCCGCGAATTTGTTGATGAACACCGTCTCGCACGCCGTCGCGAAGTAGTAGTTGCCGTCGAGAATATACACCACCGGATAGGTCGCGCCGGGCTTCGCGTCGCGCGGCGCAGAGACCATGATGCGATACTGCTGACCGTTCACCTTCGAGGTGAGATCGAATTGACGGGCGAAAGGAATCGTGACGGGCGCGCCCGCATCCATCGCGCTGCTCGCGACCGCCGCGTGATCGGCGCGGGCGGGCGTTTGGGCCGACGCCGGAGGCGCCGCGACTCCGATCAGCCACGCGATCAGGGCGACCAACGCGGCGACAAAACGACCACGCAAATTTTCCCCAGCGGGACTGCGCAGATCGGTGCTCACTCGATGTGAAATACCTCGCGCAGATCGCGAGCGATCGGGCTGTGGTCGGGGTTGCCCGGCATCAGCGGGTCCATGTGTTTCCACCAGCGCTGGCAGACTTCGGTCTTCGCAATCGCGGCCCAGCGGGCTTCGTCCTCGATCTCGGCGTAGGCGAAGAGCTGGCGCGTTTCCGGATGGAGGAAGATCGAATAGTTGTGCACGCCGTGCGCCTTGAGCGTGGCTTCGAGCTCGGGCCAGATCGGGCGGTGGCGGCGTTCGTATTCGGCCTCGCGGCCGGGATGCACGGACATGACGAATGATTTTCTGATCATGGTGAAGTGAGTCTCGCCGACGGCGCGCAGCGTGGAAGCGGCTCCGAGCCGGCGCGGTTTTCCGGCGGAGCGCTCAGCCCGCGGCCGCGAGACGCAGCAGCAGCAGGAACAAGCCGACGATCGCAAGGGAGAGCGCGCTGCAGATGATGAAGCCGACCGTATCGACGCGGTCCCATTTGCAGAATTCCCACCACGAGGTGCGGCCGAAGAGCTTCGTGTCGTCGAAGCGATCGGGCTTCACACGCGTGTCGTCGAGCGCCTTGGCCTCGAGCTCCGGCGTGGCGCCGACGGGGGTTTTCATTTTCCCGTAGAAAAACGCGACGCGCGTCGGATCGGTCGGCCGGGTGACGAGGCTGACGAGCACGAGCACGATGAAGGGGAACCCCGCGTCGAAGAAAAACTGCGCCGTGAAGCGCTCGTTGGGCGCCCAGTGCTCGACGTCGAGCCCGGCTTTGCCGAGCAGCCATGCCTCGAAGTTGAAGCGGTTGTTGAGCACGCCGGGTTTCGCCATCAGCGGGCTCGAAACGTCCTCGGCGCGCTCGTGCACCACCGCGCCGAAATAAACGCCGGTGCCGGGCTTGGAGCTCATCTGCGCGAGAGTGGCGTTGTGCGCCAGCGCGGGCACCGTCGAGGCCGTCCACGGGACCAGGAGGATGATGACGGCCGACAGAATGACGCAGGCCCAGACTGCCGGCGCCGTCGTGCGCCGCCACCAATACGTCATGAGCACCGCGGCGCCGAAGGGAATGTTGACCGTGAGGACGACGTTCACGATGGAGAAGAAGCTGCCCATCGACAGCGCCGAGAGCGTGCCGAGGATGAGCACCGCGACGATCGTGCAACGCGCGAAGAAGACGCCGCGCTCCTGCGAGATGTCGGGCCACATCTGGCGGTAGACGTTGCGCACGAAGAGCGAGGAGATCGCGAGAGCCTTCGCGGCGAGCGTCGACATCGTGCCGGCGAGCACGCCGGCGAGCATGAGGCCGATCAGGCCGGGACCGAGCAGGCGGTTCGACATGCCGCCCCACACCGCATCGGGATCGGACAGCCCGCCGACCCCGAAGACCGCGACCGCGATCAGGCCGGCGAAGACCCACATGATAATCATGATCCGCTTGAGGTAGTTGCCCGAGACGCCGTGGCGCGCGGCGTATTCGTTCTTCGCGGAGCCGCAGATGCCCATGTTGTGGCTGAGGCCGGCGTTCTGGACGATCGCGACCAGGAGCGACGCGCCAATGAACCAGCCGGTGAATTGATCGCTGCCGGTGGAGCCGAACAGGTCGAAGAAATTTTTCGGCACCTTCTGGCTCAACGCGTGCCAGCCGCCGATCGCGTGCAGGCCGGTCGGGATCAGGATGATCGAGAAAACGATGATCAGAATGCTCTGCAGCCCTTCATTGACGGCCGCGGCCGACATGCCGCCGAGGACGATGTAGGTGCCGACCACGATCGAAAACACGATGTAGAACAACGCGTCGTTCAGCACCGAGATGTAGCTGTGGAGTTTTCCGCGCGCGTTGTCGTCGCGCAGCACGTCGAGCCGCGTCTTCGCTTCGCCGGTGAGCGGCGCGGCGGCGTTTTGTTTCTCGAGCTGCTTCAGCTCGCGGTAGCCGTTGACCGCCGCGGCATCCGCAACCGTATACTGCGCCTCCGGTTTCACGACGAGCGACGAGGCGATCTTGTAGGCGGTGACGTTGCCGAAGCCGAGGAACACGCACGCGACCAGAATCTGGAACAGCGCATAGAACATGCTCAGGCCCTTGCTCGCGTAGCGGTCCTCGAACAGGTCGGAGAGCGTCGTCAGCCGCACGCGCCGGAACCAGACGTTCATGAACCAGAAATACGGATTCATGAACACCGTCTGGAACGAGAGCCACGCGCCGGGCGCGCCCTGCTGGTAGACGAAGCTCGCCGTGCTCACCGCGCCCTGCGGCTCGGTGGCGTTGCCGAAGTTCAGGAAAAACTGGTAGAGCTTGCCGAGCTTGCGGCCGGCCAGAAAAAATCCCTCCTCCGACTGGGTGGCTTTGGCAGCGCGCTTGCCGATGTAGACCACGGCGGCGAGGTAGGCAATGATGATGGCGAGGTCGACGACATGCAGGCTGCCGAAAATCATAGGGGAGGTTTTGGCCGACGTTGAAACTGCGCAGCAAGCGCCGCGAGCCATGTGACCCGCGGACCGTCCGGCACGGCTCTTGAAAGACGGCCCGCCGCCAGAAACGTTGCGCGGAAAAGTTTCCGAAAAACCGCGGGAAAAATTTGCGTCCGCTTCGTTCCGCCCGAAGGGTCGGACAGTCCGAGCTATGTCTGGCTCCGCTCCTACTCTCCGCTCGCTCGCCAAGACGCTTGGCCTCTCGCGCACCACCGTTTCCGATGCGCTGCGCGGCTCGCCGCGCGTCGATCCGAACACCGCGTCGCGCGTGCGCAAGGCCGCGCGCGAGGCCGGCTACCGGCGCAATCCGCTCGCGGGCGCGCTGATGTCCGAGCTGCGCCGCTCGCGCGGCACGGCGTTTCGCGGCGTGCTCGCCGCGATCGATTTCAACGAGCCAGACCGCCCCGACTACGCCGCGCGTTTCCACCGCGAGCTGGTCGTCGGCGCCGAGACGCGCGCGGTCGAGCTCGGCTTCAAGGTCGAAAAATTTTCGGTCGGCCATGCCGGCGTCTCCGTGCAGCGCCTCGATTCCATCCTCCAGTCGCGCGGCATCCACGGCATCATCCTCCTGCCGGCGTGGGACGAGCCCGATCTCTCGAACCTCGACTGGACGCGCTTCGCCGGCATCTACACCGACTACATCATCGAGCGCCCCGCGCTGCACTCCGTCTGCTCGGATCACTATCGCTCGATGCTCGCGACGCTGCAGCGCCTCGGCGCGCTCGGCTACCGCCAGCCCGGGCTTTACCTGCAAAAACACCAGGACGAACGGCTGCAATACCGCTGGGGCGCGGCCTTCCGCGCGTTTCAGGAAAGTCATCCCGACGCGAAAGCGATTCCGCCGCTCGTCGTGGACACGTTCAAGAAAGACGATTTCGTCCGCTGGTTCCGCCGCCACAAACCCGACGTCGTGCTCAGCCACAACACCGGTGCGATCGACTGGATGGAAGGCGCCGGTGCCGAAGTGCCCGCCACGCACGGCTTCGTCGCCCTCAACGTGCTGATGAAATCGCGCCCGTGCGCCGGGCTCGATCTGCAGCCGCGCATCCTCGGCGCCCGCGCGACCGAGCTGCTGATCGCACAGCTCCAGCGCAACGAGACCGGCATCCCCGAATGGCCGTCGACGACCACGATTCCCGCCCGCTGGGTCGACGGCCCGACGCTGCGCTCCGCGCCGCCCGCGAAGTAGGGATCTCTAAAATTTTCGCCGCCGCCTGCCGCGCACGCCCGGCTCGGAGCGCCACGAGCGTCCCGCCCGTGTCGCGCTTCGAAAACTTCACGGGTAAAAACGCTCTGCGGAGATCAAAGGCACTTCCACTCGCGAAACAGTGCCGTTACCGCGCGCACGCTGATCCCGCTGGCTTGCCCAGCCGTAGCTCCGCCGCACCGCGGCGGAGCGAAGGCTGGTGCCCGAGGCCGGACTTGAACCGGCACGCCTTGCGGCAACGGCTTCTAAGACCGTCGTGTCTGCCATTCCACCACCCGGGCGCTGCGAATTTCGATTTCAGATTGCCGATTTTCGCTTCGCGGAAGCAAGCGGGGAATCGTGCCGTCGCCCCGCCGCCCTGCCGTCAGCGCGTTGCTTCGCCGAGCCGGTCGCCCATCCGCGCATACGTCTCCATGCACTCCGCGCTCTGCGCCACGATGTCGGCATCGAACCGGATCCGCCCGCGCTGAAAAATCGTGATCACGCACGAGCCGCCGAAAGCGAACAGTCCTTTCTCCGCGCCCTTCTCCACCGCCCGTCCCGGCACGAAACCCTGCGTGATGCTGCCGACATTCGTCGCGCCGACCTCGACCATGCCGACGGTGCCGAACCGCGGTGAATCGATCAGCGTCACCACGCGTTTGTTCTCGATCAGGTAGCGCAGCCGGCGCCGCAGCGCGAGCGGGCTCACCGAATACAGCCAGCCCTCGATCAGCCGCCAGTCGCCCGGCGTGCCGCTCACCGGAAAATGAAACCGGTGATAATCCACCGGACACAGCCGCGAGATCAGCATCGCGCCGCCGGCGAATTTCTCCGCCGCCGCCGCGTCGCCGAGCAATTCCGCGAAGGAAAACGTCGCGCCCTTCACGTAAAACCCCGCCGCCGCCTGGATGTCCGGAAACGCGAGATGCCGTCCATCCGCCGGAAATACAGCCACGTCGTCGCCCGGCGCGATCGGCCGCACCTCCGGCTTGAGCTGGCGGTAGAAAAATTCGTTGAACGTCCTGTAGTCGAAGGGCGACTTCGCGAACTCCTCGACGTCGAGATCATACTTCGCGATGAACGGCATGATCCGCAGCGAGCTCGCCGTCTTGGCCATCTTCCGCCCATACCACTGCGAGAAGAACGCGCGCCGCGCGACCGCCCACACGAAGAAGCGCCCGCCCGGATTCTCGTAGGCGAATCGCACCCATTTTTCGCCGAACACCTGCTCGGTCTTCGTCGTGCGCGCGTAGCGATCGTAGTAGCGGATGGGTGCGGCGGGCATGAAAGTTTTCCGCGTCGCATCGCGACGCGAACCCAAGAGCAAACGCGCAAACGCCGCGGCGTAAAGCCGCCGTTACGCCGAGCCGTGCGAATCGACTGCCGGCGCGATGGCCGGTGCCGCTGCCGCCGCTGATGCCGCCCGCGCGTTCGCGCGCTCGCGCAGCGCCTCGTAGATCGGCACGTCGCGCAACGCCTCCGCCACGCCGTAGGCGACGAGGCAGCTCGCGAGCAGCGGCAGCATGAAATCGTATTTTCCCGTGAGCTCGACCATCAGCACGATGCCCGTGAGCGGCGCGCGCACGATCGCGGTCAGCAGCCCGCCCATCCCGAGCACCGCAAACACCTCCGGCTGCGCGGCCCACTCCGGCGCGATCGCATGCGCCGCGCGGCCGACCGCGAGCCCGCCGAGCGCACCGAGCACGAGCAGCGGCGCGAAGATTCCGCCCGCCGCGCCGCAGCCGTAGCTGATCATCGTGAGAAAAAATCGCAGCGCGAGCAGCAGCACGATGCCGTCCGTCGCGATCTCGCCGAGCAGCGCCCGCTCCACGTGCAGGCCGCCGCCGCCCGCGACGCCGGGATAAAGCCAGCTCGCCACGCCCACGCCGATGCCCGCGAGCGCGCCGACCGCGAACGGCGGCCACGCTTTCAGTTTTCCGAAAAGATCGAGGCTCTTCAGCAGGCTGCGGTTGAAGAGCACGCCGCCGAAGCCGCAGAGCAAGCCCAGCAGCAGCGCGACCGGAAGCGCGTGCAGCGTCGGCGCCGGCATGTCGCGCAACCGGAAGACCGGCATCTCGCCCGTGAGCACGCGGCCCACGACGTCCGCCGCGACCGACGCGAGAAACGCCGCGACAAACACCACCGGCGTGAAGCTGCCCTGCAATTCCTCGAGCACGAAGATCACACCCGCGAGCGGCGCGTTGAATGCCGCCGCCAGCCCCGCGCCCGCGCCCGCCGCGATCAACGCGCGCCGCTCGCCCTCGCCCGGCTTCACGCGAAACCAGCGCGACACCATCAGGCCCGTCGCGCCGCCCATCTGGATCGTCGGCCCTTCGCGCCCGAGCGCGAGCCCGCCGCCGATGCCGATCACGCCGGCAAAAAATTTCACCGGCAGCAACCGCCGCCACGTCATCTCGCGCTCGCCGAGCACGACCGACTTCAAGTGCGGGATGCCGCTGCCCGCCGCTTCCGGCGAAAAACGCCGCACCAGCCACACGCTCACGCCGCCGCCGATCGCGCCGACGAGCAGCGCAACCAGCAGCGCCAGCGGACGCGACAGGTGAAGCTGCCACGCGAGCCGCTGCTGCTCCACGAACTGCAGCGCCACGCGAAACGCCGAGCCCACGAGCCCCGCCGTGAGTCCGACGAGCAGCGCCTTCGGCAGGATGTGCCGGCGCTTCACTTCGCCCGTGCCGAGACCGAAGCGCGCGTCGGCGGCGCGAGGATCCGAATTCATTCGCCGCCATGCTCGCGCGGGAAATCAGCCGCGCAAAGAAAAATTTCCTATGGCTCGGGCATCCTGCCCGAGTCGGGCGATTCACGGGCACGATGCCCGGGCCACTTCACGTCGAGCCGAACGCCCGCCGCGTCAGACAACGCTCGCGCACAACAGCACGTAGTGCGCCCGCGCGCGCGCCGCGCACTCGTCGAGATCAGACTCGCTCACGCCGGCGAGCGTGAGTTTCGCCGGCGTGCAAACCCAGTCGCCGGCTTCGCCCGGCAGGTCGAGCCCGAAGCGCGCCGCGACGCTGCACGCGAGATTGAGCACGCACGCGCCGATGTTCGACTCCTCGGGATTCGACAGCGGCTCGAAATGTCCACCGACCGAATCCACCATCTCCGCCGGAAAATGCCAGTGCGCGAGCAACGTCGTCGTCACTTCCGCCGACGTCACGCCGAAGGTTTTCTTCTCCCACTCCGCGACCGACGGCCACTCGGCCTCGCCCGGATACGTTTCGCCGCTGCCGACGCCATCGAGAATCACGCGCCCGAGCGTGCGCATCAGCCCGGCGGAATAGGCCAGCCCCGGCTCGCGTCCCGCGCGCGTCGCGAGCACTTCCGCGGCGGCCGCGGTCGCGACCGCGTTTTCCCAGAGCCGGTGCGCCGCGAGCCGATACGTGCGCAAATCCTGCTGGCAGACCTGCTGCGTCGCCGCGAGGCCGACGAGCCGGAAAACTTCACGCAAGCCCACGCGGCCGACCGCGGCATCGAGCGAATCGGTCCGATCGCGCAAACCGAACAGCACGCTGTTGCTCATGCGCACGACGTGAAACGTCAGTGCCGCATCGAGCCGGATCAATTGCACGATCTCGTCGAGGCCGGTCTCCGGATCCTGCAGGAGCGAACGCAACCGGCCAAACGTGGCCGCCGCCGGTGCGAGTTTGTTGCCAAGAGCGATGATCTTTTCGCGGGAAAGTGACATGGGCCGCGCGCAGTGCGCGCATGCTCTCCCTCGGCACAGCCGACCCGGAAGCTAAGGGAAATTTTTCGTCAAAACCGAAAATCCCGCGCCGGCCACGCGCCGATTTTTTCCCCGCCGACCGCACGCCCGGCGGCGTTGCGCCCGCGCCACCACGGCACGATGCGACCCAATTCCGCGCTCACATCGGCGGCGGCTTCGCGCCGTCATCGGCGGTCGCGACGGGCGTCACGCGCTTGAAATCGCTCCAGGTGAAATCGACGCGCTCGCCCATCCGGTAGGCGCTCACGCGCGCCGTGCCGGTCGGCTGCGCCTCCGCCGGGCTCGCGGGCGGCGTCTCATCGAGCCCGAGAAAATCCAGGTCGATGTCGCCGCCGGTCACCCGCGCGATGCCGAGCAGCACCTTGAAGGGTTCGCGCACGTGCGCCGTGAGATGCTCGAGCGCGCGGGTCTGTTTGTTCACGGTGACGCGCACATCGACCTTGTCGGTCGGGAAAAGCCAGTTGCGATCGTTGCGCAGCGGCACGTCGTAGCGCGCGGCGGTGTCGTCCTCGCCGAGCAATTTCGCGTGCTCGAAATCGAAATAATCGCCGAGCGGCGCGTCGAAGCGGTGCGGGCGTTTTTTGAATTTCCGTTTCTCCCACGCGGCGCGCTGCTCCGGGGTCGGCGCCTTGCCGTCGATGGAAATCAGCCGCCAGCGCTGGTTGCCGGGCAGCGACGGATCGTAGCGCTCGACGCGTTCGTGCGGCTTGCCGTCCTCGTATTCGACCGCGCGCTGCGTAAACGCCCAGTGGTCGCGTTCGCCGAGCCAGCGCTCCACCGCCGATTCGAGCACCGGCGCGGCCGACCCGCGGGCGATCAACCCGAGCGCGAAAAACCAGAGTGCGATGCCGAGGCGCTTCATCGTCGCGCACGAGAGACAGCCCGCCCGCCGCGTGGTTCGGCGGCGGCGCGAAACGCGAGGCGCGCAAACGTCTTGGGCGGATCGTCGCTTCGCCCGCAGCCCCGCGCGGGTCAGTAGAGCGCCGCGCGCTGGTGCTCGAAGAGCGCGCGTGCCTCCGCGCTCGCCGCCTGGAACTGGCTCTCGTCGATGCCCGCAGCTTCGAGTTTTTCCGTCGTGACCGTCCAGCACGCGCGATCGCCCGGCAGCGCGAGCCCCGCCTCGGCCACGATCGCGCCGGCGAGATTCAGCACGCACGCGAACCGATCGCCGTAGCTCGACGCGTCACGCAGGAGATGTTCCTGAATGGCGGCGACGATCTCGGCCGGAAATTTCCATTCGTCCAGAACCATCGTCGCCACCTCCGTGCTGCCGAGGCCGAAGTGCTCGCCTTCCCATTCCCAGTAGCCGTTGCCGCGCGCCGGATCGTAGGCGTCGGCCGGCGTCAATCGCCCGCGCGCCGCGCGATCGAGCACCATCATCCCGAGCGCCCGCAGCAATCCGCCCGCGTAAGCCGTGCGCGGGTCCGTGCCCGCGTAGCCGGCCAGCGCTTCGCTCGCGAGCGCGTGCAGGAGCAGCGACTCGCGCAACGTCTCCGCCGGAATCTGGTAGCCGGCCAGCGAGCGCTCGACCAGCCCGGCCGCCGTCGCCGCGCCGACGAGCCGGAGCAGTTCGCCGAAGCCGACGCGGTTCACCGCGTCATCGACCGAGCCGATCTTGCCGCCGCCGCCGAAGACGACGCTGTTGCTGATGCGGATCACGCGCGCCGCGAGCGCCGGATCGCGGCGGATGTGCTCCGCGATTTCGTCGAGACTGGTGTTCACTTCCTGCAGCAGCTCGCAAAGCCCGGCCAGCACCTGCGGTGCCGCCGGCAGCGTGCGCGCGTGCTCGAGGATGTTGTCGCGGGTGAGGGTAAGGCCTGCGATCATAGGTGGGTGCAGCGTTCATCGACACGCGGACGCGGTGCTGAAGCGCTCGTTTGCTGCCGCCGCTCGCGGGCGACTCTGATTTTCCCGCCGCCGCGCCTCGAACCGTGGCCGCCGGCAAACGCCGCACGCGATCCGCGGCCGAAGCAGCCGCCGGTGCCGCGGGAAAGCCTACATCGCGAGCGCCGCGACCGCCGCATCGAACGCCGCATCCGCGGCGGCCGCGGCCGGCGCGAGATCGTCCGCGGTGATGCCGGCCCCCTGCAATTTTTCCGGGCCGATCTCCCAGAACGTCAACTCTCCCGCGAACGCGCGGCTGACCTGATGCGCGAGGCCGTTGGCGACGTTGAGCAGGCACGCGAGGCGGTTTTCGCCGTCGCCCGGCCGCGCGAGATACTGGCTGCGCAACGCCGTGCTCAGCTCGCGCGGGAAACGCCATTCGTCGAGGATCAACGCCGCCACCTCGCAGTTGTCGACGCCGAAGAGATTGCCTTCCCAGAAGGAATAGTTCGGGCACTTCGACGCCGAAAACCGCTCCGTCCAGTGCAAGTGGCCGCGGCCCGCGCGATCGAGCACCATCAGGCCGAGCGGCCGCAGCAATCCCGCCGTGTAAGCGACGCGCGCGTCGAAGCCGCCGCAGTGCGCGAGCGCCTCGCACGCAAAGGCGACATGCAGCATGTTGTCGCGCAGCTTCACCGCGCTGATATCGTAGTGCTCGAGCGCGCGCTCCGTGAACCGCGCCGCCGTCGCCGTGCCGACGAGTTTCAGGATTTCGGAAAAGCCCACGCGGTTGACGGCCTCCTCGATCGACGCCACCTGCCCGCCGCCGCCGAACATCGCGCTGTTGCTGATCCGCACGATCCGCGCCGCGAGCGCGACATCGCGCCGCAGCAGCGTGGCGATCTCGTCGAGCTCGCTGTTCACGTCCTGGAGCATCTCGCCCAGCGTGGAGAGCACATGCAGATCCGCCGGCAACGAGCGGGCGATCTGCAGAAGTTTTTCGCGGGAGAACGGTGTGCTGACAGCAGGCATATCACCACAGCTATCGGCACAACCGCGCGCGATTGTAGGCGAAGCGCGCCGCCGCGAAAAGGCATCCGGCGCCTATCCCGCCGCACGGCCCCGAAGGTGTTGCTGACGGGTCCGCAAGACCTCCCAAGGCCTCCGCTTCTCGCTGCTCCGTGTGGCGGAGCCTGGTCGAGGGTCCAGTTGGCCGAGAAGCGCGACCGAGCGGGCGCAGGATCGCGCCGGCGGGGCTACAACCCTGCGGCCTTTTTCGCTTCGAGCAGCTCCACGAAGTCGGCGCCGTCCTTCGGCGTGGCGAAATATGGAACCAGAGCCTGTTCGTTCGGCGGATTTTTTCCGCTGTTCGCGGAGCGGTAGGCGTTCACCGCCTGGCCGATCGACGGCTGCATGCGCGCGTTGAGCTCGTTGAAACGAGCCACCTCCGGGGGCCAGTCGGGCTTCGTGGTATTTTCGAGCGACGTGGGATCGAAGGTGACGGTGACCCCGTTGGGCGTGGTGACCGTGAGCGGATCGGCGGGATTCATCGAAAGTTTGGAGTAGTCCTCCCCGTCCACGGTGCGCACCGTTTTGATATAGGCGCCGCGGCCGACCAGGTCGTGGATCGATCCGGCGACATCTCCTTTCTCGAGCTTGAACTGCCGGCGCGCGGCGTCGATTTGCCGCAGGTTGTTCAATGCCGCCTGCTGGATTTCCCACTTCGCCATGCCGAGTGTGACGTCCTGCGTCGGCCGTGCCGCACTCGACGCCGCACTCGGCTCAACCGGCGCGACGGCCGCCGCCTGCTTCGCCTGGAGCGAAGCAACGTCGGCTTGCAACGCCGCGACATCCTGCGCCGCGCGCGCGGCGCGTTGCTGCTCGGTGCGCATTTGAGCACGCAGGCTGTCGCGCTCGAGCGCGAGCGCGTCGGATTCCGCCTCGGCGCGGCGTGCGCGGTCCCATTGCAGAAAGGTCGAACCGATCGCGGCGAGCGCGACGACGGCGACGATGACGGTGGATTTGGTGCTCATAAAAATTCCCGCGCCCACTCCCGCGGCCGCGGCTCCGCCGCCGCCGGCGAGGGCCGCACCGGTGATTGCGGGCGCAAGCCCGGGCGGCACGCGCGCGCCGGCGTGGTTCGCAAACGCGAGCGCAAGCGCCGCCGCGGTGGAGTTCACGCCGCGGCGCGCGAGCAGGCGGCGCAGTTTTTCGAGCGCGCGGTCGACGCGCATCCGCGCGGCGTCCTCGCTCGCGTGCAGCATCGCGCCGATCTCGGCGAACGCACGGCCTTCGAAAAAGCGCAGCAACACGGCGTCGCGGTCGCGCTCGTCGAGTTCGTGGATCGCCTCGTCGATAAGCGGACGCAGCCGCTCCCAGTCGGCGGCCGGATTGGGACCGGAGTGAAGCGCATGCATGAGTTCGGACTCCTGTTCGTGGCGGTGCCGCGACGCCTCCGCCCGGCGCATTTTCGCAGAGGCGAAGCGCGTGCTCGTGTGCAGCCAGCCGGCAAGCGTCGCGTGGTTCGCCAGCGTGCGCGCCTTGCGCGCGAGATCAGCGAACACCGTTTGCGCCACATCCTCGGCGGCGTGCGCGTCGCCGCCGAGCTGCCGGAGCGCGGCGAAATACACGAGAGGCAGGTGCCGCTGCACGAGCTCCGCGAACGCGGCCTCCGCGCGTTCGTCGGCGAAGCGGCGGAGAAGTTCGGCATCGGTGCTCATCGCGTCACTCCCATAACACCGCGCCGCGCGAAAACCGAACAAGGTTTTGGCCGCTGAACACGGCAATGTTCAAAATCCAAAACGCCAAACGCCAAATAAACTCCAAGGCCAAAGGCTCAAAACTCGAAAACTCAGACCTGAGTTTCTTTGGCGTTTTTGGGTTTGGCGTTTGGAATTTCCGCGTGTCGCGCGGCTTCAGATCAGGAAGCTGAACCCACGTGGCACGGGCGTCTCGCCCGTGGAGTTTTCTCAGAGATAACACGGGCGGGACGCCCGTGCCACTCCGACTCCCGAGGCGGCGAGTCTTCTTTGGCGTTTGGCCTTTGGCGTTTGGAATTTCCGCACATCGCGCGGCGCCGCGCGGCTACATCCGGCAGATCAGGAGCTCGCGCTCGTAGATCATTTCCTTCGGCAGATGATCGTGGAGGTCGAGGAAGAGTTCCTCGTGGCTCATGACTTCGGCGCGCCACACCGCACGGTTGAAAGCCTGCAACTGGTCGAACTTCTCGTGCGAAAAATCCAGGTCGGTCCAGTCGATGTCCTCGTAGCGCGGCATCCAGCCGATCGGCGTCTCCTTGCCGAGCGCGCGGCCGCGGGCGCGGTCGACGATCCATTTCAGCACGCGCATGTTTTCCGAAAAGCCGGGCCAGAGGAATTTGCCGTCGGCGTCGCGGCGGAACCAGTTCACGTGAAAGACCCGCGGCGTCTCGCTGAGCTTGCGCTGCATCGTGATCCAGTGGCGGAAATAATCGCCCATGTGATAGCCGCAGAACGGCAGCATCGCCATCGGGTCGCGGCGCACCTTGCCCTGCGCGCCGGCCGCGGCCGCCGTCGTCTCCGAGCCCATCGTCGCGCCCATGTAGACGCCGCCGCTCCAGTTGAAGGCCTGGTAAACGAGCGGCATCGTCGTCGCGCGGCGGCCGCCGAAAACGATCGCGCTGATCGGCACGCCCGCGGGATTTTCCCACGCGGGATCGATCGTCGGGCACTGCGCCGCCGGTGCGGTGAAGCGCGCGTTCGGGTGCGCCGCCTTCGCGCCGCTCGCCTCCGCGATCTCGGGCGTCCACTCCTTGCCCTGCCAGTCGATGAGTTTCGGCGGCGTCGCGGCCGTCATGCCTTCCCACCACACGCCGCCGTCGGGCGTGAGCGCGACGTTGGTGAAGATCGTGTTCTTCGCCAGCGCGGCCATCGCGTTGGGATTCGTTTTTTGCGACGTGCCCGGCGCGACGCCGAAGAAGCCGGCCTCGGGGTTGATCGCGTGCAGCCGGCCGTGCGCGTCGGGCTTGATCCACGCGATGTCGTCGCCGACGGTCCAGACCTTCCAGCCCTTCTTCTTGAAATGCGCGGGCGGGATGAGCATCGCGAAATTCGTCTTCCCGCAAGCGCTGGGAAACGCCGCCGCGACATAGGTCTTCTCGCCGTGCGGATCCTCGACGCCGAGGATCAACATGTGCTCGGCCATCCAGCCTTCGTCGCGCGCCATGTTCGACGCGATGCGCAGCGCGAAACATTTTTTGCCGAGCAGCGCGTTGCCGCCGTAGCCCGAGCCGTAGCTCCAGATTTCGCGCGTCTCGGGAAAATGGACGATATACTTTTCCTTGTTGCACGGCCACGGCACGTCGGCCTCGCCCGGCGCGAGCGGCGCGCCGACCGTGTGCACGCACGGGACGACGCGCTTCTCCGCCTTGTCGATCTCCCGGAACACCGGCAGCCCGATGCGCGCCATGATGCGCATGTTCACGACGACGTAGGGCGAGTCGGTGAGCTCGACGCCGATCTGCGACATCGGCGAGCCCACCGGCCCCATGCTGAACGGCAGCACATACATCGTGCGCCCGCGCATGCAGCCGTGAAAAAGCGGGCGCAGTTTTTTGCGCATCTCGAATGGATTGACCCAGTTGTTCGTCGGGCCCGCGGCCTCCTTCGACAGCGAGCAGATGAACGTCCGCTCCTCGACGCGCGCGACGTCGCTCGGGTCGCTGCGCGCATAGAAACAGCCGGGCCAGAGCTTCTCGTTCAGCTTGATGAACGTGCCCGCCGCGACCATCTGCTCGCACAACGCATCATATTCCTCCGCCGATCCGTCGACCCAGTGCACGTGCTCGGGCTGGCAGAGATCGACCATCTTCTCGACCCAGCGCACCAAGTGCTTGTTCTGGCTCAGGACCCTCGCGGCAGGGCGTTTCTTCATGGTCGGTCAGTGATAAACGGCGCGGCAATCGAGTAAACGGCAATCCGGGTCGCCGCGCGCCTATTACGCGCGGTTGTGCCGGCGCAACTTGCGCGAATGCGCGCGGCGCAATCGCCCGCGGATGGAAGTGGAAGTGGCACGGGGCGTCTCGCCCGGGTTGCACCTTGAAAAAACCCACGGGCGTGCCCGCACAAATCTTTCTCGTTCTCTTAATCTTTCTCTTTCTCTCGGTCGCCCGGGTTCCAATCGAGAAAGAGAAAGATTAAGAGAAAGAGAATGAGAACGAGAAAGATTGGGAGCGCTCAGTTCCTCCCCTCTCTCTTCCGTGATTATCGATTCGCCACCCGCTCACGCGATCGCCAACTTTTCGCGCGTGACCAAGCTCTGCGTTTTCGGCGGCATGACGATATTCAGCTACGTGGGCTGGGCCGTCGGCGATTCGCTGTTCGGCTTCGGATTTTTCGGTTCGTTCATCCTCAGCGGCGTCGCGAGCATGGTCGGCGTCTACGCCGGCTGGAAGCTCGCGCAGAAGCTGCAATGAAAAGCGGCAGGTGAGAAAGCGGAAAAGTGGGAAGCGGAAAACGCCCGACTCAAGGTCGCGACGAATTTCTGAATTCGCTTTCCGATTTTCCAATTTTCCGCTTTTCCGTTTTTCCAATTTTCCGCGCGCCTCACTTCATCGGCTCGATGTGCACGGTCACGTCGCTGATCGCGTGCGGCGCCGATGCGAGCAGCGCGTCTTTCACCGCGTGCGCGATGTCGTGGCCCGCGCGCACGGACAACTCGCCGTCGACGCACACCTGGATGTCGACGAGGTAGCTGAGCCCGCTCTTGCGGACGCGCACCTTGTCGAGCCCGCGCACGCCCGCCACGGCGAGCGCGAGAGCGCGCACCTCGTTTTCGAAACGCGCCGGCACCGCCGTGTCCATCACGTCGCCGAGCGCGTGACTGATCATGCCGGCGCCGTTGAACGCGATCACCACGCAGCCGACGAGCGCCGCCCAGTCGTCCGCGGTTTCCCAGCCCTTGCCTCCGACCAGCGCGATCGCGATCCCGACAAACGCCGCGCCCGAGGTCACCGCATCGGACCAGTGGTGCTGCGCCTCGACATCGAGCGCCGTGCTGCCCGCCAGCGCGCCGGCTGCACCCATGCGTTTCGAAAACCACAGCTTGATCGCGACGACGACGGCAAGCAGCGGCAGCGTCCACCACTGCGGCCCGAGGTGCGGCGTGATGATTTCGTGCACGGCGTGCGTGCCGATCCACACCGCCATCGCGAAGACAAAGAGCGCCACCGCGAGCGCCGCGAGCGGCTCGGCCTTGCCGTGGCCGTAGGGATGATTCGCGTCGGGCGGCCGCGCCGCCACGCGGAATCCCGCCCACACGAGCAGCGACGAAAAAATATCGAGCGTCGACTCCGCGCCGTCCGCGATCAGCGCGTAGGTGTTGCCGAAAACGCCGCCGGCGAATTTCGCCGCCGCGAGCACGGCGTTCAGCGCGATCCCGCGCAACACGAGCCGCGCGCCGCGCTCGGCGCGGTGCTGCGCGACCGCGTGCGGATCGAGCGGCGGAACGGGTGACACACGCCCACCTTGATTCGCCGCGGCGCCAATCTCAACGCCCTTTCTCCGCCGTGTCATCGCGTCACCGCGCAATTGACCGGCGGCGCGTTCACCTTCACCGTTGCGGCTGCGCATGGCCGCTCAGATCAGCACGACGCCGGTCGACCCCGTGAAGCAGTTCTCCGTTTTTGCGGAGAACCGGCTCGGGCGGCTCTACGATCTCACGGCGCTGCTCAAGCAGCACAACGTCCACATCATGGGCATCACGGTGCTCGACACGACGGACAGCGCGATCGTGCGCTTCATCGTCGACGACCCCGACAAGGCGCGCGAGCTGATGGTCAACAACGACTATCCCTACACCGAGTGCTCCGTGCTCGCCGTCGAGATCAGCGACGAATCCGAATTGAAAGGCGTGCTCGCCGCCCTCTTCGAAGCGGAGATCAACATCCATTATATCTACAGCTTCATCAAGCGCCCCGAAGGCAAGGCTGCGCTCGCGATCAACGCCGAGGACGACGACGTCGCCACGCAGGCGCTTTCAAAACGCGGCTTCCGCGTGCTCACGCAGCGCGACATCTCGCGCTGAGGCGCAGCGGATCGCGATGGCACGGGCGTCTTGCCCGTGAATCCCGCTGCACACGGGCCAGCCCGTGCCGCGTCAGCCGTTAGCGCGCGTAAAATAAACTCCTAGCCGCGCCAGCCATGTAGGTCGGGGTTTATCCCCGACGGGTCGGGCGTTCCGCCTTCGCCGAGGCTACGGCGGACAAGAAAGCCCGACCTACAAAAACGGCTACAGCATTTTCGAAACTGCCCTGGCCGCGCGCCTCGAGGCATCAGCAAACCCGGCCTCCCGCCTCCTGCCTCCCGTCGCCAACTTCCCGGCCTCTAGCCTCTCGCCTTTAGCCCCTCGCCTCCACCCCGCCCCCTCACCCCTGGATCGGCGCCATCCGCTCGCCTTCGAGTTCGTAGAGCCCGGTCATGTAGCCGTTCTCGAACATCGCGCCGACCTTGAGCTCGCCGTAAAACTGCACCGGCACGTCCATCAGCGGCGGCACGCCTTTCTTCAATTTCACGATCACCCACTCGTTCATGTTCGGCACGCCGCCGAAGCAGCAGGACATCGTGTTGCGCATCAGCAGAAATTCCGTGACGAGCCCCTTCTCCATTTTCACCGGCACCATGAAGCCCGTGATCGAAACTTTTTTTCCGCTCCACGACTTCACCGTCGCCGGAATCTGCTCCTCGCCCGTCGGCGGTTTCGCGTTGGGATTCGCCGCGGGATCGAACGCCGGCGCGTTGAACGTGTAGCCCGCGAGCTGCTCGAACCCGAGCTTCAGGTAACCCTGCTCGTCGAGCTCGACCTTCGCCGGGCTCGGCGCCTCGGTCGGACTCGCGCCGGCCGTCTGCGCCCGCGTTTCCGCGACCGCCAGCATCGCAAGCATCCACAGGCAAATCGTCGCTTTTTTCATGGGTGAGTGGGGACGAGCAGACGCTAGGCCAGCCGCGCCCTTCGTCAAAAAATTTCTCCCGCGCCGTCCGCGCGCCTTTGTAAGGCGCTTCGGACTGTCTGGCTAACTTTGGCGCCCCCACTCGGGGTTTTGCCGGTTGACCCTGCCGCACCCGGCCGGCACCCCAACCGAACCCACATGAGCCAGGTCTATCGCGCCCTGCTGGTCGGCACCGGCAGCGTCGCCGAATTGCACGTCCGCGCCATCGAGCAAAATCAGGGTCGCATCACCCTCGCCGCCGCGGTCGATATCGACCCGACGCGGGTCGGCGCCTTTTGCGCGAAGCACAAGATCCCGGCGAGCTACACCGATGTCGCCACCGCGCTGCGCGAAGTCCGGCCCGACATCGTCCACATCGCCGTGCCGCCCGGGCTGCACGCGAGCCTGACGATCGCCGCGCTCGAAGCCGGCGCGTGGGTGCTCTGCGAAAAACCGTTTTGCGCTTCGCTCGCCGAACTCGACCGCATCGAGGAAGCCGAGCGCCGCTCCGGCCGCTTCGCCGCGTGCGTTTTCCAACAACGCTTCGCCTCGTCGACCGCGCACCTGCGTCAGTTGATGGAGCAAGGCCTGCTCGGCCGGCCGCTCGTCGCCGTCTGCCACACCGTCTGGTATCGCGACGCCGCCTACTACGCCGTGCCCTGGCGCGGCAAATGGGCCACCGAGCTCGGCGGTCCGACCGTCGGCCTCGGCATCCACACGATGGACCATCTGCTTTACCTGCTCGGCGACTGGGTCGACATCCGCGCGCAGGCCGCGACGCTCGATCGCGCGATCGAAGTCGAAGACGTTTCGATGGCTCTCATCCGTTTCGAAAACGGCGCGCTCGGCTCGATCATCAACAGCGCGCTCAGCCCGCGGCAGGAGACCTACCTGCGGCTCGATTTTCAGCGCGCGACCGTCGAGCTCACGCACCTCTACGGCTACACCCGCGACAACTGGCGCTTCACGCCCGCGCCGCACGCGCAGGACGAGGGCAATCTCCTCGCCGAAGCATGGCAGAGCTTTCCGCCCGACATCGGCGCGACGCACGGCGCGCAACTCGCCGCGCTCGTCGCCGACCTCGACGCGCACCGCCGTCCGCTGACGAGCGGCGCCGAAGCGCGCCGCACGATCGAGCTGCTCACCGCGCTCTATAAAAGCGCCTTCACCGGCGAGTCCGTCCACCGCGGCTCGATCCAACCTGGCGACCCCTTCTACACCTCGCTCCACGGCGGCATGTCGCCGCGGCGGGCTAAGGAGTCCCATGGCCAAGGCAATGGAAATGCCGTCGACGTCCAAGCCCACGACCGCGGTGCAGACATCTCCGCGTCACGCGCGCGGTAGGTGTTGCGCCGTCGAATGCGCCGGGCTTCATTCCGCTCGTGTCCACGGGCCGGGCCAAATTAATTCTACTCGCCCTGATCGCCTGCACGATCGCCGCATGCTCCACCTTGGCCGAGCCGTCGCCGGCCATCCGTGTGGAGAGCGCCGTCGTCAACGGACACAAAATCGAATTCGCCCGGCACGGCACGGGGAGTCCCGCGGTTGTCTTTTCCAGCGGCAGCAGTGGCGGCGGCCCGAGCAGGATCGCGTCGTGGGAACCATGGCTGTCGGGTCTCGACACCACGGCCTTCGCGTATGATCGCCCGGGCATGGGAAAGTCGGAGCCTGCGAACGATCAACGCACGCCCGCGCAGGTCGCCGACGAGCTGCACGCCCTGCTGGTTCAGGTCGGAATTCCCCCGCCGTATGTCCTGGTCGGCCGCTCACTGGGCGGACTCTACAGTCGCGCGCTGGCGATGCGTTTTCCCGCCGACGTCGCCGGCCTCGTCCTCATCGACGGTTCGTCGGATCGCGAATTGCTGATCACGGATCGGTTCGCCCCGGCAAAATTTCCGCTGTTTTCAGCGTCAGATCCCGGGATGGCCAAACCGGATTACGTCGGCATGGCGGCCACGTTCAAATCGGGCCGGCTCGACGTCGGCGGCAAACTGCCCGATGTGCCGATGGTCGTCCTCACGTCGTTGCGCCACGGCACCGCCCAAAACCCGATGCCGCCGGAATTCGAGGAGGAATGGCGGAAATCGCAGGAGGAAATTTTCCAATCGACCACCCACGGCATGCATATCGTGACCGCCAAAAGCGGACACGACATCGGCCACGACGAGCCGGAGTTGGTTTGGAATGCCATCCGTTGGGTGCTCGATGCCGTGCGCCCGCCAGCGAAGAGCCCAACTCCCGCGGAAAAATCCAAGTGACGCCGCGCTACGACAGCGGCGCGAGCGTTTCCGCGACGGGCGTGCGGTAGGCTTTCAGCGCGGGCACGATCCCGCCGAGCGCGCACAGCGCGATCATCGCGAGCGGGCATTCCCACAGGATCGGATGCCGCGCCGTCACATCGAGCACGACGCCGGTCTGCGCGCGGATGATGGCGGCCACGCCGGCGAGCAGCGCGAAATAAATCGCAAAGCCGACCGCCGCCCCGAGCGCGCCGATGCACGCCGCCTCCGCGATGACGGCGCCGAAAATCGTCCGCCGCCGCGCGCCGAGCGCGCGCAGGATCGCGAGGTCGCGCCGTCGCGCGTTCATCGAGTTGTAGATGCTCGCGAGCACCGAGCCCGCGGCCACGAGCGCGACGAGATACGCCACGAGCGCGAGCACCTGGTCGAACCACGAAATCTTCGCGAACAACTCCGCGATGATCGCGCCGACGGGATACGCGAAGGTCAGCCGGTTGCCCTGCTTGTTATAGAGCGTGTCGAGCATGAGCCCGGCCATCGGCGAACGCAGTTGCACGAGCACCGCGCTCACGTCGGTCGCCGCACGCGGATCGTGGCCGCTCATCGTCTGCACGCCGCGCAGCGGAATCCAGATCACGCGGTCGGCCGGCGTGTTGGTCGGCGCGAGCACACCCACGACGGTGTAGAGGTCGGCGTGCTGCGCTTTCGCGTCGTAGGCGAGCCCGTGAAACGGATGAAACGTGTCGCCGGTCTTCAGCCCGAGCCGCTGCGCGGCGAACGCCCCCGCGACCGCTTCCCTGGCTTCGGGCGCGGCGGAGAAGAATTTCCCGCCCGGCTCCACCGCGAATTTTTTCCCGGGCGCGTATTCCACGTTCGTGAACAGCTCCGGCAGCGTGCCGACGAGCCGGTAACCGCGCAGGTTGTCGCCGACCGCGATCGGGATCGCCGTCTTCACCATCGGGTGGCGCTTGATCATCTCGTAATCCGCGTAGGCGAGATTGCCCGGCGACGCCTCGAGGTGGAAAATCGCGTTGAGCACGAGCTGGAGTTTCGAGCCGCGCGCGCCGAGCACCGCATCGAAGCCGGCGTTGGTCTGCGTGAACACCGCCTGCGACTGCGTCTTCACCATCCACACGCACATCAGCAACCCGCACGCGAGCGCGATGCTCGCCGCCGTGATCGCGGTCGAGAGCGCGTGCTGGCGCAGCGAACGGTAGATGATGAGCGGAAGCGTCATCGCGGCGGAAAAACTCCAAAAAACAAAACGCCAAAGGCGAAAGAAATTTCAAAATCCAGACTCCGTCCGCGCAGCTCGAGCGCGCCGCTGTTTCTTGGGCTTTGGACCTTGGGCGGCCGGGCTTTCATTTGCGCGTCGAGTCGAGGGCGCGGTTGATCTCGCCGAAATCGGCGCGCTTTTCGAACGCCTCGAGGACCATTTCGTCGTGCGACACTAGCAGCAGCGCCGCGTCGTTTTCGCGGCAGACTTCGCGGATGAGCCGCAGCGCCTCGCCGGCGTGCTTGCGGTCGAGATTGCCCGTCGGCTCGTCGGCGAGCACGAGCTTCGGCCGGTTCGCCAGCGCGCGCGCGACGGCAACGCGTTGCTGCTGGCCGGTCGAGAGCTGTCGCGGAAAATGGTGCAGCCGGTGACCGAGCCCCATGCGCTCGAGCACCTCGCGCGCGTGCGCCCGATCGACGCCGCGCGCGCCGAAGCTCATGCCGAGCGCGACGTTCTCGATCACGGTGTAGCCCTGCAGCAGATTGAAGGTCTGAAAAATGTAGCCGAGCTTCTCCGCGCGCAGCCGGTCGCGCCTCGGCTCGCTCAGGGCGGTCATCTCCGCGTCGTCGAGCCGCACGCGCCCGCTGTCCGCCGCGAGGATGCCCGCGATCAGGTGCAGAAACGTCGTCTTGCCCGAGCCGCTCTCGCCGCGCAGCGCCACCTGCTCGCCCGCGGCGAGCGCGAATGCCGGCACGTCGACGATCTCGACGCGCTCGCCGTCCGGCGCGACGAACGATTTTTTCAGGTCGGTGACGGCGAGCATGGCAACGGAGTGCAGCAAGACGCGCGCCGCCTCAATTCGTTTCCCCGCGCGCCGGCGGTGTCTGTGCCTCACCGCTTCGGCCTGAGTTGAGGACGCGGCGCCCTCGTCGCGTTGCCCGAGCAAAACGCGGCGAGGTCGCCGCGTCTCCATCATGCCGCGACCCGCTGAATTTTGAAATGCGTTCCAGGCCCGACCGCGTTGCTCACGTGCCGTCGCCGTCGTCCAGCTCGAGCCGCAGGCAATCATACATCACGTTGATCTGCGCTGCGCCGCCGGCGCGCTGATCGAGCGTGATGCGGTTGGCGCCGCCTTTGAGCAGCGTCGCGGCAAACGCCAGGTCGCGCTCGAGATATTGCCCGTGAATTCCCGCGCGAATCATCGCGCTGTCCTTGCCGGTCGTGATTTCGCCGATCGAGCGGCCGTTCACGAAAACGACGAGGTCCGCATTCGTCGCGCCGGCGAGCGCGAGGCGCAAGGTCGCGCGGCCTTTTTTCGGGGCGGCGGCGAGATCGAAGAGGATGTTCCACTGCGTGCCCGCCGGCTTGCGCGCGCCTTTCACGGTCGGCTGCGCGTAGTTCCAATCGGTGCGCTCGCTGCTCGTCCCGACGACGAAGTTCACGCCGTGCGGAAACTCCTCCGGATATTTCAGCCAGAGTCCCCACTCGCGAAAATCGTCGCCGTGCCGGAATTCGCGCGCCGTGCGGTCGGGCGTGCCGATTTGCCAGAGCTGCCGGCCGTGGCGCGCCGGCGTGCAACGAAGCACGCCGATCTCCAGCGTGCGACCCGGCGTCACCGTCACGTTGTCGCGGCGAAACTGCCCCATCACGCCGTCGGCAAACGTATAGAGCGTATAGGTGCCGGGCCGCACCTTCGGAATCGCGAAGCGGCCGTCGCGATCCGCGCGCACCCAGAACTGGTAGCCGTTGCTCTGCTGCTGCCAGTCCGGTTGCGCCGCCGCGAGGCCGACCCACGCGTTCGCCGCGGACGCCGCAGCATCCTGCGGGTCCTCGATTTTGATCTGGCCCGAAACCGCGCCGCGGCCGGCCGCGAGCGGATAAAGCGGATGTTCCAGCCACGCGTAAGGCCAGGCGGCGCGCTCCGCATCCGCCTTCGCTTTCGCGTCGGCCCAGAGTTCGTCCGCGCTGCCGCCGGAATTCAGATAAACGAAACACGGCCCGTAAATTTTCCGCCACGCTTCCGCGCCGACCTCGACCGGCGCCGCGCCGTAGTGCGTGCAACTGAAAATCTTCATCAGCACGCGGCCGAAGTGCGCGGTGTTGTATTGTTTCGTCGGGCCGCCGTTCTGGTCCTCCGTGCTGCCGGCGACGATCCAGCAGCCGAGCTTCGATTCCGTGCCGATCCAGCCGTGCACGAAGTGCTCCCCGGCATCGACGAAGTCGTGATACTTGTCGACGATCGTGCCCTTGAACGGGCCGCTCGTGATCTGCAGCGATTCCTTCGGGCCGAGCGGATGCGTCGGCGTGTCGGACGGCGGCATGAGATGCCGGCGCTGCTCGTCGATCGCGACGAAGTTGAACCATTCGTCCTTCAACCGAAACAGCAGGCGAATCTGCGTGATCTTCGCGGGCGCGTAACCCTTTTCGTGATTGAAGACGACGAAGGCGTAAAAGCCCGCGTCGCCGCGGCGCAGCACGTAGTGCAGCTCGAGATCGAACGGCAGCTCCTGCGCGTCGTGCGCGCGCGTGACAACAACCTCCGCGAGCGCGCCGCCGTTCGCCGCGGGATCCGTTTTGATCGCGAACTGGCCGTGCGTGATGCGCCCGTAGGTGCTGTTGTGGTCGTCGAAGTCCGTGTCCTCGTCGCCCGCGTGCCAGTTGAGATAGCCCGGACCCGCGAGGAGCGAGCGGCCCTGATACTCGAGCGCGAGCACGTTGCCGCTGCTTTTCGCGATCTCGACGGTGGCGATGCCGTTGGCAAGCACGACGCTCGCGGATTTTTCCGTCAGCGTGACCGACGCGGGTGTCGCCAGCTCCGCTGCCGCGAGCCTCATCACCGTCGCGGCCAAAACGAAACCCGTCCCGAACCACACGCGGCGAATTCTCATCGGCCAAAAGAAGAATTTTCCCGCGGCCCGTGCAATCCTGCGTTAGCGACGCGACGTCGGCGTGCGGCGCGCAAAACTGCAGAACGCGCTCACGTCGGCTCGCGCCGCTCCCGCGCGATCAGCTTCTCCAGTTCGAACCGATGGCACTTCTTCGCGTCCTCGGCGCAGTGACAGAGCAGCGTGACGTTTTCCCTGGCGGCGAGCTTGGCGATCAAACGCAGCGTGAATTTCTGCCCGTGGTTCTTGATCGTCGCATTGCCGGCATCGGTCGCCGCGGGCGCGAACATCTCCTCGCGGTAGCGGCGCACGAATTCCCGCCACGGGATTTTTCCCGCCTGCACGGCTTTGAGGATTCGCTCGCTCGGGCCGAGGTTCGCCATCCACACGTCGTAGCGATCGGTCGGCAGCCCGCGCCCGCGAAAGCGCGTCGCGAGGATGCGCAGCCCGTCCGCAGGCTCGATCGGCGAATGCACGGATTTCGTCTTCAGCATGCCGCCACGCTAGCGGCGCGCCGCCGCGCAGCAACTGCCCTTCGCCCCGCCCCGTCCCGCGCGCCTTCGCGACCGGCGCGGAAAAAATCCGTGAAAACGCGCCCGCCACGCGGTTATTTCGCCGTCATTTCGCACGCGCCTCCGCACCTAATATCGCGGAGCGCGCGCCGGTTTCCGCTCTCCCGCCGCGCACGCCGCGCCGATGGGCCAACGAGAGCCCTGTGCTCGTCCGAATGAAAACTTTCCTGCGAACCGCGTGCTGCCTGCTCGGCCTTCTGGCCGGTGGATCGTTGTGCGCCGGCGAAATCGAACCGCCGGTGCCGCTGCGCACCGTCCCGCCCAAATATCCCGCGGACCTGCGCTCCATCGGCATCTCCGGGCTCGTCGTCATCGTGTGCGACGTCGACGAAAAAGGCGCGGTCGTCGCCGCCAAGGTCGAGAAATCGAGCAACGACGCATTCAACCGAGCCGCCATCGAGGCGGTGGAGAAATGGAAATTCAGGCCGGCGCAGATGGACGGCAAGCCGACTGCCGCGCAAATCAAGGTGCCGGTGAAGTTCACGACCGACGCCTGAATCGGCCCGAATCGAAGTGCACGCGCAACGGCGTCCGCGATCGCACTCGCATCCGGTCCCCCGGTCACGCGAGCACGGTGGCGTTTCGCGTCGCGGAAAATTTTGCGCCAAAAAAAAGGCGCGATTTGAAATCGCGCCAGAGTGATTCGTCGGCTCGCGCCGGACATTTTCAGTCCCAATAGCCCTCGTAGAAACGCCACGAGGAGCCTTCAGGCTGCCAGCGCGGCGGCACCCACACGGCGCCGGAACGCGGCGGGATTTCCCAATGGCCGGCCATCCATTCGTAGTGGTCGCTCTTCCAGCTCCAGTAGCCGGCGACCCACACATGGCTGCTCGTCGGCCGCGCGGTCGGCACCTCCTGCTGCGCCGCGGGCGGCGCCTGCATCACGACGATCGAACTCGCGCCCACCGGCGAAGGCACCGCGACGGTCTGGCCGGCGGAGTTTGTATACACGGTCGCGGGAGCAGCGGCCGGCGCGGTCGTATAAACAGCCGCGGGTGCGGTGGACGGCGGCGCCGGCGGCGGCGCGGAGACGACATGCGACTCGGGCTCGGAAGCGCAACCGGCGAAAAACGCGAGCGCGCCGCAAATCGCGCCCGCTGGCAGCAGCGCGCGCGCGCCGCGCAATGCGCGGCGAGGGACAAATTTATCGGGTTTCATACTTCCCGGCAGACTCGCGAATCGCCCGTCGGTTCGCGTCCCCCGCCGCGAAAGCGAATGGGTTGGATAACCCATCGCCGCGTCCGCGCGCTCAGCGCCAGCCGCCCTCGATGAAAACGTAGCCGCCCTCGCGGCGCTCCCAGCGCGGCGCGACCCACACCGCGCGTTCATGCGGCGGCCGCTCCCAATGACCGGCGACCCACACGAACGCACGCCCGTCGTGGCGCCAGTAGCCCGCGACCCAGACGTGCGCCGGCGACGGCCGCTCGCGCTCGAGAATCACTTCGCGGCGCGGCGCCGGCGGCGTTTCGCGAATCACGACGGCGACTTCGGGCGCGCGCGGCGCCTCGGCCACGACGACGCGCGGCGGCGGCTCCGCCACCGCGACGACACGAGCGCGCGGCCGCGCTTCGGCGACGACACAGGCGTTGAGCGACAACACGAGCAAACCAGCACCCGCTAACCTGGCCACCGCGACGATGCCGCGGCGCGTGACCCGACCGGAAAAGATTTTGGCGTTCATGCCGCCAATGACGAAGCGATCGCCCGCGCGTTTCAGTGTCCGCGACAAGACACGCGAAATAAAATGCGTAACCGCGGACCGCGCTGCGCCGTCGGGCGCGCCGCGGGCGGCGGTCGCCGTGATGATGGCCGCGGCGAAAATTACTTTCGCTCGCGCAGCCGTGTTCCGGGTTTGCGTCGCCCGCGCGCGGCGGCTTCGTTGGGCGGAAAATCATGCACCGCACGCTCGTCAAACACGCGCTGGCCGCGGCCGCGCCGATGGATGCGATCCTCCTGCAGGGCTGGATTCGCACGCGCCGCGACGCGAAGGCGTTTTCCTTCATCGAGGTCAACGACGGCTCGTCGCTCAAAGGCATCCAGGTGATCGCCGACGCGGCGCTGCCGAACTACGCCGCCGAAATCGCACGCGCCCACACCGGCGCCTCGATCGAAGTCCACGGCCGGCTCGTCGCCTCGAAAGGCCAGGGCCAGCAGTGGGAAGTGGTCGCGGAAAAATTCACGATCCTCGGCGAGGCCGACGCCACCTATCCGCTCCAGAAAAAAGGACACACGCTGGAATTCCTGCGCGAGATCGCGCACCTGCGGCCGCGCTCGAATCTGTTCGGCGCCGTCTTCCGCGTGCGTTCGCGGCTCGCGTTCGCGATCCACCAGTTTTTCCAGCAGAAAAATTTCGTCTACGTGCACACGCCGATCGTCACCGCGAGCGACGCCGAGGGCGCCGGCGACATGTTTCGCGTGACGACGCTCGACCTCGCGGCGCCGCCGAAGAACGAGCAGGGCGAGATCGACAGCACGAAGGATTTCTTCGGGAAGAAGACGTTTCTCACCGTCAGCGGCCAGCTCGAGGCGGAGATTTTCGCGACCGCGCTCTCCAACGTCTACACGTTCGGCCCGACGTTTCGCGCGGAGAACTCCAACACCTCGCGCCACGCCGCGGAATTCTGGATGATCGAGCCCGAGGTGGCGTTCTGCGACCTGAACGGCGACATGGATCTCGCGGAGGAATTCGTGAAGCATCTCATCCGCGACGCGAAGGAGCACTGCGCGGCGGACCTCGAGTTCTTCAGCAAGTTCGTCGACAAGGAATTGATGGCGCGGCTCGACTTCGTGCTCGAGAAACCCTTCGTGCGCTGCAGCTACACGGAAGCGATCGAGATTCTCGAAAAGAGCGGCCGCGCGTGGGAGCATCCGGTCTCGTGGGGCGCGAATCTCCAGGCGGAGCATGAGCGCTTTCTCACCGAGGAGCACTTCAAGTGTCCGGTGACCGTCTACAACTACCCGCGCGCGATCAAAGCGTTCTACATGCGCAAGACCGACGGCTGCGCGCCCGATCGCCAGACCGTCGCCGCGATGGACCTGCTCGTGCCGGGCATCGGCGAAATCATCGGCGGCAGCCAGCGCGAGGAGCGGCTCGATCTGCTGCGCGAAGGCATGGCGCTGCACCAGCTCGACGAAAAAGCCTACTGGTGGTATCTCGACCTGCGCCGCTACGGCAGCGTGCCGCACGCCGGCTTCGGGCTGGGCTTCGAGCGGATGCTCATGTTCGTGACGGGCGTCGGAAACATCCGCGACGTGATTCCCTTCGCCCGCACGCCGGGCACGGCCGAGTTCTGAAGAGCGCGGCGAACGCGGACGGACGGGTTGGGAGTGGCACGGGCATCCTGCCCGTGTGTGGCCGTTTCACGGGCAGGATGCCCGCGTGCCAGGTCAGGCACATTTCGAATAAAATTCCAGCACGGCCAGCAGCGGTTCGCGCGCGCGCCAATCGATCCCGCGCGCGCGACCCGCGAAAAAAATTTCGCGCGCTCAGCGGCCCCAGTGTCCCTCGATGAACACGTAGCTGCCGCCGCGGCGTTCCCAGCGCGGCTCGTTCCACGAACGATAACCGCGCGGCGGCAATTCCCAGTGGCCGGCGATCCACACGTGCCGCCCGCCGTGCCACGCCCAGTAGCCGCTGATCCACACGTAGCCCGGACCCGGACGCGCGTAGACGATTTCCTGTCGCGGCGGCGGTGGCGGAGCGACGACCACGACCTGTTGCTGCGGCGGCGCGACGACCACTTGCGGTGGCGCCGGTGGCGGTGACGACACGATCGCCGAATCGCGCCAGTAGCCTTCGACAAAAACATAGCGCCCGCCGCGGAATTCCCAGCGCGGCGCGACCCACAGCGCGTTCGCCCGCGGCGGCATTTCCCAATGCCCGCCGATCCACACATGCCGTCCGCCGCGCCAGCCCCAATAGCCGGAAATCCAAACGTGCACCGGGCTCGGCCGCTCGTAAATGACTTCGCGCTGCGGCGGAGGCGGCGGCTCCGTCGTCGCGACTTCCGCGGCGGGTTGCGGCGCGGTCGCGCTCGCGGCCGGTTGCGCCTCGTCCCAATATCCTTCCTTCAACACATAACCGCTTCCCTGCTGTTGCCACTGCGGCGGCACCCACGAGACGTTCGGCATCGGCGGGATTTCCCAGCGGCCGCTTTCCCAAACGTAGGCGCCTTCGTTCCAACGCCAGTGGCCCGCGACCCACACGTGCTGCGCGGTCGGCTGCTCGCCGGGCGTGTCGTTTGCGGCCGGCGGCAGCGGCTTGTCGACGGCCGGCGCAGGCGCGACAGTCGGAGCATTCGGCACCGCGGAAGCCTGCGCCCGCGACATCGGCGCGGAAAACAACGCGACCGCCGCCAGGCTCGTCCCGCAAGTTGCGACGCGCACGAAGGAACGGAAAACGGTCGAGTTCATGCGCGCCTTAGACGCGAAGCGGCGGGCAAAGTTTCGTGAGGTTTGGGTCGCAAAAAATTCGGTGCCCGCGCGCGGCGACGGCCCGGCCCTCCACCCTGATCCTTCTACGCCTCTCTTCTTTTCCAGAGCGCAACCGAACGCTTGAGGGAACGAGAAAGATGAAGAGAAAGATGATGGGACGCAGGCTTCGGCCTGGCGAAAAAAACCGCCCTATTCCGCCGGCTCGCTCGATTCTTTTTTCCGGCTGCGCGAACGCCGCGGCTTTTTCTCACCGTCGCCTTCGGCGGAGGCTTCGCCACCGGCGGCCGCTTGCGATTCGGCGCCTTCGCCGGACTTCTCCGCGAACTTCGACGCCTTCGCGTTGAGCCACAGCTCGCCTTTCGCGTTTTTGTTCAGCCAGAAAATTTCGCCCGCGTGCTCGACGAACACCGGCTTCTCGCGCGGCTTCTCCGGCACCTTCAGCCCGGCGCCGGCCAGCGTCGCGAGAAATTCCTCCGCCGGCTTGCCGAGCTCTTCCGCGAGCCGGTCGATCTTCGCGGCGATTCCGCCGGTGCGCGTTTCCTTGAGCAACAGCCGCACGCCCGCGAGCACACCGCCGCCACTTGTCTCGCTCGACGCGCCCGACGCCGCCGTGGCGACTTCCGGGGCGTGCGCCGCTTCGGGCGCCGGCGAAGCCGACGCCGATTCCGCCGACGCATTTTCCGCCGCGGCCGCGGCCGCGAGCGTCTCGCCCGGTTTCTTTTCGCGGCCGTTGATCCACACGCCGCCGCGCGAATCGCTGTTGAGCCACCAGATTTCGCGGCCGATCTCGATGTAGACCGGCTGCTCGTTCGGCGATGTCGGCAGCGCGAGGCCGAGCGCGACAAACGCCGCCTTCAGATCGTCCTCCTTGCACCGCAGCGCCCGCGACAAAAAGTTCGTGCTGCCCGAGCCGCCCGGCCCGCGGCGATTCCGCCGCATGTGCGGACGAATCTTGTTCAACAAGTCCGCGCCCGCCGGCAATTCCTTCGTCGTCGTTTCAGCCGGCGCGCCGGACGTCGCCTGCTCCGGCGCAGTCGTCGCCGTTTCCGCCGCCGGCTCTTTCTGTTCCTGTCTCCGTTCTCCGGCCTCCTGTCTCCTGCCGCCCGTGTCCGGTTTCCGCTCGCCGGCCGCCGGCTCCTCGACGGCGACGCGCGCCGCTTTCACCGGCCGGAACATCGGGCGCGGCTTCTCCTTCGTGTTGATCCAGAGCTCGCCGCGGCGGTTGATGTTGAGCCAGTAAAGATCGCCATCGTATTCGACGTGCACCGGCGGCGCGTCCTCGTCGGCGGGAATTTCAAAGCCGCACTCCACGAGCGCGCCCTTCAAGTCGTCCTCCGACTGGTCCCATTTTTTCGCGAGGTAATCGACGCCGACCGACTGGCCGGGCCCGCGCTGGTTGCGCCGCATGTGCGGCTTGATCGCGTCGAAGAATGTCGGCAACGCGTCCTCTTCGTCGAGCTGGTCCCACTCGTCGGCCTTCTTCTCTTCCTCGTCCTCCGGCTCGTCGTCGCGCGAGGTGTCGACCGGTTTGCGGAAGCCGTCATCGGGCGCGAGCTTCTCCTCGAGAAAACTCGGCGCGCGCTCCTCCGCGGCGCCGGGCGTCGCGGCGCTCGTCGCGGCCTTGAACTTCGCCTCGAACTCCGCGCGCAATTTTTCCGCCTCGGCCTTCGCCGCCGCCGCCGCCGCATCCTCGAGCGTCCAGTCGCGCTGCGTGGAACGCCGCGCGAGCCCGGAGAACGCGAGCGCATTATCCGGCTGGCTGCGAAACTCGACGATCTCCCATTCATCGCGGCCGAGATCGTTCAGAAATTTTTCGAGCAGCGCGGGCGTCGCGAATCCGCCTTTTCCGCTGCTGATGACCTTGTATTCCCACAGTGACATAGTTGCCCGCGCCTCGCGCGGAACCTCACCCATCCCAAAACCCCGGCCGGTGGCCAGCCTAATCGCTGTTTTTGCCCCGGCAAACGGCGCTGACGCGCAACGCCGCGGTCCACTCCGCGTCATACGGATGCGCTTCGCCCACCCGCCGCTTGCGCGACACCGCCACCTCGACAGCTTCGAACCCGCATGCCCCGTTTTCCCGCGCTCCGCCCCGCCTCCCCATCGCGCCACGCGTGGAAACACGATGCCATGAAACCGGCCAAGCGCGCCGCCGCGGACCAACCGTCGCGCCGCCACGCGCGCCGCGCGCGAAACCACGCCCGCGCGATTCTCGCCGCCCTCGTTCTTCCTTTCGCTTCGCTTCGCGCGCAGACTGTCACGCTCCCGACCGAAGTCGTCACCGCTGCGCGCGCGCCGCAGGATCCGGCGAATCTCGCGGCCACCGTGAAGGCCTTCGATGGCGACGCGCTCGAGCGCGCGCCCGTCGTCACGCTCGACGGCGCGCTGCGCGCGGTGCCCGGCTTCACGCTTTTCCGCCGCAGCGACAGCCTCACCGCCAATCCCACCGCGCAGGGCGTGTCGCTCCGCGGCCTCGGCCCGAGCGGCGCGAGCCGTTCGCTCGTGCTCTTCGACGGCGTGCCGCTCAATGATCCGTTCGGCGGCTGGGTGTTGTGGACAAAAATTCCGCGCCTCGACCTCGCCGGCGCCGAAGTCGTGCCCGGCGGCGGCGCGACCGCGTGGGGCAACGCCGCGCTCGGCGGCGTCGTGCAAATCCTCGCGCCCGCCGGCCGCGCCGCCGATTCCGCGCTCGCCGCGACGCTCGGCGATTTCGGCACGCGCAGCCTCGAGTTCGCTGCCGCGCACGCCGCCGCGAGCGACGTCGTCGAAGTGCGCGGCCGGATTTTCAGCACCGACGGTTTTTCGCTCGTCGCGCCCGAGCGCCGCGGCCCGATCGACATCGCCGCGTGGAGCCGCCACCGCTGGGCGAGCGCGCGCTGGCGGCATTTTTTCGGGCGCACGCTCCAGCTCACCGCGAGCGCGCGCCTCTACGAAGAGCGGCGCGGCAACGGCACGCCCTACCAGCAAAACGGCTCGCGCGAAAAATTCGTCTCGCTCCAGCTCGCCGGCGAGCCCGCGGCGGATTTCACCTGGAACGCCACCGCTTACGCGCAGGATCAGTCGTTCGCGAGCACGTTCAGCTCCGTCAACGCCACGCGCACCGCCGAGACGCCCGCGAGCGACCAGTTCGCCGTGCCAGCCGTCGCGCTCGGCGCCGCGTTGACCGGCACGTGGACGCATGCCGATGGCGGGCGGACGAATTTCGGCGTCGATGCGCACAGCGTCCATGGCGAGACGCGCGAAAACTTTTCCTACAACGGCAGCACCTACACGCGCCAGCGCGTCGCCGGCGGCGCGCAGGAAATCGCGGGCGCGTTCGTGCTGCACGAGCAGCCGCTCGCGGCGAATCTCCACGCCACGCTCGGCGCGCGACTCGACGACTGGTCCGAGGCCAACGGCCACCGCCGCGAATCCGACCGCGCGAGCGGCATCGTGTCGCGCGACGACCGCGATCCGTCGCGCGACGGCACCGCGTTCAGCCCGAGCGCCGGCCTCGTGTGGCAGCCCGCGCCCGACTGGCGGCTGCGCGCGAATCTCCAGCGCGCCTTCCGCCGGCCCACGCTCAACGAGCTCTACCGCCCGTTTCGCCAGGGCGCGAACGTCACCGAGGCCAATCCCGCGCTCGACACCGAACACGTGACCAGCGGCGAGATCGGCGCCGAATGGACGCTGCGCGAAGCCGCGCCGGGCGCCTCGAGCGCGACAGCCGCGCCGCTTTCGCTCGCCGCCCCGCGCGCCGTGCTCACGCTCGGCGCGACGGCGTTCTGGAATGATCTGCGCGACGCCGTCGGCAACGTGACCATCGCCCGCGGACCCGGCACGTTTCCGATCGTCGGCGCGCTGGCGTCCGGCGGGATCGGACGCCAGCGACTCAACCTCGACCGCATCCGCGTGCAAGGCGTCGAACTTTCCGCGCGCTGGCGGCCGACGCGTGTGGCCACATTCACCGCCGAATATCTCTACAACGACGCCAGCGTGACGCGCGCCACGCTCGCGCCGAATCTCGTCGGCAAACGCGTCGCCCAGGTGCCGCGGCAGAGCGCGTCGGTCGCCGCCACGATCGAGACGCCGGGCGCGTTCACGTTCACGTCGCGCCTGCGCTGGCTCGGCCGGCAATTCGAGGACGACGAAAACACGCTGCGCCTCGGCGAAGCCGTCGTGCTCGATCTCGGCGTGAACCGCCGGCTCGGCTCGCGCGCGGAAATTTTCCTCAACGTCGAAAACGCCGGCGATGCGCGCCTCGAGACCGGCCGCAGCGCCGACGGCGTCGTCAACCTCGGCACGCCGCGCCTCGCACTCGGCGGCGTGCGGTTCAATTGGTAGGATCGCGTTACGAACTCATTTTAAACTCCGCAAATTCCAGTGGGGACGCGGCGCCCTCGCCGCGTTTTCTTCCGCCCGGCGCGACGAGAGCGTCGCATCCCCCGCGGACGCCGAATGATTTCGAAATGAATTCCAAGCCGAGCGCGCCCCACCTCGGGCTGGCGTTCGCGCCGACTCCTCGAATATTCCTTCCGGCGGAATAATTCCGCCACCCAAACGCTCCCACGCCCATGCTCATGCGCACGCCGAAAGACTGGGAATTGCCCGAATCCGCCGCGACCTCCGAGCGCGATTACGATCTGCGGCCCCGCCGCGAGTTCATCAAGACCCTCGGCCTCGCCGGCGCCGCGCTGGCGGCGCGTCCGCTCCTCGCCGCGACGGCCGGCTTTCCAACGAAGGTCAACGCCGACTACCGCGATCCCGCGCTCAAGCCGACCGCCTACGAGCTGATCACGAGCTACAATAATTTCTACGAGTTCGGCACCGACAAGTCCGACCCGAAGCCCAACGCCAACCGCGGCTGGAAAACGGAGCCGTGGACCGTCGAGTTCGCCGGCCTCTGCCGCCAGCCGATGAAAATCGACGCGAACGAGCTCGTCAAAAAAATGGGCGGCGTCGAGCAGCGCGTTTACCGTTTCCGCTGCGTCGAGGCGTGGTCGATGGTGATTCCGTGGGACGGATTTCCGCTCGCGAAACTCGTCGCACTCGCCGAGCCGACCGCCGACGCGAAATTCCTGAAGATGACGACGGTGCTCGATCCGAAGAACATGCCGGGGCAGGACGAGCGAAATCTCGACTACCCCTACGTCGAAGGCCTGCGGCTGGATGAGGCGACGCACGAGCTGGCGTTCATCGCGACGGGCATCTACGGCAAGCCGATCCCGAATCAAAACGGCGCGCCGCTGCGGCTCGTGACGCCGTGGAAGTATGGTTTCAAAAACGTGAAATCGATCGTGAAGTTCGAGTTCGTCGCGAAGCAGCCGCGCAACACCTGGAACATCATGGCGCCCGACGAATACGGCTTTTTCGCCAACGTGAATCCCAACGTCGACCACCCGCGCTGGTCGCAGGCGAGCGAGCGCGTGATCGGCGCCGGCGGCTTCGGCGGCCGGCAGCGCACGCTGATGTTCAACGGCTACGAAAAACAGGTCGCCGCGCTCTACAAAGGGATGAACCTGGAGAAGAACTTCTGAGCGATTCGGAGGGATTTTAACACAGAGGACACAGAGAACACGGAGGCTCGGATAGCGAAGTTGGCTGTATGCTCTGTGCTCTCCGTGTCCTCTGTGTTAACCGAATTTAATTCGTGCTCTTCCTCGCCAAATTTCTCCGCTCGAAGCTCGTCGTCTGGACGCTGATCGTCCTGCCCGGGCTCTGGCCCGCGTGGCCGATTTTCGTGACGAAGGATCCGAGCGTGCTCGCCGATCCGCTGAAATTCGTGCTGCACCATCTCGGCTTCGTTGCGTGCCTGCTGCTCGTCATCGTGCTCGCGTTCACGCCGCTGCGCGTGCTCGCGCCGAAA
>DASZYB010000082.1:0-1535 GCA_035545575.1 Opitutaceae bacterium | reverse complement strand
GATCGCGTCCGCGAGGTCGCGGCGGATCGTCGTGTCGCTGCCGAGGATCACCATGCGCTTGACGAGGTTTTCGAGCTCGCGCACGTTGCCCGGCCAGTCGTATTCGTCGAACAGCCGCAGCGTGTCGGTCGCCAGCGCGAGCGGCGGCCGGTTGTAGTGGCTCGCGTAGCGGTGGAGGAAGTAGTCGGTGAGGAGCGGGATCTCCTCGCGGCGCTGGCGCAGCGGCGGCATCGTGATGCAGACGACGTTCAGGCGAAAGAAGAGGTCCTCGCGAAACTGTCCTTCGTCCACGGCGGTCTCGAGATCGCGGTTGGTCGCGGCGACGACGCGCACGTCCACGCGGACGTCCTGGCGCCCGCCGAGCCGCGCGAATTCCCCGTCCTGCAGCACCTGGAGCAGCTTCGACTGGAGCGCCGCGCCCATCTCGCTGATCTCGTCGAGGAACATCGTGCCGTGGTGCGCGAACTCGAACTTCCCGGGCTTGTGCTGGATCGCGCCGGTGAAGGCGCCGCGCTCGAACCCGAACAGTTCCGATTCCAGCAGCTCCGCCGGAAGCGCCGCGCAGTTCACCTTCACGAACGTGCGGTCGTGCCGCGGGGACGCTTCGTGGATCGCGCGCGCGACGAGCTCCTTGCCGGTGCCGCTCTCGCCGCGCACGAGCACGGTGACATCGGTGTCGGCGACGCGCTCGATGAGGCTTCGCACTTCGCGCATCTTGTCGCTCGTGCCGAGCAGCTGCCCGTATCGCCGGGGCGGCGACGGCTGAGTAAGGCACTCCACGTCTGCCAGTTCAGCAAGGCAGGTGCCACGACGGAAAAAGTTTGGAGAAGATGGCGAAACGCGAGGAGTTCCGGGGAGAACGGCTGGGGAAGGGCCGCGCGGCCGGGGAGCCGCGCGGAATCGTGGTGCTTACTATGGGTAGCGGACGCGCCTCATCGATGACGCGGCGGCGACTCAGGCGCGCGTGATGCCACACTCCTTGATCTTGTTGAGGAGCGTCTTGTAGCTCACGCCGAGGATCTGCGCCGCCTTGCGACGGTTCCAGTGCACCTGCCGCAGCGTCTGCTCGATCGCGGCGCGCTCCGCCTTGAGCGAGGCGGCCTTCGCCACCGCCGCGAGCGAACCGCCCGACGCCTCCGGCGCGTCTCCCGGTGCGCTCTCGCCGGCGTCCTCGGTGTCCGTCGCATCCGCGGGGGGCGGCGCCTGCGCGGCCGGCGGCGGCATCACCGGGTACGCGTACATCGGCGCACCGGAAGCCATGGCTGCCGCGGCCACCCCCGCAACGGCCGGCGCGGCGGCCGCGATCGCGACGGCGCGCTGCATGTTGCGTTCGATCTCGCGCACGACCAGCTGCTCGTCCTGGAGAATCACCACGCGCTTGATCATGTTCTCGAGCTCGCGGATGTTGCCCGGCCAGTCGTACTGCAGGAACAGCTGCCGCAGGTGATCCGAGATCGGGCGCGCGGGCCGGTTGTACTTGCGCGAATAGCGCGCGACGAAGAAGTCGGTCAGCGTGGGAATCTCGTCTCGGCGCT
>DASZYB010000081.1:0-7482 GCA_035545575.1 Opitutaceae bacterium | reverse complement strand
GGCGCGGCGCAGGCGCCGGCGCGGCGGCGGCTTTCAACGCTGCGGCTTTGGCGGCGGCGGCTTCCTTTTCGCGATCGAGATCTTCCTTCGACTTCACGAACACGCCGGACGGAATCGCCACCTTCGGCGCGGCGGGCGTCTCCGCCACCTCCGTGTCCACGGGCGCCGCGCTCGCGGTCGATGCCACGGGCGCGACGGCTGCGCCGCCGGATTTCTTCGGGCCGAATTCCTCGCGCAGCGCCGAGGCGCTGATGTTATCCACGGTGCTCGATGGCGACTTCACGTCGGAGGCGATGATCTTGCGCTCCTTGAGCAGCGCGATCAGCTCCTTGTTCTCCATGTGGAGTTCCTTCGCCAGTTCGTGGATGCGGATGCTCATGCCTGGGTGATGCGAAAATAAAGTGACGGATGATCGACTCGTTTACTTGCGGACGCGGCCGATGATGTCGGCCGATTCCTCGGGCGAAAAACCGGCACCCTCGAGGTCGCCCGCCTCCACGCCTTCGAACAGCTCGAGCGACACGAAGCCGGCCTTGACCAGGCGCAGCGCGGTGTCCTCGGAAATGCCCAGCGTCGCGACGAGCTTGCGCTTGGCGTCGCCCTCCGGGTCCGCACCAATCGCCTTGAACTCCTCGATGTCAAGCCGCCAGCCGACGAGCCGCGAGGTGAGCCGCGCGTTCTGGCCCTTGCGGCCGATCGCGACCGCGAGATCGTCGGTCGCCACTTTCAAAAGGATGCGGTGCGTCTTGTCGTCGAGCACGATCTCGCGCGGCACCGCGGGCTTCAGCGCCTCGATGATCAGCTCGCGCGGATCCGCGTAGTATTTAATGATGTCGATCTTCTCGCCGCCGAGCTCACGCACGATCGTCTTCACCCGCGCACCGCGCGCACCGACGCACGCGCCGACGGGATCGACCTTCGGGTCGGAGCTCGTGACCGCGATCTTTGTCCGGTAACCCGGCTCGCGCGCGAACGCCTCGATCTTCACCGTGCCGTCCGCGACCTCGGTGACTTCGAGTTCGAACAACCGCCGGACAAATTTCGGGCTCGCGCGGCTCAAAATAATTTCCGGCCCGCGCGGCGTGCTCTCGATCTCCATCAGCAGGCAGCGAATGCGCTCGCCCGGCTGATATTCCTCGCCGGGCACCTGCTCCTTCGCGGGCATGACGGCCTCGGCCTTGCCGAGGTCGACGAAGAGGTCGTTGCGTTCGCGCCGGCGCACGGTGCCGGTGACGATGTTGCCGACCTGATCCTTGAAATCGTCGTAGATGCGGTCCTTCTCGAATTGCCGCAGCCGCTGCATCACGGCCTGCCGCGCCGTCTGCGCCGCGATGCGACCGAGCGTCGAAGGATCGATTTCCTTCTCGACCATCTCCCCGATCGCCGCGCCCGGCTTCACCGCCTGCGCCTTTTCCACGTGGATTTCCGTCTTCGGATTGCTGATCGAATCGACGACCTTCAACACCGCCCACGCGTGCAACTGGCCGTTCTTGGGATTGATATCGATCTTCAGCTCCTGGCCCGAATTCACGCCCTTCTGCGCGGCGGTTTTCAGGGCGTTCGCGATCGTCGCGATCATGTCGGACCGCGGAATGCCCTTCTCCTTCTCCATGTATTCCAGGACGGAAAGAATTTCGCTGCTCATGAGGTTTAGATGATAGGGAAAAAAAAAGCGGGCCGCAGGGCCCACTTTTTGAAAAGTGAGTGTTTTAGAGTCGGGTAACGTATCGGGCGGGGCAAAATTTTGTCAAGCCCACGGCCCTGCCGGACGCGGCGCGACCGACGCTGCAACTCTGCGCCGCCGCAGATTTTATCGCTGCGCGTCGCGCTCGATCAACCAGCCGAGCACACCTTGCGCGAAACCGTGACACGACGATTGCGTGCGGCCGTCGCAAACCGCGAGCTGTCGCAGCGCCGCGGTGACGAACGGCGGCAGATCGCCCGCGAACCAGTGAAACCACAACCCGTCGAGCTTCGCGTCCGTGCGCGCCGCGAGCAGCGGCAGCAGGCCGTCGCACACGAGCGTGTCGAAACGCGGCCCGCTCACCGCGCCGCCGCACACCTCGTCCGCGATCCGCGCGGACAACGCGGCGAATCCATGTGCGCGGCGTATCGCGCGCGTCTCGGCTGCGAGATCGATCGCCGGGAGTGTCGTCGCGATCGCCGCCAGCCGCTCCGGCCAATTCGCGACGGCGCGCGTCCACGCCGCGTATTGCCGCAACCGGACGCGCGGATGATTTGCCGGCCGCACGCCTTGCAGGCTCCACGCGCCGGCTTCCTCCGCGAATAGCGCGTCGACGTCGACCGCGCTGCGCGTCCATTCCGCGAGCGGATGCCCGCCCGCGAGCCGCAGCATCGGCGCGCGATTGAAACGAAAACCGAGGATCTCCAACGCCGCGTGATGACACGCCGCGTCCCACCCCAGCCGCTGCACGCGCAGCCGCGCGAAATGGATTTTCTGCCGCCACCGCACGTGCGCATGACGCCGCAGCAACGTATCGACCTCGCGCGGCGCGACGCTCGCGAGTTCCTCGACGACGCGCAGCGACGGGCGGTTGGCGAGCACCTCGACGGCTTCCTCCGCCGCGTATTCCTCGAGGTCGTGATGCAGCAGCGGCAATAGCGCGAGCACCGAAATCTCGCGTCCACCCGCGCCACGCGTCACACGCCCGCGCTCCGGCGGAAACAGCACGACGTGCAACGCGACGCCATCATAAGCGCGATCTCGCGCGTGACCATGCGCGTCCCAATCGCCCGCGTGCAGGTGCACCTCGACATCGCCGGTGAGTTCACGCTCGCCGCCAAATGCGAGCCGCGCCGCGGAAAAATCGGGGCCACCGAGCAGATTCCATTTTCCTGGATGCACGATGCGCACGAGTCGCCCGTCCGTCGTGAACGCCCGCGTGCGATCGAAGTCGCCGCGCAGCCAGATTTTTTGCAGCAGTTTTTCCGGAAACGAAAACGCGCCGTAGAGTCCCTGGATTTCGGCGACGGCGGAGCTGGCGTTGGCGGCGGGGGCGCGGACCACGCCGGCAGCCTGCGCGGTCCGAGAAAGCTCGACAAGCGCAGTGTTTCGCCGAGCGTTTTCCCGCGCCCGGAGAGGTGGCAGAGTGGTCTATCGCGGCGGTCTTGAAAACCGCTGGGCCGAAAGGTCCCGGGGGTTCGAATCCCTCCCTCTCCGCCAGTTTTTCCCGCTGTTGTTACGACAAATAACGAGCTGCCGGCGTGGCGTGGCCGAATTGCCGGGATAGCGCCCGGCGCATCGCTTCGTAGTCGGTCCACTGCTGGCCGTCTTGCAGCGGAGGAATGGTCACGACTTCGCCCCGATCGAAGCCGACAAGCGCGGCGTCAACCATCGCCTCCGCACTCATGACAGATCCCTCTGGCAGGTTGGAATGCGGAAGGCCCGCGACGTCCCAGAACTCGGTCGCCGTCGCGCCGGGAAGCACCGCCTGCACCCGAACGCCTTTCGGCACCAGCTCGTGGTGCAACGACTGCGTCAGCGCGAGGACAAACGCCTTCGAGGCGCCATACACCCCGTTGAGGATTTCCGGTCCGATCGCCGCGATGGAAGCGATATTGATCAGTGCGCCCCTGCCCCGCGCGGCAAAGCCGGGCGCCGCCGCATAAGTCAGCCGGGTGAGCGCGCGGATGTTGACCGCGATCATCTCGTCCATCCTGTCAGCGTCGGATTGCAGCAGGGGCGTCACGGCGCCGAGCCCTGCATTGTTGACGAGCAGGTTGATCCTCGTGTCCTCGCGGAGCGTTTTTTCGATCCGGCCGAGATCGGCCTTGTGATTGAGATCGGCGACAAGAACCTGGACGTCGCGTCCCGTGGATTCCCTGATCCGCCGCGCGACGGGCTGAAGCCGCGCTTCGTTGCGAGCGACGAGGATCAGGTCGAAGCCGCGTTTCGCGAGGCGATCGGCGTAGATCGCGCCGATGCCGGTGGAAGCGCCCGTGACGAGCGCTGTGCCTGGAATGGATTTCGTGGTCATGTGTTTTCGGCCTTGGAATCAAGGCCCGTCGCCAGCATAGCCGGGGAACGCAATGTCCGCTATGACACATATCCAACCTTTTCGGCCATCCGGGCGCGGCGCCAAAAATTCCCCGCGCGACGTGGGGCTGGTCGTCTATCCCGGGTTTCAGGTGCTGAGCCTCGCGCTGGCGACGGTCTTCGAACTCGCGAATCAAACCGCCGGCAAGGCGATCTATCGACTCACGCTGCTCTCCGATTCGGGCGGGCTCGTGCGCTCCTCGCTCGGCTTCGCGCTGCAGACGGCGCGGATCGATCGACGCGTATTCGACACGCTGATCGTCGCGGGCAACAACGAGGCGCTGCCCGCTTCGCCGCGCCTGCTCCGCTCTCTGCGGCAGGCGATAAAAAGTTCGCGCCGGGTGGCGGCCACGTGCACCGGCGCCTTCATCCTCGCCCAGGCGGGATTGCTGGAAGGCCGGCGCGCGACCACCCACTGGTTTTTTGCCCACGCGTTTCGCCGCGCCTACCCGAAGGTGACGCTGGACGCAGACCGGATCTTCGTCGTGGACGGGCGGGTCTGGACTTCGGCCGGGATGAGCGCCGGCATCGATCTGGCGATCGCCCTGGTCGAAAAAGATCTCGGCCCGGACATCGCGCGCACCGTCGCCAAAAAAATGGTCGTCTATCATCGGCGGGCCGGCGGCCAATCGCAGCATTCGATGCTGCTGGAACTCGACCCCAAATCGGACCGCATTCAAACCGCCCTGGCCTACGCGAAGGAGAATCTTCCGTCCGTGCTCTCGGTCGAAGAACTGGCGCAAGCCGCCCACCTGAGTCCACGACAATTCAGTCGCGTCTTTCGCGCCGAAACGGGCACGTCTCCCGCGCAAGCCGTCGAACGTCTACGCGTGGAAGCCGCGCGATTGATGCTGGAGTCGGGCAGGCATTCGCTCGACGAGATTTCGGATGAGACGGGATTCGGTGATCGCGAACGCATGCGCCGCGCCTTTCTGCGGGCCTTCGGTCAATCGCCCCAAGCTCTTCGTCGCGTGGCGCAGGCCCAGGCCGTCACAACCCTGGATTGAACGGAAACGACATTGCCGCGCTCATCCGTGGCAACACGCCGCACGCGAAACGAAACCGCTCACGACCGATATGAATCACGGAAACGCGGAATCACCGACGAGCGGAAACGTTGAAGCGGCTCCCTCTGGATTTTTTCCGTGTTTCCGTCCTTCCGCGTTTCCGCGCTTCCGCGATAGAAATAAATCCATCCCCCGCGATCGACGAGCAGCGCGATTTTTATCGCGGAAACGCGGAAGGGCGGAAACGCGGAAGAGGCGCCTCGCTGTGAACTTTTCGGTGTTTCGGTGCTTCCGTAATAAACAAACCTGCCCTTCACGGCCGCTAGTCCTGAGGCGCCGATTTTTTGATCACGTAAACACGAAATCACGGAAGAGCGGAAAACGCCGACGAAGCTCCCTCCGGATTTTTTTCCGTGTTTCCGTCCTTCCGTGCTTCCGCGATAGAAACAAACCTGTTCTCCGCGATCGATGGTCCCGCTACGCCGCGGTCGCCACGCGTCGCGAAGGCGTCTCGCGCACGGCGCGCAGGAGATCGTCGGCGCGGACCGGCTTCGTGAGGAAATCGCTCATGCCAGCTTCAAGGCAACGATCGCGATCCGAGGTCGAGGCGTTCGCCGTCATCGCCACGATGCGCGGGCGTTCCGCGGCGCTCGCCCGGGAGCAGATTTCGCGCGTCGCCTGCACGCCATCCATCTCCGGCATCTGCACGTCCATCAGGATCAGATCGTATCTGCGGCGCGCGACGGCCTCGATCGCCTCGCAGCCATTCGAGACGACGTCCGCGCGATAGCCGAGCCGTTGCAGCATCAGGCTCGCGACGCGCTGGTTCACCGGGTTGTCCTCCGCGAGCAGGATGGCGAGCGGGTGTTGCTCGGCGAGCGCGACCGCTGCGATCGCCGCCGCAGGCTGGCTGCTCGCGCGACCTTGGAGGATGCCGCTCACGAAATCGAGCAGCGCCGCCGCTTTCACCGGCTTGAAAACAAAACCCGCCACGCCGAGCTCGTCGGCGACGCGCGCCCGGCCCGGCCACGAGACCAGCGCCACCGGCAACTGCGCCGGCGCACGCTCGCGGCGGATCGCCGCCGCCAGTTCGCCGCCGTTCATTTCCGGCATATCGAGATCGCTCAGCACGAGATCGTAGGCTTCGCCCTGCGCGAGCACGCGCAGCGCCTCCGCACCCGACGACACCGCGCGCGGCACCGCGCCCCACACGACGAGTTGCTGGCAAAGGATGCGGCAGCTCGTCGCGTTGTCCTCGACGACGAGCACGCGCCGGCCGCTGAGCACGGGCGAGCGCATGTCCAGCGGCGCCACCGTCTCGGCGAGCACGGTCGGCGCTTCGACCTCGAAATAAAACGAACTCCCCTTCCCCGGCGTGCTCTCCACCCAGATGCGCCCGTCCATCACTTCGACGATCCGCTTGCTGATCGCGAGGCCGAGGCCGGTGCCGCCGTATTGGCGCGTCGTCGACGCATCGACCTGGCTGAACGTCTTGAACAACCGGTCCATCCGGTCCGCGGGAATTCCGATGCCGGAATCGTGCACCGCGAAACGCAGCCGCACGCCGCGCTCGGCCGCGCCGGGCGCGATCGCGACGGACAACAGCACCTCGCCGCGCGTCGTGAATTTCACCGCGTTGCTCACCAGATTCACCAGCACCTGGCGCAGTCGCGTCTCGTCGCCCTCGATCGCCGGCGGCACGCCGGGATCGATCGCGCAGATGAGGTCGATGTTCTTTTCGGCGGCGCGCGCCGCCAGCACGTCGACCGCCGACTCCACGCATTCGCGCAGCACGAACTCGCGCCGCTCGAGGTCGAGCCGGCCGGATTCGATCTTCGAGTAGTCGAGGATGTCGTTGATGAGCGCGAGCAGGCTGTCGCCGCTCGAGCGGATCGTCTCGGCGAATTCGCGCTGCTCTTTTCCGAGCTCGGTGCTCAGCAGGAGGCTGCTCATGCCGATGACGGCGTTGAGCGGCGTGCGAATCTCGTGGCTCATGTTCGCGAGAAATTCCGACTTTGCCACCGTCGCCGCCGCGGCTTCCTGCGCCAGCCGGTGCGCGCGATCGAGCGCTTCCTCGAGCTGGCGGTTCAACGTCTCCGCGCGGTCGCGCGCGCGCTCGACCTCGGCCTGCGCGCGCCGCTCCGCCGTCACATCCCAGTTGGCCCCGACGACGCGCGTCGGCCGGCCGGCCGGATTGCGCTGCACATGCGCGCACGCGCGGACTTCGCGGACATCGCCATCGGATCGCGCGATGCGATACGACGTGTTGAACGCCTTCCGCCCCTCGAGCGCGTCGCGAAATTCCTGCTCCACGCGCGCGATGTCTTCCGGGTGCACGCGATCGCGCCAGGTGCGGAAGTTGCCGTCGAACGTGATCGCCTGCGTCCCAAACATCGCGTGCATCCGCTTGTCCCACAC
>DASZYB010000080.1:0-64715 GCA_035545575.1 Opitutaceae bacterium | reverse complement strand
TCGGCCGCCTTCTCATAGTCCGCGGCCTTCACCGCCTCGTCCTTCTCGACGCTGAGCCGCTCGATCTCGGCCTCTAGCTCCGCCAGGTTCGGCGGCTTGGTCATGCTCTTGATCCGCACGCGCGCCCCCGCCTCGTCGATCACGTCGATCGACTTGTCCGGCTGCACGCGCCCGGTGATGTACCGCCCCGACAGGTCCACCGCGGCCTTGATTGCCCCGTCGGTGATGTGCACCCGGTGGTGCGCCTCGTACCGGTCGCGCAGGCCCTTCAAAATCTCAATCGCATCTTCCTTCGACGGCGGCTCCACCGTGATCGGCTGGAACCGGCGGGCCAGGGCCGCGTCCTTCTCGATGTACTTGCGGTACTCGTCGAAGGTCGTGGCGCCGATGCACTGGATCTCGCCGCGGGCCAGGGCCGGCTTGAGCACGTTGGACGCGTCGATAGCGCCCTCGGCCCCGCCCGCGCCCACCAGTGTGTGCAGCTCGTCGATGAACAGCATCACGTTCTTGGCGCGGCGTACCTCGTTCATCACGGCCTTGATGCGCTCCTCGAACTGGCCGCGGTATTTGGTGCCGGCGACCATGAGCGCGAGGTCGAGCGTGATGACCTTTTTCTCGAGGAGAATTTCCGGCACGTTGCCCGACGCGATTTCCTGCGCGAGACCTTCGACGATCGCGGTCTTGCCGACGCCGGCTTCGCCGATGAGGACGGGATTGTTCTTCGTGCGGCGGCAGAGAATCTGGATGACGCGGCGGATTTCGTTCTTCCGTCCGACGACGGGATCCATCTCGCCCTTGCGGGCGAGCTCGGTGAGATCGCGGCCGAACGCCTTCAGCGCCGGCGTCTTCACTTCCTTCTTGTCCTCCGCCTGGGCGCTGCCGCGCTGCGGCGAACCGCTGGCCGCGGCTTCCTCGCCGCCTTCGCCGCCTTGCGAGCCGGAGAACTGCGGATCGAGCTCGCGGAGAATTTCGTTGCGCGTCCGCTCGATGTCGATGTCGAGCGACTTGAGCACGCGCGCCGCGACGCCTTCGCCCTCGCGCAGCAGGCCGAGCAGGATGTGCTCGGTGCCGACGTAGGAGTGGTTGAGCGTCTTCGCCTCCTTGCCCGCGAGGGCGAGGACTTTCTTCACGCGCGGCGTGTAGGGAATGCTGTTCTGCGCCTTCGTTTCCTGGCCGGTGCCGACCTGCTTCTCGACGGCGGCGCGGACGGTCTCGAGGTCGAGGCCCATTTTTTGCAGCACGCTGACGGCCACGCCCTGGCCGAGTTTGATCAGGCCCAGCAGAATGTGCTCGGTGCCGACGTAGTTGTGATGAAAACGATCGGCCTCCTTGCGCGCCAGCGCGAGCACCTGTTGCGCGCGCGGCGTGAAATTGTTCATGGGTTCTTGGGACATGTAGGTAAAATTTTGGAAGCTGGATCAGTTCTTGCCGTTCTGGGTGAAATTGAAATCCGGCCGCGCGAAATTGGCAAACTCCGACCGCAGCCGCGCGGCGCGCAACACATCGCGCTGGCCGGGCTCGAACTCGCCCTTCTGCGCGTGCTGCAGGTGGCCGGGCTGCGCCTCGATGAAGAGCCGGTCGACGATCGAGCGCTGGCCGTCCGGAAACACGCCGAGATCGATGCCGAGCCGGATCAGCGAGAGGAGGTTCATCGCCTCGCTCGAGCTCAGCACGTGGCTGTTCTGCAGAATGCCGAAGGCGCGGCCGACCTTGTCGAGCAGCTTGCCGGAATCGGCTTCGAGGAGTTTTTCGCGGGCGTTGAGCTCGTGCTCGACGATCGATTGCAGGACGCTCGTGAGGCGCTTGATGATGTCGTCCTCGGATTCGCCGAGCGTGGTCTGGTTGGAGATCTGGAAAATGCTGCCGCTCGCGTCGGAGCCTTCACCGAAGAGGCCGCGCACGACCATGCCGAGCTGATTCACGGCGCGCACGACCTTCTCCATCTGGTTCGAGATGACGAGCGCCGGCAGGTGCATCATCGCCGAGGCGCGCATGCCGGTGCCGAGGTTCGTGGGACACGCCGTGAGATAGCCGAGCGTCGGAGAAAACGCGAAGTCGAGATGGTCTTCGAGCGCGGTGTCGAAGTCGTTGATCGCGTTCCACGCTTTCTTGAGCTGAAAGCCGGAGCGCAGGACCTGGATGCGCAAATGGTCCTCTTCGTTCATCATCACGGAGAACGCCTGATCCTTGCTGATGACGACGCCCGCGCCGCCCTTCGCGCCGCTGAGTTCCCGGCTGATGAGGTGGCGTTCGACGAGGATTTGTTTTTCGAGCTCGCTGAGCTCGGCGACGGTGAGATTGAAGCAGCGCTTCATCTGCGGCGTCGCGGTGACGGCGCCGCGGCAGACTTCAAGAATCTGCTCGCGCTGCGCGGACTTCGCCCAGCCGGGGAAGGCGTGGCCGGCGACGTTGCGCGCGAGGCGCACACGCGTCATCAGCACGATCGCGGTCTTGCTGGCGGCGGAATCGGTCAGCTCAGAAGGGGCGTCGATGAGCGAGGCGATGGTCATGGCGTCAGCGCGTGGCCTTCGTTTGGAAAGCTTGTTTGACTTGGGCGATTTCATCGCGGGTGCGGGCAGCGTCTTCGTAACGTTCGGTCTTGATGGCCTCCGTCAGGTCGACCTCGAGCTTCGTGAGGCGGTCGTAGAGCGATTTGCGCTCCAGGGCGCGGTGCGGGATTTTTCCCGTGTGCGCCGTGCCGTTGTGCATGTTCTCGAGCATCGGCTCGACGAGACCGCGGAAGGTCTCGTAGCAAACCGGGCAGCCGAACCGGCCGTGTTTCTTGAAATCGTTCTGCGTGAAACCGCAGTGCTCGCAGCGCGCGCCGATCGTCGCCGGCTCGGGGTTGAGCGATGCTTTCAGCAACAGGTCAGCCAGCGAGAAACCGCTCGGGTCCGTCACCCCCTTGGCCTGGGCGCACGACTCGCAGAGGTCCACCTTGTGAACTTTGTTGTTCACGATCTGGGTGAGGTGGACGGTCGCGGGCTTCGAGCACAGGTCGCATTTGAGCGGGTTGGCCATTGGAAATTGGATCGGCTTTAAGTCTGCACGGAACATGCCACAGTGGCGCACGCTGGCAAGTGCGAGCATGCGCCGACCGCGACCGAGCCGATTAGACACGGCATACTGCGCCAAGGATGCAATCGTGACGCGGGAAAAAAACTTAAATGTGATGGTGGGTATCAGCCCACCGGCCGGAGGGTGGAACGCATCAGATGCGCGTGCCCTCGACCAGCACCCGCCGCCGAAACGAGGCCAGCACCCGCTGCGTGATCGGGCCGGGCTTGCCCGTGCCGATTTCGCGACCGTCGAGCTTCACGACCGGGATCACTTCGGCGCCCGAGCCCGTGAGGAAGCATTCGTCGGCGCACCAGATGTCGTAGCGCGTCATGTTCGATTCGCGGATCGGCACGCCGAGCTCCTTGGCGACGTCGAATATCGTCGAGCGCGTGATGCCCTTGAGCGCGCCCTGCGAGGCCGCCGGCGTGACGATCTCGCCTTTGTGCACGATGAAGACGTTGTCCGCCGTGCACTCGGCCACGTAGCCCTGGTCGTTGAGCATGACCGCCTCGAGCGCGCCGAACTGCTTCGCCTCGATCTTGCCGAGGATGTTGTTCATGTAGTTCAGCGACTTGATCGTCGGCGGCAGCGCGGCGGGATTGATGCGGCGCGTCGGCACCGTGACGATCGCGAGGCCGTTGTCGTAATACTCCTTCGGGTAGAGCGAAATCTTGCTCGCGATGATGAACATCGTCGGCCTCGCGCACAGCCACGGCGCGAGCCCGAGATCGCCGGGGCCGCGCGTCACGACGAGCCGGATGTAGGCGTCGGTCAGCCCGTTTTGCCGGCAGGTCTCGCACGTCGCCCAGGTCATCTGCTCGCGCGTGAGCGGCAACTGCAGCAGGATCGCCTTGGCGGAATACTCGAGCCGCTCGAGATGCTCATCGAGCCGGAAAATGTTGCCGCCATACAGCCGGATGCCCTCGAAGACGCCGTCGCCATAAAGCAGGCCATGGTCGAACACCGACACCTTGGCCTCGGCTTCGTCGACGAACTTGCCATCGAGATAAATCTTCATCCTTGCAGCCTACAGGCCGCGAAAAAGTTTTGTCCAGTCCGCGGCGGGAAAAAATCCGCACACCTCGCCGTCGCGCGCACCGGTGCAGCGCACGGGCCGCCGACTCGCCTCGACCTTCGCTCGCGCGCGGAAAATCTGCTTGTGCTCCCGTTTCGCCGGCGAAACGCTCGCGGCGCTTTCCGGTTCGCTGTCCGTCCTTCTTCAACCATGCGCCCTTCCTCTCGCCGCCCGGCGCGCGCCCTGCCGATCGCTTCGCGTCTATCGACCCGCGCTCGCCCGGAAACCCGCCGCGCCTTCACGCTGATCGAGCTGCTCACCGTCATCGCGATCATCGGCATTCTCGCCGCGATCATCATTCCCACGGTCGGCACCGTGCGGGCCAAGGCCCAGCGCGCCGTCGACGGCAACAACCTCCGCGAGATCCTCAAGGCCGCGCAAATCTACGCGCAGGACAACAACGACCGCCTCCCCGACCCGCAGGCGCTCGCGACCACCTTCCAAGGCTCGACCGCCGTCTATCGCTGGCCCGGCATCCTCGCCAAAAACGGCATCCTCCTCGATCCGTCGTTTTATTTCGCTAAGAACGACCCGCTCGCGCCCGCCACCGCGCCGACCGTCATCCTGCGCGCCGGCGTCACCGCGAAGAACCAGCTCGATCCCACGTTCACCGCATCGACGATGTCGTGGGAATTCGTCGGCGGCCTGAAGATGAGCGATCCCGCGACGACGCCCGTCGCCTTCACGCGCGGACTCACGACCGGCGGCACGTGGAACGTCTCCGGCGGCACGCAGGGCGTCTATTCCGACACCGGCGGCTACATCGCCTTCCTCGGCGGCAACGTCGTCTTCTACCCGAATACGACGACGATTTTCACTTCAAACGGCAACGGCAACTCGAAGCCGACGAATATTCTCCAGTCGCTCCCGATGGGCAGCTCCACCGCGAATCGCGCGCGCGTCTACGCGACGAACGCCACGATCGGCACCGCCGCCGGCACGCTCGCGACGCAGGGGCCGTAAGCCTCGGCGAAAAAATTTCGCGCCTCGGCCCGTCACCGTCACACGGAAAATCCGCCTCAGCGAACGCCGGAGTTTCAGGGAATAGTGAGTCCGTGGATTTCAATCCCGGAATCAAGAAGCACAGAAAAGCGGAATCGATCGCGCACCTCTCTGCCTTTTTCCGCGCTTCCGTGCTTCCGTGATTTAAAAAATCCGTCCGGCTCCTGCGCCCGCCGCCCGCTCGCGGTTTGAAAGATCCATTAAGCCGCGGCGCACTCCGCCCGCGCCTGGCTTATTTCCCGCTTCCACCGCCGACTCGCGCTGTCCATGGTGCCGCCTTCCCACATGTCGCCCGCCGCTCGTTCCGAGTCCGCCGCCCGCGTCCCGACGTTTGTCGTCGGCCACCGCAATCCCGACGCCGACGCCGTCTGCTCCGCGATCGCCTACGCCGCTTACAAGGAAGCGCGCGGCGAGCACGGCTACACCGCCGCGCGCTGCGGCAACTCCAACGCCCGCATCGACACGATCCTCGCGCGCTTCCGCCAGCCGCTGCCGCTCTACTTGAGCGACGTCTCGCCGCGCGTGCACGACTTGATGACGCCGAGCGTCGTCTCCGTCGGCGAAAACGCCACCTGCGCCGAGGCGCTCGAGTTGATCGACCGCCACGAAATCCGCATCCTGCCCGTCACCGCCGAAAACCGCGGGCTCGTCGGCACCGTTTCGATGGCGCACCTCGGCGGCATCTTCATCCCGCGCGCCAGCGAGCCGCGCGCGATGCGCCAGGTGAACACCTCGCTCGCCAACATCTGCCGCGCGCTCCGCGCCCGCGCCGTCCATCTCGCCAACGAGCATGTCGCCGAGGAACTCTTCGTGCGCCTCGGCACGATGGACATCCGCACGTTCTGGAGCATTTCCGAGCGCGAAAAAATTCCTGCCAGCCAGTCGATCATCATCGTCGGCGACCGCCGCGACATCCAGCGCCGCGCGATCGAGCTCGGCATCCGCGCGCTCGTCATCACCAGCAATCTCGAGGTCGACGCCGACACCGTCGCGCTCGCGAAGGCCCGCGGCGTCAGCCTCATCATCAGCCCCTACGATTCCGCCACGACGTCGTGGGTCGTCCGCACCGCCTCGACGATCCATCGCGTGATCGAGCGCAAATTCATCACCGCCTCCGCCGACACGCGCATCGCCGAGATTCGGAAAAATTTCGGCTCCGACAACACCCACGCGCTCTTCGTCACCAACGACGAAGGCCAGCTCATCGGCATCCTCACGAAGAGCGACATCCTCAAGCCCGTCAAAACGCGCCTCGTCCTCGTCGACCACAACGAGCTCACGCAGGCCGTCCCCGGCGCCGACGAAGTCACGATCGCCGAGATCATCGATCATCACCGCCTCGGCGCGCTGCACACGCCGCAACCGATCCTCTTCATCAACGAGCCCGTCGGCTCCACCTGCACGATCGTCGCGGATTTGTTTCGCCGCGACGGCCTGCAGCCCAGGCCCGAGATCGCCGGCATCATGATGTCCGGCCTCATCTCCGACACGCTCCACCTCAACGGCCCGACGACGACCGGCAAGGACGCCGTCATGCTCGCGTGGCTCGCCGAGATCGCCGGCGTGAACTCCAAGCAGCTCGCCGACGAAATTTTCAACTCCGGCTCCGTCATCCTCGCGAGCCCGCCCGAAAAAGTCGTCCGCTCCGATTTCAAGATTTACGAGGAGGAAGGCGCGCGTTTCGCCGTGTCGCAGGTCGAGGAGCTCGGCTTCGGCAATTTCTGGCAGCATGCCAAACCGATCGCGCAAGCCGTGCAGGAACTCCGCGACGACGAGCGCCTGCTGTTCGCGGCGCTGCTCGTCACCGACATCAACACGCAGAACTCCCTGCTCCTGGTGAAAGGCGATCCCGAGTTGATCCGCCGCATCGGCTACCCGCACGTGCAGCAGGACGAAATTTTCGACATGCCCGGCATCGTGAGCCGCAAGAAGCAGCTCATCCCCTATCTCACGAGCCTGCTCAAGGAAATGGCATCCGACGGCGCGCTGCCCTCGGTTTCGCGGGCGCCCTTCAAGAAGAAGCGGTAGGATCGCGATCCTGTCCGCCCTATGACGGAAGCGCCCGCAGCGTGACTGCGATCGCGACCAGCGCCGCAATCCACATCGGGGCGAGCAGACCCCAGATCGCCAGCGACAGGGAGCCGCTCCGGCTGCGAAAAATATCTGGCGACAGTTGCACCTGGATTGTCGCCAGTATCGCGCAGCCTGTCAGCATGACCGCGATGTTAAATCGCGGCAGAACCAGGAACACCACGACCACGCTCATCAGGTTGAACAGTGCGACGCCCAATTGCCGTTTCGGCGAGGTGGCTGTTTTCATGATGGAACTCCTCCGCGCTATCCGCACTCACGCTGATGTCCCGGCCGGGGCCAGCCAGCCGAAATCCTGCGCATTTCTTGCCGAGGTGAATTTCGCCGGCCGCGAAACCCACCTCGCGTCAGATATGAATCGCCTCGCCCGTCGTCGCGGCCGCGGCCTCCATCAGCGCCTCGCTCAGCGTCGGGTGCGCGTGGATCGAGCGGTGCACTTCGTCGACTGAAAGTTCGGAATTCATCGCGAGCACGTATTCCGCGATCAGCTCCGGCGCCTCGTTGCCGAGGATGTGCACGCCGAAAATTTCGCCGCTCTGCGCGTCGCTGATCACCTTCACGAAGCCTTCCGAGTCGCCCGCGGCGACCGCCTTGCCCGACGCCGTGAACGGAAACTTGCCGACCTTGTAGTTCAGCCCCTTCTCCTTGCACTGCTTCTCCGTGAGCCCGGTGCTCGCAATCTGCGGCTGGCAATACGTCGCCCCCGGAAAAATCTTCACGCGCCCGGCGTGCGCGTGGCCGAACATCGCCTCGACCGCGTTCACCGCCTCGAACGTCGCGACGTGCGCGAGCCACGGCGGCCCGATGATGTCGCCCGCGCCGTAAACGCCCTTCACGCTCGTTTCGTAATTTTCGTTCACCTTCACGTAGCCGCGATCGAGCTCGAGCTTCACCTTCGACGACAGCACGCCTTCGAGATTCGGCGACACGCCGATCGCGAGCAGCAGCGACTCCGCCTCGACTTCCGTGCCGATGCTCTCGCCGCTCTTCACCAGCGTGAGCTCCACCTTGTCCTTCTTCACGCGCACGTTCTCCACCTTCGTGCCGACGTGCACGACGATGCCCTGCTTCTCGAACGAGCGGTGCAGCGCCTTCGCCACATCCTCGTCCTCGACCGGCACGATCTGCGGCAGCATCTCGACGAGCGTCACCTTCGCGCCAAACGCATTGTAGAAATACGCGAACTCCACGCCGATCGCGCCCGCGCCGATGATCACGATCGATTTCGGCGCATTCTTCCGCGGCACGAGCGCCTCGCGCGAAGTCATCACGCGTTCGCCGTCCACCGGCACGTCGGGCAGCCGCCGCGGCTTCGCGCCCGTCGCGAGCAGCACGTTCTGCGTCTTGAAAAACTTTCCTTTGTGCTCGCCCTCGGTGATCTCGACCATGCCGGGCACCGTCACCTGCGCGCGGCCGACGAAGTAGTCGACCTTGTTCTTCCGAAACAAGAACTCCACGCCCTTCGCCATCTGGTCCGCCACGCCGCGCGAGCGCTGCATCACCTTCGCGAAGTCGAAAGTCACGTCCTTCGCCGCGATCCCGAACGCGTCCATTTTCTGCAGCGAGCGAAACAGCTCCGCGCTTTTCAGCAGCGCCTTCGTCGGAATGCAGCCCCAGTTCAGGCACGTGCCGCCCGCGCGCTCGAGCTCGATGCACGCGACTTTCTTGCCGAGCTGGCCGGCGCGGATCGCGCCCGCGTAGCCCGCGGGCCCGCCGCCAATGACGATGAGATCGTATTCCGAATTAGCCATGCTCCCACCGTCGCGACCGCGCCTGAACGGTCAAACGCAAACTCGTGGGACGTCTGTCTTGCAGGCGCCTCCCTCCGCTCAGATGTCGATCACGTCGTCCCGCTTCGCCGCATCGGCTGGCGGCGCCGGCGGCCGACGCGGCCGGTTGCTCTTCACGAACGCGCTCACCAGCCAGTTCGTCACGCTCACCACGAGCGAACCGCCGACCGCGGGCCAGAATCCCGCGACGTGAAATCCCTCCACCATCCGGCCGACGAGCAGGAACAACAAGGCATTGATCACGACCACGCCGAGTCCCATCGTCACGATGATGAACGGCAGCGTGAACAGCACCAGCAGCGGCTTGAGGATCGCGTTGAAAAAACTCAGCAGCAGCACCACGCAGATCAGCGTCACGCCGTCTTCGCACGTGATCCCGCGCACGATCCGGGTCGCGAGCATCACGCCGAGCGCGAGCACGATCCAGCGCACGAGCAATTGCCTGAAGGCGGAGTTCATCGGTTGAAGGCGCCAAACATCGCCCCGATCCGCGGTCGCGCAATGAAAATTCTCGTCGTCCAGGACCATCTGCGCAGCGGCGGCACCGAGCGCCAGTCGATCCTGCTCGCCAACGCCTTCGCCGCCGCCGGCCACGCGACCACGCTCCTCACGTTTCGCGCCGGCGGCCCGCTCGTGCCGACGATCGCGTCGAATGTCGCCCACCGCGCCCTGCAGCCGCGTGGCCTCGGCCTCGACTGGTTCGCGCCCGGCCTGCTGCGCTGTTCGTGGCGCCTGCGTCCCGACGTCATCCTCTGCATGGGCCGCATGGCAAACTGCTACGCCGGCCGCCTGCAAAAACAGCACCCGCCCGCCGCCGTCGTCGCCACGATGCGGACCGGAAAAAATCTTCCATGGCTCTTCCGCCGCTCGCTGCGGCGCGTCCGCCACATCGTCGCCAACAGCCACGACGCACGCGGCCTCCTGATTCACGAACACGCGGTCGCGCCGGAAAAAATTTCCGTCATCTACAACTCGCTCGTCTTTCCGTCCGCGCCCGCCGCCGACGCCGCGTCCTCCGCGCGCGCCGCGCTCCGCGCCGAACACGGCGCCACCGCGAAAACCGCCGTGCTCCTCTGCGTCGCGATGTTTCGCCGCGAAAAAAATCAGCGCGAACTCATCGAGATCGCCGCCGGCCTGCCGCGCGAGCTCGACTGGCAGCTCTGGCTCGCCGGCGACGGCCCCGGGCGCCCGGCGTGCGAACGACTCGCCGCGGAAAAAAATCTGCGCGACCGCGTGAAGTTCATCGGCTTTCGCCGCGATCCCTCGTCCCTCTACGCTGCCGCCGATCTCGCCGTGCACGCGTCGTGGAGCGAGTCGCTCTCGAATTTTCTCATCGAGGCGCAGGCGCACGGCCTGCTCGCCGTCGCCTACGAGGCGCAGGGCATCCGCGAATGTTTCCTGCCCGGCCGCACCGGCTGGGACATCATGCGCGGCGATCGCGATACGTTTCGCGCCACGCTCACGCGCCGCATCAGCGAACCCGCGAGCGCCCACGCCGAGCGCGCCGCCGACGCACGCCGCTTCGCGCGCGAGACCTTCGATCCCGCGCGCCAGGTCGCCGCCTATCTCGAGCTCTTCAAAACTCTTCCTCGTCCGTCCGCGCCATGACCAACAAGCAGCGCACCGACCTCATCGAGAAATTCATCCGCGAGCACAAATACGCGGACCTACGCACGCTCGCCGATCGCTTCGGCGGCTCGCTCTCCACCGTGCGCCGCGCGCTGGATTCGCTCGAGAATCGCGGCATCGTGCACCGCCATCACGGCGGCGCCTCGCTCGTCGAGACCGACGCGCTCACGCAGGAATACGATTTTCTCTCGCGCATCCAGACGCAGGCCGACGCGAAATCCGCCATCGCCGGCCTCGTCGCCGAACAGGTGCAGCCCGGCATGACGGTGATCCTCGACGGCGGCAGCACCGCCTACGCCGTCGCGCGACTGCTCGCCGAAAAACGCGTGCAGGTCATCACCAACTCGCTGCCCGTCGCCAGCCTCTTCGGCGAAATCGGCAACGTCGAAACCATCGTCACCGGCGGCAGTATTTACGGCCGGCTCGGCGTGCTCATCGGCCCGCTCTGCGAACAGTCGTTCGAGCAGGTCCACGCCGATCTCGCGATTCTCGGCGGCACCGGCGTCACCGAAAATGGCATCTGGAATCACAACGCCCTCGTGATCGCCGCGCAGCGCAAGATGATCGCCGCCGCCGAGCGCACCGTATTCGCGATCGACAACACCAAGTTCGGCCGCAAGGCGCTGAGCCTCACCGCGCCGTTCCAGTCGCGCTTCACGATCGTGACCGACACGCGCCCCGCGCCCGCCGTCGCGAAAGCCATCGAAACCGCCGGCGCCAGGCTCACGCTCGCCCGCCGGTGACGCGCGCTTTCTCCGGCGCGTCGCATCACACGGCGCCGCGTTCGAATTTTCCACTCGGTCATCGCGTGACATCGCGGGCCCAACGCCGCCGCGTTCCTGACGCCGCCCCGTCAGCGGTTTCCACGGCGTCGCGCGCGGTGAGTTGCATTCTCCGTTTTCGTTCGCTTCGTCAGGCGGGTGTTTTCTCCTGATCCCGTGTCCGCGCCCGTCCAGCTCGAGTGCATCCGCCTGCGCGGCGTCCGCCAGAACAACCTGAAGGGCTTCGACCTCGATGTGCCGCTCGGCAAATACATCGTCGTCACCGGCCTGAGCGGCGCCGGCAAGTCCTCGCTCGTCTTCGACACGCTGCACGCCGAAGGCCAGCGCCGCTACGTCGAGACGTTCAGCGCCTACACGCGCCAGTTCCTCGATCTGCTCGACAAGCCCAAGGTCGACTCCATCGAAAACATCCGCCCGTCGATCGCCATCGAGCAGACGAACACCGTCAAGACCTCGCGCTCCACCGTCGGCACGATGACGGAGCTCACCGATTTCTTCAAAGTCTGGTTCAGCCACGTCGCCGAATGCTTCGATCCCGCGACCGGCGAGAAAGTCGAGGACGACAACCCGCAGACGATCTGGGAAAAATCCGCCGCCGCGCACGCCGGCCGCACCGTGCTCGTCGCCTTCAGGGTCGCGAAGCCCGACAACCTCGCGTGGCCGGAAATCCTGAAGAGCCTCAACGCGCAGTCCTACGTGCGCGCGCTCGTCGCCGGCAGCGTGCACCGGATCGACGAGCTCCTCGCGAACCCGAAGCCGCTCGCGAAAACCGCGGCGATCTTCGTCGTGCAGGACCGCGTGACGCTCTCGCCCGATCAGAAATCGCGCTTCCTCGAAGCCACCGAGACCGCGCTCCACTTCGGCAAAAACGAAGTCCACCTCTTCGGCGAAGCCGATGCGCACGCCCATCCGCCACCCGAAATCCGCCACCCGCAATTCATCGAGCTCGGCCACTACTCGCGCGGCCTGCACTCGCCGAAGACCGGCCGCACCTTCCGCGCCGCGACGCCTGCGCTTTTCTCGTTCAACTCCCCGCTCGGCGCCTGCCCGAAGTGCCGCGGCTTCGGCCGCGTGATCGACATCGACTACCGCCTCGCGCTTCCCGACCAGTCGCTCTCGATCGATGACGGCGCGATCAAATGCTGGGAAGGCGAAGTCTACAAGGAGTCGCTCGCCGACCTGCGCGTCTTCGCGAAGAAGAAAAAAATCCCGACGAACATCCCGTTCGCCGCGCTCACGCCCGAGCAGCAGCGCTACATCGTCGACGGCGAGCCCGGCTACGGCGAGGAGAACGGCAAGAAGTGGCCGCAGTATTGGTATGGCGTGAAGGGCTTCTTCCGCTGGCTCGAGAAGACGACCTACAAGATGCACGTGCGCGTCTTCCTCTCGCGCTACCGCGCCTACAACCCGTGCCCCGACTGCCACGGCCAGCGTCTCCAACCCGAATCGCTCTGCTGGAAATGGCAGGGCAAAACCTTGCCCGAGCTCTACCAGCTTCCCGTCTCCGAACTCCTCGCGCTGGTCGGCTCGGACTCGTCGCTCGTCGCGCATCACTCGTCACTCGACACGCGCAGCGCCTCGCTCGCGCACGAGTCGATCCTCACGCGCCTGCGTTATCTCGAACACGTCGGTCTCGGCTACCTCACGCTCGATCGCTCGTCGAAGACGCTCTCCGGCGGCGAGGTCGAGCGCGTCAACCTCACCTCCTGCCTCGGCACTTCGCTCGTCGACACGCTCTTCGTCCTCGACGAGCCGAGCGTCGGGTTGCACCCGCGCGACATCGACCGGCTCGTCGCGATCATCCGGTCGCTCACCGACGCGGGCAACACCGTCGTCGTCGTCGAGCACGACGAGGCGATGATCCGCGCCGCCGATCACGTCATCGAAGTCGGCCCCGAACCCGGCGGGCGCGGCGGACACATCGTGTTTCAGGGCACCGTTTCCGAAATGCTCGTTTCGCCCGCGAGCATCACCGGCCGTTATTTCTCCGGCCGCGAAACGATCGAGACGCCCGCGCAACGTCGTCCCGTCGAGACTGCGGACGCGACGCCCCCGTCGCGTTCCGCCCACCGCGCGAGCGCCGGCACGCCAACTGCGTGGCTCCATTTCAAAAACGCGACGAAGCACAATCTCGCGCACCTCTCATTTCGCCTTCCGCTCGGTCGCTTCGTGTGCCTGAGCGGCGTCTCCGGCTCCGGCAAATCCACGCTGCTCGACAACGTCATTTACCAGGGCCTGCTCGCGCAGCGTCACCAGCTCGCCGAAGATCCCGCGGCGATCGAGTCGATCGCGCCTGCGCCCGAGGCCGCGCCGTTTTCCGAAATCGTCCTCGTCGACCAGTCGCCGCTCTCGCGCACGCCGCGCTCGAATCCCGCGCTCTACGTCGAAGCGTGGGAGCTGATCCGCGAGCTCTTCGCGCAGACGCCCACCGCGCAGGCTGCGGGTTTCAGCGCCTCGAGTTTCTCGTTCAACAGCGGCGACGGCCGCTGCGATCACTGCCTGGGCCTCGGCTACGAGCGCGTCGAGATGCAGTTTCTCTCCGATGTTTTCGTGCCGTGCCCGGTCTGCGAAGCGAAACGCTTCAAGCCCGAGGTGCTCGCGATCCAGTGGAATGGCCGCTCCGTTTCCGACCTGCTCAACACGTCCGTCTCCGACGCGCTGCCGCTCTTCGCCGAGTTTCCGGAAATTCAAAAGCGCCTCTCCGCGCTCGACTCCGTCGGCCTCGGCTACCTCACGCTCGGTCAGCCGCTCAACACCCTCAGCGGCGGCGAATCGCAGCGGCTCAAGCTCGTGCGCTACCTCGGCGCCTTCGCCAGCGATTCCTCCGTCTCGCCTCTCGCCTCTGGCCTCTCGCCTTCCGGTGCCTTGCTGCTGCTCGACGAACCGACGACCGGCCTTCATCGCCACGACGTCAAACGCCTCCTCGCCGTGCTTCAGGCGCTCGTCGATCGCGGCCACAGCGTCGTCGTGATCGAGCACAATCTCGACGTGCTCAAATCCGCCGACTGGCTCATCGAGATCGGCCCCGACGCCGGCGCGAAAGGCGGCCGCATCGTCGCCGAAGGTCCGCCCGAACTCGTCGCGCGCGCCGACACCGCCACCTCGCCCTTTCTCCGCGCCGCGCTCGCGGAAGGAGGCCGGAGCTTGGTGATGGAGGACAGCCAAGAAGACCTGCTGCTCGTCGCCGAGGACGCTCCCGCCTCCCGCATTCCGTCTCCCGCCTCCGCTCTCCGCATCGAAGGCGCGCGCGAGAACAATCTCAAAAATCTTTCGCTCACGATCCCGCACCGCCAGTTCAACGTCGTCACCGGCGTCTCCGGCTCGGGCAAGTCCACGCTCGCCTTCGACATCGTCTTCGCCGAAGGCCAGCGGCGTTTCATGGAATCGATGTCGCCCTACGCGCGGCAATTCGTCGAGCAGCTCCCGCGGCCCGCGATCGACCGCATCACCGGCATTCCGCCGACCGTCGCGATCGAGCAGCGCGTCACGCGCGGTTCGCGGAAATCCACCGTCGCGACGATCACCGAGGTCGCGCAATACCTGCGCCTCCTCTACGCGCGCCTCGGCATTCAGCATCATCCCGACACCGACCGGCCTGTCACGCCGCTCTCGCCGGGCGCGTTGAAAAAACTGCTCGCGCGCGTGCTCGCGACGCCCGCCGCGCGCCGCGCGAAACATCTCTACCTCTGCGCGCCGCTCATTCGCGGCCGCAAAGGCCACCACCAGCCGATCGCGACGTGGATCGCGAGACAAGGCTACGAGCTCATGCGCGCCGACGGCCGGCTCACGCGCGTCGACGCGTTTCAAAAACTCGACCGCTACAAGGAGCACGACATCGAGGTCGTCGTCGCGGATTTGAAAAGCGCGAATCTTTCCGCCGGCGGCCTCAAATTCCAAAACGAGGCTCTCGATAAGGCGCTGAAAGTCGGCAAAGGCGCGTGCTTCCTCGTGACCGAGCGCGGCGAAATCCCCTCGTGGTTCTCCACGACGCGCACCGACATCGAGACCGGCGAAAGTTTTCCCGAGCTCGATCCGAAAAATTTTTCATTCAACTCGCCGCGCGGCTGGTGCCCGACGTGCCGCGGACACGGCCGCGTGTTTCCGTGGATGATCGAGTTCGCCGACGAAGACGACAAGGACGACCCGGCGAAGCGGCTGCGCGAGTTCGGCGTCGATTCCGCCGATGATCTTTCCGACGAAGGCTCGCCGTGTCCTGAATGCCACGGCGCGCGCCTGAACCGCATCGGCCGCGCCGTGAAGCTCCACTTCCGCGGCAGGCAAGCGCCGTTCTCGCTGCCCGAACTCCTGCGCAGCACGCCGTCGCAACTCCTCGCGCACCTGCGTCATCTCGACCTCGACCCGCGCGGCAAGCTCATCGTTCAGGACATCGTGCCGCAGATCGAGGAGCGGCTGAAGTTTCTCGACCACGTCGGCCTCGCTTATCTCTCACTCGACCGGCCGACCGAAACGCTCTCCGGCGGCGAAGCCCAGCGCATCCGGCTCGCGGCGCAGCTCGGCTCGAATCTCTCCGGCGTCCTCTACGTCCTCGACGAACCGAGCATCGGCCTGCACGCGCGCGACAACGACCGCCTGATCGAAACGCTGCAGGCGCTCCGCGAAAAAGGAAACACGCTGCTCGTCGTCGAGCACGACGACGAAGTGATGGCGCGCGCCGATCGCATCATCGACCTCGGCCCCGCCGCCGGCATCCACGGCGGCGAACTGCTCGCCTGCGGCACGCCCGCCGAGATCCGGCGCAGCGACAAATCGCTCACGGGACTTTTTCTCGCCAAGGGCATCGCGCATCCGCTCCGCGGCGAATACCGTTCCGTCAAAGCCAACCCGCTCACCGCCACGCGACCGATCGCGGGCCTGTTGAAAAAGAAAAAGCCGGGCGGCCCGGCGCCCTTCCACCGCGAGTGGCTCGAGCTGAGCGACGTCACGTTCCGCAACCTGAAAGGCTTCGATCTGCGCCTGCCCCTCGGGCGCTTGATCATGGTCGCCGGCCCGAGCGGCGCCGGGAAATCCACGCTCTTCCGCGACGTGCTGCATCCGGCCGTCGCCCACGCGATCGAATCGAAAAAAGCGAAACTAAGCGGCCGCGATTTCGTGAAAGCGACCGGCTTTGCCTCCGACGCCGACCTTCCGGTCTCCGGTCTCCGGTCTCCGGTTTTCAAAGAGCTCCGCGGCGCGAACGTTTTCAAACGCGTCGTCGAAGTCGACCAGTCGCCCATCGGCAAGACGCCGCGCTCCACGCCGGCGACCTATCTCGGCATCTTCGACCAGATCCGCCAGTTCTTCGCGTCGCTCCCCGAATCGAAAATCCGCGGCTACACCGCGTCGCGTTTCTCCTTCAACACGACGGGCGGCCGCTGCCCGACGTGCGAAGGCGCGGGCCGCATCAAGCTCGAGATGGCGTTCATGCCGGACACGTATCTGCCCTGCGACGATTGCCGCGGCTCGCGCTACAGCGCCGAGTTGAACGACATCGCGTGGAAGGGAAAAAACATCGGGCAGGTCCTGCAGCTCACGTTCGAAGAGGCCGCGCAGTTCTTCGATTTCCACTCGCAGCTCTCGCAGGTCTGCCAGCTCATGTGCGACTGCGGCCTCGGCTATCTCACGCTCGGCCAGTCTTCGCCCACGCTCTCCGGCGGCGAAGCGCAGCGCCTCAAGCTCGTCACCGAACTTTCCGCGGGCCTCGCAACCTACCGCGAGCGCAGTCGCGGCGAGCTCCCGCGCAATCTTTATCTCCTCGAAGAGCCGACGATCGGCCTGCACCTGAGCGACTGCGAAAAACTCATCCGCGTGCTTCACTCGCTCGTCGATCAAGGCCACAGCGTCGTCGTGATCGAGCATCATCTCGATCTGCTCGCGGAAGCCGACTACATCGTCGAGCTCGGCCCGGTCGGCGGCCCCGACGGCGGCGAATTGCTCTATCAAGGCGAACTCGCCGGCCTGCTGAAAACAAAACGCAGCCCGACCGCGCCGTATCTCCGCGCGAAATTGAAACGCTAGGTCGGTTTAAATTGAAGTGTCGCCGCGATGACGACGTGGGTCGGGGTTCATCCAGATTTGTCGGACATAAAGCCCGACCTACAAAATCGGGATGGAATTTTTGAAACCGCTGTAGCGCGTTACACGCGCGGAAGGAGAAGAGGCCAGCGCGCAGGAAAATCTGCCGACTCGCACGCGAGCCAGCGCATTGCGACGTCTCCCACTTCCTTCTCCCGTCTCCTTTCCCCCTTCTCCCGCGTCCGCCTACCGCGGCACCGCCAGCCGGATCGCTTGCGCGAGCTCGGCGGTGTTCACCGGTTTCATCAGGCAGCCGGCGAGTCCCGCGATCGACGAACTGCGCGAGAGAAATTCCGGATTGATGTAGCCCGTGATCAAAATCCGCTGCACCTGCGGAAACTGTTTTCGCGCCCGCGCCAGAAAGGTCAGCCCCTCCTCCTCGGGCATCAGGTGATCGCAGACCACGACATCGTAGCTGCGCGTCGCGAGCATCATCTCCGCCTCCTGCGCCGACGCCGCCGTCTCGACCTCGAAATGATCCTTCAACCCGAGCGCCATCACCGTCCGGATTTCCGCCTCGTCGTCCACCAGCAACACGACCGATCGCGGCGGCACTGGGCGTGGCGCGCTCATTGTTTTATTTCGCCGCCGCGAGGCTCGCGTCGTGCGCCTTCGCCGCTTCGCGCACGACCTTCATCAGCTCTTCCATCGAGACCGGCTTCAGCAGGTAGCGAAAAAGCGCCGCCTCGTTCACGCTGCGCAGCAGCATCTCCGGTTTCATGTAGCCGGTCACGAGGATCCGCTGCATGTGCGGAAACTCCTCGCGCGCGCGCACCAGGAAATTCATGCCGTTGCCGCCGGGCATCAGGTGGTCGGTCACGACGACCTTGAACGTCTTCTTCTGCAGAATGAAATCCGCCTCGCGCGCGTTCGAGGCCGTCGTCACGTCGAATTCCGTGCCGAGCGCCTTGGCGAAAACTTCCAGCAGCGGCTTCTCGTCGTCGACGACAAGCACCGCATCACGCTTCGGCGTTTCGCGGCCCGCGGGCTTCTGATCGTTCGACGTCATGGGACGAACTCTGTTTTTCGGCTCAAATCTTGGCAAACTGAAATCCGTCCGGATGAGTGTTACTACCCGCGGGTTTTATTTTGCCTCGCTTCCGCCCGCCTCGTGTTTTCAAACGAGCCCCGCGATGGAATACTACGACCTGCACGCTGCGATTCGCGACGGCACGCTGATGCGCCTGCCGCGGGAGGCGTTCACCATCGAGCGGCTCGCCGCGCGCAACGCTTCGGGCAATACGCCGCTGCACGTCGCCGCGAAGCAGGGCTGGCTCCGCGATCTGCCGGCCGACGTCCTGACCCCCGGCACGCTCGCGCAAAAAAACGACGCCGGCTACACGCCGCTGCACCACGCCGCGATCGGCGGCCACCTCGACCAGGTCCCGCGCGCGCTCCTCACCGCCGACGCCGTCGCCCTGCGCAGCAATGCCGGTATCACCGTCCTCCATCTCGCCGCCGCGCACGGCTCGCTCAACCAGATCCCGCCCGAGCTGCTCACGCCCGACGCCATCGTGCGCAAGACCGATGTCGGCAACACGCTGCTCCACGAGGCGGCGGAGACCGGCACCATCGACCGGCTGCCCGCGACTTTTCTCACCGCGGAAAACATCGCGCAGAAAAACCTCGGCGGCGAAACCGTGCTCCATGTTGCCGCGTTCAACGGCCACCTCGACCAGATTCCCGCGCCGCTTCTCACCGCGGCCGCGCTGCGCGAGACGACGAGCGCCGGCGACACCGTTTTCCACGCCGCCGCCATTGCGGGACATCTCGAGCAGATTCCCGCCGCGCTCCTCACGCACGACAATCTCGTCCTCGCCAGCAAGACCGGCTTCACCGCGATCCACGCCGCCGCCGAGACCGGCCAGCTCGACAAAATCCCGCGCGCCCAGCTTACCGCCGACCTGCTGCTCACGCGCAACGACAACGGCGACACGCCGCTGCACGCCGCCGCGTTCGAAGGCCACCTCACGCAAATCCCGCGCGAGCTCCTCACCCGCGAAAGCGTCGGCACGCGCAACTACGACGGCCTCACGGTCGCGCAGACCGCGCTCGACCGCGGCTTCCACGAACAAATCCCGGAGGCCGCGCGCCCCGGCACGATGAGCCCTTTCCGCCGCTTCCTGCACAACCTCGGCCGCTCGAAAGCGCCGTTCTGACTTGCACGCCGCCGTCGCTTGATTTGCGCGCCGGCCTCGAGGCTCACGCCGCCTCGTTTTTTGCCGGATGGGTCGCCGAATCCCGCCGTCCGCATTTCCGCTCGGGAAACTCGGGCGCTCGGCGAGCCGGCCTCGCCTCACGCTCCGCGCGATCGCGCCCGCGCAACCCGCGCCGCGCCTTCGCCATTTCCTGCGCACACTTTCGCCTTTCCCTCGCGCGCGCGCGGCCCTTTGCTGCACCTTCGTCGTTTTAAATTCCACGCGTCCTTCTTCCCTTTCGCTTTCGCCATGAATACCACCATCACCGCCATCACCGCCCGCGAAATCATCGACTCGCGCGGCAATCCGACCGTCGAGGTCGACGTCCGCCTCGCCTGCGGCGCCCTCGGCCGCGCCGCCGTTCCCTCCGGCGCCTCCACCGGCGAGCACGAAGCGATCGAGCTCCGCGATGGCGACAAGGCCCGCTACGGCGGCAAGGGCACGCTCAAGGCCGTCGCCAACGTGAAGGCAAAAATCGCGCCCGCGCTCATCGGCGCCGACGCGCTCGACCAGGTCGGCGTCGACCGCGCGATGCTCAAGCTCGACGGCACGCCCACGAAATCGAAGCTCGGCGCCAACGCCATCCTCGGCGTTTCGCTCGCCACCGCGCACGCCGCCGCCGCCGCCCTCGGCCAGCCACTCTACAAATATCTCGGCGGCCCGAACGCGAAGGTGCTCCCCGTGCCGATGATGAACATCATGAACGGCGGCGCGCACTCCGATGCGCCGATCGATTTCCAGGAATTCATGATCATGCCGACCGGGGCGGATTCCTTCGCCGAAGGCCTGCGCATGGGCTGCGAGATTTTCCACGCGTTGAAAAAAGTGCTGAAGGAAAAAGGCCTCGCCACCGCCGTCGGCGACGAAGGCGGCTTCGCGCCGAAGCTCGCCTCGACCGAGGCCGCGCTCGATGTCATCGCGCTCGCGGTGAAAAACGCCGGCTACAAGCTCGGCAAGAATGTCCATCTCGCGCTCGACGTCGCCGCGTCCGAATTCTACGTCGCGGAGAAAAAGCGCTACGTGTTCAAAAAATCCTCCGGTCAGTCGCTCACCGGCGACCAGATGGTCGAGTTCTACCAGAAGCTCGTCGCCAAATACCCCATCGTCTCCATCGAGGACGGCTGTGGCGAAAGCGATTGGGAAACGTGGAAGAAACTCACCGACGCGCTCGGCGATCGCGTGCAGCTCGTCGGCGACGACGTGTTCGTCACCAACGTCGAGTTCCTCAAGCGCGGCATCGATACCGGCGTCGCGAATTCGATTCTCGTGAAAGTGAACCAGATCGGTTCGCTCACCGAAACGTTCGACGCCGTCGAGATGGCCAAGGAGGCGAACTACACCGCCGTCATCTCGCACCGCTCGGGCGAAACCGAGGATGTCACCATCGCCGACATCGCCGTCGCGACCAACGCCGGCCAGATCAAGACCGGCTCGCTCTGCCGGACCGATCGCGTCGCGAAATACAACCAGCTCCTTCGCATCGAGGAAGAACTCGGCGCCAGCGCGATCTACGGCGGCAAACTGCGCGGCGTCTAAGCTCGCGATCGTGGCACGGGCGTCCCGCCCGTGATTCGGCCGGGCCGCGCGCCCGGCCTTTTTCTTTTGTGCTGGCGGAACTCCGCCGCGCTCGCGAGCGTCACTTCGCCCGCCACCATGAGACTCCGCCCGCTTCCGCTCGCGCTCGCCGTCGCGGCATTTTGTTCGATCGGCCGCGCCGCCGATGAGCCGGCGCCCGCGCCCGCGCCGGCGCCGACGATGTCCGATCTCCTGCGCGCGAAGATCGCCGCCGAGGCAAAAAAACAAAACGCCAAGCCGGCGCCGCCCGCGCCCGCCGCTCCGGCCGCGTCCGCGCCCGACAAATTCTCGCCGCTCGCCGATTCCGCCACGCCCGCTCCCGCGGCCACACCGGCGAAGGACGCGCCGAAATCCGATCCCGCCGCCGTCGCCAAGGCCGCGCAGGAAAAACCGACCGTCCTGCCGAAGGTCGAAGTCAAAAAAGACAAGATCACCGTGCTCGATCATCAGCTCGCCGAGCAACAGAAGGAAATCGATCGCGAAAAGAAAAACACGCAACCCACCGAGCTCGACAAGGCGCTGAACAACGAAAAAGTTTCCAAGGCGCTCACGATTTTCGGCGGCAACTCGAACGAGAATCGCGCCAACATCGCCAGCGAGCGCGTCAGCCTGATGGAGGCCGAGGGCGATCTGCTCGAAGCGATCGCGCACGCGAAGACGAAGGAGGAAAAAGCCGAGCTGCAAAAACAGCTCGACGAACTCCGCGCCTATCGCCGCGAGCTGGAAAAATCGCTGCGCTGAGATTCGTCGACTCGTGTCACGCGCTCGTCGGAAAACATCCGGTGCGCCGGCCGCGCTCGAAATTCGCATCCGCCGCGCGCGCCTGAAGGACGCCGCCGCGCTGACGCGCCTCGCGCTCGCGGCGAAGCGCCACTGGGGTTATCCGCCGAGCTGGCTGCGCCAGTGGCGGCGCGAACTCACGCTGACGCCCGACTATCTTCGCGCGCATCCGGTATTCGCCGCATTCGCCGGCCGACGCCTCGTCGGTTTCAGTGCGCTCGTGCTGCGCCGCCGCAGCGCCTGGCTCGATCATCTCTGGGTGCGACCGCGCGCGATGGGCCGAGGTGTCGGACGCGCGTTGTTTCTCCACGCCGAGCGGGCCGCGCTCGAGGCCGGCGCGCCACGACTGCGCATCGAAGGCGATCCGCATGCCGAAGGTTTTTATCTGCGGATGGGTGCGCGTCGCGCCGGCCGAAAATCCGCCGCCGTCGACGGCGTGAAACGGTTTCTTCCGCTTTTCGAGAAACCGCTCGCGCCGCGCCGGCCGCCGGTCACATCGGCTCCGCGCCCGTCGCCGCGCTGAGCAGCGGACCGCCTGCCGCGGCGTGGCTCCAGTGGCTGCGCAGCGAATCGATCAATCGCCGCAGCTCTTCCGGCGTCGTCGGCTTCACGAGATACGAGCGCGCGCCGAGCGCATATGCGCGCTGATGATCGCGCGCTTCGTCCGAGCCGGTGAGCACGACGACGATCATCGCCTCGAACTGCGCCCGCTGCCGAATCCACGTGAGCACCTCGAAGCCGTCGTGATACGGCAGCTTCAGATCGAGAAAAACCAGAAACGGCAGCGGATGGGCCACGCGATCCGCGAAGCGATTGGCCCCCGCGAGATAATCGATCGCCTGCCGGCCGTCGGTCACGACCTGCACGGGATTCGTGACCTGCGCCTTCCTCAGCGCGCGCCGCAGCGCGAAAACATCGTCATCGTCGTCGTCGACCAGCAGGATGGTGTTGCTCGGGGAATTCATTCGGGCGCGCGGCCTTTCGCGGCCCGACGATGCGTCTGCGCCTCCCCGCGCCACGAGGAAAAAACGTCCCGAATCCCTTATCGGAAATATTCCGCGCGCCGCGTTCAGCGCGCAGGTGAGCGTGCCGACGATGTCTCGAACCACGCCTTCACCTCCGCGTCGAGCCGCTGCAAGTCGGGCGGATTCTTCGCGATCGTCACGGAGTCGAGCCACTCCTTGCCGAGGTCGCCGACCGCCTTCGCCACCGCGGCGCCGTCGCGCACGAAGATCGGCACCTGGTGCAACTCCGCATGCACGTCGATGGCCTGGCCGCCGTCGTAAATTTTTTCCGGCTGCCACGCGTCGCGCCATTTCGCACCCGCGGGGAGATAAACCTGCTGGTCGCGTTTTCCTTTCTCCCAGATCGGCGACACCACCAGATCCGGCCCGCACGCGAACGTCCACCAGTTGGCCCACGCCGCCGGTGCCGCCGCGTCGACGAGAAACAGCGGCCGCACGATCGGCAGTCCCGACTGCGTCGCCTCCTGCGCCTGCGCATACAGATAATCGCCGAGCCGCTCGTGCAGCCGCGCGTAGAGCCGCCACACGGCGATGAGGTTGGCGTCGTAAACTTTCTCCGCGTCGCGCCCCGGCCCGGTCGGATAATGCCAGAACGCCTCGTTGCGCGTCGGGCCCACTTCCATGATCGGCGTGAAGCAACTGAAGCCCAGCCAGCGCGCGCACAGATCGCGATCGCAGGTCTGCTCGCTGTAGCCGCACGTGTCCGAGCCCCAGTTCGGATAACCCATGACCGCGCTGCGCTGCACCGCGATGATCGATTCCCGCAGCCCTTCCGGCGTGCCGCCGATGTCGCCGCCCCAGAAAACCGCATGCGGCGAGCTGCCCGTGTAGGCGCCGCGCGGCATCGCCACGAAATCCTCGCCACGGTGCTTCCGCGCGATCTCCGCGACGGCTTGCGCATACCGTGCGACGTAGCCGTTGCGATTCTCGCGAATCGACACGCCGTCGAAACGCTTGAACGGCCCGTCATCCGGCATGTCCTCCTCGCCGCGATCGAGCTTGAAGCCGGCGACGCCGAGGTTGAGCAACTTCTCCACGCCCGCCTGCCAGTAGGCTTTCGCCGCGGGATTCGAGAGATCGACGACGGGATAGTTGTTGCCGCTCGACGGACGTTTCTGCCCCGCGAGCGTGTAGCCTTTCGCGAGGCCCTCCTTCATCATGTCGCCCTGCAGAAACACGCCGATCCACAGCACCATCTTCATGTGCTGCGCCTCGAGCCACTTCACCGACGCGGCGAAATTCGGCAGCCGCCGCTCGTCGATTTTGAAATCGTCATAGCCCATCGGCCCCGGTCCCCACGGCCGGTCGATCCAATACACGCCGCACGGAATCCCATACGCACGCATCAGCAGCACATCCTCCATGAATTCGGAATTGAACGGGCCGGTCACCTTCGTGCCGTCGTAGTAAGCGGCGCGCTGCGTGTGCTCGTCGCGCCAGCGCCACGGCGAATACATCCAGCGTGGCGGCAGAAACGGCGGGCCGGCGTCAAGCGCATGCGCCTGCACGATCGTCGCGGGCGCCGTCGCCGTGTAGACTTTGCACGCGAGCGCCGGACCTTCGAACGCGATCTGCACCTTCGCCGGATCGCTCGCGCAAAAATCGTAGGTGCCCGGCCAGTTCGTCTGCGCAAACACGCCGTAGCCGCGCGACGACACATAGAACGGCGCATACACCGACGTCGTCGGCTTCACGATCATTTCCACCTTCTGCCCGCGCAGGTTCATCGCCTCCGTGATCCCGCGACGCCACGACGCTTCCTGCGGTCCGTCGACGACCCGCTCCATCACGCCCGTGAAATATTCGTCCGCCGCCGCGTCGACGGCGAAGCCCCACTTCACGATTCCCGCCGCCGGCTGGGCGCTCAACGCCACGTCGAAATTTTTCCCGGCGCGCGTCGCGTCGCGATGCGCGGAGATTTTCACCACGCGCCCATCCTTCAGCTTCGCGATCGCCTCGACGGCATCGGTCAACGCGACGACCTCGAGCTCGGCCGGCAGCGCCACGCGCCCCTGCGCCGTTTCGTAGAAAAATCCGCCGAGCCGCACGGCGCCGCCATTTTCCGCCGGCAGCACCAGCACCGCGACGTCGCCCACTTTTTCAAAGCCGGGTTGCGGCGGCAGCGTTGGCGCCGTCGCGCAGCCCGCCAGCGCGAGCCCGACCGTGACGACCAAAATCGGAAACAAATTCGATTTCATTTTTCAGGAAAAATTCGTGGCCGACTCGACTTCGACGCCGGCACGACCGCCGGTGCGCGCGAAAGGCCGGCGCGTTTGGTCTCGAAGTTCGATGGCTCAGCAAGCGGGCCGCCTGGTGTGGCACGGGCGTCTCGCCCGTGTTCCGGCCTGTCCACGGGCGAGACGCCCGTGCCACCTCTGATCGGCGCCGTTCACGCGCGGTCTTCGGAAGCGGCGTCGCCCTCTTCCTCTTCGTTTTCCAGCTCGGCCAGCGTCTCGCGCAGCGCCGCGAGGATTTTATCCTTCGAGGTGTGCTTGAGAATGTAGTCGAGCGCCCCGAGCCGCAGCGCCTCGTGCACGGTTTTCATCGCGTTCTCCGACGACACGATGATCACCGGCAGCTCCGGCGCGATCGCCAGCAATTGCTGCAGGACTTGAAGTCCGTTCATCATCCGCAGGTTCACATCGAGCAGCACGAGCTCCGGACGATGCTGGTTGAAGAGCGCGAGCGCCTCCGCGCCGTCGCCGGCCTCCCACGTCGTCGCGATGCCAACTTCTTTTATCGCGAGGCGAAGAAATGTGCGCACGTGCGGCTCATCATCGACAATCAACGCATTCGTCGGGCGGGGCATGAACCCGAGCATTGCGAAACCGCGCCGCGCTTCAAGGCGCGATCGCGCCGCCGCGTCACTCCGCACGCACGATGTAGCCGCGCAGGTATTCGCTCTCCGGCATCGTCGCGAGCACGGGATGATCGGCCGGCTGGTGGCACCACTCGAGCACGCGCACCTTGCGCTTCGCATCCGTCGCCGCCTCGGCGAGCACGCCGCGCAGCTCCGCGTCGCCCATGTGATGCGAACACGTGTAGGTCGCGAGCACGCCGCCCGGCCCGAGCCGCTGCAACGCGCGCAGGTTGATTTCCTTGTAGCCGCGCAGCGCACCCTCGAGCGCGCTCTTCGATTTCGCGAACGGCGGCGGATCGAGCACGATCACGTCCCACGGCGGCTCGTTCGCGCGCGCCGGGTCGTTGAACCAGTCGAAGACATTCGCGACGGCAAACTCCGCCTTGGCGTGATTACGCTCCGCGTTGCGCCGCGCCGCGGCGATGGCGTCCGCCGCGCTGTCGAGCCCGAGCACCTCGACCGCGCCGGCACGAGCCGCGTGCAGCGCGAACGCGCCCTGGTTGCAGAACGCGTCGAGCACGCGCGACCCCGCGCAATACTTTTCGATCGCCGCGTGCTGCGGCCGCTGGTCGAGATAAAATCCCGTCTTCTGTCCGCCTTGCAGATCGAGCCAGTAGTCGAAGCCCTCGATCGCGATCCACCGCGGCTCCCACGGCCGGCCCGAGCGCGTGTGCACCTCGAGCGGCAAACCCTCGAGCCGGCGGATCGGCGCGTCGTTGCGAAAAATGATTTCCGCCGGCTGCACCAGCTCGTGCAACACGTCGCCGAGCAGCGCCGCGCGCTGCTCCATCGCCAGCGACTGCACCTGCACGACGAGCGCATCGCCGAACTGATCGACGACCACGCCCGGCAGATCGTCCGACTCGCTCCACACGAGCCGGCGGCAATTCTCCCCGCCGGTCTTCTGCCCGCCGCGCCGCGCGATCGCCGCGGCCAACGCGCCGCGCAGATACGCCGCGTCGAGCGTCACGCGCTCGCGACTCAGCCGCCGCCACACGATCTGCGATTTCGAATTGTAGATGCCCGTGCCGAGAAAACGCCCGGCGCGGTCGCGGCACTCGACGACTTCGCCGTCGTGCCCGCTCGGCAGCAGCGCCTCGACTTCGTTCGCAAACACCCACGGATGTCCGCCGAGCACGCGCGCGCGCGCGTTGGGTTTCAGTTTCAACGATGGTTGGACCGTCACGCGCCCACGTTTGCGCGATTGCGGCCCGCCGCCACAAAAAACGCGGCGTCAGAGATCGTCGTCGCCCGCGTCCCGCGCGTAATCGTCGCGTCCGAGCGTCAGCGCCGTGACGACTCCGAGCGACAACACGAAGAAGACGTAGACCACCACCGTGAGAATTGCCTTCACGCCTCCAATATCGGCACGTTTCGACCGATACTGAAATCGCCCGTGTGGCGTGTATGCCCGCGGCGTGACGAATGATTCGCGTTGTAGAGTCGATTCCCGAGGTTCGGCAAGTGGCACGGGCGTCTCGCCCGTGAACAGGTCGGAACACGGGCGAGACGCCCGTGCCACTCAGATCCGCCACTTAACCTGCCACCCAAACCTGCCCGCTGAAATCGCCACCCAAACCTGCCGCTCGGAAAGTGCGGGCGCGGGAAAAAACTGCGAGCTCAGTCGTGCGAACCCGTCGCCGCCGCCGGCAGCGTCTTCAGAAACGCCCACAGCGCCTTCAACTCCACGTCGTCGAGCGCCGCAAACGCCCGCGGCATCACCGGGTTCAGCTCCGTGCCGTCGGGCCGCTTCGCCGTGCGCAGTGCCGCGATGAAATCCGCCTCGCTCCACTTCGCGATTCGCCCATCGGGATGCGGCGTGAGGTTCGCCGCCGGCGGCCAGTCGGGCGGGCCGACCTTGATCTTGCCGCCGGAAAAATTGCTGCCGTGGCAACCCGTGCATCCCGCCGCGAGATAGCGGCCATAGTCCGCGGTCGCCGCCGGTTTCACCATGGCGGGATGGACGTTCGCGTGATCGATCTCCTCGGCCGCGAGCTTGATCTGGCCAAACGTCAGCAGCGCGCGCGCGACGGGACCGAGCTTCACGGGACCGTTCGGCTTGTCGACCGGCGGCACCGATTTCACATACGCGATCAACGCGCCCATGTCGTCGTCGCTGAACGCCGCGAAATCCGTCGACGGCATCAGGAACAACCCGCGCCCATCCGGCGCCACGCCATGCCGGATCGCGCGCACGAAATCGAGATCGCTGAATCGCGCGCCCGCGCCGCCGGCGCCGCGCGTGAGATTCGGGCCGTCGACGCGGCCCATCGCGCCGTTTTCGAAAACCGTCGCGCCCGCGAGATCCTTGCCGTGGCATTCGGCGCAACCGCGCGTCTCCGCCACATGCCGGCCGCGCGCGATCGCCGCCGCATCCGTCGGCACCGCGACCGGCTGCACGGTCACGGCGAATGTTTTCCTGAGCTTCGCATTGCTGCGCAGCGTGACGAACGCCGCCAGCGCCGCGACCAGCGCGATCAGCACGACCAGTCCATAACCAGCCAGTTTCAGCACACGTTTCATGCGGGGTTTCGGGGTAAGCCGGCGTTGAAGCAACGCGCGCGCCTCACGGCAAGAATTTCGTTTCGCCGCTCGACACTCGCGCCGCGGTTTCGTTTTCTGCCCGGCTCAACTCGTCGCTCCCGCCGCCACTCGCCGCTCCTCGTCCTCTCGTGACTCCCGCCCAGGAAATCGCCCGCCGCCGCACCTTCGCGATCATCTCGCATCCCGACGCCGGCAAGACGACGCTCACGGAGAAATTTCTTCTCTACGGCAACGCCATCCACCTCGCCGGCTCCGTCACCGCGCGCAAGCAGCAGCGCGCCACCGCCTCCGACTGGATGGAACTCGAGAAACAGCGCGGCATCTCGATCAGCTCAACCGTGCTCCAGTTCGACTACACCGGCTACGCGGTCAACCTCCTCGACACGCCGGGCCACAAGGATTTTTCCGAGGACACGTATCGCGTGCTCACGGCCGTCGACGCCGCGCTGATGGTGATCGACGCCGCCAAGGGCGTCGAGGTGCAGACGCGCAAGCTCTTTGAAGTCTGCCGCCGCCGCGGTGTGCCGATCTTCACGTTCATGAACAAGTGCGACCGGCCGACGCGCAACCCGCTCGAGCTGCTCGACGAACTCGAAACCGTCCTCGGCCTCCAGTCCTCGCCCGTCATCTGGCCGCTCGGCAACGGCCCGAGCTTCCGCGGCGTGTTCGACCGCCGCACGCGCGAGGTGCACCTTTTCGAGCGCGTGCCCGGCGGCGCGTATCAGGCGCCGGTCAACGTCACCTCGCTCGACGATCCCGCCGTCCGCGAAAAACTCGACGACCACACCTACCACGAAGTCACCGAGCAGCTCGCGATGCTCGACGGCGCGGGCCATCCGTTCGATCTCGCCGCCGTGCGCGCCGGCCAGCAGACGCCGGTCTACTTCGGCAGCGCCGTGAATAATTTCGGCATCCAGCTCCTGCTCGACGGCTTCCTCCACGACTCCGTCCCGCCCGCGCCGCGGCGCTCTGTTTCGATCCAAAATCCAAAATCGAAAATCGAAAATGAGCCGACTCGGGACGAATCCCGCGTGATCGCCGTCGATGACCCCAAATTCAGCGGCTTCGTCTTCAAGATCCAGGCCAACATGGATCCGAAGCACCGCGACCGCATCGCCTTCGTCCGCGTGTGCTCGGGCAAATTCGAACGCGACATGATGGTCACGCACCAGCGCTCCGGCAAAACGCTCCGCCTCTCCTCCTCACAGAAACTTTTCGGCCAGGAACGCGAAACCGTGAACGAAGCGTGGCCGGGCGACGTGATCGGCCTCGTCGGCCACGACGCGCTCGGCATCGGTGACACGCTCGCCGAGGACAAATCGGTCGTGTTCGACGAAATCCCGCGCTTCCCGCCCGAGGTCTTCACTTACATTTCCAACCCGAATCCGTCGGACGCGAAAAAATTCCGCGCCGGCCTCGAGCAGCTCCTGCAGGAAGGCGTCGTGCAGGCGTTCACCGCGCGCAACGCCCCGCCCGGCGCCACGCTGCTCGCCGCCGTCGGCCCGCTGCAATTCGAAGTCGTGCAATACCGGCTGCAGGCCGAATACGGCGCCGAGTCGCGCCTCACGCCGACACCCTGGACGCTGCTCCGCTGGCTCGAGCCGCACCCGTCGCTGAAAAATCCCGGCGCGCTCGTCGTCGCCAGCGGCGTCAGCTTCGGCACCGACAAGTTCGACCAGCCTATCGCGCTTTTCCCGAACGACTGGACGATGCGCTACTTCGTCGAGAAAAATCCCGACCTGAAACTGCACGAGCTGCCGCTCGAGCAAACGCGCAGGCAGGGCGCTACAGCGGTTTAAATTGAAGCGTAGCCGCGACGACGATGCAGGTCGGGGTTCATCCCGACGTGTCGGGCGTAAAGCCCGACCTGCAAAAACGGCGACGGAATTTTTGAAACCGCTGTATCGTTCAGCCGCCGCCGCGGAGCGCGCGAAAATCCTGAGCGGCGCGTCAACGAGAGCGCGCCCGGCCTTTCACCGGGCAACGCGCGCCGAGTTCCCGGTCGCCGCCCGCCAGTGCAAATTTCCGCGCGAAAAAACTAAATTCCGCCGAGCGCGCGGCGGCGCGATGCGCTTTACTGTTTCGATGTCACCACAAGTCCACGGCCACGAAGTCATCGCCATGATGCTGGAATCTCGGTCGGCCTACACGCGCGAGTCGCTCGCGGCCGCGATTGTCGCGCGCTTCGGCGCCGATGCCCGCTTTCACACCTGCTCCGCTGACGGCATGACCGCGCCGGAGCTGATCGATTTTCTCGCCGCCCGCGGAAAGTTTCAACCGGCCGGCGAGGGCTTCGCGCTCGATCCGGCGCAAGTCTGCGCGCACTGAACGCGCCATCGCCCGTCCAGTCCCCTCGCGACGGCCGGCGTCACACGCAGCATCGGGTGTCGCGGCGCGCCGCGCGAATCTGCGCGCACGCCTCCGCCCGCGCTCATGCGCGTCAAAACCTTTTCGCGGCGCGGCCTGCGTGAAAGGCGCACGCGGCACGTGCAAAGAAGTGAATATCGGATAACGTGAAAACGTCGGACATCCGGACGCTTCGCCGGCCCCAGTGAAAACAACCGACCGACCGCCGCGTCCGCCCAACTCATGAAAATTTTCCGCTTTCGGTTCGCCCTGCTGCTTCCTCTGGCCGCGCTCGTGCACGCGCAGGACGCCACGATTTCCTACGCCGCGGACGGCGGCATCGTGGCCGCGGCGCCGTCGATCGCTGCCCCGCCCTTCGACGCCAGCCAGCTCGATCAATTGCTCGGGTCCATCGCGCTTTATCCGGACGCGTTGGTCGCGTTGATCCTGCCGGCTGCCACGAACTCCTCCGATATCGTGCTCGCGGCGCGCTATTTTCAGGGCGGCGGCGATCCGAACCTCGTCGACGCGCAGCCGTGGGATGACAGCGTGCGCGCGCTCGCCCACTATCCGGACATCGTTCGCTGGATGGACCAGAATCTCGCGTGGACGAAACAGCTCGGCGACGCGTTTCTCGCCCAACCCGCCGAGGTGATGAACGGCATCCAGCGCCTGCGCGCCGAGGCTCGCGCCGCCGGCACGCTCGTCGACACGCCGCAACAACAGATCCTCGCGACGAACGACGAGATCGCGATCGTGCCCACGCAGCCCGACGTGATCTACGTGCCCTACTACGACCCGGCTCTCGCCTACGCGCGCCCCAGCTATTATTATTCGTCGTCGATCTTCACCTTCGGTCCGCCGCTCGGCGTGGGCGCGTGGCTTTCCTACAATCTCGACTGGCACCGGCACTCGGTCTGGGTGGTGAACCGCGGCGATCGCGAGCGCTTCTGGCGCGAGCATCGCGACGACTGGCGTCGCCCGGTGCCTCCGAACGCACCCGGCTACGTGAACAGCCCGGTGCATCATCCGTGGGCGCCGCACTTCAACCATCCGCCTCGGCCCACGAACGCGCCGCAAAATTACGCTCCGCAGATTTTCAACCGCGGTTCGCGCCCCGAGACCGCCAGGTCGCCGACGCCAGCCGCAACGACCGAGCGGCCGGAGTGGACGCACAACCGCTCCGTCGCGCCGTCGTCCACGCTCCCGCTCCGCAATCCGCTGCCGCAGCCGCTTCCAAATCCGATCTCCGCACAACTCGCGAATCCCGCCGCACCCACGCCGCCGCCGAACTATTCCCCGCGCCACCAACACGAGCGAAACGAGCCGCGCCCTGCGCCCGCCGGCGCACCCGCGGCCCCGCAATCCACGCCCCGCGCGCCGGCGAACAATTCACCCGCCGCCACGCCCGCACCAGCCTCGCCGAATCCGTCGCCCGCACCGGCGGATGACGTGACGCAACGTGAACGCCTGATGCACATGCGTTGAACGCGGGTCGCCGCGGTCGCGCGGCGTGTCGTCCAGCGGCGCGCCGTGAAGGCACGGACGTCTCGTCCGTGTTGCCCGGCCGAAGTCCTCATGGGCGCGACGCCCGCGCCACTCCGGGCCGCGCAGCTCCGCCAAGGGTCCTGCGAACATCTACCCAGGGATTTCCCGCGCCCGGCCGCGTTTCTCCCGGCGCGTTGCGCTCGGCGCTCAGGCGACCGCCCGCTCGGCCACCACGCGCGTCTTCACGCCGCGGTTCGACAATTCCTTCCGCAGCTCGAGGCAGTAACCGTGGGCCTGCGCCTCGAATTTTTTCAGGTCGAAACTCGGAAACAGGCTCGGTTGCAGCGCGCGCCAGGCCGGCGTGTTCGCGATCGGCGGCGTCGAGTCGCCCGGCGTATCGCCGCAGTGGCCGAGCCGGTTGTGCAGGCAGACGTGCCGGGCGAGCGAAACCATCGCGACGAGTTCGACGTGCTCGGTCGCGAGATCGGGCCGCTCGACCCAGCGGAGCACGTTCGTGAAAATCGGCGGCAGGCCGCTCGCCTCGGCGAACTTCACGCCGAGATCGCGGCTCGTGCAGTCGATGTGGCGCTTCTCCGCCTGGTGCAGCGGCACGCGTTTCTCGTGCGCGTAGCGCATGATCGCCTGGAAACCGAACGGGTGCAGCCGCAGGAGCACGAGTTTGCCGAGATCGTGCATCAAGCCCGCGGTGAACGCGCTGCCCGCGAGATAAGTGAACTCGAGATAGCGGCAGATGAATTCGGAAACCTTCGCCACGCTGACGAGGAACATCCAGTAGTTCGCCCACGTGATCGGCGTCTGGTTCAGGTGCCGTTCGCAGGCGAGCGGCAGCGCCTTCGCGAGTTTGTTGAGCTTGATCTCGCCGAGCATCGTCGCGGCCGCCTTCGGATCTTCGATGACCGTCATGTCGTCGTGCTCGACCTTGTTCGCCGCGCACAACACCTGCGCGCAAAGTCCCGGATCGATCGAAGCCAGTTCCATCACCGCCGTCATGCTCGCCGCGCGGCCGTCCGCCGCCATCTGGAAACCTGCCGCCGCCGTGTCGATCACCGGCCAGCTCGGGAGCGCGAGAAGTTCCTTTTCGATCTCGGCGGCGCTGACGATCGGGCCATCGGTGTCGACGTTCACGTGCGACCAGCGCGCCCGCTCGGTGGCTTCACGGACTTCCTCGCGATCCTTTTCCGAGCACAGGCAGTCGGGCACGTGCGTCGGATTCAGATGGCAGTGGATCAGCCGCGCCGCGTATTCGAAGTAGTCGGCGGAGTTCTTGAACGCGTCCCAATTGTCGACCTCGGCCTGGGAGCGGAGATTTTGCAGGTAGTCGACGCCGGCCCACACGCCCGCCGCTTCGGCGTCGTGGATCAAGGCATCGACTTGCGCGAAGAGTTCGGTGTTCTCGCGATGCTCGGCCCAGCCGGGAAAAACCTTCGCCGCTTCCGTGTAGGCCGTCACCAGCTGCCGCCGCATCTTCGCCAGCGTATCCGGCGTGAGGCCCATCTGCGCGCAGAACGACTTCGGCTCCTCGAAGAGCTGGTTGCGCCACGGATTCAGCCGCGCCTTCGCGATCTCCGCGTGCACGTGCTGGTCGTTGTAGGGTTTGATCAGGTAATTCTGCACCTTCAACCCGAGCGCCTTGCGCACGAGCTTCGCGTCGGCCTCGTAGGTGTAGACGACGATCGGCAGCGTTTTCCAAAACCAGTCGTCGCGCACGCGCTGGAGAAAGGCGATGCCGTCCTGCTTCACCAGTTTCAACTCCACGAAGACCAGGTCGATGATCACGCCTTGGCGCAGGATGTGCCAGGCGTCGTCGGTGTTCGTCGCGATCACGCATGCGTGGTCGCCCCGGGCGAGGATTCCCTGCATCGCGCGCCCGGCTACTTCATTTTCATCAAGAAGAAGAATGTGGGCCATTGGGCGGCGGGAACGTTTGAGGGGTTCGGTTGAAGTCCCGGCGAGGGCATGGAAAGGGCTGGCAAGCGGTAATGAAGCTTACCGGCAATATCGGCCAAAACCACGGCAACTAAACGGAAACTTTGTCGTGACGATGACATCCTCGCCGGCCGCGACCGCGCGCGGGTTGACTCCCGCGGCTTCGGCTGCGCCTTTGTCGCCGGATGTCTTCGCTCGCCGCTTCCGTTCCTCCACTCGCGCCACTGGCCGGGGCCGGCGCGGACGCGGTGCTCGACCGCTTCCTCCAGGTCAACGCCGCGCGCGGGCTCAGTCTCTATCCAGAGCAGGAGGAGGCGATCCTCGAACTCTTCGCCGGCCACAACGTCATCCTCAACACCCCGACCGGCTCCGGCAAATCGCTCGTCGCGGCGGCGCTTCATTTCCAGGCGCTCTGCGCCGGCCAGCGCTCCGTCTACACCTGCCCGATCAAGGCGCTGGTGAACGAAAAATTTCTCGCGCTCTGCCGCGACTTCGGCCCGGAAAACGTCGGCATGATGACCGGCGACGCCAGCGTGAATCCGCGCGCGCCCGTCCTCTGCTGCACCGCCGAAATCCTCGCCAACATCGCGCTGCACCGCGGCGAGCAAAGCGATCTGCGCGCGGTGATCATGGATGAGTTTCATTATTACTCCGACGCCGAGCGCGGCTTCGCCTGGCAGGCGCCGCTGCTCACGATGCGCCACGCGCGCTTCCTCCTCATGTCCGCCACGCTCGGCGCGACGGAGTTTTTCGAAAAGGAGCTCACGCGGCTCACCGGCGCGCCGAGCGTCACCGTGCGCAGCGACCGGCGGCCCGTGCCGCTGGAGTTCGAATACTCCGAGACGCCGCTCACCGAACGCATCGCCGATCTCCTCGCGACCAAGCGCGCGCCCGTTTATCTCGTCTACTTCACGCAACGCGCCGCGAGCGAAGCCGCGCAGGATTTGATGAGCCTCGCCGTGTGCTCGAAGGAGGAAAAAGCCGCGCTGCAAACCGAGCTCGAGCGCGTGCGCTTCAACAGCCCTTTCGGCAAGGACCTGCGCCGCTGGCTGCGTCACGGCATCGGCGTGCACCACGCCGGCCTGCTGCCGAAATATCGCATCCTCGTCGAGCAGCTCGCGCAGCGCGGCCTCCTCAAGCTCATCTGCGGCACCGACACGCTCGGCGTCGGCATCAACGTCCCGATCCGCACCGTCGTCTTCACGCAGCTCTGGAAATACGACGGCAAGAAAGCCGCGATCCTCAGCGTGCGCGATTTCCGCCAGATCGCCGGCCGCGCCGGCCGCAAGGGCTACGACGACAAAGGCTACGTCATCGCGCAGGCGCCGGAGCACGCGATCGAAAACAAACGCGCCGAGGAAAAAGCCGCCACCGATCCGAAGAAGAAAAAGAAACTCGTGAAACAAAGCGCGCCCGAGGGCTCGATCGGCTGGGACGTGAAAACCTTCGAGCGCCTCCGCACCGCTCCGCCCGAGGAGCTCTCGTCGCACTTCACCGTTTCGCACGGCATGCTGCTGCTCGTGCTCGGCCGCGATGCCGACGGCTGCCGCGCGATGCAGCGGCTGATCCGCGATTCACACGAGACGCCGCACCGCCAGCGCGCGCTGCGCAAGCGCGCGTGGCAGCTCTTCCGCGCGCTGCTCGAGCGCAAGATCGTCGAGATCGTCCCGCGCGAGCCGTCGGGCCGGAAACTCCGCGTCAACGTGGAACTGCAGGACGACTTCTCGCTGCACCAGGCGCTCTCGCTTTATCTCATCGACACGCTGCCGCTGCTCGATCGCGAGTCGGCCGATTATCCGTTCGACGTGCTCACGCTCTGCGAAGCGATCGTCGAGGATCCCGACGCGATTCTCCGCCGCCAGCTCGACAAACTGAAGACGGAGAAACTCGAGGAGATGCGCGCCGCCGGCATCGAATACGAGGAGCGCATGGAAAAACTCGAGCAGATCGAGCACCCGAAGCCGCTGCGCGAATTTCTCTACGACACGTTCAATACCTTCGCCGCCGCGCATCCGTGGATCGGCGAGGAGAACGTCCGGCCGAAGTCGATCGCGCGCGAGATGTTCGAGCGGTATATGAGCTTCGCCGACTACGTCCGCGAATACGGCCTTCAGCGCAGCGAAGGCCTCTTGCTGCGTCACCTCTCGCAAGTCTGGAAAGTTCTCGCGCAAACCGTGCCCGATGCCGCGAAGACGGAGCCGGTCGTCGAAATGGAGGACTACTTTCGCGAGCTGATCCGCGGCATCGACTCGAGCCTGCTCGAGGAATGGGAACGGCTCCGCAATCCGGAATTCGTCGCCGCCGAAGCGGGCGGCCAGCCCGCGCGGCCGGCGTCGTTCGATCTCACGCGCGACACCGCCGCGTTTCGCCGGCTCGTGCGCACCGCGATTTTCGGTTTCCTGCAGGATGTCGCCGCGCGCGATTGGGCGAGCGCGGCGTCGCGCCTCGCGACCGGCGAAGCCGCGCCCGGCGTCGACGGCGAACCGCTTTCGCCCGACGCACGCCGGATCGAGGCGGCCTTCGCGCCCTACTTCGACGCGCGCGGGCGTTTTCGTCTCGATCCCGAAGGCCGCGCGGCGAAGCACACGCACTGGGACGCCGACGCGCCCGGGGCGGCAGAGTGGCGGATTGCACAGGTGTTGATCGACGCCGAGGGGCAGAACGATTGGGAAGCGATCTTCATCGTGCCGCTCGCCGAATCGCGCACCGCGCAACGCGCCGTGATTCGTTTCGAAACGGTCCGCGCGATCGGCGCGTAGTCCCGCGCCGCAACGCGACAAGGCGCGAGTTGTCAGTGGCACGGGCGTCTCGCCCGCGATTCCGCCACGGAAACGGCGTCCGCGAACAACGCCGCAGTTCAGCGCCGGGCCGTGCGGCGTGCCCGCTCGGCCTTCGGCGCGTGCGTGCCGTTCGTGCCGCTCGTGCCGTTGCCGTTATGACCGCCGGCCGACTGCGTGAGCCGGGGCATCAGTTTGCTCCAGCGATTTGCGAGCCGCTCGATTTCCTCGCGCAGCTCCGGCGCCGGCGGCTTCATCGTCGCGCGGGCGGCCGCGGTCGTGCGGCGTTGCGCGGCGGTTTTTCGGCGCGGCACCTTCACGCGGTGCCTCGCGGCTTTCACTCCGGGATGCGATTTGGTTTTGGGGCGGGATTTGGCTTTCATCGTTGGGGCAAATTGCTGCGGCTAGAAATCGAGCGCCGTCGGGCTGCGCTGGCTCGGTTCGCCACCGATATCGCCGAGCTCGCGTTCGACGCGACCGGAGAGGGCGACGTCGTGATCGAGATCGCTCGCATCGGCGGGAATCGGATCGCGCGTGATCGGCCGCGGCGCAGCGCCATGCAACTGGCGTTCGGCCTCGAGCCAGATGTCGATGTCGCTGCCGGCAGGCCGGCCTTGCGCAAGCCAGAGTTCGTGCGCGAGCGCCGCGATTTGTTCGTGCGTGGCGGGTTTCAAAGTGGAAGTGCCGTTAAGTGGTTTCGCCTTCATGGAGGAGTCTACCCGACGCCACGGCCGAACGCCATGGGATCGCTTGGGTGTGATTGCACCGGGCCGAGCCCGATGTCGGCCGCGCGTCGCGCGTTGCGGAGAATCGCAAAAACTCGCCGGGGAACCGCACGGCACCGCGCCGGTCGCTGCGGAAACGGTCGCCGATCTCTTTGGCGAAAAACGTCATGCTCCCCTCGCAAACTCCCCTCTCCTTCCCGGCGGCGCCCGTGCGCCTCACGTGCCGGCTGTGCGGCTGCGGGCATGACACGATCGCGCTGGCGCGCGGCGAACGCGCGTCGTGCGCGCGCTGCGGCGCGTTGCTCGCGGCGCGCTCGCGCTTCGACACCGACGCGCCGCTTGCCTTCGCGCTCACGGGACTGCTGCTCGCGTATCCGGCGTTCACGCTGCCGCTCGTCAAGGTCGCGAAGTTCGGCAGCGCGCGCGACGGGCTCGTCCTCACCGGCGTGGCCGCGCTGTGGCGCCACGACATGCGGCTGCTCGCCGTGTGGGTGCTCTTCTGCGGCGCGCTCGCGCCGCTGGCGCTGCTCGTCGTGCTCGGCGGCCTGCTCGCGCCATCGCGCTTCGCGCTGCCGTGGCGCACCGGCGCGAGCTGGTGGCGCGCGGCCCGCGCGCTGGACCACTGGGCGATGCCCGAGGTGCAGGTGCTCGCGGTGCTCGTCGCGCTCTTCAAGCTCGGCCGGCTCGTCAACGTCTCCTTGCAAACGGGCTTCTGGTGCTATGCGGCGATGGCCGCGATGATCTTGCTCGCGTGGCGGACGTGCGAATTTGCGCCGCGTCCCGCCGCCGACGTTCGCGCCGGGAAACTCACATGAACTTTTTCCCCTCCAACCTGCAGCGTCGTCGTCGGGCGCAATGCGCCGCGCTCGCGTGCGCCGCCGCGATCATGCTCGTGCCGGCCAACCTCCTGCCGGTCCTGCGCACGAATCTCTCCGGCCGCGTGCGCACCGACACGATTTTCTCCGGCATCGTCGGCCTGTGCGAAGACGGGAACTGGGCGATCGGCGCGATCGTGTTCGTCGCGAGCATCCTGATCCCGGCGCTGAAACTGGTCGGCCTCGCGACGCTGCTCTTCGCCACGCGCCGCGGAGCGCCGGCGCACGCGCACGGGCTCACGCGGTTGTTTGCGCTGCTGGATTTCATCGGCCGCTGGTCGATGCTCGACGTGTTTCTCGCGGGCTTTCTCGCGGGCGTCGTGCGTTTCGGCGCGCTCGCGAACATCGAGCCGCGCAGCGGCATCGCCGCTTTCGCCGCCGCCGTGGTGCTCACGGTGCTCGCGACCGCCACCTTCGATCCGCGCTCGCTCTGGCCGGCCGCCGCGGAGCGCCTTGCCGCATGAGCGCGCCGCCCAAGCCCACCGTCTCGCGCGGCCCGGCGTTTTCCGTCGTCTGGATCGTGCCGCTCGTCGCGCTCGCCGTCGGCGGCTGGATGATTCTCCGCGAATTTCGCCACCGCGGCCCGGAGATCGCGATCGAGTTTGCCGACAGCTCGGGCATCGAGCCGGACAAGACGACGCTCGAATACAAAGGCGTCGACGTCGGCACTGTGCAATCCGTCGAGCTCAATCCCGATCTCGGCGGCGTCACCGTGCGCGTGCGGCTCACGCGCAGCGCGGCGCCGCTCGCGGTCGAGGGCTCGCGGTTCTGGATCGTGCACCCGGAAATCGGTTTTTCCGGCATTCGCGGCATCGACACGCTGCTCACCGGCGCGCGGCTGAACGTGCGTCCCGGCCGCGGTGCGCCCGCGACGCATTTCCGCGGCCTCGATAAAATTCCGCCGGCGGAAAACGTGAACGAGGGCCGCGCGTTTCTCCTGCAAGGCGACAAGCTCGGCTCGCTCTCGCCGGGCGCGCCGGTGTTTTACCGCGAGATGAAAGTCGGCGTCGTCGAGACCAGCCGCCTCGCGGACGACGCCGCGTCCGTGCTCATCCGCATCCGCATCGACACGCCGTATGCCGCGCTCGTGCGCACCGACACGCGTTTCTGGAACACGGGCGGCGCGACCTTCAAGCTCAGCCTGCTCGGCGCGGAATTGAAAAGCACGTCGCTCGAATCGCTGTTCAGCGGCGGCGTCGCCTTCGCCACGCCCGAGGGGAAAGACGGCCTCGCGCCGGAAGCGCCGGATGGCGCGATGTTCCCGCTGCACAACGAAGCGGACAAGGACTGGCTCAAGTGGCAGCCGCACATTCCGATCACGCCACCCGAGGAAGGCGCGGAGCCGACGCCGCACGCGAACGCGCTCGCGCCGGTCGTGCAACGCGAGCCCGCGGGACACTGACCGGCCGTGCTTTTCCCCGATGTCCTTATCGGGCGCGCACTGGATGGCGCAGCCCGCGCCCGCGCATTACATTCGATGCGGCTCGGAAAGAGTCCGTCCGCTCCACTCCGTCCCTTTCGACGAACCGCCGATTTTCAATTTTATGAAAACGATCGAATTGATGCTCCGCAGCCACCCGCGCGATCCCCAGCGGATCGAACTCTACACCGAGGCGCTCGGCGCGCTCTTCACCTGCGCCAACACCTGCACCTCGTGCGCCGACGCCTGTCTCGGCGAGCCTGAGCGGCTCGAACAACTTCGCCGCTGCATCCGCACCAACCTGGATTGCGGGGACATCTGCAACGCGACGTTGCGCGTCCTCACGCGCCAGACCGAGACGCCCAACGACTTGGTGCACGCGCAACTTCACGCCTGTGTGCTGGCCTGCCAGATCTGCGCCGACGAATGCGAAGCGCACAGCGAGATGCACGACCACTGCCGCATCTGCGCCGAGGCCTGCCGCCATTGCCAGGAGCGCTGCAATTTTCTGCTCGGCGAAATCAGCTCCTCGGGCACCGCCGAGGACGTGAATCCCGAGGAGAGTCCGACGCTCACGCGCTGAAAAAAAATTTTCACGCACCGTTTTCAACGAGTTGCGCGCTCGACTCGCCGGCGCGCTGGTCGCGGGAGCGGGCGCAAACCGATCCCCGCCGCAGACCTGCGCAAACGCGCAGAAAATCGCGCCGTCAACTGCGCGTTTTTTCCGGCTAAAATCCGCGCCCATTCTTCAGTTGTCGGGAAAGATTCGGTGTGTCGCATAGGGACATGCCCACTCCGCCGTCTCGCTGGTTGTTCGTCGTGCTCGGTCTTTTTCTCGTCGTCGGCGGATTCGATCTGTTTCTGTCGCGACCGCGCGCGGTGGCGGCCACGCCCGCCGCCCAGCGCATCGACGCCACGGATTTTTTGAGCGCGGCGCGCGCGGGCGAACTTTCCGACGGCCGCATCGTCTACCGGCTGAACGCCGCGGGGCTCGCCGATCTTTTCGCGACGCGTCATGCCGGCGCCCAGGCCGCCGCGGTGCGCACGACCGCGCACCTCACCGACGCCGACCTCGCACAGCTGCGCGAACGCCGCTTCGCCGAGGATGACGCCGTCGCCGCAACCACAGCAACGCCGGCGATCACCCTGCGCGAACGCACGCATAGCGTCGTGCACGGCGCGACGCTGCTGCTCGCGTTTCTGCTCGCCGGTGGCGGCGTGATCTACGCGATTCAGCGCTACGCCGGCCGCTTCGCGACGTTCTCGAACAAGGCGCTGCTGCCCGCGAGCTCGAGCGTGAAATTTTCCTCCGTCGCCGGCTGCGACGAAGCGAAGGACGAAGTCCACGAAGTCGTCGAGTTCTTGAAGGATCCCGCGCGGTTTCACGCCACGGGCGGCCGGATGCCGAAAGGCGTGCTGCTCGTCGGCCCCCCCGGCACCGGCAAGACGATGCTCGCCAAGGCCGTCGCCGGCGAAGCGAAGGCGCATTTCTACAGCTTGAGCGGTTCCGATTTCGTCGAGCTCTACGTCGGCGTCGGCGCGGCCCGCGTGCGCTCGCTGTTCAAGAAGGCGCGCGAAACGGCGCCCAGCATCATCTTCATCGACGAGATCGACGCGATCGGCCGCGCACGCTCCTCGGGCGACGGCAGCGGCGCGCAACAGGAGCACGACCAGACGCTGAACGCGCTGCTCGTCGCGATGGATGGTTTCGCTTCGGACGACGCGATCGTCGTCTTCGGCGCGACCAACCGGCCCGACACGCTCGACCGCGCGCTGCTGCGGCCGGGGCGTTTCGACCGGCAGGTCTCCGTCGGGCTGCCCGACCTGAAAGGCCGGCTCGCGATTCTCCAGGTCCACGCCGGCGCGGTGAAACTCGACGCGACGGTCGACCTTGAGCACGTCGCGAAAGCGACGCCGGGTTTCTCCGGCGCCGATCTCGCCAATCTGCTCAACGAAGGCGCGATCCACGCCGCGCGTCATCGCCGCGCGACCGTCACCGCCGCCGATCTCGACGAAGCGCGCGATAAAATCAACTGGGGCCGTGAGACGCGCCGCGTGATGACCGACCACGACAAGCGCGTGATCGCCTACCACGAAGCCGGCCACGCGCTGATGCAGGTGCTTTCCGGCGACGACGCGATGAAGCTCCAGAAAGTCACGATCATCCCGCGCGGCCGCTCGCTCGGCAGCACGCATTTTTCGCCCGAGCGCGACCTGTTCAACTTCTCGCGCGAGATGCTCATCGCGCGCCTGCGCTGCCTGATGGCCGGGCGCGTCGCCGAGGAAATCGCGCTCGGCAGCATCACCAGCGGCGCGTCGGGCGACATCCAGGAAGCCACGCGCACCGCGCGTCAGATGATTTTCGAATGGGGCATGTCGCCGCTCGGCTTCATGGCGCTATCGCGGCCCGAGGGCGAATCGCCGCTCGCCAGCCCGCAAACCTTCCACGAAGGCGAACGCCACCTGAAGGCGTTGCTCGACGACAACTACGCCGCGACCACCGCCGCGCTCGGCGAAAATCGCACCGCACTCGACGCGATCGCGGATGCGCTCATCGCCCACGAAACGATTTCCGGCGACGACGTGCGGCGCATCGCCGCTGAATTTCGCCCCGGCAGAAAAACGGACGCCGCGGCGTAAATCGCACGGTGAAGCGCGGCGACGGAGCGAACGCGCTCCGGTGCGCACGCCTCGAAAAAAGCAACCCTCAGCGCCGCTCGTCGCTCCGCACCGGAATCGGCGCGGGCTGCGCCGCCGGCGCCTCGGAAAACAGATTGGCGAGCAGCGAGTCGCCGTTGCCCCGCGGCCGATGCCGGTAGATGCGTTTGCCGAAATAGAAAAAAAACAGCACAGCGCCGACAAACGTGAGCAGAAAGAGGCAAGCCGCGGTCTCGATCATGATCTGAAAGTGAGCGTCAACCCGCGCCTGCCGTCAAATCGCACCGCGAAGCGGACCGCTACAGCGGTTTCAAAAAAACATAGCCGGTTTTGCAGGTCGGGCCTCATGCCCGACAAGTCGGGATAAACCCCGACCCGCATTGTGGTCGCGGCTACACTTCGATTTAAACCGCTGCAAAATCAGTTTTGCCTCGCGCTTCATAAGTGGCTCGAACCTCGCGCGCGTTCTCGGCGCGACGAACAATGCGTGCTGTTGGTATTCAACGCTCTACCGGAATTCCGGTAGATGCGGCGCTTGTGTGGCGCACATCGCGTCTCAAAACGACTCGCGCCATGGCCAAGGTTCTCATTCTCGAAGACGATCCGCGCATCGCGAATTACCTCGCCGAACTCGTGCTCGCCACGGGCCATGTGCCGCTCGCCGTCGACGCGGCCGAGCGCGCGCAGTCGTTGTTGGAAACCGAGCCCGCGATCGAGCTGCTCATCCTCGACTACCACCTCGGGCCGGAAAGCACCACGGGCCTCGCGTTTCTCGGCGCGCTGCGCAATTCCGGGCGCCACCAGCGGCTGCCTGTCATCGTGTGCAGCGGTGAAACGAAACCCGCAGCGGTGACGGGCTTCCTGTCGCTCAACATCGTCGACTTCGTCAAGAAGCCGTTTCGCCCGGAGCGCCTGATCGGCGACATCGAGCGCGCGCTCGGAGCGCGCGTTCCTGCCGTCGAAAACAAAAGTCCCGGCACGCGGATCATCCGCGCCCGGGACTGATTTCAGTTGCAAGGCGGGCGCGCATCGCCGCGCCCGCCCGTGCGCAACTCAGCGCCAGTAACTCTGCACGTAAACGTAGCCGCGGCCTTGGTTCTCCCAATGGCTGGCGACATATGTGTGCGCGTTTTGCGGCGGGATTTCCCAGTGGCCGCCCACCCACGCATACGCGCGGCCATCGTAAACCCAGTAGCCCGGCACCCACACGGCATTCGCCGCCGGCGCGGCCGTCACGGTTTCCGCCGGCGCGGGCGGCGGCGGCGGCGGGGCCGCCTGGGTTTGATAGGCGGGGACGCGACGATAGCCATAGCCGTCGTCGTAGAGCGTGCCGCGCTGGTTATCGACGCTGTTGCCGAGCGTGCCGCCGGCGATCGCACCGGCGGTGCCGCCGAGAATCGCGCCGCCGAGCGTATCGCCGCCGCGGCTGTTGTGGCCAATGACCGCGCCCGCAATGGCGCCCAAGGTCCCGCCGGTCACGGCGCCCTGCTGGGTGTTCGGACCGACGCCGACGCAGCCGCTCCAGAGCGAAGCAACCGCAAGAGAGGAAACGGAGAGGATGAGTTTACGCATGGGAGGAAGTTCGAAATGGGATCGCGGCGCCCGCGGATTCACCGGCGGAAACCGCCGAAGCCGCGATGAAAGCCGCCGCCGAAATGGCTGTAGCCGAAACCGAGGCTCAACGAAACCGGCGGATACCAATAACGCGGATAGTAGTAAGGATCGTAGGCATCGTAGTAGACGACGCGCGGCGCCGGCTCGACATACACGACGCGCGGTGCCGGCGAAGCCGTGGCGACCGGCTGCGCCGTTGCCGCGCCCGCGTTCGGGAGGAGCTGATACGCGACGACGTTGACCTGGCCGTTCGCGTTCTTGTAGGTCGCGACGACCTGCGTGGCGTTCTGCTCGATGCGTTCAACGGTCAGGCCCTGCGCGGAGGCCACATTCATGAGCTCCGTCGCGCTCGGCAGACGCGGCGCGTAGACCACCTGCGTGGGGGCCGGGGTATTGGCTGCGGGTGCCGCGATCGGCGCGGCTGGCGCAGGCGTCGCGGGAACGACCGTCGGTGCGGGCGACGGGTTGATCGCGCCCGTCGGCGCGGAATTCTGGGCCTTCGCGCCGCTTGCGAGCGCGGCCGCCAAGGCGAGCGGGACGAGAATTTTCATCTTCATGGTGGAGGAAAGATTTGTTGCTGATCCTGTGACCCATAGACGCTCGCGAGGGTCCGAAAAATTCATTCGGCCAGGCGCAACGCGCCCTGCGCCAGCGGCCGTTACGCTACTCGCGCGAAAGCAGGAGAAAACAAAAGCGCCGTTTGCGTAAGCGCCGCTGATACGCCGGTTGGGCGACTTTGCGTCGGGCGAAGCGGTCGGCCCGCCGCGGTTCCGGGCGCTGGATCGGCGGTGTCTTGACGCACCGCGCCGCGCGATGGACGGTTTGCACCTTGCACCCGCCTCATTCGCCGCCGAGCGCCGCGAAGCCCACGCCGCCCTTCTGGTCGCGCGCTTTCGGCAGCTTCGCGCACACGCCTCGCACTCTCGGGCTGGTGTGGCGCTCGACGCCGGGCGGTTTGCTCATCGTGACGCTGCTCGTCGTCGCGTCGGCCGCACTGCCCGTGGCAACCGCGTGGGTCGGCAAGCTGATCGTCGACGCCGTCGTGCTTGCGCATGGGGCGGCCCAAGGTCCGGCGCGCGATGCGGCCTTGGCGCTCGTGTGGAAGTGGGTGCTCGTGGAACTCGCGATCATGATCGGGCTCGGGCTCGTCGAGCGCGCCATGGCGCTCATGCGCCAGCTCGTCGGTGCGCGCGTGGGCATCGACCTCAATCTGCTCGTGATGGAAAAAGCGCTCACGCTCGAGCTGCGCCACTTCGAGGATCCCGCGTTCTACGACAAGCTCACGCGTGCGCGCCGCGAGGCGTCGTCGCGCCCGCTTTCGCTCGTGCAGCAGAATTTCCAGATCGTGCGCGGCCTCCTGACGCTCGCCGGCTACATCGCGCTCCTCCTGCGCTTCAGCCCGTGGGTCGTCGGCGGATTGCTGCTCACCGCGGTGCCCGCCTTCATCGCGGAAGCGCGTTTTTCCGGCGCGGCGTTCCGGCTTCGCAACTGGCGTTCGCCGGACGCGCGGCGGCTGAACTATCTCGAATACGTCATCGGCAACGACGAGCACGCGAAGGAAGTGAAACTTTTCGGGCTCGGGCCGCTGCTGCTGGCGCGCTATCGCACGCTCGCCGAGTCGTTTTACGCCGACGACCGCCGGCTCGCCGTGCGCCGCGCGGGCTGGACGTTTGCGCTTTCGCTCGTCGCGACCGGCGCGTTCTACGCCTGCTACATCGCCGTCGCGCTCGCGGCGGCCACCGGCCGGCTTTCGCTCGGCGACATGACGCTCTACGTCGTCGCGTTTCGCCAGGGCCAGGGCGCGTTTCAGTCGATGCTCTCCGCGCTCGGCGGCATGTATGAGGACAACTTGTATATGTCGAATCTGTTCGAGTATCTCGCGATTCCGACCGCGAGCACGGCGGGCCCGGGCGATCGTGTCGCGGGGAAAAACGCGTCGAACGGCGCCGTCGCCGCCGCGCCGCACGCCGAGCGCGGGATCCGTTTCGAGCACGTCGGTTTCCGCTATCCCGAGAGCGCCGAGTGGGCGTTGCGCGATGTGTCGGTTTTCATTCCGCAAGGCCAGAGCCTCGCGCTCGTCGGCCAGAACGGCGCGGGCAAGACCACCTTCATCAAACTGCTCACGCGCCTCTACGAGCCCACGGAGGGACGCGTGCTCCTCGATGGCCGCGACCTGCGCGAATGGCCCGAGCCGGACCTGCGCCGCCGCGTCGGCGTGATTTTTCAGGACTTCAACCAATATCATTTCGCGCTGCGCGAGAACGTCGGTTTCGGCAGCGTCGAGCATCTCGCCGACGAGCCGCGCATCGGGCGGGCGGTCGACCGCGGCGGCGCGCGCGAAGTGGTCGCCGCCCTTTCCGCCGGGCTCGAGACGCAGCTCGGCCGGTGGTTCCACGAGGGGGCGGAGTTGTCCGGCGGCCAGTGGCAAAAGGTGGCGCTCGCCCGCGCGTTCATGCGCGAGGAGGCGGACATCCTCGTGCTCGACGAGCCGACCGCGGCGCTCGACGCCGAGGCGGAGCACGCGATCTTCGAACGCTTCCGCACGCTGACGCGCGGGCGCACGGCGATCCTGATCTCGCACCGGTTTCCGACGGTGCGCATGGCGGACGAGATCCTCGTCCTCGAACGCGGCCACATCGTCGAGCACGGCACGCACGCCGCGCTCCTCGCGGCCGGCGGTCGCTACGCGCGGCTGTTCACGCTGCAGGCGGAAGGTTATCGTTAGTCGCGCGGCGGCAGCATCCTTGGCGGACGAACGGCTGTGCGGGAGGTCCGCGCTAAAAAGCGCGCCCTTTGTGCCGATGATGGCCGATAACCCCACCATGCGTCGCTTGGTCAGAATCAAGCTCAGCATTCCGCGTCGTCTCCTGCTTCTCACGATCATTCCCGTGCTCGGCCTGGTCGCGGCGGGCGCGATGTCGTTTCGCACGCTCTATTCCGAATACCGCAGTTTCACGCGCGACGCGCAGCAGCTCGCGGTGTTTCGCACGGAGGTCGACGAATTCGTCGCGTTCTCCCGCCAGCTCGCCGACGAGCGCAACGCCGCGCTCCAGTTCATGGTGCAACACGAAAACCCCGGGCGCCTCGCCGCGTATCGTGCGGCAATCGCGGCGACCGACCGCGGCGTCGCCGCGCTTTCCGCCAAGCTCGACCGCCTCGCCGCCTCGCCGCAGGCCGCGGTGTTTGCCGAGAAGGCGCAGTCGGTCCGCAACGCCTTCGCCACCCAGCTGCCGGACGCGCGCGCCAGCGCGCTCGAGCTGCGCCGCACGACGGGCGACGTGTTTCAACTCTACATGAAGCTCGCCTACAGCGCGCTCTTCGTCAGCGAGTGTTATCGCCAGACGCTCGAGACGCCGCCCGCGCTCAATGTCTTCGACGGCATCCTCGCGCTCCAAAAAATCCAGCAGCAGTTCATGGTCGTCGGCGACCTGCTGCTCCACGGCTTGCGCCAGGGCGGCCTGCAAAAAGACGAACTCGTCCTCCTGCGCCGCCAGTTCATCGTCTCCGGCGAGAGCGAATACTACCTGCTGAAATTCCAGCCCGACCTCCGCGGCTTCTACAAGGACGAGACGCGCAAGAGCGACGACGAGGTCGCGTTCTACGCGTATCTCGGCGATATCTCCGGCTCGCTGCCGGAGCGCACGCCGCTGCCGCCACCGAAGCTGAAAACCACGTCGCCCGACGCGCTGCTCGCGCGCCACTTCGCCGCCTACGAACGCGTCTACGATTTCGGTTTCTCGCACGGCGAAGAAAATCTCCTCGCCATCGCGCAGCAGCGCCGCCGTCACGCGCTCATCGTCGGCGGCGCCCTCGTCGCCATGATCGCGCTCAGCCTGGGCCTCAATCTCGCGATCACCCGTGGCACGCGACGCGACCTCGTGCGCGTCGCGCAGAATATCGAGCACGCCTCGGCCGACGTGAAATCCGCCTCCGCCGAGCTCGCCGCCGCCGGCGATCGCATGTCGCAGGACGCCGGGCAATACGCCGCCGGCATCGACGAGATCGGCGGCAACGTCGCGCGCGTCCACGGTGTCGCCGAATCGAATAAAAATCACGCCGCCAACGCCGACGCGGTCACGACGCGCGCCCGCGGCGCCGTCGACGCCGGCCTCGAGACGATTCGCGAACTCGACGCCGCAATGAATTCCGCGCGCACCTCCGGCCAGAAAATCAACCAGGTCATCGCGCGCATCAACGACATCTCCTTCCAGACGAATCTGCTCGCGCTCAACGCCGCCGTCGAAGCCGCGCGCGCCGGCGAGGCCGGCGCGGGCTTCGCCGTCGTCGCCAACGAAGTCCGGCTACTGGCGAAGCATTGCGCCGACGCCGCGCGCGAATCGGCCCAGCTCATCGGCGATTCCACGCAGGACACCGCCACCGCGATCGGCAAATCCGGCGAGCTCGCCTCGCGTTTCAAAAGCGTCTCGACCGGCATTCACGAGGTCGGCGAGATCGTCTCGCTCATCCGCACCAACGTGAGCCAGCAGGCCGACAGCATCAGCGAGATCAACCGCGCCGTCTCGCAGCAGCGCAGCATCGCGCAAAGCATGGCACACGCGGCCCAACACACCGCAGCCACCGCCTTTTCGATGGAAGCGCAGGTGAGCAGCCTCGAGACCAGCGTCGACCAGCTCGAGGGATTGCTCGGCGATGCCAGAACGCGCGCGCCCGGCCACGACGCGGCGGAAAACGCATTCCCTCCTGGCGGCGGACCCGTGCCGGCCGGGTTTCCGATGGAAAATTCCGCCGGGGCGTTCGCACCCGTGTTGCCCTTCGAGCCACGCTCCTGATCGCGCGCGGCCCATCGTCACGCCGGCGAACGAAAAAATCCTTCCCTCCCCCGCCGCCAGCCGTCACAACGAGGCTCGGTGGCCCCATCGAAGACCTTCGGTCCAGCGGAGATTCAGGCCGCGATCGCGCGGCTCGCCGCCGCCATTTCCGAGCGCCACCCGGGAAAAGAGGCGCTGCTCCTCCTCGGCATCGCCAACGGCGGCATCGAGATGGTCCGCCGCGTAGCCGCCGCGCTCTCCGCCGCCGCGCCGCGGCTGCGCATCGCGCACGGCGTGCTCGACATCTCCTTTCATCGCGACGACATCGGCCGCCATCCGATCCCGAAGGAATTCGCGCCGACGCATATTCCGAACGACGTCAACGGCGCCACGATCGTCCTCGTCGACGACGTGCTGTTTTCCGGCCGCACCGTGAAAGCCGCGCTCGACGAAGTCTTCGATCACGGCCGCCCGACAAAAGTCGAGCTCGCCGTCCTCGTCGATCGCGGCGGCCGCCGGCTGCCGTTCGCCGCCGACTACGTCGGCCTCGCCGTCACCGCCGGCCCCGGCGAAAACGTCGTCGTCACCCTCGATCCCAAAAATCCGCGCCGCGATTCCGTCGCCGTCGTGCGTCCCGTCCGCGCCCCGCAATCCGCCCTCTGATTTTCACCGTGCCCTGGCATCGCCGACATCTGCTCACCCTCGAAGATCTCTCGCTCGCCGAAATCGAGCAGGTCCACGCCACCGCGGCCGCGTTCAAGAAAGTCCTCGGCCGCCGCGTGAAAAAAGTCCCCGCGCTCCGCGGCCGCACCATCGTCAACCTCTTCCTCGAGCCGAGCACGCGCACGCGCATCTCGTTCGACATGGCGGCGAAGTTGCTCAGCGCGGAGGTGATCACGTTCGACGCCGCGAGCTCCTCGACGACGAAGGGCGAGACGCTGCGCGACACCGCGCAAAACATCCAGGCGCTCAACGCCGACATGATCGTGCTGCGCCACGCGTGCTCGGGCTCGCCGCTCTATCTCAGCCGCGTGCTCGACATTCCCGTGATCAACGCCGGCGACGGCGCGCACGAGCATCCGACGCAGGGCCTGCTCGACACGTTCACGATGAAGGAGCACTTCGGCGCGCTCCGCGGCCGCAAGGTCGTCATCCTCGGCGATGTGCTCTTCAGCCGCGTCGCGCGCTCGAACATCCACGCGCTCACGAAAATGGGCGCCGCCGTCACGCTCGTCGGCCCGTCGACGCTCGTGCCCGCGTGGTTCACCGACATGGGCGTGAGCGTCTCGCACGATCTGAAGTCCGCGCTCGCCGACGCCGAGGTCGTGATGCTCCTCCGCATCCAGCACGAGCGTCAGGCCGCGACGCATTTCCCGTCGCTCGGCGAATACACGAGCATGTTCGGCCTCAGCAAAACCCGCGCGTCGTGGCTGAATCCGAGAGCGATCATCATGCACCCCGGGCCGATCAACCGCGGCGTCGAGATCGACAGCGACCTCGCCGACGGCGAGCGCAGCGTGATCCTCGAACAGGTGACCAACGGCATCGCCGTCCGCATGGCCGTGCTGTATCTCTGCTCCGGCGGACAGCCGGAACTCGTAATGCCCGCCGAATAAAAATCGTTCTCGCTCTCTTAATCGTTCTCGTTCTCCCCCCGAGAATGTTGGACGGATGGGCGAACGAGAAGAGCACGAAAAACGAGCACGACTTTCCAGCCATGCCTTCCCTCTGGATCCGCCACGCCCGCGTCATCGATCCCGCAGCCAAGCGCGACGCGAATGGCGACGTGTTCATCGTCGACGGCCAGTTCGTCGCCTCGCTCTCCGCCGCGCAGAAAAAACGCGCGAAGCAGATCGACGCGCGCGGCCTTGTCGCCTGTCCCGGCCTCGTCGACGTCCATGTTCATTTCCGCGAGCCCGGCCAGACGCACAAGGAAACGATCGCCACCGGCTCGCGCGCCGCGGCCGCCGGCGGATTCACGACCGTCGTGATGATGCCGAACACCTCGCCCGTCGCCGACAACGCCGGCACTATCCAATACATGAAGGACGCGATCACGCGTGACGCCGTGGTCCGCGTCTATCCGACCGGCTGCATCACCGTCGGCATGAAAGGCCAGGCGCTCGCGCCGATCGGCTCGCTCAAGCGCGCGGGTGTCGTCGCCATCACCGACGACGGCGATTGCGTGCAGTCGAACGACCTCATGCGCCGCGCCGTCGAATACGCGAAGATGTTCGACCTGCCGGTCATGGATCACTGCCAGGATGCGTCGATGACGCAGGGCGCCGTGATGAACGAGGGCATCGTCTCCACGCGCCTCGGCCTGCGCGGCTGGCCCAACGCCGCCGAGGACCTGATCGTCGCGCGCAACGTCATCCTCTCGGAATACACCGGCGCGCACATCCACCTGCAGCACATCTCGTCGAAATTTTCCGTCGACGTCATCCGCCGCGCGAAGCAGCGCGGCGCGCGCATCACCGCCGAAGCCACGCCGCATCACCTCGCGCTCACCGACGACGCGCTCGCGACCTACGACACGAATTTCAAGATGAACCCGCCGCTGCGCACCGAGGAGGACCGGCGCGCGCTCATCGCTGGCCTGCGCGACGGCACGCTCGACATCATCGCCACCGATCACGCGCCGCACACGAACTACGAGAAGGATCGCGAATTCGATTTCGCGCCCAACGGCATCCTCGGCCTCGAGACCGCGCTGCCCGTCGTCCTCGACGTGCTCGTGCGCGAAAATAAATTCAAGTTGCCGCGCGTCATCGACCTCATGACGCGCCAGCCCGCCCGCCTCCTCGGCCTCGCCGGCGGCACGCTCGCGCCCGGCGCCGCCGCCGATCTCTGTCTTTTCGATCCCGCGGAAAAATGGCGCTACGACGCGCGCGCCGGCTTCAGCAAATCGAGCAACTCGCCGTGGTCCGGCCAGACGCTCACCGGCCGCGTGAAAACGACGATCGTCGGCGGCCGCGTGATTTTCGACGGCGTGAAAATCGTTTGAATCGTGTTCGATCCGAACGGGGTCTTTGCCGAGCTGGAGCTCGGCGTTCCCGGGAGCGCCGAGCTCCAGCTCGGCATGAACACCGGCGGTGTTTTCATTCCACATTGGTGTTTTGACTCGCACGCCGATCGCGTGGCTTCGCGCGCAATCCGGTTGTGAGCTGAACGCTCGACCGCGAAATCCTGTCGTTGCGCGGCGCCGCGTTTTCCTTCGCACTCGCTGCCCATGCCCGATCGCGTCACCGCCTTCGCCATCACCTTCGAAGCCTGCCTCGTTCTGGCCGGGATCGGCGCCACGTGGCGCATCGCGCTTTCCTCGTCGGCCTGGATGCGCCGCGTGCCCGCCGCGCTCGGCGCCTGGTCCGTCAGCCCCACCGATTTCCTTTTTTTCCTCTGGCTTCCGCTCTGCGGCGGCATCCTCGCACAGTTCGCCGCGCAATCGCTCGGCTGGCTCTCGCGCCTGCCCGACGAGGAAAAACTCGTCGCCGTGAACGCCGCGCTGCAGCTCGGTTTCCTCGCGGGCGTCGGCCTTTTTCTCGCCGCGTTTCCGCGCCGGTTCGCGCTCGCCCCCGGCGGGACCGCGGCGCCGCGCGTGCCGCTGCTCGCGTCGGGCTTCGTGACGTTTCTCATCGCGCTGCCGGTGGTTTTTCTCGCGGCGTTTCTCTGGCGGTTGCTGCTCGACGCGCTCGGCCTGCCGCTCGAAACGCAGACCGCGATCGAGCTCTTCACGCAGACGAAATCGCCCGGCTGGCGCGCGGGCTTCGGCGTGATCGCCGTCGTGCTCGCGCCGACGACGGAGGAACTCGTTTTCCGCGCCGGATTTTTTCGCTACCTGCGCACGCGCCTGCCGCGCTGGGCCGCGCTGCTGCTGCCCGCGTGCGTCTTCGCCGCGCTGCACCAAAGCCTCGCGAGCTTCGCGCAGCTCGCCGTGCTCGGCATCGTCTTTTCGCTCGCCTACGAACGCACCGGCCGCATCGGCACCTCGATCGTCGCCCACGCGCTGTTCAACCTGAACACGATCGTCCTGCTCCTCGCCGGAGCGGACGTCTGACCATGCAACCGTTCGCCACCCGCCTTTCCGATTCCGTCGCGCGTCTCGGCGAAGAGAAACTCATCGCCGCCATTCGCCGCTGGCTCGGAACGGCGTCGCCGCCCGCGCCCGCCGGCATCGGCGACGACTGCGCGGTGCTGCCGATCTCGCGCCGGCGGCAACTCGTCACCGTCGATCCGGTGATTTTCGGCCGGCACTTCGACGCCGCCGTGCCGCCGCGCGCCGTCGGCGAAAAACTGCTCAAGCGCAACCTCAGCGATATCGCCGCGATGGGCGGCCGGCCGACCGCCGCGGTCGTTGCGCTCACGCTCGATCGCCGCGTGCGGCTCGCGTGGCTCGAGCAATTCTACCGCGGCCTCGCGGCGTGCGCGCGCCGCCAGGGCGTCGCGATCGTCGGCGGCGACGTCGCGCAGGCCGGCGGCGTCCTCGCGGCCAGCCTCACGCTGCTCGGTGAAGCGACGACCCGCCGCTTCGTCACGCGCCGCGGCGCGCGCATCGGCGACTGGATTTTCGTGACCGGCGTCCTCGGCCGCAGCCTCGCGAGCGGCCATCATCATCGCTTCACGCCGCGCCTCGCCGAAGGCGCGTGGCTCGCGCGGCAGCCGGCAGTGCGCGCGATGATGGACGTGAGCGACGGGCTCGCGAAAGATCTCCGCGCCCTCACGCCGCGCGGCGCGTTTCCCGCGCTCGACCGCACCGCGCTTCCCTGTCGCGCCGGCGCCGGCCTGCGCGCCGCGCTGACCGACGGCGAAGACTACGAACTGGTCTTCGCCCTCGCGCGCGCGGCGGATCGCGCGGCCTTCGCGCGCCGCTGGCGCCGCGCGTTTCCGCGCACGCGGCTGACCTGCATCGGGCGATTCGTTCCCCGCGGCGCGCCTCGCGCCGGCGCGGTCGCGCTCGGCGATTTCCATGGCTACGAGCATCTGCGATAAGCTGCGCGCCGGCGTCATCACCGCGAGCGCCGACGAGACCCGCGCGCTCGCCGCCGAGTTCGGCGCCGCGCTGCCGCCGGATGCGACGCTCGCGTTGCACGGCAATCTCGGCGTGGGCAAGACGACGTTTGTCCAAGGCCTCGCGCGCGGTCTCGGCGTCGCCGAGGCGGTGACGAGCCCGACCTTCAACATTTTCACGCTGCATCGCGGACGCACCCACCTGATCCACCTCGACGCCTACCGCCTCACCTCGGCGCGCGAAGTCGAAGACCTCTTGCTCGCGGATTTTTTGATTTCCCCGTGGTGCCTCGCGATCGAGTGGCCGGAAAAAATCGCCGCGTGGCTGCCGCGCGACGCGCTGCATCTGGAGCTCGGCATCGCACCCGACGAGCGGCACACGCTGCGGCTGGCGGACGTGTCCACGTGAGCGCCGCCCCTCGTCCGCTCCACGCCCGCGCCGTCGCGCTGATGTTGTTCTCGGCCGTCTGCTTCACGGCCAACGTCCTGCTCGTCCGCGCGCTGTCGGACGGCGGCGGCGGCAACATCTGGCTCGTCTCGTGCGCGCGCTTCGTGGTCGGCCTGATCGTCGTCGCCGCGCTCTACCGCCGCGAGTGGCGCCCGGTTCACCTCGTCACGAATCCAAAGCTCATCGAACGCGGGCTCGTCGGCGGCAGCGGCGTCTACCTCACCTACCTCGCCGTCGTGAAGGACGGCGCGGGCCGCGCGATTTTCATCAACAACACCTACGTCGTCTGGGGCGCGTTGCTCGCCGCGTGGCTGTTGCGCGAGCGGTTGCGGCCGGCGGTGATCGGCGGCAGCGTCGTCGCGCTCGCCGGCCTCGGATTGCTGACGAACGTCTTTTCGGCCTTCGCGCACCCGGGCGTCTACGACGGCGTCGCGGTGCTTTCCGCCTGGCTCTCCGGCTACGTGGTCGTGACGATTCGCCAGCTGCACGCGACCGAGCACTCGGCCACGATTTTTTCCGCGCAATGCGTCTACGGCCTGCTGGTCTGCGCCGGGCCGGCCGTCTGGCACGCGGGCGCGATCACGCCCGCCGCGGCGCTGCTCCTGCTGCTCGCCAGCCTTTCCGCGGCCGGCGGCCAGCTCGCGATGACGCGCGCGTTCCGCGATCTGCCGGTCGCCGAGGGCTCGCTGCTGCAGATGCTCGTGCCGCTCGGCACGGCGCTCGGCGGCTTCGCGTTTTTCGGCGAACGCTTCGCGCCGCACGAACTCGTCGGCGCCGCGCTCATCCTCGTCGGCACGGCCTTCACCGCCTGGCGGCGCTGAACGGTTATTTTGCCTTGCCCAGGCCGCGCCGGTCGAGTTCCTGCAGCCGCGTCCGCGCCTGAAGCTTCAACATCGCCGGCGCGTCCGACTCGAGAATCTCGTTCAGCAGCGCGCGCGCCTCGGTCCACTTCCGCGCCTCCCACGCGGCGCGCACGGCATCGAAGCGCTGCATGCCGGCGATATTCTGCCGGACCTCGCTCCAGTGGCGCCGCGCCATGGGATCGGCGGTGCCGGCGACCTGCTGGTCGGCCACCGCGATCGCCTCGGTATATTTTTTGTCCTTCACCAGCGTCTCGATCTGCGCGTTGGCGTCGCCTTGCTGCCAGAATTCCTCGAGCCGGTGCGCGTAGCCGCGGGCCTCGAGCGACAACGGCTTCTCCGGATCGAGCACTTCGGCCAGCATCTGCCGGGCGGCGGCTTCGTCGCCCGCACGTTTCGCGAGCACGGCGAGGCCGATGTGGATCATCCCATCCTCGGGAAACAACCGGCGCCCGAGTTCGAGGAAACGCTTGTCCTGCTCGTTCCCGGGCGGCACCAATTCGACGATGCCGGCGAGCGATTGGTAGGCCGGCCGGAAACGCGGGCGAAAATTGATCGCGCGCTCGTAGTCGTTGGCGATGGCGCGCGCGTCGGCGGACGAAAGATTCCGCACCGAACCGTCGCTCTCGACGGCGTCCTCATGCTTCGCGCGGGCGAGCTGGAAATACGGCAGGAAATCGTGCGAGCCCTTCTCCACCGCTTTCGCGAACGCCGCGAGCGCCGCGTTTTTGTCGCCGTTCTCCAATTCGACCTGGCCGAGCAGCTCGTATTCGAGCGGGCCCTCGCCGTTCGCCGCGACCGCTTTCTGCGCATGTTCCAGCGCCGCGGGCCGGCGCGATCCCGCGAGACAGAGCCGCGCGAGCGCGTCCTCGACCTCCGCCGGCGTCGCGGGCTCGGCTTTCAGGCCGGCGACGGGCACGAGCGGCTTGCTCGCGACGAAATACCGGCCGCCGTTCAGGTAGGTGCGCAGTTTCGCGTCGATCTCGGCGTAGCTGTGGCCGAACGCCTGCTTGAACGCCTCGTCGGGATGCATGCCGCTGTGCATCGCGCGCACGTAGTCCATCAGCGACTGCGGCGGCACATCGCGCTGGCCAAACGTCAGGTAATGCACGAACGCCCACGACTCCGCGTAGGCGATGCCCGTGCGGATGCTGCCTTCCTCGCCGCCGGTAAAAAGATCGTCCTGCGCCAGGAACAACAACCGCTCGAGCGGCATCGGATCGATCGTTTGCAGCGTGGCCACGTGCTCGTCGATCGCGCGGCCCCAGGAGATTTTTTGTTTCTTCCGGTCGACCGCGAAAGTCGAGAACACCTCCGCCAGCCCTTCTTCGAGCCACACCGGATTCGGCTGCTCGAACGCGCTCAGGAACCAGTGCGTGCCCTCGTGAAAAATCGTCCGCTGCGTCTCCTCGCCCATCGCGTCGCGCGAAAGCCCTGCGACCGCCCATGACTCGCGCCGCGAAAAAAATCCCGCCGCCTCCTTCGGTTTTCCGTCGGCGCCGAGCGGCCGGTAGCCGATGTAGTCGCGCTCGCGCGCAAACACCACGACCGTCAGGCGTGGCAGCCGCCGCGGATCGACCGGGATGAAGCCCTGCAGCGCGCCGACGAACTGGGAAAATTCATCCGTCCACGCGAGCGCGTCTTTTTCCGGGAGCGACGTTATCAACGTGAACTCCGGCGCCGTCACCCGCAGCCAGCGATCGTTGTTTGCCGCGCCGGCGCGGTGCGTCGTCGCGAGCAAAATCGCGCCCACTGCGAGGACCACACTCCATCCGCGCCTGCGCGCACCGTGCCGGGGGAACATCGGTCCAGCTTTGCCCGCGAACGCGGGCCGACAAGATTTTCCTGGCGCCGGCATCCGGCGTCGAAGCGGTGCCGCGCGTCACGCGCCGCGGCCGTTCGGGGAGCTCCGCTCCCGTCGCCGCGCCGCGCGCAGCGCGCGTCTCGCCTGTCGAAACACGCGCTCGGGTTCCGGCCAGCTCTCGCGCGCCCCGAAGCGCACGCGCTCCAGCGCGGCTTGCGCCTGCCGCAGCTCCGCGTCCGTGCTGCCGGCACGCGCGAGCTTCGCCAGCCAGCGACCGGCCTCGCGGCGCACCGGATCGGACCGGCGCACGCCGCCGCGCCGCCACGCGCTGCGCCACCACTCGCGGCCCAGCGCGTGCCACCACCACGCGAGCCCGAGCGCCAGCACCGCCGTGTAGCTCAGCCGAATGAACCGCCCCACGTCCCACGGCGCGCTGAGCCACGCGCGCACGCGGCCCAGCGAGAGCGCCACCGTTTCGCGCAGCCAGCGGCCGGAATTTTCCGTCGCGTCCTTCACCGCCTTCAGCGTCGCGAGCTGCGAGCGCTGGTCGAAGCTCACGATCCGCCGATACCAGAACACGCGCAGGCTGTCGAAGCGCGCCGACCAGCTCCGGTCGGTCGGCGCGACGCGCGCCGCTTCGTTTTCGCCGCTGCGCTCGGTCGCGCCCGCATCGAGCGCGAGCGGATCGGCCCGCAGCCACGTGCTCGTCGGCACGTCGAAAATTTCCGCCCACGCGTGCGCATCCGAATTTCGCACCGTGAAGCTGCCGGAGTAGCCGTTCCACGTGCCGCCCTTGAAACCCGTCACGACGCGCGCCGGATAACCCGCCACGCGCGCCAGCAGCACGAACGAGCCCGCGAACAGCTCGCAGTGGCCGGACTCGTGCGACGCCGCCCAGCGCACGAGCGGATCACCCTCGCCGTCCGGAATCTTCGGCTGCAGCGAATAACCGTGCCGGTCGCGCAGCCACGCGCCGAGGCGCGCCGCAAACTCCGCCGCCGGCAGGCTCGGCGCCGCGCCGGCGCCGCCCGCGCCGGGCAGCACCTCCTGCATCAGCCGGGTGAGCGCCATGCGATCGCGGTCGTTCGTCGCCGCGCGAATCTGCAGGAGATTGCGCGCCTGTCCCGCCTGCTCGCGCGCGCGCCAGCGCTGCGCGAATTTCGGATCGCGCAGCCGGCCCGCGGTCTCGAAGCCCTCGACGCGGTAAGCCGTCATCGTCACCGGCTCCTCGCGCAGCGCGATGATGTTGAGCTCGCCGGATTTTCTGAAATTCTGCGCGTCGCCGAACTCGAGCGTCGCGAACTCGCCGAGCAGCGGCAGATACTTGCTCACGCCCGGCTCGAAATAAAACGTCCACCGCGGCTGCACGCCGCGCCGCGGCGTGGCGGTGCCGACGACTTTCACGCCCGTGCGCTCGCCTTCGAGCGCCTGGACTTTCGCCAGCGGCGAGAGGCTGAAAATCCCGTGGTTATATTGGTCGAGCACGAACATCCGCCAGTAAGGGGTGGCCGGGAGCTGCGCGGGGTCGGAGACGTCGACGCGCAACGCCACGCTCGAGTCCTGCTGGATTTCCGTCACGTCGCCGATCCGGATCGTGTCGCTGAAACCGCTCTTCGCCTTTTTCGAGACGAACCGGTCGAGGAACAATCCGTTGTCGAGCTGGAACCGCGGGATCGCGAGAAACAGCAACCCGGAGACCACAACGACGCCGACAAACAGCGCGCCGCCGAGGCCGACGACGCGCCAGTCCGCCACTTCGCGCAGCCGGCGGAAAAGCTGCGGCCAGTTCACATGCGCCGCCCAGGCGGGAGTTTCAATCGAGCCGCGCGGGCCGCCGCCGGCTCCGTCGGTGAGCGTGATCGCCAGCAGGAACGCCAAGGCACATGCGGTGTAGACCAGAATCTGCGCCGCGAACACGAGCGAGACCGTCAGCACGCCGGCGACGACAATCAGGAAAAGCCCGAGCACGATCACCTGCAGATCGTCGCGCCGCGCCCGATAGGTGATGTTGCGATAGAGCAGCAGCATCATGTCGAGCCGCACCATCGCCGGCAGCACTTCGCGCGTGAACCAGAGGTCCGCGACGAACACCGCCACGATCGCCGGAAACGCCAGCGTGTGCACGATCCGCGGCACGCGCGCGGGCAGCGTCGGCCGCGCGAGGGTCGCGAGCGTCGCGAGGCTCGTCAGCGCCATCAGCGTCCACGCCTCGATCTCCATGTAGAAGACCGTGCCGACCGCCAGCAGCGTGAGCACGCCGCCGAGCAGCCATTTGAGCTGGTGAAGCTCGTCGCCGCTAAGCTGAGGCCGCTTTTTGTCCATTGACGAAGGCCGCCACGCCGCGCGCGCCTTCCGGCGCGAAGGTCATGACGTTTTGTTTGGCGACGAGCCACGCCGCCGTGATGCCGTCGGCGGCGCCGCCGGTTTGGTGCGACGTCGCGCCGGCATCGACGGTCGGCTGCGCGCGCGAAAGTCGGTCGAGGAAAAGCTCCAGATCGTGCACGCGCCGCACGGGCGACGGCGAATCGCCATCGATCGCGACGTTGATCAACCGGCCGGCGCGGAACAAATCCTCCGCCAGCGTCGCCGTGAAGCTCACGAGCACTTCGAACTGCTCCGGGCGCGACCAGATCGCCGCCTCGGTGCGCACCCAGAGCGAATAGCCCTCGGCGCTTTCGGCGGCGAACTGCCGCACGAGCAACTGGCGCGTGCGCGCGCTCGCCTTCCAGTGAATCAGCCGGTGCGAGTCGCCGGCGTTGTAGCGCCGCAGCGCGAGCAGGTCGCCGCCGGTGCCGGCCCGCGGCACGCGTTCGCCGCCGGCCGCACGGCGCACGGAAGCGACGGCGTGCCGGCGATATTCGATCGGCGCCGGCCACACGATCGCCTCGGCCACGAGATCGGTGCCGATGTCCTTGCGCAAAAATCCGAATGGAAACAGCGAGCCGACGCTCGCGAGCCCGACGCGCAACACGCCGCGCCGCTGCGGCCGAAACACCCACTCGATCCGCGCGTTGCCCTGGGGATCGAGCCGGCCGGCGAGTGGCAGCCGCTCGCGCACGTCGGCTTCGTCCGCCTTCGCCAGCGCCGCCCGGATGTCGATCCCGCGACCGGTCACGGTGGACTCCGCGCGCTGCACGACGCCGGGCTCGAGCGTGCGCGCCGACAGCTCGAACCACAGGCCGTAAGTCGGCAGGTATTTTTTCGCGTTGCGCAGCTCGAGCGCGAGGACGGTGTCGTGCCCCGCGCGCAGCGGTGGCGCGAGCCGCAGCCGCCACGTGACCCGGCGCAGATTCAGCCACGAGAGGACGCCACTCAGGATGAGGCACGTGAGCAGCAGCGAGAGCGTGATGAAAAGGATGTTGCTCGACGAATTGTAGGCCGCGGTGCCGATGCCGAACGACAGCGAGATCAACACGACGCCCGCGACCGTCGGCGCGATGCGGTGCCCGCGCTGCGGATAAACGAGCGACCACAACACCGCGTTCCACGAAAATGGCTCGGTGCGGCGCGTGCGCACGCCGGGACCCGACCAGTCGTTTTCGTCGGTCACGCTCATTCGACGGGCGAGTTCTCGCGCGGCGTGGGCGTTTACTGCGGCGCGGGAATCGACGCGACGATCCGCTTGAGCGCCGCCGTCACCGCGCGGCGTTCTTCGAGCGCGTCGCTCGTCTGCCGCACGAGCGAGAGTCGGTGCGCGAAGATCGGCGCGACCAGCTCGGTCACATCGTCGGGCAGCACGAAATCGCGCCCGTGCACGAGCGCGCGCGCCTGCGCCGCCGCGCGCAGCGCCACGCCGCCGCGCACGCTCACGCCCGCGCGAAATTCCGCCTCGGTGCGCGTCGCGCCAACCAGCTTTAAAATGAATTCGAGCACGCTGTCCTCGACGAACACCTGCGGCAGCAGGCCTTGCAACGCGAGCACCTCGGTGCGCGTCGCGACCGGATTCAGCCCGATCGCATCGTAGCCGCCGTGGGCCGTGCGCAGGATTTCCAGTTCGTCCGCCGCCTGCGGATAGCCCATCTGCAGCCGCATGAGAAAGCGGTCCATCTGGCTTTCCGGCAGCGGAAACGTGCCTTCGTAGTCGACCGGGTTTTGCGTCGCGAAAACCATGAACGGCGTGCCGACCGCGTGCGGCTCGCCGTCGATCGTCACGCGCGCGCGATCCATCACTTCGAGCAGCGCGGACTGCGTCTTCGGCGTGGCGCGATTGATTTCGTCGGCGAGGACGATGTTCGCGAACACCGGGCCTTTCTTGAACACGAATTCCTTCACGTTCTCGTCGTAGATCGCGACGCCCGTGACATCGCTCGGCAGCAGGTCGCTCGTGAACTGGATGCGCGAGAACGCGCAATCCATCGAGCGCGCCAGCGAGTAAGCGAGCGTCGTCTTGCCGACGCCCGGCAGATCCTCGATCAGCAGATGGCCGCCGGCGACGAGGCACACGAGCACCTGGTCGATCACGTCGTCCTTGCCGCGGATCGTGACGCGCATGTTGGCGCGCACGCGATCGAGCACCTGTTTCGCCTCGGTGATTTTGCTGGCCTGCACAAAGTCGCTCATGAGCCGCGGACGTTACACCCGGTCCGTTCCCGCGCAAACGCGGAGTTCACCCACGCGCCATAGGTAGAATTCGCGCCCGCGCGCGTCCGTTGCCGCGCGCGCTGCATGCTTCCCTTGGCGCGGGATTGAGCACCGCGCCGTGGTGGCGTCATTTCTCTAGAATCTCGAGCAGCCGCGTGAAAAGCCGGTTCACGCGCTCCTGATTCGATTTCACGAGATCCTTGAACTTCGCGAAATCGATGTCGGTGCCTTCGAGTCCGTTCGCGTAATTGTCGATCAGCGCGAGGCTGTTGTAGCGCAGCCCGAGCTCGGAGCAGAGATCGGCTTCGTGCGCCGCGGTCATGCCGACGACGTCGCCCCATTGCTGCACGACGCGAATCTCCGCCTTCGTCTCGAAACGCGGCCCGCGCATCTGCACGTAGACTTTGCCGGTGTGAATCTTGAATTCCGGCGCGAGCTCCGCGATCAGCAGCGGGATGAGGTTGTTGGCGATCGTCGGCGCGCCGCCCTTCAGTTCGTCGTCGAAAAACGTCGCCGGCCCCTGCTGGAAACAAACGTAGTCCGCGCACGAGACGAACGTCCCCGGCGGCAGATCGCGTTTCAGCGAGCCGACGGAATTGAGCGACACGATGTCCCCGAACCCGAGCGCCGCGAGCGCGCTGATGTTCGCGCGATAATTGATCGAATGCGGCGGCAGCGGAAATTGGTAGCCATGGCGATTGATCAGCGCATGCTCGCCGCGCGTCTTGTAGGTCACCGCGCCGTATTTGGTCTCGACGGTTTTGACGTCCCAAGACGAGAACAGCGTGGAATTCACAATGCTCGTCCCACTGATGAACGCGACTTTCATCCGTCGAATCACGCCTCGCCCGCGCGCGATGACAACGCGAAAACCGCTCGCCCGCCTCGCCGTCGCCGCGGCGTCGGTCGGCGCCGTGTTTTGCATCGCAGGCTGCGCGACGCCCGGTCCGCTGCACGTCTATGCGCTCGCCGATGCGCACGCATCGGCCGTGAACGACCGCAGTGAAAACGCCCCGGCCGAAGTCCGCAGCTTCCTCGCGCCCGACGAGCAGCTCACGGGCTTCGCCTACGATCCGTTCACGGATCATTTTTTTCTCCGCCTCGCGCCGGGCAATCGCGTCCGCGTCGTCGACCGGCCCGCGCGCGCGATCAAACGCGAGTTCGTCATCGCCTCCGCGCCGTCGAGCGGCGGCGGCGATCTCGCCGTCAAGCCGCGCACCGGCCATCTCTTCCTCCTGCATCCGTCGCAACCGGCCGTGGTCGAAGCGACACGGCTCGGCGAAGCGGTGCGCACGTTCGCGCTCGAAGGCCTCGCGGCGCCGGCGATCGGCATCGCCTACGATGCCGCGCAGGATCGATTGTTCGTCGCCAGCCGCGAAGGCACGGCCGGCGCGAAAATCACCGCGCACGATCTCGCCGGGCGTCAACTCGCTGCGCTCACGCTCGACCGCGACATCGCCGGCTCGCTCGCCTTCGACGCGGAACGCCGCGAATTCTACGCTCCGCTCGCGGATCGCTCGGGCGTGGGCGTGTTCGACGAGCGCGGCAAACTCGTCCGCACGCTCCCGCTCGCGGCGGGCTTCGTCGATGTCGGGCCGCGCTCGTTCGTGCGCGTGTTCTGATTTTTCCGCTCGTCACCCGCCGCGCGCCGGCCGTTTTCTCTCCTCGTGCCGCTGATCGACAAACCCCTGCCCGAGCTCTTCGACTACCGCGGCCGCAATCCGCGGCCCGAAGATTTCGACGCGTATTGGAGCGCCGCGCTGCGCGAGCTCGACGCGACCGATCCGCAGCCGGAGCTGCACGCCAACCCGACGCTCTCCTCGCGCCACGTCGCGTGTTTCGACCTGTGGTTCACCGGCGTCGGCGGCGCGCGCATCTATGCGAAATATCTGCGGCCGAAAAATCCCGCCGCGGGCGCCACCGCGGAAAAGCATCCCGCCGTGCTCCAGTTCCACGGCTACTCCGGCCACAGCGGCGACTGGCTCGACAAGTTCGGCTGGCCCGCGGAAGGATTTTGCTACGCCGCGATGGATTGCCGCGGCCAGGGCGGCCGCTCCGAGGACAACCTGCGCGTCAAGGGCCCGACGCTCCGCGGCCACATCGTGCGCGGGCTCGACGATCCGGATCCGGCGAAACTCGCCTTCCGCCAGATCTTCCTCGATGCGGCGCAGCTCGCGCGCGTCGTGATGAACTTTCCCGAAGTCGACGCGCAGCGCGTCGGCTGTTTCGGCGCGTCGCAAGGCGGCGCGCTCACGCTCGCGTGCGCCGCGCTCGAGCCGCGGATCAGGCGCGCCGCGCCGGTTTATCCTTTCCTCTGCGACTATCAGCGCGTCTGGGAACTCGATTTCGCGAAGGACGCCTACGAGGAGCTGCGGCTGTTTTTCCGTTCGTTCGATCCGCGCCACGAACGCGTGCGGGAAATTTTCACCAAGCTCGGCTACATCGATTGCCAGCATCTCGCGCCGCGCATCCGCGCCGAGGTGCTGATGTTCACCGGGCTCATGGACACGATCTGCCCGCCGAGCTCGCAATTCGCCGCCTACAACAAAATCGCCGCGCCGAAGGACATCGTGATCTATCCCGACTTCACGCACGAAAACCTGCCGGGGCAGATCGATCGCACGTTTAATTTCATGCGCGGCCTGTAGCGGCGCGGAGCGCGCAAGTCCCGCTCCGTTCCCGCGCTAGGGCCTGTTAACACTATTGCCAAATTGGAAAGTGCAGACCGGAGGGATGGAGTTGACCGAAGCGCATCTGAAGCGAATCGAGGAGGCCTTGCCCGTGGAACGAGGCAATGTGAGCATGGAAGTGCTGAACTTCCTGAACGCGGTGCTCTACGTGATGGAGAACGGCTGCAAGTGGCGGCGGCTGCCGGAACGCTTCGGCAATTGGCATACGATCTACACGCGGATG
>DASZYB010000079.1:0-3798 GCA_035545575.1 Opitutaceae bacterium | reverse complement strand
GGCGTTCCCGGGAGCGCCGAGCTCCAGCTCGGCACCCAAGACAGCCCGCAAGACAGACAACCGCGGTGCGGTCTTGTCGCCGTTTGACCCGCCACCGACCGCCCAAAAACACGCGGCCATTTTTTTAGAACCTTTTCTTCCCAAAGGCGTCACATCCCGGCACTTTCTCCCTTCAGTATGCATCTCGCCATCGTCGATTGGGCTCGCGTGTTCAAGGAAGCCGGCTGGCTCGCCTACCTGCTTGTCTTCAGCTCGATGGTCGCCGTGTTCATCATCATCGAGCGCGGCTACGCGCTGCGCAACGCGGGCATCATCCCCGACGATCTCGCCGACGCGACGCTGCAGGGGCGCAAGATTCCGGGCGGAAAATATTCGGCGTTCAGCCGCATCGTGGAATTCGTCGAGCGCCATCCGGGCGACAAGGAAGGTGCAAAGGCCTACGCGCGGCTCGAGATCATGAAAATGGAGCGCGGCGTGAGCTACCTCGATGTGATCTACACCGGCGCGCCGCTGCTCGGACTGATCGGCACGGTGTCGGGCCTGCTGCAGGCGTTCTCCGTCATCGATCCGGAGACGCACATGCCCGATCCGGTGAAGTTCACCGAGAGCGTCGGCTACGCGCTGTCCGCGACGCTGCTCGGCCTGATGGTCGCCGTCATTGCGCTCGTCGGAAACGGTTATCTCCAGCGCCGCATCGACAAGCACGCGGCGCGGCTCGACGTGCTGCTCGAGCGCATCCTCGCCCTTTACGACGGAGCCGCCGCCCTCCCGCGGCGCGACTGATCCGCGATCCGGATGAACGGCCTGCGCACCAATCGCCGCCGGCGGCCCGAGTTGCCGCTCGTGCCCCTGATCGACGTCCTCGTGATGCTCGTGCTCTTCGCGTTTGTCACGATGCGCTTCCAGCTCGTGCAGCAGACGCTCAACATCACGCTGCCAAAGGTCGAGACCGCGGGCAAAAACGAGTTCAAGGGCAACGTGACGATCAGCGTCGACAAGGCCGGCGCGATCACGCTCAACGGCAAACTCATCTCGGACGAGCAGCTCGACGCGGCGTTGAAGCAACTGCACAACATCGATCACGAGATCCCCGTGCTGATCAAGGCCGACGAGGATTCGATGTTGAAGAAGGTGACGTTCGTGTGGGACGTCTGCCGCAAAAACGGCATGACGCACATCAGCCTGCAGTCGCGCTGATGCGCGCGTAAAGAAGCGAGCTGCCGGTCGCGAGAAGCGGGCGCGCTCGCGGGGCGGCTGTCCCGGCGGCAGGATTTTTTCTACTCGCTACCCGCTGGTCGCTGCTCGCTACTTTGTCGGAATGAAAATTGTCATCACCGGGGTGACGCGCGGACTCGGGCGTGCGTTGACGGAGGAATTCATCGGCGGCGGACACACGGTGATCGGCTGCGGCCGCAGCGGGCAGGAGATTTTCGACCTGCGCATGACGCATCCGGCGCCGCACGATTTTTCTGTCGTCGACGTGGCGCTCGACAACAAGGTCGCGCTCTGGGCGGCGAAGGTGCTGGAGAACGAGGAGCCGCCGGATCTGCTGATCAACAACGCGGCGGTGATGAACCGGCTCGCGAAAACGTGGGAGCAGGACGATCGCGAGTTCACGAAGCTCGTCGATGTGAACATCCGCGGCGTGCAAAACGTGATCCGCCATTTCGTGCCGGCGATGGTCGCGAAGCAAAAAGGCGTGATCGTGAATCTCAGTTCCGGCTGGGGCCGCAGCGTGTCGTCCGAGGTCGGGCCGTATTGCATGTCCAAGTGGGCGATTGAAGGCCTGACGAAGGCGCTCGCGGAGGAACTGCCGAGCGGCATGGCCGCGGTGCCGCTCAATCCGGGCGTGATCGATACGGACATGTTGCGCTCGTGTTGGGCGGAAGGCGCGTCGAGTTATCCGAAAGCCGCGCAGTGGGCGAAGACCGCCGCGCCGTTCATCCTGAAACTCGGGCCGAAGGACAACGGGCGCTCCGCGAGCGTCGGCGGAAACGAAGACTGATCATCGTCGCGCCAACGCGAGCCCGATCGCCGCGCGTAAACCGGAGTGGAACGTCGAACCTGACGGGTTGCCGCTCGAACCTGCCGGCCAGGAAATTTCATGGGGACGCGGCGCCCTCGCCGCGTCGGCCTGAAGACCGCGGCGAGGGCGCCGCGGCTCCAGCCAGGCAGGTTGCCGAGCGGTTTTTTCGGCGGGCGAAAAATTTTCCGTTCTACGGCGCCGCGCGCGCGGTCATCTGCGTGGTGACGTCGGAGCCGTTTTGTTCGAGCCGGCCTTGAATCGTTTGCGCGGGGAGGATGCGACCGTCGGACGCGGTGCCATCCACCAATCGCACGCTGCCAAACATGCCGACCTGCACGGGCCGCCCGGTCGGCTGCGCGAGATTGCCGCCGGCGACGAGCACGCTGGTCGCCTGGCCGAGCAGCAGCATGGGCGTCGCGTTGTCGTGGGAAGTGATATCGGAAACGACGACGCGGCCGGTGAACTCCACGTTCGGCGCGAAGATGCCGGTGAGGCTGCGCGTGCTGAAGAAATGCGTGTTGCCGGTGAACACGCCGCCGAAACGGCCGTTCGTGCTCATGATCGCGAGCAGCGCGATGTCGGCGATGCCATCGTAGCCTTCGCCGTCGCGGAAGAGCGATTGATTGACGGCGTTCGCGCGACCGACGCTGAAGACGGAGACGTTGGTCGTCTCGTCGGCGCCGGCGACGACGATTGTCGCGTGGCCTTTCATATAAGCGATGCCGGGTTGATTGTATTTCTGCGCGGGTGCCGGGCCGGAAGCGTCGTCGAGCGTGATGGACAGGGTGCCCGCGCCGGAAAATTCGACCTGCACGATGTCGTCGTTGAGATCGACGTAGGAAAGGCGCGTCACCTGCCCGGGATCGGCGGTGATCGCGGCCGCGGTGCCATCGAGCAGCACCTGATCGTAGATGTTGCCGTTGGGATGGTGGATGTCGTTGTCGACGACGTGCGCCGCGCCGGCGACCTTGGCACTCATCGTCAAACCCACGATTGCCGGGTCGGTCTCGACGGAGCCACCGGCGTTCGTGATCAGCGCCGTGTAGAGGCCGGTGTCGCTCGGCTGGAAAGCGTGGAAGAAGAAATCTTTTGCGGCGGCAGCCGGGATCGCGATGTCGTTGTGCAGCCATTGATAGCTGTTCGATTCCGCGGCCGAGGTCGAAATCGTGGCATCGGTTCCGAGTGTCACGGTGAGATTCGCCGGTTGCGTGATATCCGATGGCGAGCCGGCTGGAGTGAGAAACGTCGTCGCGCTGACCACGTTCGAGTTGGCGGAATAAAGCACCGCTTGGTCGTTATTGGTGACGGTGGCGTAAACCGCGCGGACGCGGAATCGATATGTGGTGTTTGGTATGAGATGCTGGAGGGCGACGCTGGTCACATTGGAGGGCGTTTCCGTCGCCTTGGCATAGGTCCAGCCATCGGTGGAGAATTCCACGAGGAAACTTGTCTCGTTGTCGGAGTTGTCCGACCACATGAGATTCACCTGGGTCGAGGAGATGGCATTCGCGGAGAGCGAGCTCGGCGCGGCTGGCTTGGTGGCGCCAGGTGGCGCGGGACGAGTGGTGGCCGTCATGATCGGAGAGCTCAACCCCAAGCCATCCGCGTAAATCGGTCGCACCTTGATATAGTAAGTGGTGTTCGGCTCCAGGTCGTAAATATTCACATAGTAGGCTTGGAAGCCGACCCTGGGGGTTGGCAGCGTGGTCCGAAAATTATCGAGCGAGATCTCGACCAGGTAGGACCCGGCGTAGACATTGTTCCAATCCACA
>DASZYB010000078.1:0-104718 GCA_035545575.1 Opitutaceae bacterium | reverse complement strand
AGCCGCTCGCGCCCGCGGCGCCGGCGCCCGTGCGCGCGCTGCAAAAAACGGGGGTGCCGAAAGTGGAGAGCGCGGCTCCGCCGCCGTCGCCGGGCGCGCCGCCACCAGCCGCGGCACCGCGAGCGCTCGCCACGCCGAGGGAAGAAACGCCGCCGCGTGAGCTGGCGCCAGCCGGCCCGGCTCCCGCAGCAAAAACGGAAGCGCCGGCGAAGCGGCTGGATTTTCGCGAGGACTTCGGCGCGGCGACGGATGAAGCGCCGGCGAAGCCGGCGCCGATCGCGTGGACGGAAGCGCCGGTCGCGCGGGAAACGGCGGAGGCGAAGGGCGAAGGCGAAGCGGGCGCCGCCACGGAAGTGACCGAAGTGACGGGAGAGAACGTGCCGGCGGGACTCGCGGACGCGTTGGAAAAATTTGCGGAGCGCGACAATTCCGCGGAAGCGCGCGCGGCGCGGCGGCGGCTCGCTGAAGCGGCGGAGGCGGGCGAGCGGCCGTTCTGGCTGTGGGGCTCGCTGGCGGATTCGGGCCGGCAGATGCGCCGCGGGACGGCGCGCGGATGGACAGTGTGGAAGGCGTGGCGGAAGACGGCGTCGTTTCAGGTGTTCGTGGCGTTCGTGGCGATTTATGCGGCGCTCGCGGCGATGCGGGCGCCGAGCGAAGTGGTGGTCGAGCAGTCGCGCCACGCGGAGGAAATGGCGTTCCTCCAGAATTTCCTGAAATCCTACTGCGCGGGGGGCGGCCTGGTGCTGGCGGAGCGGCCGCACGGCGGCAGCGAACTTTATCCGCGCGGCGTGCTGCTGCAGGGCGAGATGCTGGACGCGTTCTTGCGCGCGCCGGTGGGCGGGGTGTTCACGACGCGCGTGACGTCGGCGGCTTCGAATCCGCTCGCGGGCTTCGACGGCTATCCGCCGATTTACGCGGGCGGCGCGTATTTCCATCTCGAGCGGAAATTCAACCTGGCGCTCTACCGCTGCACGTTTCTGGTGCGGAAGGATTCGGAGCAGGCGGGCACGATGCTGGTGGCGAAGGTGGAGCTGGCGTATTAAGGGCGGCTTGACGCGGGCGCGCTTGGGACGTTTTCGCGTTTGGCGAGAGCGGTTAAAATAAACTCGTCGCCGCGTCAGACAGGTGGGTCGGGGTTCATCCCCGACGTGTCGGGCGTAAAGCCCGACCTACAAAAACGGCTCCGGCATTTTTGAAACCGCTCTACAGGCCGGCGAGGGCGGCGTCGTATTCCGCCTTCGTCATGTCGGAGTAGTCCGCGCGGCGATAGGAAATGACACGCGGCGTGCCGGGCGGATAGCGGCCGTTTTGAAAGAGGAGATTGAAGCCGTAATTGCGGCTGGGCGCGGAGTAGTAGTCGATTTTCCACGGCTCTTTCGCGACGCGGCTTTCGAAGAGCGCGACGAGCGAGCCGCGAATGTAGACGGACTTGCTGTTGCTGCTCCAGTTTTCGAGGAAGCGAACGAGATTGTGCGCGCCACCGCTCATGCGGGCGCTGCCGTCCTTGTTGGTCGGCGCGACGCCGGTGAGAATCGCGGCCGCCACGACGGGGTTTTGCGTGCCGCTGGGCACGGACGGCGCGGTGCTGCTGCGGCTGGTGGCGTCGTTGAAGCTCGCGGAGAGCAGGGTGACGGCGTCCGCGGCGATGGCGGCGGGCGTTTCCCCGGTCTTCGGCGTGGAGGCGTTGGGGGAAGTGCCGTCGTCGTTGAAGCTGCCCTTGATATAGACGGGCGCGTTGGTCGCGATCGTGAGGCCTTCGGCAGTGCCGTAGCTGGGCACGGCCTGGGCGCCGTTGATGAGGCGGACGCCGACCTTGTTGCCGCCGGTCGCGGCGATGGTGGTGCCGGCGAGGCGCGTCGTGGGATTGCTGGTGACTTCGACGTAGACGATGCCCGTCCACTGCGCGGTCTCGAGGGAGCTGATGGCTTTGGTGGTGTCGCGACTGCCGGCGGCGAGTTGCATCTGCGCGACGGCGTCCTTGAGCGCGGACATATCGATCTCGACGAGATCCTGGCCGGAGCCGCGGCGCTGGTCGTAGAGGCCGCGGTTCACGCTGTAGGTGGTGGTGCCGTTGTGGGTGGTGGCGGTTTCCTTGTAGGGATAATATTTGACGAGGTTCGCCGGCACGGACGTGGCGACGGTGCCGGTGGGGCCGCCGGTGCGGACGGTGATCGTGTAGGAGACGCTGGGATCGTTGGTGGTGACGACGGTGTCGCCCGAAACGGTCGTGGTTGTCGTGGTGTAGCCGGAGGCGGGCACCACTTGAATATAGATGCCGGCCTGGTTGGAATATTTCTGCGCCTCGACCTCGGCGCTATATTCGGAGCTGGTGGTGGCGGTGGGCGGCTCGATGAGCAGGTGGCCGGTGTTGACGGACTGGTCGGTGCCGTCGCTCGGCGTGCCATCCTCGACGTATTTGCCGATCGCGACCGGCGTGTAGTTCTGGACGCCGTTGGCGGAGGTCTGGACGTTGCCGTTCCACGTGCTCGAGGCGAAGGTCTTGAACGCGTTCAGATTGGCGGAAGCGCCGGCGGCGAGGGCGGCGGTGTATTCGGCCTGCGAGTGGTAGGTGCCGCTGCCGTTGTTCGTCTTCACGGTGGTGGAGACGCCCATCGTGCTGTCCTTCCACGTGCCGCTGGCGTCCATGGAAACCTGCGTGTTGGTGCGCGTCTTGAACGTGACGTCGGAAGTCATGTTGAGCGCCTCGCCGGTGGTGCCGTTGGTCTGGCCCTCGGCGGTGGCGAGGTAACTTTTCCACGCGTGATAAATATTCCCGGTGCAGGTGACGGTGTTGTAGAAGTTCACGCTCGCGCCCTGGCTGCTGACGTAGATGTCGCCGTTGGCGTGGACGGGGCCGTAGATGTTCATGGTCGCGCCGGGCGCGAGCTCCATGTCCATGTTGTAGAAGATCGCGTGCGCGAAGAGCGGCGCGCCGCGCACGCTGATTTTTTCCTGCACGTAGGCGGTGATCGGCGGACCGTTCGGGACGAGGACGGTGGTGCGGGCGTAGACGGGGACATCGCGGCGAAAGACCCATTTGCCCTTGAGCGGGTCGTTGGTGTTGTTCGGGTCGCTGGCGTCGATATAGTAGAGCGACGTCGAGCCGGTGGAGATGATGCTCGTCAGCGTGCCGCCGGTGAGCGCGTTGGTGGAGGTGCTGACGTGCGTGCCGTCGAAGAGGCTGGTCGGTGGCAGCGAGAGCGGATGTGCGCCGGAAGGCGTGAAGGCGTTGGCGAGGAAGGTGCTCGTGTTCTCCATCTGGTAGCGCACCTGGCAGAAACCGTATTCGGCGATCGCCTCGGCGGCGTTCTTCGCCTCGAGGCGCAGGAGCGAGCGCTGGTTCATGTGCGCCTCGTTCATCACCCACTTGAGCATGCTCGCGAGGACGATCGCGACGACGCTGGCGAAGATCAGCGCGAACAGCACGCCGGAGCCGCGCTGGGCGGCGCGGCGGGAACGGGCGGAACGGGGGCGCGAAAACATCATGCGATCAGCCGCGGGGCGAGACGGTGAAGTTGTAGGTGGAGACGGCGCGACGCGTGAGGCCGTCGTTGGAGATGTAGTTGATCTGGCCCTTCACCATGACGCTGCGGTTGAAAAAATTGTAGAACAGCCGGCCGGACGACGAAGTGCCGGTGGCTTTGCCGACGGTGCCCGCGGAGATGATGTCGGGATTGGTGTGCAGCGTCGAAACGTCGGGCATCAGCGTCCACAGCGACGTCGAGGTCGTGCTCGGATTGAACGTGATGTCGAACTTGCGCACGGGTCCGAAGCCGTTGGCGTCGGGATCGTGGTAATAGCCGATGAGCCGCGAGATCTTGGTGTCGTTGGCCGGATCCTTGAAGACGAGGAGCACGCAGTCGCCCGATTCGCCGTCGCCCATCGAGGCGAGCACCTCGCTGCCGACCGCGCCCGTGGTGCGCGTGCTGAAATCGGTGAGGATGACGTAGTAGTTCGCGTAGGTGGCGGTGTCGGTGAGCTCGTTGGTGAAGGTGCGGACGTCGCGATTGATGCTCAGGCGGAAGGAATTGTATTTATAGCTTTTCATCATGTTGATGAAAAACCCGAGGACGGCGGTCACCATCATCCCCATGATCGTCGTGCCGATGAGCATCTCGACGAGCGTGAAGCCACGGGCGCGCGGGCGGCGGGCAGCGGGGGAGCGGGAAATGAGTGAGCGGTGGAACATCGCGATCAATACGTGGGCACCAGCGAGCGGAGGTTTTTGATCACGCCGGTGTAGTAGTGCATTTTGTTTCCGTCCTGCACCTGCCACAGGTAGAGCAGCGTGATCGCCTTGGCCTGCTGCGTGGCGCCGGTGCCACTGGGCGTTTTGTCCTCGATCCACAGCCAGATGTGAACGGTGAGATCGGCGGCGCGATTCACGTCGAAGGTCTTGCTGTTGTCGTAGACGGTGTTCGGGATGGTCGGCGGCGAAAGGTCGGACGGCCGCAACGCATTCAGCGGCGAAAGCACGAGCGTGTCGGTGGTGACGTCGTCCTTCTGCGTCGAGATGACATACGTCGTGGCGTAGGCGCCGGTCATGCTGGTGCCGGCGGGCGGCGAAAGCGGCAGCATGTCGTAGGGCATGTTTTTGATCTGCTCGAGATACCCCTGCATGATCGCGGTGACGGACGCCTGATAGACGGCGACCTCCGTGAGGCGGCGCGTGAGGATCGAGGCGGCGATGAGGCTCGACGAAATGAGCGCGATGACGGCCATCGCGGTGACGACCTCGACCAACGTCATCGCGCGCGCGCGCGCCAGGCGAAGCGAGTCGAGGCGGGGCGGCGCGGGGCGGCGCGAAAGCGAACGAGAAAGGGACGCGCGCATGGGGCAATGACGAGGCGCCGCGCTCAGGCCGGGGCCTCGGGCTGCGGTTGCGGCGGGCGCGGATTGCGGCGCAGCGGCGCAGCGGGCGCCGGCTCGGCGAGTGCGGAGGACAGGGCGACAACCGGCGCGGCGGGCGGGCGCGGCGGGGGCTCGACGGTTTCGGTCGGCGCGGTCGCGGCGGAGGACGGCGGGGCGGAAATTTTTGCGGCCGCCTCGGCGGTGCTCGCGTCGAGCTGCGCGGCGGCGGCGCGAATTCGATCTTCCTCCTCGGCGCGGCGGGCGGCTTCCGCGGCGGCTGCGGCTTCCTGCGCGGCGAAGGCGCGCTCCTCGGCGAGTTTCTCGGCTTCCCGCGTGACCGCGAACACGCGCACGCACGCGACCGCCCCGATGAGCATCAGGCAATCGCCGGCGCCCGGAAGGATGCGGTGAAGATCGAGGCGCGCGCCGTAGCGCGCGATCACCAGCGCGCCGACGAGCGCGAGACCGGCGTTGAGCAGCGCGGCGGTTTTAGCCGGCCGCAGGAATGCGTTGGCGAGATGGATCGACGCCCACAACAGCAACGCAGCCTGGACGCCGGCGAGGAGTAGGAGCACCAGCGTCATTTCGCGGCATACTGGGATTGCTTCGTCAGCGGCGCGCCGATCGACGTGGCGTTGGCTTCGGTGAGCGAGACTTCGGGCGCGGCGGCGAGGCCGACCCATTCGTAATTCCAGGTGCCCTGCGGACCATTCGCGGCGCCCGAGGCGACGAGGCAGAGACTGCGCCCATCGCGCGGCAGCGTGAAGAAGCCGTAGTCGTCGCTGCGCGTCGAGAACGGCGCGGGCGGCAGATAGTCGAGGTAATGCGCGGTGGTGTTGCGCGCGCGCTCGGTGAGCATGCGAGCTTCGGCGAGGCGGCCGGCTTTTTCCAACGCGATCGCCTGCTCGACGAGTTTTTGCGCGAGCTCGTAGCAGCGGGACTTCGTGTCCGCGAGGTAGCGGCTCAGGACCTCGACGGGGTAGGCGTTGATCTGGACGTTGCCGAGGAAACGCTTTTCGCCCGAGGGCAGCGCGACGACGATGCGGCCGGAAACCGTCGCCGGCGCCGGCGCGGCGCTGGCGATTTCGGTGCGGTGCGAGAAGAATTCGGGCATGTTGCCTTCGCCGAGCGAGACAGGTGCGGCGGGGGCCGCGGCAGGAACCGCAGGCGCGGTGGCGACGGTCTCCGCGGCCTCGATGGCCGGAGCATCGGCGATCGCGGCGGGAACGTTCGTCTCTGCGGCTGGCGCGTCGCTCGCGGCGCGATCGGCGAGGCTGGCGGAAGTTTCCGCGGCGGCGGCTTGATTTGCGAGAGCGGGCGCCTCGACCGCGGGGCGATCCGCGAGGCTCGGGTCGAAGCCGAGATTGTCGGCGATGATCCACGCTTCGAGGTGCAGGTCGCTGACGATGTTGGCCGGAAGCAGCGTCGCGCGCACGGTCGTCGCGCCGCCCGCGTGGCGGACGAGCACGGAGCCGGCGGAAAAATTGATGACTTCGACGGCGAGGAGCTGGCGCCCGTCCTTCAACGTGAGGCTCGGATAGCTGCGGATGACCTCGACGGCCGCGAGCCGGGCGACGAGCGCAAACGCGAACACGAACACCGCGAGCCGGGCGCGGAGGCCCGAACCGGCGAGCGGACGATGTGTGCAGGTGGCGACGCGTGGCATGGCGTTCGTGGCGAGGTGGGAGAAGGCGCTGCTGACGGGCTCAGTTCTGCCATCAAAAACTTGTAATTGTCGAAGGAGGATAATGCCCAGCGTTTGCGCGGCTAATTCGCATCTGGCTGCGTAGTGTCCGCGGGTGGCTGATGAACCGCGCCGCATCGTCGTCGCATTTTAAACAGCCGGAATTTCGCGTGCGCTTTGCGCGGCGGCGGTTAATCCGCTTGGGCATGAGCGCCGGAAAATTCAGCGCGGTTTTGCTGGTCGCCGGCCGCTCGACGCGCATGGGCCGCGACAAGGCGCTGATCGAAAGCGGCGGCCTGCCGGCGTGGCGGCGGCAACGCGACCTGCTGGCACGACTCGGGCCGGCGGAAATTTTTCTCTCGGCGCGGCCGGAGCAGGCGGAGTGGACGACGCGCGCGGAGGGATTTACGGCCACGCTCTACGACACGTTTTCCGATTGCGGCCCGATCAGCGGCGTGACGGCTGCGCTCGAGCGAGGCGCGTCGCCGTTTGTGGTCGCGCTCGCGATCGATTTGCCGCGGATGACCGCGGCGTGGTTCGAGGATTTGCTCGCGCGTTGCACGCCGGGCGTGGGTGCGGTGGGCCGGCGCGGAAAATTTTTCGAGCCGCTCGCCGCGGTTTACCCGCGCGAGATGATGTGGCTCGCGTGGGAGGCGCTGGCCGGAGGCGAGTATTCGCTGCAGCGCCTCGTCGCGCGCGCGGTGCGCGAAGGGCTGCTGCGCGAGCGCAAGATCGACGCGAGCGAAGCCGCGTGGTTCGAAAATCGCAACGAGCCCGCGCGCGTCTGAGCGCGAGGGAACGAATGCGCCGCGCGACTACGCGTAGCGGTCTTCCGTCCAGGGATCGGCGGTGTTCGAATACCCGCGCACTTCCCAGAAGCCGAGCTTGTCCTCGGCGAGAAACGTGATGCCGCTGACGAATTTCGCGCCCTTCCACGCGTAGAGTTTCGGGATGATCACGCGCGCCGGCCCGCCATGCTCGCGCGGCACGGGCGCGCCGTCGAAACGCGTCGCGACGAGCACGTCGTCATCGAGGCATTTTTCGAGCGCGACGTTGGTCGAGTAGCCGTCGTAGCTCGTGAAGTAGACAAACTTCGCCTCCGGTTTCGGCTGCGCGAGCTCGTAGAGCGTGGTGAACGCCACGCCGCCCCAGCGGCAGTCGTATTTGCTCCACGTCGTCACGCAGTGGAAATCGCTCACGTCCTCGACCTGCGGCAGCGCGTTGAACTGCGCCCACGAAAGCTCGGCCGGTTTCGCGACGAGTCCGTCGAGCTTGAGCGACCATTTCTCGAGCGGAATCTCCGGCTGCACGCCGAGGTCGAGCACGGGAAAGCCGTTCGTCAGTTTCTGGCCGGGCGGCAGGCGCTCGCGCGAAGCGGCGGCGCGCGCGGTCACGCCGCGGGCCTTTTGTTTCTCGGCCCATTTCTGCTTCGCCTCGATGTAGCGCTCCTTCGACATGCCGCGACGGTATGGGCGTGAGAGTCGCGCGCAAGCGCCGCTATTCCGCGGCGTCCTCGGCGAAGGCCCGGCGCACCGCGGCGCGTCGGCGCAAATAATAGAGCGCCATGCCGCCCTGGTAGAAAACCGAGACGAGCGCGACGAGTTCGAAGCCGCCGCGATAAGCGGTGAGCATGAAATGCTCCGCGGTCATGCCGACCTGCGCGGCGTCGAACTCGATCACCGAGCGGACTTCGTCCGGCAGCGGCGGAAGCTGCACGTGCGCGATGCGCACCGCGCAGTAGGCGAGGATGCTCACGAGCGCGACGAGCTGGCTGTTGACGAGCCAGCTGGTGCCGCGTGCGTCGGCGTGTTCGAGCAGCGTCTTGCCGTGGAGCTCCAGCGCGCCGGCGCCGGCGACGAGCAGGCCGGCGATCGCGCCGACGAAATCGCCGCCGGCGGCCGACAGCAGCGCGAAAAATCCCGCGATGCCGAGCAGGCTCAGGCCATCGAGCCGCGCGAGCCGGATCACGCGGGCGAGCACCTCGGCGGGCAGAAGCGGGGGAATTTTGGTCATGCGGTGCGCGGCGGAAATTTTCGCGAAAGCGAAGACCCGGCGTTTGCGCACGCGTGGATTCTTCGCTTCGCTGGGAATGACAAACTTAAACGTTCGTGCCCGCCCGCCCGCCAGACCAATCGTTTCCCTTCCGCCTCGCCTTTCCGCCGGAGCTGCCGATCAGCGCGCGCGCGGAGGAGATCACCGCGGCGATCGCGGCGCACCAGGTCATCATCCTCGCCGGCGAAACCGGCTCGGGCAAGACGACGCAGATTCCGAAGATGTGTCTCGCCGCCGGCCGCGGCGTGCGGGGCCGGATCGCGTGCACGCAGCCGCGGCGCGTCGCGGCGCTGTCGATCTCGCGGCGCGTCGCGGAGGAAATGGGCGTGGAGTGGGGCCGCGAGGTCGGCTGCAAAATCCGTTTCCACGACCAGACCACGCCGCGGACCGCGATCAAGTTTCTCACCGACGGCATGCTGCTCGCCGAGGTGCAGGGCGATCCGCTGCTGCGCGACTACGACACGATCATCATCGACGAGGCGCACGAGCGGTCGCTCAACATCGATTTCCTCCTCGGCCACCTGCGCACGCTGCGGTTCAAGCGGCCGGAGCTGAAGATCGTCATCACCTCGGCCACGATCGACACGCAGCTCTTCAGCGCGGCCTTCGAGGATGCGCCGGTGATTCTGGTCGAGGGCCGGACGTTTCCCGTCGAGGTGATCTACGCGCCGCTCGACGAGCTCGGCAGCGACGTGGCGGAAGGCGACGAACGCGAGGCGAAGGCCGAGGCGCTGCACTACATCGACGGCGCGGTCGAAGCGGTCGAGCGCATCCTGCGCGACAGCGACACCGGCGACGTGCTGGTGTTTCTGCCGAGCGAGCGCGACATCCGCGAAACGCGCGAGCTGCTCGAAGGCCGCGCGCCGCGCGCCGCGGTCGAGATCGTGCCGCTCTTCGGGCGGCTCTCGAATGCGGAGCAGCAGCGCGTCTTCGCGCCGACGCCGCGGCGAAAAATCGTCCTCGCGACGAACATCGCCGAGACCTCGCTCACGATTCCCGGCATCCGTTTCGTGGTCGACACCGGCCTCGCGCGGATCAGCCGCTACTCGCCGCAGGCGCGCACGCGGCGGCTGCCGATCGAGGAGATCGCGCAATCGAGCGCCGACCAGCGCAAAGGCCGCGCGGGCCGCGTCGCCGCCGGCGTGTGCATCCGGCTTTACGCGGAAAAGGATTTTCTCGAGCGCCCGCGTTTCGCGACGCCGGAAATCCAGCGCGCGAATCTCGCCGATGTGATCCTGCGGATGAAGGCCTTCGGCCTCGGCGACATCGAGCGCTTCCCCTTCATCAACATGCCCGCGGCGAAATCGATCCGCGCGGGGTATGCGTTGCTCGAGGAACTCGGGGCGCTGGCTTCGCCAGCAGGAGAAGGGAGAAAGGAGAAGGACTCAGGGACGAAAACCGAGCCCGCCTCGCGGGGAGAAAGTTCCGTTCCTTCTCCTTTCTCCCTGCTCCCTTCTCCTGCGGCGTCCATGGAGCTGACGCCGCTTGGCCACGAGCTCGCGCGACTGCCCGTCGATCCGACCGTCGGCCGGATGATTCTGCAGGCGCGCGTCGAGAAGGCGTTGCGCGAAGTGATCGCGATCGCCGCGGGACTGTCGATCCAGGATCCGCGCGAGCGGCCGCTGGACAAACAGCAGCAGGCCGATGCCGCGCACCGGCGGTTCGCGCATCCGGATTCGGATTTTCTCACGCTGCTCAACATCTGGGACGCGTATCACGACGAGTTCGAAAACCTCTCGCAGGCGAAACTGCGGCGGTTTTGCCGCGACCATTTTCTCAGCTACACGCGCATGCGCGAGTGGCGCGACATCCACGCGCAACTCACGGACGTGCTGCGGGAGCGCGAAGATTTCCGGATGACCTCGGCGCTGTCCGCGGTGCGCGTCGGCTCGCGCGGCGCAGACACGCCGCCGGCCAAAACCCCGCGACAGAAAGCCGCCGCGGCCGCGGCCAACACCGATCCGCTCGCGTTCGGCGCGCCGGCGTATCGCGCGATTCACCGCAGCATCGTCGCCGGGCTGCTCGGCAACATCGCGCACCACGACGAGGAAAGCGGGCTCTACAAGGCGACGCACGATCGCAAGGTCGTGCTGTTTCCCGGCTCGGTGCTGTTCCGGCGCGAAGAGCCGAAAAAACGCCGCGCGCCGAAGGAAGCCGCCGCGTCGAAAAAATCGCCGAAGCCGCCGGCGTGGATCATGGCCGCGGAGATCATGGAAACGACGCGGCTCTACGCGCGCACGTGCGCGCGGCTCGATCCGGCGTGGGCGCTCGACCTCGGTGCGCATCTCGTGCGCGTGGCGCACAGCGAGCCGTTCTGGAACGAGAGCGCGGGCCGCGTGATGGTGAAGCAGCGCACGCGGCTCTACGGGCTCGAGCTCGAGAGCCGAGCGGTCGGCTACGGGAAAATAAATCCCGCGCACGCGACGGAGATTTTCATCCGTGAAGGTCTGGTGAACGACACCGTGACGTTCCCGCTCGACTTCCTCGCGCACAACCGCGCCGTGCGCGAAAAGATCGAGGACCTGCTCACGCGCGCGCGCGACAGCGGCTACCTGAATCTCGACGAAGCGGCGTATCGTTTCTACGCCGCGCGATTGCTGCCGGCGCAAGCGGCGACGCCGGCGTCGCGATCCGGACGCGACGAGGGCGTCGCGTCTCCAGGTGTTTCGTCGGTCGCCGAGCTCGTCGATCTCGTGCGCGAGCGGCGCGGCGCGGAGCCGCATTTTCTTTTCATGGCGCCGGACGACCTGCGCGATCCCGACACGATTGCGCACGATGCGGCGGCGTTTCCGGAAGCGGTGCCGGTCGAGAATCGCGCGCTGCCGCTCAACTACGCCTACAAGCCCGGCCAGTCCGACGATGGCGTGACGCTCGAGGTCGGCGTGCGCGAAGCCGGTGCGCTGACGCCCGCGGCGCTCGATTGGGCCGTGCCCGGACACCTCGAGGCGAAGGTCGAACATTTCCTGCGCGCGCTGCCGAAGGAGTTGCGTCGCGGCTTCGTGCCGCTCGGCGAAACGGCGAAGACGCTCATGCAGGATTTGTCCGGCCGCGCGGGATCGCTGAATCCCCCGGGCGATTTGGAATCAAATTCGAGACGGCGAGTGGCGGTCCCGACTCCCAGCGCGGCGCCGCTGACCGACGCGCTGGCGACGGCGATCGCGCAACGGTATCGCATCGCGATCAATCCCGTCGTCTGGGCGGACAAACCGCTGCCCGATCATTTGCGCGTGCGCGTGCGCGTGGTCGATGCGAGCGGTCGCGAGCTGGCGGCGAGCCGCGATCTTTCCGCCATCCACGCGGCGCTCGCGGCGAAGTCGCGCGAAGCGAGTGCGGCGGTCGCGCAGGAGGAGCCCGGCGCATGGCGTGCCGCGCGGGCGAAATGGGAGACGGCGGCCGCGGAGCAGTGGTCCTGGGCGGAGTTGCCGGAGCGCGTGCTCGTCACCGAGCAGGCCGGAGCGCCGGTGTATGCGTTTGCCGGCTTGCGGGCGGAGACGGAAGGCGTGGCGCGCCGGCTGTTCAAGACGCCGGAGGAAGCCGCGGGCGCGACGCGCCGCGGGCTCGCGGCGTTGCTCGAGCGGCAAGTCGGCCACGAACTCGGCTGGCTCGAGCGCGATCTGCGCGCGCTGCGCGAGATCGGCCCGCTCGCGGCGACGCTTGCGCCGGTGGAGAAATTGCGCGCCGACGCCTTCGAATCGATGCGCCGCTGGGTCTGCGATCCGGCGCGCGTGCGCCCGACCGCGACCACGAACGCCAATCGGGACGCGTCGGAGCCGCGGCCGCTGTCGCGGGCGGATTTCGAAACGGCGGTCCAGCGGGCGAAAGACGATCTGCGCGGGATCGTGCCGCGGCTCGTCGATCTGCTGCGCGAGATTCTGGCGATGCGGCAGGAGTTGCTCGTGCATCCGCAGCCGTATGCCGGGCTCGAGCGCGATCTCGCGGCGCTGTTGCCGCCGGATTTTCTGCGCGCGACGCCGTTCGCTCAGCTCACGCATCTGCCGCGCTACCTGCGCGCGATGAAGGCGCGGGCGGAGCGCTGGCGGAAAAATCCCGCCAAGGACGCCGAGCGCGCCGCGCAGCTCGCGCCCTATATCGCCGCGATCGGAAAACTTGGCGCGAGCGGCGAAGCGGCGGCGTTTCGCTGGCTGGTCGAGGAATTTCGCGTGAGCCTGTTCGCGCAGGAGCTCGGCACGGCGGAGCCGGTTTCAACGGTCAAACTCGACCGCGCGCTCGCCGCGCTGAATGCGCCGCGCGCCGCATCGCAGGAAACGCCGGTGCCCGTGCGGCCGTTGACGGCCGTTGCGCTGACGGAAAAGAAAAAAGCGCCGGTGAAAAATCTCGGCGCGCTGGACAAGTTGTTCGGGCGGTAAGGCGTCCTATTTATCGTTCTCGTTCTCTTAATCGTTCTCGTTCTCTCCAACCGGCCGGTTCCTCTCGAGGAGGAGAAAGAGAACGATAACGAGAAAGAGAAAGATTCCGCAGCGCCGGCGACTCAATCCGTCTCCTCGACTTCGTCGGGCAGCTCGTTGCAGTCGTCGGGTGAGCGCGGGAAGTGCTCGGCCAGCAGCGTGCCCGCGCACTCGATGCCGTGGACGAGTCCGCCGGTGAAATCTCCGGCGCGGAAGTGCCGCTCCATCGCGGTCGCGAGTTCACGCCAGAAGGCGTCGCCGCATTTTTCGTGCACGCCGGTATCGCCGACGACGGCGAACGTGCGGGAGCGCGGCGCGACGAAGATCAGCACGCCGTTGCGCGCGCGCGTGCGCGTCATGCCGAGCCGCTCGAAATGTTTTTGTGCGGTTGCGACCGGTTCGTCGGCGACTGCGCGGGAGACGAGGACGCGGATTTCGCCGGACGTGCGGAGTTCGGCCGCGTGGATTGCGGCGACGATGCGGTCGTGATCGACGGCGAATTTTTTCGCAGGCGCGCTCATCACCATTTTCCTCCCGCGCCGCCGCCGCCGAAACTTCCGCCGCTGCCGGAAAATGTCCCGCCGCCTCCGCCGCTCCAACCACCGCCACCTCCGCCACCGCTCCAACCTCCGCCGCCGCCCCACCACGGCGTCGTCCACACGCCGCGATTGCTGAAGACGCGCTGCTGGCGCCGCGCGCCGCGAACGATGAAGAAGATCACCACGGCGAAAAACAGGAGCGGAATCACGTTGCTGAATCGCGGCTGCGGCAGGAGCGCATCGGCGGCGGTGCGGCCGGTGCCGCGGTATTCGCCGCGCACGGCGGCCATCATCGCGTGCACGCCGGCGGTCAGTCCGCCGTCGAAATCGCCGGCGCGGAAGCGCGGCGCGATTTCGTCCTCGACGATGCGCTTGCAGAGCGCGTCGGGCAGCGCACCTTCGAGGCCGTAGCCGGTGGCGATGCGCAGGTCGTGGCTCTGTTGAAACGCGAAGAGGACGGCGCCGTTGTTGCGGCCTTTCTGGCCGACGTCCCATTTTTGCGCGACGCGCACCGTGTAATCCTCGACGGAGGAATCCGACTGCATCCGCGGATAAATCGCGACGACGAGCTGCGTCGAGGTATCGCGCTCGAATTGCGCGAGCTCGGCGTTGAGCTGGCGCGCGGTTTCGGCGCGGACGACGTGCGCGTAGTCGTTGAAATGATCTTCGGGCGCGGGCGGGATGACCTCCGCGGCGCGGGCGAAAATACTCGCGAACAGAACGGCGAACGTCAGCGCGATGATCCGCACCGGCGCCGACCCAAAATTTCGTGCGGGAGACCGCGCGGGAGTCGCACGCATCGCCGTCATCGCTGCGGGCTCTGCCGCGAACGCGTTCACGGCCGGGCGGGAACCGCGGGCGCCTTTGCGCCGAAGTCGAATTTCACCTCGGGCGGTTTGTCCGCGCCGGCGACGGCGGTGAAATACGGGCGCGGCGCATGGCCGAACATGCCGGCGAAGAGCGCGGCGGGAAAGCGTTTGATCGCGGTGTTGTAGGCTTGGACGGCTTCGTTGAAGCGGCCGCGCTCGACGGCGATGCGGTTCTCCGTGCCTTCGAGCTGCGCCTGCAGATCGCGGAAGGCCGCGGTCGCCTTCAGGTCGGGATAGCGCTCGGACACGGCGAGCAGCCGCGAGAGCGCGCCGCCGAGGCGGGCCTGCGCCTGCTCGAATTCCGCGAGCTGCGCGGGATCGGTCGGCGCGGTGCCGGCGGGCAGTTGCACGCGGCCGACGGAGGCGCGCGCGTCGACGACTTCGGTCAGCGTGGATTTCTCGAAGTTGGCCGCGCCGGAGACGGTGTTGACGAGATTCGGGATGAGATCGGCGCGCCGCTGGTAGACGTTCTGCACCTGCGCCCACGCGGCGTCGGTGCCCTGCTGAAGCGTGACGAGCCGGTTGTAGATGCCGCTGACGCCGAGGCCGAGGACCACGACGAGGGCGATGAAGAAGCCGAGGACAACGAGGAGAATTTTTCCGGCACTCATGACGCGTCACGCAATCACGCCGTTCCCACCGGCGCAAGGCGCATGGGTGTCGAAGCGGCGCGCGCGGTTGTAATGGACGCCTCGGGAAAATCCCGCGGCAAAAATGCGGACGCGCGCGGGGGCTTTCGGGTTGCAGGTGCGGCGCGCCGCAGCACACTCGCGGGCAACCCCTCGCGTTACCCCCATGAATGCTCACATCGCCGCGATCCTGGATCGCAAAGGCCGGGCCGTGTTTTCCGTGCCCTCGACCGTCACCATCTTCGATGCCGTGGCGGAAATGAACCGTCACCGTGTCGGCTCCGTCATGATCATCGATGCCGGAAAACTCGTCGGCATCTTCACCGAGCGCGACGTGCTGCGCCGCGTGGTCGGCGAAGGCGTCGATCCGAAGCGCACGCCGGTCGCCGACGTCATGACCGCCGACGTCATCACCATCACGCCCGAGACGACGATGGAAGAGACGATGGAAATCTTCACGCAGAAGCGCTGCCGCCATCTCCCGGTCGTCGACCACGGGCGGCTCGTCGGCGCGATCTCGATCGGCGACATCACGCGCTGGGTTTCGGATCATCACCAGGCCGAGGCCGAGCACCTGAAGAACTACATCACGGGCGGGTTTCCCGCGTGAACGGACTTGCGGCCGCACGCGGCCGTTCGCCATAACGTCGGCTCCTTTCGGCGGCAAAACGCCGCCGGTATTTGCTGTCATGAAAACCTTCGCCTTCCTTCTCGCGTCGCTCCTCGTCGCCATGTCCGTCCAGGCCAAGATCATCACGCGCGCCGTGCCTTACGAGCAGGGCGGCGTGAAGCTCGAGGGTTACCTCGCTTACGACGACGCGCAGGTTTCCGCGGCGAAGAAAGCGCCGGGCGTGCTCGTGATTCCCGAGTGGTGGGGCCTGACGGAATACCCGAAGATGCGCGCGGAAAAACTCGCGCAGCTCGGCTACGTGGCGTTCGCGGGCGACATGTTTGGCGCGGGCGTCGTGACGACCGATGCAAAAAAAGCCGGCGAGCTCGCGGGTCAATTTTACGGCAAGCCGCTGATGGCCGATCGCGCGCGCGCGGGGCTCGAGCAACTTTTGAAAACCGGGCTCGTCGATGCGCAGCGCGTGGCGGCGATCGGTTATTGTTTCGGCGGCGCGACGGTGCAGGCGCTGGCGTGGAGCGGCGCGCCGCTCGCGGGCATCGTGAGTTTTCACGGCAGCTTGATCCCGCCGTCGGCCGAAGTCGCGGCGAAGACGAAGACGAAAATCCTGATCTGCCACGGCGCGATCGATCCGTTCGAGAAGAAGGAGGATATCGATGCGTTCAAGAAGGCGCTCGATGACGGCAAGCTCGACTACCAGTTCGTGAGCTACGCGGGCGCGATCCACGCGTTCACGAATCCGAAGGCGGACGAGCTCGCGCGCGCGAACGGCCTGCAGAGCGGCATCGGCTACAACGCCGCCGCGGACCGGCGCTCGTGGGAGCACATGAAGACATTTTTCGCGGAGATTTTCGCGCAGCGCTGACGCGAAATTTCGTGAAGCGGGAAACGAGGAAGGCGCGCGTCGACTTCGGGTTTGGCGGCTTCCTGCTTTTTGCTTTCGGCGCGGCGGGCGCGGTCGCGCTGGCGGGCGGTTGCCTGGTTTATCACGCCGTGGCCGCGCCGGTGAAACTTGCGGCGACGGGCGTGACGGTCGCGGGTGAAACGGCCGGCGCCGTCGTGACGTCGACGGGAAAAGTCGCCGTGAGCGCGGTGCGCGCGGCGGGCAACGTCGGCAGCGGCGGGATCGATGCGGCGTCGCGACTCGCGCAAGCGGGCATGGTGACGTTTGTCGACGCGGCTTCGGGGACGATCGTCCGCGTGCCGTGGCGCGAAGGTCTCACGCTCGCCGGCGCCGGCGCCGAAGCGCGGCTCGCGGTCGCGCAGCGCGCGGTCGAGATTGTGCGCGCGGGGCGCGTGGTGTATTCGGCGGCGTCGGCGACGAGCGGGAGCGCGCCGGTCGCGTCGGGCGATGTGGTGCGGTTGCGCGGGTGAGAGCGGGAGAAGGGAGAAAGGGGAAGGGGGAAGGGAGAAGGATCGGCGGCCTGCGTCGCACGGGCGTCTCGCCCATGATCGGGCGGCTCGCGGGCCGCGAAATCACGGGCGGGACGCCCGTGCCACGCCGGCGGGCGAGGGCGCTGCGTCTCCAGTGAACCGGTCGAGACCAAGACGTTGAACGGACGCGTTTCAAATTCGTTTCACCGGGAGGCGGCTTGCGTCGCGGGCGCGTTTCGCCTTCCTCGCTCGCATGGACTTGGAGACGGCACGCACTCACATCCAAACCTGCCTCGAGCGCATGCGCGCGGTTTACCTGCAGCCGGTGTTCGACGAATGGGCGATCCTCACGCTGCCGGCGAAGTCGGGCGGGATCGCGGCCTACAGCGGGCCGCGACCGGAGGCGTTTCGACAGAGTCTGCCGGCGGACGCCGAGCCGCTGCGCTCGCGCGCGGCGGGAAAACAATTCGCCGAGGGCGACCTGGAATTCGTGCCGGATGCGAGCGGCACGCGCTACGATGCATTCATGAAGATCGGCGCGACGAGCTACCTCGTGTTGAACCACACGAAGAAAACGCTGAGCGAAATCCGCGCCGATGCGAAATGGCTCGGCGCGCAATCCGCGCTCTTCGAGCTGAGCGAAAGATTTCGCGCCGATCCGCTGGAAGCGTGACGCGAAAGTCAGAAGGAAGAAGGAAGAATCAAGAAAAGGAGATTTTGGAACGGGAAACGCGGGCGCCGCCACGCGCGAGCTCGCGTCGTTTCGCTTTCTTAATTCCTAATTCTTCCTTCTTCCTTCCCTACATCAGCCCGGCGGCGACGAACCAGGCATACGCGGCGAGCAGCGGCCAGCCCATCCAGCGCGGCAGGCCGCGCGCGAACAGCACGCAGAGTGCGTGCACGACCGCGGCGCCGACGAGGATCGCGAGGCCGGTTTCGAAAACCTTCGGCACCGGGATCGGCGTGAGCATCGCGGTGAGCCCGATGCAGAGCGGGATGCAGATGTGGCCGTCGCCGACCTGCGAGGCATACGCGATGTCGGCGCGCCGGCGTGCGGCGTAGTAGAAGGCGAGCAGCGCATTCGGCAGCACCATCAGCCAGCCGCTCAGCCAGCCGAGGTGCGCGGCGTTGAGGAAATCGCCGTTCTGCGCGGTGAGCCACGTGACGAGCCAGTCGATGCTCGCGTAGAGCGCATAGCCGCCGAGCAGCACGAAGAACACATCGAGGTAAAACAGCGGCGAGAACGAGCGGCGCTGGCGGACGTTGTGCTTGAGCACGTCGAATACCTGGAAGCACTGCCAAAACAGAAACAGCGCGACGAGCACCAGCCCGTCGGTCGCGTCGAGTTTGCCGTCGGCGCCAAGCGCCCAGGTGATGCCGCTGAAAAACAAGACGGCGGCGAGCGTGAGCAGCAGCGAGAGCTGGCTGAGCTGGCGGTCGGTGTCGTCGTTTTCCCCGCCGGCGCCGGGTTTCTTTTTCCCGCCGGCGCCGCGCGCGGATTTTTTCGCGATGGGCGCGGCGAGATTCAAACCCCAGAGCAGCGCGGGCAGGCCGAGGACGAGCGTGAGGTTGGTGACGTTGTTGACGAGGCAGTTGGTCAGCACTTCCTGCACGGGCGCGTGGCGCGTCGCGACGATCGCGACGAAGAGCAGATTTCCCAGACCCGAGCAGTAGGGCATCACGAGCGTGCCGAGCGCGGTGCCTTCGAGGCCGTGCTTCAGGAGCGCGTCGAGCCGCCAGAGCATCAGCAGCGATGCGACGAGAAAGAGCGCGAGGTAAATCCAAACGTTCGCGAGCCCAAGCGCGTCGATCAGTTCCGACAGCGGATTCACGATTCACCGCCGAGCATTTCGGCGGCGGCGCGCACACCGCGGGAAAATTCAGCCGCCGTCGCGTCGTTCATTTTTTGGATTCGGACTGCTTCAGCCACGCCTCGAAGCGCGGGTTGCCGCGGAGGGCGTCCCACTCCGGCGAGTAGAGCAGTGTCGGGGATCGCGGGAGATTGGAGTTAACAATCAAATCGACGACTTCGTCCTGCCGGCCGAGGAGCGCCATGATTCCCGCGACGGCGGCGGAGATGCCGCCGCCGTTCAATTGCTGGAAGGCGCGGAAGGCCTGCTCGCTTCCCGGGCGATCGCCCGGGCGGGCGAGCAGGTTGGCTTTCCACGCGAGCAGTTCCGCGTTGTTCGGCTGCGCGGTCAGCCGTTGCTCCACGAGCTGCAGCGCGGCCCGGAAATCCGTGCGCGCCGCCTCCTCGTTGCCCGCAATCTGCCGGGCCAGCCCGGTGAGGTAGGATTTGGGGCCGGTGTAAAAGTAGCCCTTTTCGATGTAGTCCTTCGGAATCGCATCGAGAACGGCGATCACCTTGGCCGGCTCGCGCCGCCACAACCAGACCTGGCTCGCGGCGAACGCGCCCGCCTCCTCGAGCAGAAACGGAGCCGGCAGCTTTTCGATCAGCGCCCGCGCCTGATCGAGATCGCCGTGGACGTTGAGCACGTAGCGGAGTTTTTTCAGATAACCCGCCGGGGTGGGATGAACGGCGAGCACCTGGTCGATGACGTTTTCGCCCTCGACGTCGCGATTCAGCAGGCGGAGGGCTTCCTCCTTGCCGAACATCGCCACGGGATCGCCGCCGGGCAGGGCGTTCGCGCGATCGGAATACGGGATCGATTCCTCGTAGCGGCCCTGGCCGCGCAGCGCGCTGGCCAGCGTGCGCAGCACGCGTTTGTCGGTCGGCATTTTTTCGATGAGTTGGCGAAGCATCCGCACGCCTTCGTCCCGTGTCGTGGCCTGTCGCCGGTAATAATTGGCCAGGGCGAACTGCGCCTCGTTCGAGTCCGGCGCGAGCCGCACCGCGCGCTCCGCCTGCGAGCGCGCCGCGTCGTAGCGGGCGGGCGAAGTGTCGAACCCGAAGATGACGAATGCGAGCGACACCTGCGACTGCACGGCCCAGACGTCGGCGTCCGACTGATCGAGCGCGATCGCCCGCTGGCACAACTGGTCGGCCAGCGCCCAGTCGTCGCGCGTGGCATCGTCCTGCTTTTCCCAGAGCGCCCACGCTTGGGCGGTGAGCTGGCGGACTTCGGACGGCGGCGGCGTATCGGCCACGGGCGGACGCGAGTCCTTCGCCGCCGGGCACAGCGCCAAGAACGCCGCCGCGCCGCCGAGCGCGACGACGGCTGCGGCCCAGGCCCAGGGCGGCAGGCCGCGGCCCGCCGGCACCGCGCTGACGGGAGCCGCCGCCATGCGGCCGACGCCCGTGGCTTTGCGCGGCGCAGCGACGAGCCGCTTGATTTGCTCGACGAACTGCGGCGACGGCACGCCTTGCGCGAGGCGCGTCCACTGGTAGCGCATGAATTCCTCCGGCACCGCGGCGTCGGCCTCGCGCGTCTCGTCGATCACGACGGGCACGATGAACGCCACTCCGGTGGCCATGTCGTGCGTGCGTTCGACGGCGAGCTTCCACTCGCGGCGGAAATAACCCTCGGTGCGCCGCTGCGTCTGTCCCGACACGACGGGCACGAAGAGGGTGCACTCGCGAATCTGTTTCTTGATCTTCGCGTCCCACATGTCGCCGCCGCGCAGTTCGTTCTGGTCGAACCACACCTCGACGCCGAACGCGCGCAACGCATCGGCGATGCGGCGCACGGCGTCGGTGTCCTCGCGCGCGTAGCTGAGGAAGACGGCGCCGGTGGTCGCGGGAGGCGGCGGGTTTTCAGGCGGGGAACTGGCCATGACCGCGAGAAAACATGGCGGCGCCAGCCGCGGTGACGAGGGAAAATGCGGCGATTCGTTCCCGTCCGCCGCTCTGGCCGGCGGCGAAAAAATCTGCGCGGCGCGGCAAAGCCCGTGCGCCTTACCGCAGGCTCAGGCGGTCGCCGCGGCGCACGAGCGCGAGCGGCGCGCCGAAGGTCGCCGAAAGCAACGCCGACGTCAGCACCCGCCGCCGCGGACCGGCGGCGACGACGCGGCCGGCCCGCAGCAGCAGCGCATGCGTGAAGACCGGCGCGATCTCCTCGACGTGGTGCGTGACGAGGACGAGCGCGGGCGAATTTTTTTTCCGCGCGAGCCGGCTGAGAAAGCGGAGAAATTGCTCGCGCGCGACCGGATCGAGCCCGGCGCACGGCTCGTCGAGAATCAAAAGCCGCGGCCGCGCCATGAGCGCGCGCGCGATGAGCACGCGCTGGCGTTCGCCTTGGGAGAGATACGCCCACTCGCGCGCCGCGAGGTAGCCGAGCCGCACCGCGCGCAACTGCCGCCGCGCCGCCGCACGATCGGCGCGCGTGCCGGCGTGCCACAGGTCGAGCTGCGCGAATTTTCCGCTCACGACGGTGTCGAGCGCGACCTCCGCCGGCGGGATCGCGGCGGCGAATGCGCTCGTCACCACGCCGATCTCCAGCCGCAGCTCGCGCCAGTCGCACGCGCCGTAGCGGCGGCCGAGCAGGGAAATCTCTCCGGCGGTCGGCGGCATGTAGCCGGTGAGGGCCTTGAGCAGCGTGGTTTTTCCGGAGCCGTTCGCGCCGAGAATCGCCCAGTGCTCGCCGCGGGCGACGCGCCAGTCGACGCCGCGGAGGATCGCGGTGCGTCCGCGCGCGATGCGCAAGCCGGAGAGTTCGAGCAGCGGAGCCATGAAGCGGCGAGCATGTCGAGGCGGAATGCGGTTCGTCAACGGATAGACCGTAGGCCGGGTGGGGTGGCAACCCCGCGAACGAATTCCCGCCGGGTGAAATCCAACGGGGCGCAATCTCAACCTCGGAGTTCACCATGAAAATTTCTTCCTGCGCTTTCGCGCTCTTCCTCACCGTCACGGCCGCCACCGGCTTCGCGCAATCGAACCAAGCGGTCATGATCATGCCGCGGGTCGCTTTTCCCGACGGCAGCAACGCGAGCCGCGCGCCATTCCCCGCGCAGCGGCGCAACGACGACGTCCACGCGCCCGACGGGCAGGCGATCGATCCCGCGCTCCCGCCCAACACGGCCGCGACGCATCCGCCGATCCTGCCGGCAGCGAAAGTGGCGGTGCTCGAGCATGGCCCGGCGCCGCGCGCCGCGCTCGCGATGACCGGTTTGCCGGCGACGAGCCTGGCGGCGTCGCTCGATGCCGCGCGCGTCAGCTCCGCCATTCTTAATCAACCGGCGGAATCCCGCGGGCAGGTGATCGCCGACGTGCAGACGCGCATGGCCGCGGCCGACGGCGCGATCAGCACGTTCGAGGAGACGTCCAACCAGATGGATCGGTCGAGCCGCCGCGAGCTGACGGTCGCGACGGACGCCACCAAGGAGCGCGAAGCGGCGCTCTTCAAGACGCTGCGCGCCGCGCGCCGCGCCAATCCCGATCAGTGGGACGCCACGCGCGCGGAACTCGCGTCGGACTACAACGCCTTTGCCGCGGCCGCGGCGCAAGTCGACGCCGTCACCGGCATGCGGCGCTGAGCGCCGGCCGGAGTCGACGCCCCGTCGTCGAACTTCGGGAAAAACCTTCGGTGCGCTTCGGCGCCCGGAGGTTTTTGCGCAGGCACGGATTGCGCCCCGCACCGGCGGCGACCAAGCTGGACGGATGAAAAAACTTTCGCGTCTTGTCCGCGCGCTCGCGTTGGCGTCGACGGTGGCGTTCGTCGCGAGCGCGGCGGCGCGGCCGTTCATGATCGTCGCCTACAACGTCGAGAACCTGCACGATGTCGACGGCATCGCGCAGTTCGAGGATTACCAGCCGGCGAAGTATTCGCGGGCGCACGCGTTGACCAAGCTGCAGAACATCGCGCGCGTCGTGAGCCGCTTCGAAAACGGCCGCGGGCCCGACATCCTGATCTGCTGCGAGATCGAGGTGGACTTCACGCCGTCGAAATCGCCGCCCGATTACGAAGCGATCCTCGCGCGCTACGCGGGCGAAAAAATCGAGGACATGCTCGGGGCGAAGTTCGATGCCGGAGTCGGCGACCTGCCGGCGGAGGCGCTGCTATTGAAGACCTTCGCCGACCGCGGCATGACGGGCTACCACGTCGTCGTCGCGGACAACGCCCTCGCGCCCGGCGGCGTGCGCAAGGTCGAGCAGCTCGAGCAGAAATGCGTCGTCTTCACGCGTTTTCCGGTGAAGGCCGCGCGCTCGCATCCGACGCAGGACGCGCGTGCGATCCTCGAAGTGCTGCTCGAGGTCGACGGCGCGCCGCTCTACGTGTTCGCGAACCACTGGAAATCCGGCGCGAGCGATCCCGCGACCGAGGCCACGCGCATCGCGAACGCGCAGACGCTGCGCACGCGGCTCGACGAGATTTTGCGCGCCGATCCGAACGCGGACATCGTGCTCGGCGGCGATTTCAATTCGCAGTTCAACCAGAACCGCCGCTACGCCGCGACGATGAAGCGCACCGGCCTCAACGACGTGCTCGGCTCGCAGGGCAACGAACTCGCGATCCGCGGCACGCAGCGCGACCTCTACAATCTCTGGTATGAGCTGCCGCCGGAGCAGCGCGGCAGCGACACGTATCGCGGCGAATGGGGCACGCTGATGCACCTGATCGTCACGCGCGGCCTCTATGACTACCGCGGCGTGCAATACGTGGACAACTCGTTCGGCGTCGCGAAATTTCCCGGCCTGAACGAGGACGACAAAGGCCTGCCGATCCGCTGGTCGTTCGACGGCCCGGCGGGCGGCGGTTTTTCGGATCACTTCCCGGTGTATGCGAAATTCGTCACCGTGCCCGACGGCCGTGCCGATCGCTACATCGCGCTGCGCAACGGCTCGGTCGAAGGCGCGGACGCGGTGAACAAAATCGACTACGCGAAAGTCGAGCTGGAAAAAGTCGCGCTCGTCGCCGCTCAACTGCCCGCGGGTGCGAGCCTGCGCACCGACGCGAACAAAGGCCGGATCGTGCGCGTCGAGGGTCGCATCGCGCCGGGCGCGCGGCTCGCGGTCGAGTTTCGCGGCGACACCTACGATGTCTGGAGTTACGACGAAGCGCTGCGCAAGAAGCTCCGCGCGGATTACGCCGCCGGCGCGACGATCCGTTTCTACGGCGAGCTCGGGCAATACAAGGACCGGTGGCAGTTCGTCATCCAGGATCCGAGCTGGGTGAAGTAGCGGCGCGAGGCGCGGCGGAGCAGGGAGCAGGATCGCAAACCGCGCGGCGCGCTTTCTTTTTTCACTTTGCCGTTCTTCCTGCTCAATCTGTGCGCCCATGCTGAAGATCTACACGCTCTCCAACTGCGACACCTGCCGCGCGGCGGTGCAATGGTTGCGCGCGCGCGGCGCGGAGTTCGAGGAGCGCGCGATTCGCGAGACGCCGCCGACGCTCGCGGAACTGCGCGCCGCGCTCGCGGCGCACGGCGGCGAGGTGCGGCGCCTGTTCAACACCGCGGGCCGCGAGTATCGCGCGCAGAATCTCGCGGCGAAGCTGCCGGCGCTCGACGACGCCGCGGCGCTCGCGCTGCTCGCCGGGAACGGCAGCCTCGTGAAACGGCCGTTTCTCGTCGCGGGGAAAGCGGCGCGGGCCGGCTTCGACGAAAAGGCGTGGTCGGCGATGATTTGACGCGCGCTCGCGGAGCGCGAAGCTTTGTGACGATCATGACCTCGGCAGCCGACATCGTGCAGTGGATGAGCGCGCGGGCGGGATTTCCCGCGCGGCGGCTGCCGGCTCATGCCGAGACGCTGCTCTGTCTCGCCGCGCTCGCGGCGGCGGAAGAGGCCGAGGAAGCGCGGCAGCGATTCGCGCTGCAGCGCCGCGATCCCGCGCAGACGGCCGCGCTGCGCGCCCACGGGTTGCGCCGCTCGCAAGTCCACTACAAGTGCGACAACAGCGCGAAGGTGTAGCCGGCGTGCGTCGCGCGACATTCGCTGTAACTTTCCGCGCTTCGGTGGGTTTTCAGGCCAGCATGAATTCCTTGTCGCGCATGTTTCTCGTGGTCGCGTTCGCGGCCACGGCCGTCACCGCCTCGGCGAAAATCGAGCGTGTCGTCGAAAAGACATTTGCCGTCACCGGTGCGGGCACGCTGCGGGTCGAGACCTACGGCGGCTCGATCCAGGTCACGCCCGCGAGCGACGGCGTCGTGAAAGTGACGGCGCGCGAACGAATCCGCGCCGACTCGGACGCGGAAGCGGACGACCTGTTGAAGAAGCTCGAGCTCACGCTCGAGCAATCGGGCAGCGACGTGCGGGCGAAGGCGAAATACGAGTCGCAGCCGTTCGGGTTTCACTTCGGCTCGTGGCCGCCGGTGCAGGTGGATTTTGTGGTGGCGGTGCCGGCGAGCTTCGCGACCGAGCTGCACACCTCGGGCGGGAGCATCACGGTCGGCGACCTGGCGGGAAAAGTTTTTGCACGCACCTCGGGCGGCAGCATCAAGCTCGGGAAAATCGGCGCGCCGATCGATGCGCATACCTCGGGCGGCAACATCACGCTCGACCGCGCGGCGGGCGATGTGGAGCTCGAGACCTCCGGCGGCAACATCAGCGTCGGCCAGGTCGCGGGCGCGGCGAAGCTTTCGACTTCGGGCGGCGGGATCAAAATCGATGAAGTGCGGAACTCGATCGATGCGCACACGAGCGGTGGCAGCGTGCACGCTGCGGTCGCGGGGCCGCTCAAGGGCGATTGCGTGCTGAGCACGTCGGGCGGGAGCATCCAGGTCGCGGTCGACCAGGCCGCGGCGTTTCGCCTCGACGCGTCGACGAGCGGCGGGAGCGTGGACGCCGACGGGCTCACGATCGCGCTCGAAAGCTCGGGCCATAACCGCGCGAAGCTCGTCGGCAACGTGAACGGCGGCGGCCCGCTCCTGAGACTGCGCACCAGCGGCGGCGGCATCGCGGTGCGCACGCGTTGAGCGGCGCGGCGGGTTCGTAGCATTACCGGCGGTAGCATTACCCGCGGCTGGCGCTTGCAGGCGGCGCGCGGGTGGCGAGAGTTCGGCCGCCCATGAATGCGTGCCGGCGTTTCGCCTTCTGCCTCTTGCTCGCTGCGATCTCGAATCGTGGCGCGGCGGCGGAGCGCGACGAGAGCGCGACGTTTGCCGTGCAGCCGGGCTGCACGCTCCAGCTCGACAGCTACCGCGGCGCGGTTTTCGTGACGGAAAGCGACGCGCCGGAAGTGCGCGTGAGCGTGCACATGGAAATCGGCGCGGACACGGCCACGGAGGCGGAGCGGTTGCGCGCGGCGTTGCAGCTCCAGATGAAGGCGGCGAACAACGTCGTGTCCATTTTTGCGCGGAATCCGCGCGAGTCGCGCATCCGCTGGATCTGGCACGAGGACCAGCAGATCGATCTGGTTTACCGCGTGGCGGTGCCGCGGCGGTGCAATGTCGACGTGAAGGTGCTCAACGGCGGCGTCACGATCGGCAATCTCGCGGGCGACATGAAGGCCCGCGTGGAGAACGGCACGATTTTTTTCCGCCAGATCGACGGCAGCGTGAACGCGCAGGTCGACAACGGCGACGTGGTGGTGTCGCGGTGCTCGGGCGCGTTCACCGCGCGCGTGTTGCGGGGCGCGATCCGCGCGGGCACGATCGGCGGGCCGGTCGACGTCCGAAACCGGAGCGGCGACATCGAGCTGATGATGGCGCAAAACAGCGTGCGCGCGCTCGCCGAGGCGGGCGACGTCGCGATCGGATTTCCGCGGATGTTCGAGGGCGAGAACACGCGCGTGGCGACCTCGGGCGGAAATATCTTGGCGAAGATCGACCCGGCGGCGAACTGCCGGATCGAGGCGTCCTCGATCTGGGGCCGCGTCGAATGCAAGCTGCCGGTTGCGATCGAGCCGGGCGAAAACGGCCGGCGCAAGCTGACCGCGAACCTGAACGCGGGCGGGCCGCTCGTCACGTTGCACGCGAGCGGCGGCAACGTGCGCATCGAGCGCGGCGCGACGCCGTTCGTGCCGGTGGCGCCCGCGACCGAACGCGCGGATTGACCGCGCGGGAATATTTTCCAAGTTGCGGCGATGACGAATGCCGCCGCGCAGGCCGAGTTGAAGACGCTGCTCCAGCGCGCGCACACGCTCGACACGATCGGCTCGCTGCTCGGCTGGGACGAGCAGGTGAACCTGCCGCCCGGCGCCGCGGAGCAGCGCGCGCAGCAACGCGCCGTGCTCGCCGACGTGCAGCACGCGGCGGAGACCGCGCCGCGCATCGGCGAACTGCTCGGCGTGCTGGAAGCGGGCCGCGCGAGTTTGAACGACGACCAGCGCGCCGTGGTGGCGAACGCGCGGCGCGACTACGATCGCGCGACGAAGCTGCCGGCGGATTTCGTGCACGAGAAGGCGGTGCAGGGCAGCCGCGGCTATCACGCGTGGGCGCGCGCGAAGGCGGCGGACGATTTCGCGAGCTACGCGCCGGTGCTGGAGAAGAACATCGAACTCGCGCAGCGCGAGGCCGCCTATCTCGGCCGCGGCGATGCGCCCTACGACTATGCGCTCGACCGGCACGATCCGGGCCTCACGGCCGCGGCGGTGGAAAAATTATTCGCGGAGCTGAAGCGCGACCTCGTCCCGCTCGTGCGCGAGATCACGGATTCCCCGGTGGCGGCGCGGGCGCGCGCGGCGGCGGGGAAGCTGCGCGGATTTCCGGTCGAGGCGCAGCGGATTTTTTTGCGCGAGGCGACGGAGCGGATCGGTTTCGATTATGCGCGCGGAAGGATCGACGTCTCGCTGCACCCGTTTTGTTCCGGCACGGGCAGCGACGTGCGGATGACGACGCGTTATCGCGAGGACGAGCCGCTGAGCGCGCTGTTCGGCTCGATTCACGAGACCGGACACGGACTTTACGAACAAGGCCTGCCGGAAGACGAACTCGGCACGGCGCTCGGGATCGCCGCGGGCATGGCGGTGCACGAATCGCAAAGCCGCCTCTGGGAAAACCAGGTCGCGCGCGGCCGCGCCTTCTGGCGATTTTTCGAGCCGCGCTGGCGCGCGCTGTTTCCGGCGCCGATGCGAGACGTCGGCGCGGAGGAGCTTTATCTCGCGATCAACGAAGTCAGCCCGACGTTGATCCGCGTCGAGGCGGACGAAGTGACTTACAATCTCCACATCGTGCTGCGTTTCGAGATCGAGCGGCGGCTCTTCGCGGGCGAGCTCGCGGTGCGCGACCTGCCGGCGGCGTGGCGGGCGGCGTCGCGCGAGCTGCTCGGCCTCGAGCCGGCGAACGACCGCGAAGGCGTGTTGCAGGATGTGCACTGGAGCGACGGCGCGTTCGGCTATTTTCCGAGCTATTGCCTGGGCAACATGATCGCGGCGCAGCTCTGGCATCGGGCGCTCGCGCTGCGGCCGGCGCTGGAGGAGGATTTTGCGCGCGGCGATTTTTCGTGGCTGCTCGGCTGGCTGCGCGAAAACATCCATGGGCAGGCGCGGCGCTGCGGGACGCTGGAGCTCGTGCGCCGCGCGACGGGCGAGGAGCTTTCGCCGCGGCATCTCGTGCGGTATCTGCGGGAGCGGTATGGCGCGCTCTATCTGAAATAGTCTTTCTCGTTCTCTTTATCTTTCTCTTTCGTCCCGGCCAAACCAGAGAAAAAGTAAGAGAAAGAAGAAAGAGAAAGAACATGGCTCTCATCGACACGCACACGCACCTGGAATCGTTCGCGCGCAAGGGCGCGCTCGATGCGACGCTCGCGCGGGCACGCGAAGCCGGAGTCGAGGCGATGATCACGATCGGCACGTCGCCCGAAGACTGGGCGATGTATCGCGAGATCGCGGCGGCGCAGCGCGGGTTCGTTCACTTCACGGTCGGGCTGCATCCGTGTTCGGTCGACGAGAACTGGGCGCAGGCGGTGGCAGAGATCGAAGCGTTTTGGAAAATCGGCCCCGGCGCCGTGGCCGCAGAGTCCGGAGATCACGGGCGAGACGCCCGTGCCACTCGAGCGCCGGTCGCGCTGGGCGAATGCGGGCTGGACCGGTTTCACCTGCCGAAGGACGCGGCGCAGGCGGAGAAAATCTTCGCGTGGCAGCGCGCGGCGTTTGCGGCGCAGCTCGGGATGGCGCGGCGGCTCGGCTGCCCGGTGGTCGTGCACTCGCGCGGCGCGTTTCGGGAGTGCGTCGAGATGATCGACGCCAGCGGCGTGGCGTGGGAGCGCGTCGTGTTTCACTGCTTCACCGAAGGCGTGGCGGAGATCGGCGAGCTGACGCGGCGCGGCGGCGTGGGATCGTTCACCGGCATCCTGACCTACCACAACGCCGACGCGGTGCGCGCCGCGGCGAAGGCGCAGGGGCTCGCGCGGTTCATGGTCGAGACGGACGCGCCGTATCTCACGCCGGCGCCGCACCGGGGAAAGCCGAACGAGCCGGCGTTCGTCCGGCACACGGCGGAGTTTGCGGCGAAGGAGGTTTTCGGCGTGAGCTACGACGAACTCGCGGCGACCTCGACGGCGAACGCGCGGCGGTTTTTCGGATTGGGGTGACCACGAAATACACGAAAAACACGAAAAGGCTCGGAGGAACCCGGCGGCAGAAGATCCCGCCGGTGGAAAACAAAAAAGCCGGTCGAGAAGACCGGCTCCACGTTTCGTGTGTTTCGTGGTTTTCCTTCGCTCACGCCTCGTCGAACTTGCGCGTGAAGAGCGCTTCGATCTCCGCGATCATCGCGGGAGCATCCTCGCCGGTGGCGATGAACTTCACCTTCGAGCCCTTGCCGGCGGCGAGCATCATGAGGCCCATGATGCTTTTTCCGTTCACCTGCTCCTCGTCTTTTTCCACGAAGATCTCCGCTTTGAACTTGTTGGTGATGCGGACAATCATGGCGGCGGGCCGGGCGTGGATGCCCATTTTGTTCTGCACAACGAGCTCCTTCGTCACGGACTGGAGTGCAGGTGTGGCGTCGCTTTTGTTCATGGATGCGGGAAAGCCGGCCAAAATCCGGGCCGAGGCGGTGGCTTGCAACTTAAAAACCGTTTCTCAGGCTGCGTCGCGATGGCTCAGACCGCAATAATCGTTCCATGTCGGTTGGAGTCTACGCGATTCCCGCGCAAGCTGTTGCACAAGATCGCCAATCGCCCGCTGCTGCTCTGGGTCGCAGAGCGCATCGCGCGGGAAGCGCCGGATTATCCGCTGTGGTTTGCCGTGGACCACGAATCGTTGCGCGAGTGCGTGGCGGGCGCCGGTTTCCGCGCGATCATGACGAGCCCGGCGCACCCGAGCGGCACGGACCGCATCGCGGAGGCGAACCGGACGGTGAAGGCGGACTTCGTGATCAACGTGCAGGCGGACGAGCCGCTGGTGAGCGGCGCGCAGATCCGCATGCTCGCGAAGTTGCTGACGACGGACGCGCCGATGGCGACGCTCGCCACGCCATTCAAGCGTGCGGCGGATTTCGCGAACCCGAACCAGGTGAAGGTCGTGCTGGCGCCGGCGGCGAAGCGCGCGCTGTTTTTCTCTCGCGCGCCGATTCCGTTTGCGCGCGACCGGGCCGGTGCGGTCGACGACGCGTGGGTCGTGGCCAATCCGTGTTTCAAGCATCTCGGACTTTACGGCTATCGCGCGGACTTGCTGGAAAAATTTGCGACGCTGCCCGTCGGCCGGCTCGAGCAGATCGAAAAACTCGAACAATTGCGCGTGCTGGAAAACGGCTACGAGATCGCGTGCGACATCACTGAGGATCCGACGATCGGCGTCGACACGCCGGAGGACGCGCTGAAGTTCGAGGAGTGGCTGAGGTAGACCAAACTTTCTCTTTCTTCGTTCTCATTCTCTTGCTCGTTTAGAGCGGTTTCAAAAATTCCATGGCCGGTTTTGTAGGTCGGGCTTTATGCCCGACAAGTCGGGGATGAACCCCGACCTACATCGTCGTCGCGGCTACACTTTAATTTAAACCGCTGTAGAGGTAAGCGGCTGATCCCGCGGCCTCGTCTCAGAGCGAACGAAGGTCCTGAGCGGCGCGTTAAGGATAACGCGCCCTACCTTTTCAAGGAGTCGCTCGGTCGTGCGTTATCGCGGGGCTTCTCGCGATCGGTGATCGAACTCGCGGCCGCCGGCAGACCGGAGAAAGATCGAGAGAAAGAGGAAACGGAACGTTCCTAAATCTTCCCGGCTTTGCGCGCCTCGACCATTTTGTAGAAGTCGACGAAGAGCGGATCGGCGTCGTTCGGGCCGGGCGCGGCTTCGGGGTGATACTGGACGCTGAACACCGGCAGCGAGGTGTGGCGCAGGCCTTCGACGGTGTTGTCGTTGAGATTGATCTCGGTGATTTTCGCGCCGCGATTTTCGATCGATTTCGCGTCGGTCGCGAAACCGTGGTTTTGCGCGGTGATCGAGACTTTGCCGGTCTCGAGGTTTTTCACCGGCTGGTTGCCGCCGCGGTGGCCGAACTTGAGCTTGAAGGTCGTGCCGCCGAGCGCGTGCGTGATGATCTGGTGTCCGAGGCAGATGCCGAAGATCGGAAACTCCGGCAGCAGCTCGGTCACCGTCTTGTGGATCGCGGGCAGCGCGGCGGGATCGCCGGGGCCGTTGGAGAGGAAAACGGCGTCGGGTTTCTGCTCGCGGATTTGCGCCGCGGTCGCCTGCGCGGGAAACACCTGCACGTCGAAGCCGTGATTCACGAGCTTGCGGAAGATCGAGTGCTTCGCGCCGTAGTCGAAGGCGGCGACGCGGAATTTTTTCGCGGGCACGCCGGGCGCGTTCATCGTCGTGCCGACCGGCAGGTAGACGGCGTTGTGGTTCGCGGCATCGTCGGCGCGCCAGATGAACGGCGCCTTGCACGAGACGTCTTTCACGTAGTCGGCGCCGGCCATGTCGCGCCACGCCCGCGCGCGGCGCACGGCTTCGTCGTCGGCGAGCGGCTGCGTGCTGAGGCAGCATTTCATCGCGCCGTCGACGCGGAGTTTTTTCGTGAGCGCGCGCGTGTCGATTTCGCTGATGCCGGGGATGCCGTATTTGCGCAGGTAGTCGTCGAGCGAGAGGCGGCTGCGCCAGTTGCTGACGACCAGCGAGAGCTCGCGCACGACGAAGCCGCTGCATTTCGGCGCGGCGGCTTCGGTGTCCTCGTCGTTGACGCCGTAGTTGCCGATCTGCACGGCGGTCATGGTGACGATCTGGCCGAAGTAGGAGGGATCGGTGAGGATTTCCTGATAGCCGGTCATCGACGTGTTGAACACGCATTCGCCGGACACGGTGGCGTCGGCGCCGAAAGCGCGGCCGCGGAAGATCGAGCCATCTTCGAGGGCGAGAACGGCGGGCTTGAAGGCGGGCATTAAGGGATGACGAAAAAGCGTCGGGCGCGCGCTGCCAAGTGGTTTTGTGAAATAGTTCGCGGGTTGGAAAAAATTCCCACGCGCGAATCCGATTCGGCGGGCGCGCTGTTCCCGAACTCGCGGTGATGCGCTGTGTCCATCGGCGCCGTGGATTTTTCCTGCGCCGTTTGACACTGAATGGTTAGGCGCCTAACTCTTCCCCGAACTAATGCCTTACACCGAAGATCGCGCCGCCTGGTTCGAAGGCCAGGGACTTTGGCAACACATCCCGGAAAGCGACTGGCGCGACTGGACGTGGCAGTTGAAGAATCGCATCACGACCGTCGAGCAGCTCGAGCAGTTCATGACGCTGACGGCGGAGGAAAAGGCCGGCTGCGCCTTCGCGAATCACAAACTGGCGCTCGCGATCACGCCTTACTTTTTCAACCTGATCGACCGCAACGATCCGAACTGCCCGATCCGCAAGCAGGTGATTCCGCGCGCGGGCGAGATGCTGATTTCGGAAGGCGAGATGCTCGATTCGCTCGGCGAGGACGAGCATTCGCCGGTGTCGGGCCTCGTGCACCGCTATCCGGACCGCGTGCTGTTTCTGGTGACGGATCGCTGCGCGGCGTATTGCCGGTATTGCACGCGCAGCCGGCTGGTTTCCAACGCGCAGGACTACAACTTCCATCCCGAATACGAGCAGGGCCTGCGCTACATCGAGGCGCACCCGGAGATTCGCGATGTGCTGCTCTCCGGCGGCGATCCGCTCCTGCTCTCCGACAAAAAACTCGAGCACCTGCTGGCGCGATTGCGCGCGATCAAGCACGTGGAGTTCATCCGCATCGGCTCGCGGATTCCCGTTTTCCTGCCGCAGCGGATCACGCCCGAGCTGTGCGAGATTTTCAAAAAATACGGCCCGATCTGGATGAGCATCCATGTGAATCATCCGAAGGAATGCACGGCCGAGCTGAAGGCGGCGTGCGAACGGCTGAGTTTCGCGGGCGTGCCGCTCGGCAACCAGAGCGTGTTGCTCAAGGGCGTGAACGACGACGCCGACGTGATGAAGGCGCTCGTGCACCGGCTGCTGCGGATGCGGGTGCGGCCTTACTACATTTACCAGATGGACCTGATCACGGGCGGCGCGCACTTCAAAGTCGACGTGCGCAAAGGCATCGAGATCGTCCGCGCGCTGCGCGGTCACACGACGGGCTATGCGGTGCCGCAATACGTGATCGACGCGCCCGGCGGCGGCGGCAAGGTGCCGATCAATCCCGACTACGTGGAAAAAATCACCGAGGACGAAGTGATCTTTCGCAACTACGAGGGACGGCAATTCCATTATCCGCTGCACGCGCGTCCGCTGAAAACAGCGGACGGCGGCGCAGTGCCGGTGGCCGGGTTCGAAAGCATTGTCGTGCATTGAACGACGAGCGCCGCGCGCGCGGGTAGGGCGATTTTTCTGGTGAGCGCGACTCGGCGAGGACGCGTGCCTCGCGGATTGCGGCTGCCGGCTCGGAATTTTTTGGCAAAAATGCCGCGCCATAATCGTATTTAAATAATACGCCTTAAGTGTCTTACAGAATTGATGAACGCGCCGGATTTTTTTCGCCGGATTTTTTGAGCGTTTCGCAAACGAGTCCGTCTATCTCCGCGTAGTCAGCACTGTCCCTTGGTAAGGACGGTGAATGTTTGTAGTTCTTACGGTTTGCTTGGTGTTAGGTCACACGGGCCGCCTCTGCAAAGGGGCGGCTCTTGTGTTTTCGGAGTTCGAGCACCGCCGCTGATCGAAAAAAGAACGGAGATTCATGCGATATGGCATGCACGTCGCGCCCATATTTTTAAGCCGGCGCTCAAACGAATTCGCGCGATCATCCGCGCGGGGGCGGTCCGATTCGCCGGCTTGCGGAGCGTTGGAGCGTGCGTTTTCATGCGCGGTTCATGATTTCGCTGCACGAGGGCAAGGGTTCGAAGCTCAAGAAGCCGCCGGAGCGCGCCTTCACCCTGCGCTTGCACGTGCTCGGTTGCACGCCGCGGATTTGGCGCCGACTGCTCGTGCGCGAATCGATGTGGCTCTCGCGGCTGCACGACACGATTCAGATCGCGTTCGACTGGTTCGATTATCAGACGCACGCCTTCAACCTCGACGACCTGCGCTTCGGCAATCCGCTGAAACGCGACGAGCTCACGATCGAGGACGATCGCGACGTGACGCTCGCCGATCTCGATCTCGAGCACCGCGAACGCTTCACCTACGGCTATCACTTCGGCGACGGCTGGCAGGTCGACATCAAGGTCGAGAAAACCGGCGTGGTCGAAAAAGGCGTTTACTATCCGGCCTGTCTCGCCGGCGAGCGCGCCGGGCCGCCCGAGGATTGCGGCGGCATCGAGGCGTTTCACGACATGCTCGCCTGCATCAAGGAGCCGCACACCGATCTCGGCCGCGAATGGATCGAGTGGCTCGGCCCCGACTACGATCCGGCCGTCTGCGATCTCGAGAAGATCAACAAGGCGTTGAAGAAGCTGGGGAAGTGAGCCGGGAGCGCCGCCCGAGGGCTCGGCGCTTCCGGGATCTACGGCGCTCCGATACTCTGCGCGAGTTTCTCGGCTTCAGCTGGCGTGATCGTGAAACCGGGCGCGATGGAGCGCGTCGCGCGGTCGGCGAGGAACCAGCGGCCCCACTCGGCGTAGGGCGCGTCTTCTGGCAGCGCGGCGAGCGTGCGGCGGATGTCGTCGATTTTGGCGAGAGCGTCGGCGGCGCTTTCGAGATTCCCGGCGTCCGTGAGCCGCTTGCCGACGCAAATCGTCGCGAGGTCCAGCAGCCATCCGGGCACCGGCTCATCCCGTGCGGGCGGCGGAATGGACCAAAATTGGAAATGAGCGTCCGAGGGCTCCGTGCGCAGGAAGCGATCGTCGGGACTGAAGGTCGCTCGGACCACGCGCACGCCAGGATGCGGCAGCGGCTCGGTGACCGGCTGGAAAGTGTGCGCATCCCACACGCGAGCATTGGAGTTGTTGTCCGCGACGGCGATGAGCGTGGCGTCGCGGTTAAATTGCGCGGAGCGGGCGAAGGCGGGGATGGGTTCGCCGATGGGTTCGCCGCTGCGTGCGTCCCACACGCGAGCCTCCACGCCGGTGGAGGTGAGCAAGGCACGGCTGTCCTCCGAGAATCCGAGGCTGGTGAGCGTTCCGTCGACGGTGATGGGTTCGTGGATCAGCCGTCCCGTGTTCATATCCCAGACGCGCACGTTGTCCGCGCCGGCGGCGATGGCGAGGCGGGTGCCGTCGGGACTGAACGCGGTGAAGCGGACGGTTCCGGCCGGCGGACCGAGATCGAACAACTGCCGCCCGGTCGCGATTTCCCACACCCGCGCGGTTCCACTGATGGTGCCGGCGACCAGATATTTTCCGTCTGCGCTGAAACTGGCGGGCACCGTGTTGGCATAGGCGATCCGCGACTCGAACGTCATCGCCGGAGCCACGGGCTTGCCCGTCGCCATATTCCAGACGCGGATGCTCTCGGCGGAGGTGTTGGCCACCAATGCGACCAAATCTCCCGTCGGACTGAATCGAACCCAGTTGGCCGTGGGCGGTGTGCCGATCGGCGCGTCCTCCAAGGCGACGGCGTGACTCACCCCGGTTTCGTTGAGCATCCACGCCTCCCAGCCGGTCGGTGTGGTCGAGGCGCTACTCGTCGCGGTCGCCACCACCATCGCGCCACCATCGGCTCGCACGTTGGAGCCCATCGGCGTGAACCCGAGATACGGCTTCGGATAGGCAAACCCGCCGGGTAGTTCGCGACCGGATGAAACCTCCAGCACTCTCGCGCCCTCACGCCCCAGCCACAACATCCGGCTCGGCGTGCCGGAGAGAAAGGGTGCGCTCAGCGCAAAAGCGTCGCGACGCAACGTCAACGGACGGGCCGCGCCGGCGCCCAGCCGGAAGAAATGCATCGCGGTGCCCGAAGCGACGACGACATTCGTGCCGTCGGGTGACAGGGCGGCCTGCGGTTTCTTGCCGATCGCCGGCGTGGGCTCGGCGAGCAGCTTCCCCGAGTTCATGTCCCAGATGCGGACTGATCCCTCGCGGTCGAGCGCAAGGAGGGTCCGTTCGTCACGACTCAAGGCAGAGGAATAAACGCGACCCGGCACCGGAAACGGCGGGGAAAGTTCCGCTCCCGTCGCGGCGTTCCATGTGCGGACTGAACCGACGCCTCCACTGGCCCCGAGCATAATGAAGCGGCTCCCATCGTGCGAAAAGTGCGCCTCCCCGATGACATCTTGGGGAAGAGCGGGGCCGACCTTTTTTCCCGTGTCCGTTTCGAACAATTGCCCGCCGCTGGTATTCCAGCACACCCCGAACAAACGACCATCGCGGCTGTATTCCGCTACGGCGAGCAACCCGCTCTGGTTTACGGGAGGTTTCATTTCATCCAGGAGCGACGATCCGTCGGACGCCGACCACTGGCGGACGATGCCGCCGTTCACCGTCGTAAGCACGCGCTGGCCATCCGGGCTAAACACGACTGAAAACGGAGTCCGCGCGCCAAAATCGATCGTCGAACGCAGTTGCCCGGTGGCGCCGTCCCAAATAAATGCTTTCGATTCGGTGCACGCGGCCAGCCAGCGACCATCCCGGCTCAAGAAAATTCCGCTGCCCCGGATCAAACCTTTCAGCCGCAGGCTTTCCTGGCTGCGGATGACGGGCGTCAGGGGCTGACCGGTGGCCGAATCGCACACTTGCAACGATTGATTGGCGAAGCGCACGACAAACACCCGATCGTTATCCTCGGGAAAAACGATCTGCTCGACCTTCGCTTCGAGGTGAAACTCCTGCACGATGCGCCGCTCGCGCGCGTCGATCAGGCGAACGACGCCGTCGTCGCTCAAAACCCACGCGTGCGCTCCGTCGAACGAATAGTCCACCGACAGCACGGCCGCCGGGAGGACCAGCGGCGCGCCTTCCGGCAGCAGGAAATTACGCGAGACCAGCGCCGAGGCGAGCCGCGGCGCAATGGAGGCGTTGTGCGGATTTTTCCGCGCGGCGCGGACGAAGTAGGCGAAGCCTTCCGCGGTGTTGCCCTCTTCGAGCAGGCGTGAACCGAAGGTGGCATCGGTGCGGCTGGCGCTCTCGAAGGCGAGCCGGCGCTGGCGCAGCCCGAGCACGCCTGCCACGCAGAACGCGGCGACGACCGCGGTGAGCGCGCCGACGAGCCAGCGGAGCCGGCGGGTGCGCTGGGCCGCGGCGGCGAGGGCGCGCTGCTCGCGTTCGCGGGCTTGTTCGAGGGCGAGACGTTGCTGGCGGGTGTCGCGACTCGCGCGGATGACCTCGGCGAGCACGTCGTGCGTGAGCTCCACGCGCTGCACGCCGAGGCGCTCCTCGATGCGGAGCAGGCGGCGGGCGACGAGTGTGTCGAGCAGCGGGCGCGTGACGCCGGGAAATTCGAGCGCGCTCTCGAGCGCGAGATTGTCGCGGAAGCCGGACTTCGTGAGCAGCCGGTCCTCCACGAACGCGCGCATCGCGTCGGGCAGGTCGGCGACGCTGCGTTCGTAGAAATCGTGAAGGATTTCGCGGCGGTTGCCCGACACGAGATCGGCGGTGATCTGCGCCTGGCCGAGCGCACGGCGACGATCGTTGAGCTCGCGGCAGATGACGGAGAGCAGCGGCGGCTCGACATCGAGTTCGGCGAGCCGCTCGGCCGATCCCCCGCGCGCGCCGGCGACGAACTCGACGATTTTTTCCGCCACGCCCTCGGCGAGCAACTGCGGCGCGGGTCGCGCGACAATTTCGAGCGCCTGCGTGCCGCTGAGTTTTTTCAACCGCAGCCGGTTGTGCATCAGCGCGGGCATGTCGCGGCGCAGGCCTTCGAGATCGGGCAGAAAATCCTCGCGCAGGCTGAGGATCACGCGGCACGAGGGTTTGTCGTGATTGAAGCGCGCGGGGTCGAGCTCGCCGCGGTCGAGTTTTTCCTGCACGGCGGCGGGCGGCCGGTTTTCGACGAGGCAGGCGAGCTCGGCGAGAAACGCCTGCGAACGCGCGCGGCTTGCCTCGTCGGCGCGGCCGAGCGTGAAGATCTCCTCGAACTGGTCGAACGCGAGCACGGGCGTGAGCAGCCGGTTTTTCGCGGACCAGATGTCGACATCCTTGCGGTGAAAATATTCCCAGAGCGTCTCGTCGGCGCGGAACGCGGGCGCGTCGGCTTTGGCGTCCGCGAACGCGGCGATAAGCGCGGCCTTGACTTGGTCGACGAGGGAATTGCCGAGCGCGGAATTCGGCGCCGCCGCGACTTTGCCACCCGGCGATTGGCCATCGGCGATCGGCAATCTCTCCGCGTGATCGAGCCGCAGGTAAAGCGGGAGATGATCGCTCGCGCGCAGAAGCGGGAAGAGCCCGGCCTGGAGGAGCGAGGATTTGCCAAGGCCGGACTGGCCGAAGAGGACGGTGAGCGTCTGCCGGCTGACGAGCCGCACGAGCTCGTCGGTCTCGCGTTCGCGGCCGAAGAAAAATCCGTGCGCCTCCTCCGTGAACGACGCGAGGCCCGGCCACGGGTTGTCGCGATCGATGGCGGCGGACTTGGCGGAGTCTGGAGGCATCAGAATTTGGCCACAGAGAGCACGGAGCTCGGACACAGAGAACACCGAGTCCGGAAGAGCCGAACTGAGTTTTGATTGAATGGAAGGGGGTGTATTGCTCCGTGTCCTCTGTGTCGGAGCTCCGTGATCTCTGTGGCCCAGGATTGATTTTTCACGCGAGTCCTCGCTCGCGTTTCCGAAAATCGCGGATCAGCCGGACCATGCGCTCGACGAATTCCGGCGTCGCGTCGCCGGCGGGGAGGCGCGTCCATTGCACTTGCAGGAAACGCTCGGGGACGAGCGCGTCGTTTTCCGGCACGGGATCGATCGCGACCGGCAGGATGAACGGGATCGTCTCGGCGATGAGCTTCGCGCGCTCGACGGCGAGATTCCACTCGAGGCGGAAATAGCCCTCGTGCCGCGCCTGCGTGCTCGCGGAAATCACGGGCACGAAGAGCGAGCACGAGCGGATGTTGCGCTTGATCTGCTGGTCGAAATCGTCGCCGCCTTCGAGCCGGCGCTGATCGAACCACACGTCGATGCCGGCGGACTCGAGCGCGTCGCGGATTTTTTTCACGGGCGCAGCGTCCTGGCTCGCGTAGCTGAGAAACACTGCGCCGGGTTTCATCACTTCGCCGGACTCCGTGGAGTTGGCGTTTTTGGTCGCCGGCCGCGTGGACGGGCCAGGATCGGCGGCTCCGGCTACAACGGCGGCCGGGCGGTGGCGCTCGGCGTAGCGCGCGGCGAGTTCGCCGACGAATTCCGCCGCGCTGCCCTGTTCGAAGATCTGAGTGCGGTAGGAAAAGTTTTTCAGAAAAAGCACGAGGCCCGGCTCCGTGCGCACGCGGCGATCGGCGATGATCTCGAGCTCCTCGCGCTGGAGCGAGAGCCGGCCGCTCTTCGCGATGCGGATGAAGAAGCGCGTGAGCCAGTCGGGAAACGTGTTGCCGATCAGGAGCAGGTGGCTCGACTTCAGCTCGTCGAGGAGGACGTTCGGCCGCTTCGATTCCGTCTGCATCGAGGTGAAAAACTCGAGCGTGTCCTCCTCGGTGATGACGTAGTCGGGCGACGCCGACATCCGGCCGAGCAGGTGAAACACCGTGGGCACCGCGCCGCGGCGGGCGTCGGCCGGCAGATCGGCGGCGCGATTGGGCGCGTAGGCGAGGGAGACGGTTTTCGCCGCGCCGCCGAAGCGCTCCTCGTCGAGCGCCTGCGCGAGGAGCGAGTCGAACGTCGTCGTGACGAAAAGATCGAAATGCCGGATACGCGCGAGCTGCCGCAGCGGCTCGGGCACGGGCGGCGCGAGCTCCTTCATCAGGTTGCGGATGCGCGGGTAGATTTCCTCGCGGCGGCCGCCGCGCTGGAGATAGCGGCACACGACCTGGTGCAGCGCGTCGTCATCCGTGCAGTCGTCCGCGGGCACGCGCAGCCGCTCCGCGAGTTTTTGCGCAAGCAGGCGCGGGAGCGGCGTCTCGCCGCCGTGGCCGTCGGGCACCGTGAGCAGCTCCGCGCCGACGATGGGCACGACCCGGCGCTCCTCGATATACTCGAGCAGGTCGTCCCAGAAAAAATCCTGCTCGGCTGGAGCGGGCTGGAGCATGCAGGTGCGCGCGAGTTTTCAGACGGGCCCGCATCTCGCAAGCTCGCATCCTGGCGAACGCACCGGCGCCGATGCGTCGCAGGCGCGCGGCTCGCCGCGGTTCGCGACCCGCATTTATTCGCGCATTGCTATTTTTGCCACCGAGCACACCGAGCGCGGACACAGAGGCCACGGAGAAAGACAGGTGCCTCGGCTCTGTGAACTCTGTGTCCGAGCTCCGTGCCCTCGGTGGCTCATGCCCGGGGCTTTGCTGAGCGGTTCGGCCTACGATGATCGGTGTCTATCTGTGTGATTTGTGGCCAGCGGCAGATTTTTTTAGCCACGGATAAAACTGGATGCGCACGGATGGATGTTGGCCACCGCCGAGGCGCCTTCGCCTCAATGCGATTCGGAGAAACTCGCGATCGAGTGCCACTCGAGCACTTCCTGCAGGAGCGCGTTTTCCGTTTTCTGGACGATGCGTTCGAGGCTGTTCCAAGTGCGGCAAAACACGATCTGGCTGCGCGCGTGCTCGAGGAAATGGATCATCTCGCGATAGCGCGCGACGCGCCGGTGCAGGTCGTTGATCGAGATCAGCGAGATGAACGCCGCCGCGATCACCGGCAGCACGATCGGCAGAAAATAAAAAACCGTCTCCTCGGCGGCGCCGCTCAGCCATTCGCGGTGCGCGGTCGATTGCACGGCGTAGGCGAGCGTGCACGCCAGCGCGAGGATCGTCGCAGCCCAGAAACCGAAGCGCAGCCGCACGAGCACCGGCAGCGCGCGACGGAGCCGGTGCCGAAAATAGCCGAGCTGATCTTCGAGTCGCTCGGCGAGGTAGTTGGCGCGAAATTCCTCCAGCGGCATCGGCTTTTCCGCGGCGGCGCGGCGATGCTGGATGTGCAGCGAGCGCATGAGCTGGCGGAACTCCACGATGTCGAGCTCGCGAAACAAAGGCGCGGCGCGCGGCAGTCCCCACGTCGCGAGCGCGGAGCGCGCGATCTCGGCGGCGAGCCGGCAGCGCACCCAGTTGTGGTGCGAGCCCGCGTAGCGGAGCACGAGCGCGACGACAAGCGCCGCGGTGAGACAGAGCAGTTTGATCCACGGCAGCTCGAGCACGTGCCAGCCGAACGCCAGCCCCGCGGTCGCGACCACCGTCGCGAGCACGTGCAACAACACCGTGCCCGCGATCAGCCGGCGAAACTGCGGCGCGCCGCGGCTCGCCGCGCGGTCGACCTTGCGCTGGAAACGCCCGATCGCGGCGACCGCGGGCGGCGCACCGGTCTCCTGCGGCGGGCCGGGCGGCGCGTCGGGCAACGCATTGAAAAAATTCAGATGATGATCGTGCGCGCGAAATTTTTCGAAGTTCTCGCGCCGCGTGTCGCCGGTGGCGGCGTCGATCAGCACGAGCGGCTTCTGCGTCTCGCGCGCGTAGCGGATCACGTCGGCCGTGCCGCCCTTGCCGCGCGCGGGTTCGCCGTCCCAGACGGCGAGGAGCACGTCGCAGTCGTTCACCGTCTCCACGCCGCAGTCGAGATACGCGTCCTCGCGCGAGCCGTTTTCCGCGATCACGCGCACCTGCTCGGCCTCCGCGAGCAGCGCCTCGACCTCGCGCCATTCCACGTCGGAAAAATCGCGCCGGAACTCCGCCGGCGGCAGCGGCAGGATCGCGTGCCACGCGAAATCCATCTGCAGCGCGGTGTGCGCAAACAGCGTGTCGCCGCCGGCGGCGACGGACGACAGCGCGATCCATTCGCCGGCGCCGTCGCGGCGCAGCGCCTCGAGCGCCGCCTGCAACGCGGCGACGAGCGGCGCGCCGCGGTCGAGCTGGCGGTGACCGGAAAATCCGACCACGTGATAGAGCGGCAGCTTGCTGGCGGAAGCGGGCACGGGGAAGCGCGACACCGTTGGCAGCGGGCTCGCGCACTGGCAAGGCGGATCACGGCGTGCGAACTCGGCAACCGATCTGCCGCCAGACGCTCCGCTCACGCGAGTCCGTGATTTCTCCTCGCGGATCGAAGTAGCGGTCACTATCGAAACCTACCGTTCCCTGTCCTGTGCCCGCTTCCCACTCCAGCTCCGGTGCGGTCTTCCTCAGCTATGCGCGCGAGGATGGCGACGCCGTGCGGCGCATCGCGGAAGCGCTGCGCAGTTTCGGCGTCGAGGTGTGGTTCGACCAGGCAGAGCTGCGCGGCGGCGACGCGTGGGACGCGCGGATCAAAAAACAGATTCGCGAATGCGCGCTCTTCATCGCGGTGATCTCGGCCAACACCCAGGCGCGGCACGAAGGCTACTTCCGCCGCGAGTGGAAACTCGCCGTGGAGCGCACGCACGACATGGCCGCGAGCCGGGCGTTTCTCGTGCCGGTCGTGATCGACGACACACCCGAAGGTCGCGCGGAGGTGCCCGACGAATTCATGCGTGTCCAATGGACGCGGCTGCACGGCGCGCTGCCGACGCCGCAGTTCGTCGAGCAGGTGAAGCGATTACTCGAGCCCGGCGGCGCGAAAACGGCGGAGACCGCGCGCGCTCGTCCCGCTCCGCGCCCCGCAGGCGTGGTGCCGGCAGTCGGAACTCGCGAACCGCCGCAGCGGACACGCCGATTTATCGTTGCCGCAACGGCACTCGCATCGCTCGCCGCCGCCGGAATTTTTTTCGCCCTGCGAAAACCTGCCGCCGCGCCGCCGGGGTCCGCGCCGCTCGACTCCGCGTCGGTTCCGGCCGGCCGCGCGCCCGACAAATCGATCGCCGTGCTCCCCTTCGCGAACCTCAGCACGGAAAAGGAAAACGAGTTCTTCGCCGACGGCGTGCAGGACGACGTGATCACCAACCTCGCGAAAATCCGCGACCTCACCGTCATCTCGCGCACCTCGACGCTCGCGTATCGCGACAGCGCCGCGCGCAACCTGAAAAAAATCGCCGCCGATCTCAACGTCGCCACCATTCTCGAGGGCAGCGTGCGCCGCGTCGGCAATCGGGTGCACATGAACGCCCAGCTCATCGACGCGCGCACCGACGCGCACCTCTGGGCCGAGACGTTCGATGGCGATGCGAGCGACATCTTCGCGCTCCAGGCCGATCTCGCGCAAAAAATCGCGGCGGCATTGAAGGCGACGCTCACGACCGCCGAGCGCTCGCTCATCGAGCGGCGGCCGACCGAGAACCCCGAGGCCTACGCGCTGTATCTGCGCGCGAAGGTGCTGGAGGATTTGCTGACGCCGCGCAGCGGCCGCGCGAAATACGAGCAGGTCGCGGCGCTTTACGCGCAGGCGGTCGCGCTGGATCCGCACTTCGCGCTCGGGTTTTACCGGCTCACCTTCGTGCACGGGATCCTGTATTGGTTCGGCAACATGGACCCGACGCCGGCGCGGCGGGCGCAGGCGGAAGCCGCCTTCGCCGAGATCGAACGCCTCGCGCCGAACGCGCCCGAGACGCATGTCGCCCGCGGCATCCTCGCGTATTTTTGCGACAATGATTGGAGGCGCGCGCTCGGCGAATTCGTGCAGGCCGAGGGCGATCTGCCGAACGACGCGCGGCTCGAATCGTTGATCGGCTACGCGCATCGCCGGCTCGGAGAATGGCCCGAGGCGGTGCGCCATCTCGAGCGTTGCCTGTCGCTCGACCCGCACGATTTCTACAACGGCACGCAACTGGCGGCCTTCCTGATCGACTTGCGCCGTTTCGATGCTGCGGGCGATCTCGCGCGCCGGATGACGATCCTCGTGCCGGAGGAGAATTACGTCTCGCAATCCCTGGTGCGCGCGCAATTCGGCCGGAGCGGCGATCACGCCGCCTATCTGCGCGCGCTGCGCACTTTGCCTCGAGCGGACGACGATCCCGGCGGATATCGCGGCGCTTACTTCGCCGCCTACTGGGCGGGAGATTTCGCGGTGGCCGATCGCGCGCTCGCGGAGGCAGAGACCAACGGCATCGGCAGCGTGAGCGGCATCCTCAACGAGCCCGCGGCTCTGCATCGCGCGCTGCTCGCCGTGCTGCGCGGCGATCGGGAGCAGGCGCGAACTTTTGCCGCCGAAACCACGCGGTGGTTCCAGGGCCGCACGTTCAACGCGCGCCAGCAGCCCTACGTCGTTCTCTGTAATGCGCGCGCGAAGGCGCTCGCGGGCGACGCGGCCGCCGTGCCGGAGCTCCGGGCGGCCGTCGAGCGCGCGTTGAAGCTCGATGCCTATAGCGGCCGCGGCGCGCTGCTCGAGGCTGCGCGCACCTGTGCCGCCCTCGGCCTCCGTGAGGAAGCGCTCGAGTTTCTCGCCCGCCTTATGGACGGCCCGTCACCCGTGTGCGTGGCGGAGATCCGCATCGATCCCGCACTCTCGCGGCTCAAGGACGATCCTCGTTTCGAGTCGCTGCTCGCCGACCCGAAGAACAACGCGCCGTTATTCTGAGCGATGCCCGCGTCCGCCGCCATTTTCATCAGCTACGCCCGCGAGGACGTGCTCGCGGCCGAGCGCATCGCCGAGGCGCTGCGCAGTCAAGGGCTCGAGGTGTGGTTCGACCAGAGCGAGCTGCGCGGCGGCGATGCGTGGGATGTGAAAATCCGGAAGCAGATCGCGTCGTGCGCGCTCTTCGTGCCGGTGATCTCGGCGAACACCCAAACACGGCGCGAAGGGTATTTCCGGCTGGAGTGGAAGCTGGCCGCACAGCGGACGCATATGATCGCCGAGGGCACGCCATTCCTTGTTCCCGTGGTGGTCGACGAGACCCGCGATGGCGAAGCGCTGGTGCCGGCGGAATTCAAGGCGGTGCAATGGACCCGGCTTCGCCTTGCGGGCCAGGCCGGGCAGCCGCGCGACGGAGTGCTGGAACGATTCTGTGCGCGGGTGCGCGCGTTGCTCGATGGCGAAGGGGCAGCCGCGGCCCCGGGTCCCGCCCCGATCTCCCCCAGGCGGGCCACAAAGCGACCTGCTTCGCGCGGGTGGCTCTGGCCTGCGGGGTTCTCCTTCGCCGCGGCCGTTGCGCTCGCGATCTGGCAGCCGTGGAAAAAATCCGCGCCCGCCGCGACGCCGCCACTTTCCGAAGCGCGCAAACTCGTCGCGCAGGCGCGGGTGCTTTTCGAGGGCGACGAACTCCTCCGCGAAAATTTCTCCCTTGCCGAAGAATTATTGACGAAGGCGCAGGCGCTCGATGAGACCGACGGTGAGGTGTGGGCCGCGCGGGCTGAGCTCTCGCACGACGCGATATTCGCCGGGCTCAGTCTTCCCAGCGCGCGGCTGGATAACTTACGCGTCGAAGCCGAGCGAGCCAAAGCGCTCGCGCCCGGTTCAATCGAGGCACAGCTGGCCTACGCCGGTTATCACCAGGTTGTGGGTAGAAACTCCACCGCGTCGGCCGCAGAAGCCGTGCGATTGCTCCAACCCCTCGTGGAACGCGCACCGACCGATCACCGGGTCTATCGCATGCTCGGCTTTTCGCTGATAACAGGCCGCAGCCTGGACGAGGGCGTCACGGTGCTCGACCGTGCCAATGCCCTTCCCGGAGGAGATCCGTTGGCGCTGCAGATGAAGGGGGTGGCGCTGTTTTTGTTTGGGCGATATGAGGAGGCCGAGGCGGCAATTGCCCAGTCCTTGGCGCTGCGTCCAACGGGACGGGCGCGCGTGGTGGACACCCTGATAAAACTCGCCTGGCGCGGCGACCTCGATGGCGCCGCAGCTTCGCTCGCCCAGTGGCCGGCGCAAATGGCGCTCGAACCGAGGGGAGCGTTTATCGCCAGCCAGGTGTGGCTATGGCGTCATCAACCGGACAAGGCGATCGAGGTGCTCCGTGCATTTACCAGCGATTCGATCAACGACCTTTTTTTCAACGGGCCTAAATCCGGCCTTTTGGCGCTGGCCTACGAAATGGCCGGTCGATCGGACGCGGCGCAGGCCGAATGGGAGAATACCCAAAATATCGTGACGCGGCTACTGGCCGAAAATCCCGCGCAGCAGCCCTGGCTGCCGGCATGGAAGGCCGTGGCACTCGCGCGACTCGGCAAGATCGCGGAAGCCGAGTCACTGCTGCGTCAATTGGAACAGACTTCGGGCCTCGATTCTTCTTTCTGGTCCTGTGGCGCCACCGCGGCGTTGTTGCGCATCGCGGTCAATCGCGGTGGTGAGGTCGCAGCCAAGTTCGATTCGGACGGGCGCACCGAGCCCGGCAAAATAATCAACGTGCCGTCGCCACAACCCGCGCTGAAACTCAATCCGGTCTTCGACCCGATCCGCACAACCCCGGAATTTCAAAAATGGATGGCCGCCGCGCCGGCGCCCAAACCGAAGGTCGCGAGCGCATCCGCCGCGGGCGAAAAATCGGTCGCCGTGCTCGCGTTTTCCGACGATAGCCCGGCACGCGACAGCGAATACTTTTCCGACGGCATCAGCGACGAATTGATCAACGTGCTGGGAAGAGTTCCCGGCCTGAAGGTCTCCGCGCGTGCATCGTCGTTTTCGTTCAAAGGCAAAAATGTTCCGATTCCGGAAATAGCCCGGCAGCTCGGTGTGACTCTCGTGGTCGAGGGCAGCGTCCAGCGCGCGGGTGACAAGGTAAAGATCGGCGCCCGGCTCACCCAGGCGGCGGACGGTTTTCAGGTATCATTGGGCACTTTTCAACGAGACGCAAAAGACGTGTTTGCGGTCGAAGAGGAAATCGCGGGGCTCGTGGCGCAGAATCTTCAGCTCAAACTCGGCTACGCCCCGCGCACGGCCAAGGCGATCAATCCCGAGGCGCACCGACTCGTGCTCGAAGGCCTGCAATACTGGAATCATCGCACCGAGGAGGGATTTGCGCGGGCCGAGAAGCTTTTTTCCGCCGCGCGCGAGATCGATTCCGATTTTGCGCCGGCCTCCGCCGGGCTCGCTCAGGTTTTCAGTGTGCGCGCGAATTTCCGTCTGCTCGACGGCCGTCCTGGAGGAAAGGAAGACACCGCCCGCGCGCTCGCCGAGGCACGGCGCGCAATCGAGCTCGATGCCACACTGGCGGAGCCGCCCATGAGCCTCGGCTTCGCGCTGCTCCAGGAACACCGCTGGGACGAAGCGGAGCAATGGTTCCGCCGGTCGACCGAGCTCAACCCAAATTACGCTATCGCCCATTTCCAGTATCACCTCTTGTTCCGCTTGCGGGGACAGATGGATCGCGCGTTCGAGGAAGTCGAGGCTGGGCTGGAACTGGACCCACTCTCTTATATCGGACTTTGGCTCAAGGCGGCGTGCCTGAAAAATGTCGGGCGCTACACCGAAGCGCTGGTCGTCAACGAGCGGGCGGGAGCGGCCGCAGCGGCACTCGGTATCCCGCCAGCCGTCACAATTCTCGGCAACCGGGTGGAGATCCTGCTGGCGTTGGGGCGAATCGATGACGCCAAGGCAGTCGCGCGCGAAATCCTCCGGGACCCGGAGGCGACACCGCGGCGCGAAGCCGACGCCCTCGCGATCTGGGCGTTGTGTCGGGCGGGATTCCAAACCGAGGCCAGAGCGGACGCCGCGGTCGTTGAAAAGAGAATTGAGGCCGAATCATTCCAGCGCGGGTTGGTCCTTGTCGCCCAAGGGGACTTCGACGCCGCGCTACCGCTCTTGGAGCAGGTGCCGCCGAACGCCTTCGACCTGCTCTACACGAGCGCGCTGTTCGATGCTTACCGCGACGATCCGCGTTTTCTTCAACTCATGAAGAAACTCGGCTGCGCGGAGGAATACCGCGTTGCGCGCGAGACGCTCGCCCGGATGCGTCTGGATCAAAGGGCGAAAAAATGAGCGCCGCCGATAATCGGAGCCGTCGGCTCGCGGCGATCGTGTTCACCGATGTCGTGGGCTATTCGGCGCGCATGCAGGTCGACGAGGCCAGCACGCTGGCGCTCGTGCAGTCGGATTTCGAGCAGATGCGCCAACTATGCGCGCGGCACGGCGGCCAGGTGCTCAAGTCGACCGGCGATGGCTTGCTCCTGTGTTTCGAGAGCGTCGTCGATGCCGTCACGTGCGCGCTCGCGATCCAGGCGGGCTTTGCGCAGCGCGGCACCGGCGCGTTGCACCATCGCGTCGGCATCCACCTCGGCGACGTTTATCATGGCGATGGCGATGTCGTGGGCGACGGCGTGAATCTGGCCGCGCGGCTGCAGACGGCGGCCCGACCGGGCACGATCTGCGTGAGCGATTCCGTGATGGCGGCCGTCAAGGGCAAGGTGGCGATGGCCCAGGTGGCGCTCGATCCGCTCGCGTTGAAGAACATCGCGCACCCGGTGGGTGCGTATTTGATCGCTCCCGTCGACACGCCGCTCACCGGCGCGAAACGATCGCTGGGCCGAGGCGGTCGGCGTTTGCTGGCGCTTGCCGCCGTCGGTGCGCTGGCGACGGGACTCGCGGTATTTTGGCTGAGTCGCTCGGGGCGGTCGGCGTCGCCGGTGGCCGCGGCGACGAGCGCGACAACCCGCGCGGCGGAATTTCCGCGCCACCCCGATCTCAAGCGGGCGCATGCGCTCATCTTTGCGATGGATAGCATCGCCGAGGATTTCGCGCTGGCCGACAATCTCGTGAAACCTCTGCTCGACGCGCAGCCCAACGATCCTGACGTCGTGACGGTGGCGGCGGAGGTTTCGGCGGAATATCTCATCCGCGGCTTCGACAATACGCCCGCGCGCCGCGCGCAGGCCGGGCGGTTGAGCGAACACGCCGTGAAGCTCGCGCCCGAAAATCCGGCCGCAATGGCGGCGCTCGCCCGCTACCTCCGTTACAACCGGACGCAGCTCGGGCGCGCCGAAGATTTGCTGCGCGGCGCGATCGCCCGCGATCCGAACGAGGCGCGTTATTATCGCGAGCTTTACTCGGTGCTCATCGTCGCGAAGCCCGGCCCCGAGACGAATGCGTTTGGCGCGAGTGTGGCGCGCAAATTTCCCGCCGACCCGCTCGTGGCTTACGAGATCGCGGTGCTTCATCTTTCCGCCGGCGATCTGGCGGCGGCCGAGCAAGGCTTCGACGAGACGCTGAAGCTCGCGCCGGTGCCCAACGCGATCACCGCGAAGGCGAAGTTGATGCTCGAAGTGCACGGCGATGTGGAGGGCATGAAGTTGTGGCTCGATCGCATGCCCGAGCGGCAACGGACAAACGCGCGCCTGGCCAACGCCTACGCCGTCGCCGCCCTCGTCACCGGTCAGACCGAGGCCGCGCGGCGTCTGCTCGATTCGATCGCGGACGAATGGCTCGCGGACGGCACCTACATTTTCCCGAAGGCACTGCTGCTGGGCGATCTCGAGGCGATCGATCGGCACGACGACCTCGCGCGTCTCGACTACACGGCTGCGCTGAACCAGATCCGCAGCCGGCAAGCCGCCGACCAGACGGACCTGCGCCCGCAGCGCGCAGAGTTATGGGCGCAAATCGGCCTCGGTCGCCGCGAAGAGGCGCTCGCGGCGTTGCGAGTCAATCTCCAGCTCGCGCGGCATCCATATCGGTGGACGATCAACATGGTCTGGTGGTCGAGTGGCCCGCGCGCCTGCCTCTTGCTTGGCGAGCGCGGGCTGGCGCTCGCGCTGCTGAGGGAAGCCTGCGTCGAGCCGCAAGCGCGCCGCCTGCTGCGCAATCTGTTCAAGGTCGATCCCAAGATGGCCCCGTTTCGCGACGACCCCGAAATCGCCGCGCTGCTCAGCGAGCCCGAAGCGAGCGCAAAACCATGAGCGTCGCGGAAAACAAAGCTGTCTTCCTCAGCTACGCCTCGCAGGATGCCGAGACAGCCAAGCGCATCTGCGAATCGTTGAGACAAGCCGGCGTGGAGGTGTGGTTCGACCAGAGCGAACCCCTCGACCCGCTCGGGACCCATGGGCTCGTGGGCGGCGACGCGTGGGATGCGAAGATCCGCGGGCAGATCAAAAGCTGCGCGTTGTTCGTGCCGGTGATTTCGGCGGCGACGCAGGCGCGGCGCGAAGGGTATTTCCGGATCGAATGGAAACTGGCGGCGCAGCGTTCGCATGCGTTTGCGGACGGAACACCTTTTCTTCTGCCGGTCGTGATCGATGACACCCGTGATGCCGAGGCGCTCGTGCCCGAGGAATTTCGCGCGGTGCAATGGACGCGGCTCCCAGGCGGCGAAGCGAGCGCGACGTTCTGCGCGCGGGTGAAGGCTTTGCTCGAAAGTGGCACGGGCGTCCCGCCCGTGAGGACGGCGACGGATCCGGATCAGGGGCAGGACGCCCACGCCACGACGAACCGGCGCGCTCCGCGCCGCTGGCTCGTGCCCGCGCTCATCGGCCTCGCAGCGAGCGCGACGCTCGTGCTCTGGCACCCGTGGCGGCACATGGAAACTGCCGCGTCGCCCCTGCCGCCAGCCTCTTCGGCCGCGCTCTCTCCCGCGCGCGCGCTCGCGGCGAAGGCGCGGGCATTGTTCGAAAGACTCGATGCGACGCGCGACGATTACGCGCTCGCGGAAGATTGGCTCAAGCAGGCGGCGGCGAAGGATCCGAACGACGCGGAAGTCTGCGCGGCGACGGCGCAGTTGCTCGCGCTCTACAACTTGCGCGGCTTCGACGTTTCCGATGCGCGGCGTGAGGCGGCGCGCGCCGCGGCGCAGCGGGCGGCGCGACTCGATCCCTCGTCGTTCGAGGCGCGGTTTGCGCAGCTCATGCTGCTGAGCGACGCCGATCCGGCGGCGCGCGAGCCGAAGGAGCGCGGCCTGCGCGAGCTGCACGGCGAGCGGCCGCACGATCAGCGCGTGCTGCGGACCTTGGCTGAGATGCTGGATCGCAACGACCGGCTCGACGAGGCCATCCCGCTCCAGAACGAATCGGCCGCGCTGCCCGGCGGCGATCCGCTCGCGCTCTACAATCAGGCGTGGGGTTGCTGGTTCGCCGGCCGCGCGGAGGCGGCGGAGGCGGCGCTGCAGGCGTCGCTCGCGCAACGGCCGTTCAGCTCGTCGCTGCTCGCGCGCGCGTATTTCGCGCTCCTGCTGCACGGCGATCTCGAGGGCGCGCGCCGGGCGATCGAGCAGGTCCCGCCCGCCGCGCTGGCGGAAGACCGTGGCGCGGTCACCGCTTTCCTCGTGTATTTCTGGCGGCGCGAACCGGAGGCCGCGCTCGCCAGCCTGGCTCGCGTGCCGCGCGATTGGTTCGACGATTCGTTTTACCGCGGCCCGAAGGCGGAACTGAGCGGCGACGTGCTCGCGTCCGCGGGGCGCGCCGACGCGGCGGCGGTCGAATGGCGCGCGGCGTTGAAGCTCGTCGAGGCGCAGGTCGAAACGAATTCGAATCGCGCCGCGCTGTTGCGGCATCGGGCGTATCTGCTGGCCGCGCTCGACGAGCCGGAGAAAGCGGCCGAGGCGCTCCGGGCGTGGGAGCAGATCACCGGCGCCACCTACACGGCGCGGTCGCCGATGTCGCGCGCGCTTGTAGAGGTCTACCTGAAACTTGGCCGGCGGCGCGAAGTGATCGAGCAACTGCGGCTGATTCTCGCCAGCCCCAACTGGCTCGCGGCGCACATGACGCTCGACCGGTTGAAGCTCGAACCGACGTGGGACCCGCTGCGCGCCGAGCCGGAGTTCGCGAAGTTGCTCGCACCATATCCGGCGCCCGGCGCGGCGCCGAAAAAATGAATTTCACGTCGAGCGCGGCCCGGCGCGCGGCCGGTGGCGCCGCGATCAGTGCTTCGGATGCAGCGGCGGCGGCGTGGGCGCGGACGGGAAGAACGGCGCGAGCCAGTTGATGAACGGCGTGAGAAACGCCGGCTCGGTGCGCGTCGCCGTCCAGTGCAGGACGAGGATCGCAAGCAGCAGCAGCAGCACGAAACCGACGAGCGCCGGGCTGATGCTTTTCAGCATGCGATAAAAGCTGAGCGTCATCAGCAGGACGAAGAACGCGCAGACGATCGTGAGGAAATTGTGCTCGGTGAAGAGCACCTTGATCTGTTTCCACAACGGATCGACGGCTTTCGCCAGCGGATCGAGTTTGTCGTTGAGCGCCATCTCCCGCCACAGACCTTTGGGCGCGGGCAGGGTTCGGGTCAAAGAATTACTCGACTCCGCCGCGGCGAAGCGGGGACGGACAAAACGTAGCGCCAACCCGGTCGGGTGCATGCCGTCATGCGGGCCCACGGCGGCGTGCACGCAAGCGGATTGCCCGCGGGGCGGCGCGATTAGCAACTATTTCGCGCCGGCGCCGAGGATCGTGCCGGCCTTGATCACGACCATGTTGTCGGGGTTCAGGTGGGCTTGGATCGCGTGGTTGACCTTGTCCTTCGTCAGCGAGTTCACCGTGCGGTCGAAGTCGTCGATGAACGAGAGCGGGAGATCGCGGTTGAGCGTGTTGAGGATCGTCGAGGCCATGCCGCCGGTGGTCGCGAGGCCGACTTTGTAGCTGCCGACGAAATCGCCTTTCGCGCGCGTGAGCTCGGCGTCGGTCACGCCGTTGCGATACCACGAGAGCAGCTCGCGTTTCGTGGAGTCGAGGCCCTGGTTGAGCAGCGCCGGCGCGAAGTCCGCCTCGATCCGCCAGTCGCCGTCGACAAACGTGTCCTGCGAGACGTAGGAGCCGATGTTGTAGGTCAGGCCTTCCTTGTCGCGCACCGTCGCCATCAACCGGCCGGTGAAACCGGAGCCGAGGATCGCGGTGCCGAGCCGCAGCGCGAGCGTATCGGGATCGCCGTAACGGAGCTGCGTGGCCTGGCCCCAGACGACGGACACGTTGGTCTTCTCGGGCATGAAGATCGCCTGGTCGCGCGGCGCGTCGACGCTTCCGGCGACGGCGGGCTTCGGCGCGGGCGAGCCGCCGGTCCAGCCGGCAAAGGATTTCGCGAGGTCGGCCTGCGCCGCAGCGGGGTCGACGTCGCCGACGACGACGAGCCGCATCGCGGCCGGCCCGTAATACTTCGCGTAAAACGCCTTCACCTGCTCGAGCGTGGCTTTCTCGCTGCCGGCGAGAATCTCCTCGGGCGCGGCGTCGCGGTTCGGGTGGCCGAGCGGATAGACGGCGCGGGTGAATTTGTCGCCGGCGCGGAAATCCGTGCTCTCGAGCGAGCGTTTCACGCGGCCGGTGAGCTGCGTCTTGAGCTTGGCGAATTCCGCCGGCGAGAACGCCGGCGAACGGAGCTGCTCGGCGAGGAGCGAGAGGACGAGCGGCAGGTCCTTGCGCAGGCAGCGGCCGGAGATCTGCAGCGCGTTGTTCGAGACGGCGAAGGAAAGGTTGGCGCCGACGTCGCCCAGCATCTGCGCGATCGCGAACTTGTCGTGCTGCGTCGTGCCCTTGTCGAGCATGCTGCCGCAGAGTTCGGCGATCGCGGGGTTGTCGTCGGGGCTGCGCGCGTCCCCGGCGGGGATCGTGCCGCGGATCGTGACGACGTCCTGCACGCCGGTTTTCAGCAGGACGACGTCGATGCCGGCGATCGACTGGTGCACGGCGGAATCGGCGACGCCGCACCGCGCCGCCGGCGCGGCGAGGAGCAGGGAGCAGGGAGCAAGGAGAAGGAGGCGAAAGGATTTCATGACGGGAAATTTTTTTCGGTTTGGGAGGAGGGCGCGCGTCTGGCACGCGCCGCGGCGTCGGCGAGACCGACGCTTACTTGGCGCCGGCGGGCGGCGGCGCTTCGGCGGGAGCGGCGGTGGGGATGAACCAGCCGGTGACGCTTTGATCGAGGTCGAGGTAGAGATTCGCGACACGCTTCACGTCGGCGGCGGTGACTTTTTTCTCCGCGTCGTCGAGCTGGTAGTAGAGCGTCCAGTCGCCGGCGGCGATGTCCTCGTTGAGCTTGCCGGCGATGGCGAACGAGCCGTCGCGCGCGTAGGCGTTTTCGGCGTTGAGCTTGCCGGCGGCGGTGGCGACTTCGGCATCGGTCACGCCGTCTTTTTTCAGGCGCTCGATTTCGCTGAGGAGAATTTTCTCGACCTTGTCGTGCTCCACGCCGGGCGCGAGGAAGGCGTAGATCTGGAAGAGCGACGGATCGTGGAAGAAGCCGACGTCAGCGCTCACGCTCGTGGTGAGGCTCTGGTCGGTGAGCGCGCGGTAGAAGCGGCTGGTTTTGCCGCTCGCGAGGATGTAGCCGAGGACCTCGAGCGGCGCGATGTCGGCGTGGCGAGCGGCCGGGCTCTTGTAACTGATCCCGACGACGCCGAGCTCGCCGGCGCGGCGCACGAGCACGCGACGCGGGCCGGACTGCGGCGGCTCCTCCGTATACATCGCGGGAATCGGCTGCGGCGACTTCGGGTAGGCGCCGTAATATTTTTTCACGAGCGCGAGGCCGGCGGCGGGATCGAAGTCGCCGATGAGCGAGACGGTGGCGTTGTTCGGCCAGTAGAACGTGTCGTAGAATGCGCGCAGTTTTTCGATCGGCACGTTCTCGATGTCGCTGCGCCAGCCGATCGTCGGATGATGATACGGGTGGCCCTGGAACGCGGCGGCGAAGATTTCCTTGTCGAGCGCCTGCTGCGGATCGTTTTCGCCGATCTCGAATTCGTTGCGGACGACGGTCATCTCGGGCCGGCGGTCTTCGTCGCGCAGCCAGAGGTTGCGCATGCGGTCGGCCTCGATGCGCATGTAGCCCTCGAGGCGGTCGCTCGCGATCTCGGCGTAGTAGTTGGTGCGGTCGAGCCAGGTGGTGGCGTTGTAGTTGCCGCCGATCGACTCGAGGAATTGCTTGATGCTGTTGCCCTGCGCGTCGTTGAAATTCGGGCTGCCCTTGAACATGAGGTGCTCGAGCAGGTGCGTGGCGCCGGTGACGCCGAGGCCTTCGTTGCGCGAGCCGACGCGATACGTGACCATGAACGTGACGACCGGCGCGGAGCGATCGGGCAGCAGCAGCGCGGTGAGGCCGTTGCTGTCGAGCGTGTATTCGGAGATCGCGCCGACGGTGCGGACGTAGGTGAAGCCGTCGGCTTTCACCGGCGCGGCATCGGCGGCGAGCGCGCGCGGCAGCGGGAGCGCGGCGAAAAGACAGGCGAGGAGGAGTCGTTTCATGGAGCGAGGCGGAAAGTCGCGCACTATGACGCGATTGGCTCGCGCGCCAAGTCGTTTGCGGCGAATGTCGGCTGCCCGGCGCCGGCGCGCCCTCGTGGCGCGAGGATCGGCCTCGCGCGATCGAATCCGCGGAACAGAGCGGTCCGCGAACCTTCGCGAACAACGCGAGCGTCCGCGGCGCCGCGGCGCGGACGCGTTACTTTTTTGCTGCTGCCGGGGCGGCGCCGAGGTTGGCGAGCGCTTGCTGCCATTCGGCGGCTTTGTCCGGCTGGTTCGTCTCGCGATAGAGCCAGGCGAGAGCGGTCATGACTTCCTGCTGGCGGGTTTTCCACGGGCCGGTGGTTTTTTCCGCGGCGCTCGACTTGTTTTGCAGGTCGGCGGATGCCGCCAGCAGCGCGGCCTCGGCCTCGGGATATTTTTTCAAGCCGAGCAGGCTTTGTCCGAGAATGCCCTGCGCGATGGCCACGGCCCAGTCGGTCGGCGGCAATATTTTTTTGCGCAGTTCCCAGCCTTCGCGCGCGATCGGCTCGGCCTCGGCGAAATGGCGGGCCTTGTTCATCGCATCGGCGCGATGGACTTGTATCAGCGCGACGGTGGCGCTTTCCGGGCCGTCGCGCCGCCGCGCGAATTCGAGCGTCACGCGATCCACCGCTTCCGCGTCGTCCGGCTTGCCCTGCTTGCGAAGCTTGGCGGCCATGGAGTCGGCGGCGTTGAGGGCGAGGTCGCGCTGGCGATCCGTGAGCTTGGCCGACATGGTGGCGGCGTCCTTGACGAAGAGGGAGGCTTCGGTGGTGTCGCCGAGCCGCGCGCGGATCGCGGCGAGGAGCAGCATCGCGTTGGCGACGTTGAAATTTTCGCCATCGGTCGTGAACGTCTTGGCGATGGCCAGCATCTCGCGCAGGCTGGCCTCGGTTTCGGCGAGTTTGTCCTGCGCCTCGCAGGTCCGCGCGACGAAGAGCAGGGCGTTCGCGACGTAGGTGCTGTTGTTGCCGAAAGCCTCGCGGCTCACGGCGAGCACGTCGCGCATGATGGTTTCGGCTTCGGCGCTCCGGCTCTGCTGCAGGACGACTTGCGCGAGGACTTGTCGAATCTGGATCACGTTGGGGTTGGCGGGGCCGTTCGTCTTCTCGGCCAGCGCGAGCGCCTCGCGCACGCCGGCTTCGCCTTCCGCCAGTTTGCCCTGGCTCAACGTGCTCATCGCGCGGTTCATTTTCGCGCTGACCTCGGCGAGGTCGGGGCCGTTGGGCGCGTTTTTGCCTTTCGCCGCGGACTCCGGTTGCAAGGCCGCGGCCTCGTCGCCCTTGCCCTCCTGCTGCAGCACGTGAATCAACACCTGGAGCGTTTTGGCCGCCCTTTCGTTTTCGGGGCCGAACACTTTTTTCTGCTGCGCGAGGATTTCGCGCAGGAGGCTCTCGGCTTCGGGCAGCTTGCCCTGCTGCTGGAGGAGCATGGCGTGGGTGAAGCGCAGGCCGATGGTGTTGGGGTGGTCGGGGCCGTAGGTTTTTCTCAGCAGGGCGAAACCTTCGTCGAAGGTCGCGGCCGCCTCGGGCAGCTTGCCCTGCATCTGCAGCACGTAGGAGAGCGTGGTCAACGCGATGCCCACCTGCGGATGCTCGCCGCCGTAGCTTCGCTTCAAGTCGCCGAGCGCCTCGCGGATCATCGGCTCGGCCTCGGCGAGGCGGCCTTCGTTCATGAGCACGTTGCCGAGCAGCATGAGGACGTCGTCGACGCGCGAGTTTTCGAGGTTCGGATCCTTGCGAGCGAACGTGAGCGCCTGGCGCAGGCTGGCCTCGGCTTCGATGAGCTTGCCCTGGCTTTGCTGGGTGGCGGCGAGCCCGTAAAGCGCGCTGGCTTTGCCGTGCGCCTGGTCGTCGGGGAGTTTTTGGAGGATGGCCAGCGCTTCCTGCATGAGGGCCTCGGCCTCGGGCACGCGGCCCTGGGTGAAGCGCACCACGCCGAGCGTGCCGAGCGCCTCGGCCACATCGGCGTGTTCGTGCCCGTGGAGTTTTTTGGTCTTGGCGACGGCATCGAGCGCCATGGCTTCCGCCTTGGTGACCTCGCCGAGATCGAGATAAACGCCGCCGAGAATGCCGCGCAGATTCGCCTCGACCTCGGGCTGGTCCTTCAACGCCTGGTCCAGCCGCTTGTTGGTCTTGTCGAGAATCTCGCGCAGCAGCGTCGTGTCGCGGCCGGCGGCCGCGCTCGGGCCGACGCCTTCCAGCATCCCGGCCATGAATTTGAAGGCCTGCTCGCTGCGCGCGGCCTCGGTCTTCGCCTTCTGTTCGTTGGCCTCGGCCGCGAGGCGCTGCTTCGCCTCGCTGGCGCGGGCCGCCTCCGCGAGGCTGCGCTGGCGAGCTTCGTTGTTGCGCGCGTCGACGGCTTGTTCGCGCGCCGCCTTTTCCCGCACGAAGGCCCACGTCGCCATCGCGAGCCCGAGCACGAGGGCGCATGCGATCGCGGTGCCGGTCGCGAACGCGAGCCGGTGCCGGCGGATGAGTTTCTGCAGCAGATACGCGGTGCTCGGCGGCCGCGCGACGACCGGCTCGTTGTGCAGGTGCCGCTCGATGTCGGCGGCAAACGCGCTCGCGCTTTCGTAGCGGCGCGTGCGGTTTTTCTCGAGCGCCTTCATCACGATCCAGTCGAGGTCGCCGCTCAGCAGCGTGGAGAGTTGCGCCGGCAGCGCGCCGCGCAGCTTCGCGATCGTCGAGCGGTCGGAGTCGGTGAGCGTCGAGAGCCGCGTCGAGGGCCGCGGCGGCTCCACTTCGCGGATGATGCGGCGCATCTCGTCGAGCCCGGCCGCGAGAAAGGTCTTCGGGTCGAACGGCGGCCGGCCCGTGAGCAATTCGTAGAGCAGCACGCCGAGCGAGTAGATGTCGCTGCGCGTGTCGATATCGAGGCCGCTCATCTCGGCCTGCTCGGGACTCATGTAGGCGGGCGTGCCGATGAACTGCTCGAACGCCGTGAACAGCGTCTGGTCCGTGAGCCGGCCCTGCGTCGCTTTCGCGATGCCGAAGTCGATCACCTTCGCCACCGGCTCGCCGTCGTGCAGCGTCACGAGGATGTTCGACGGCTTCACGTCGCGGTGCACGATGCCCTTCTGGTGCGCGTGCTGGATCGCGTGGCAGACGGAGGTGAACAACTCGAGCCGCGCGGCGGTGGAGAGGTTGGCTTCGTCGCAGTATTTCGTGATCGGCACGCCGCGCACGAGCTCCATCACGAAGAACGGCCGGCCGTTCTCGGTCGCGCCGGCATCGAGGACTTTCGCGATGTTCGGATGATCCATCATCGCGAGCGCCTGCCGCTCGGCCTCGAAGCGCGCGATCACGGATTTGGTGTCCATGCCGAGCTTGATGACTTTCAGCGCGACGCGGCGGCGGACCGGCTCCTCCTGCTCGGCCATGTAGACGACGCCGCAGCCGCCCTCGCCGATCTGCTGGAGCAGCTTGTAACGGCCGATCCAGTCGCCCGGCTTTTCCTCGGCGCGCAATGCGGCGGACACGACGGTCGACGCGAGCTCGGGCGCGGGCTGCTCGATGAAACCGTCCGCGGCGGTGTGCAGGCGCAGCAGCGATTCGACGGCGCGGCGCAGGGCGGGGTCGCCGGCGCATTCGCGCTCGAGAAAGGCCGCCCGCTGGTCGGCGGGCAGCGCGAGCGCGCGGTGGAAAAGTTCTTCTTCGCGGGAGGAGTTGAAGGTCATGGCCGGGGAAGGGGAGGTGGAGTCGGACCGGACAAACTCGCGGAGGCGTGAAACTCCGGTCATCCCGTTAAACGAGATTTGGCGCGCAAAAGGATCACGGTTCGCGGCGAAAGATGAAATTTCGCCGCGGGCGACGGATCAGGCGCCGTGCGGGTGGGCGCCCATTTCCCGATACAGCCACGTGCGCGCGTAGGCCCACCAGCGCTTCGCCGTCGGCTCCGAGACGCCGAGCGCCTGAGCGGCCTCCGCGAGCGAGAGGCCGGCGAAATAGCGCAGCTTCACGAGGTCGGCTTTCGCGGCGTCGTGCGCGGCGAGGCGCTCGACGGCGTCGTTGATCGCGAGGAGCCGCTCGTCGTCCGCTTCGATCGCGACCTCGACGACGTCGAGATCGACGCGCTGCTGGCCGCCGCCGTGCCGCTGCGTCTGCCGCCGGCGCGCGCGATCGATCAGGATGTGGCGCATCGCCTCCGCGGCGGCGGCGAAAAAATGCGTCTTGTCGCGCCACTGCGTCGGGCCGTCGCCGCCGAGCCGCAGCCACGCTTCGTGGACGAGCGCCGTCGGCTGCAGCGTGCTGCCGGTGCCGCCCGCCAGTCGCGCTGCCGCGACGCGCCGGAGCTCCGCGTAGACCGCCGGCAGCAGTTCCGCGCCCGAGCCGGCTGAGGACGATTTGATTTCTTCCGCCACGGGAAAATCAAGCCGCGGCTTCACGCGCCGCGCGCCGGTCCGGCGAAATCCGCCGGCGGCGCGTAGAACGAATAGAACTCGCTCATCCCGTCGATCGACGAGCGGCCGAAGCACGTGCACTGGCCTTCCAGGCCGAGCGAGACGACGGCGCTTTCGCTGAGCATCGCGGGCGCCCCGAAGCCCTTCGCGATCTTCTCGCTGCGAAAAAGGATGTTCACATCCTGGCCGGTCAGTTCCTCGCCGCGGTCGCTGTGCGTGAAAAGCACGCGGCCGTGATGCGCGACGAAGCGAAAGGGCAGCGGGCTCTGCGGCCGCCAGCCGGCGAGTTCGCGCAGCGCGGCGAGCGGCCGCGCGGGCTTCGTCGTTTCCTCGAGCCAGTAGACGAAGATCGCATCGCCGAGATAGCCGTTGATCGTGCCGCCATGCCGCTCGATGAGCGGCCGCACCGCGGTGATCCACGTCTGCATCCGGCGCACGGCGGCTTCGCTGCCGATCTCGTCGTTGAGCGCGGCGAAGCCGACGATGTCGATGAGCAGCAGCCAGCACGCGCGCTCGTGCACCTGGTCGATCCGCTGCGTCGGCGCGCTGGCGTCGACGACGGTGCGCGCGCCGAAATCGAGCCAGCGCCGCTTGCAGCGGAAACGCAGGGCGACATCGCCGAGCCGGATTTCGTCGCCATCGCGCACCGGCGTCGGCCGCGTGACGGCGGTGCGGTTGAGAAACGTGCCGTTGCGGCTGCGCAGGTCGCTGAGGGTGTAGCCGCCGCCGCTCGGGCTCACGAGCGCGTGGTGGCGCGAGAGCGCGGGCAGATCGAGGACGAGATCGTTGTCGGGCTGGCGGCCGATCGAGCAGCGCCCTTTCAGCCAGAAAGTCTGGCCGCCGGGCAACTCGAGCCATGATTCGGGCGGAGGCGACGAAGAGGACGCGCTCATGCTGGGATGGGAAACGGGAAGCGGGACAGCCCGCGGGGGAAACACGGGCAGCGTTTTCTGCGCCAGGCCCCGGGCGGTCGCAACCTAAATGCCGTCCGCGGCGCGAACCGCCCGTGCGATCGGCGGCGCGACGGCTCCCTTGACTCGCGCGGGACGCGCGCAAAAAAAGAGCGATGCGCTCTCTGCTCGGTCGCCGCGTTTTCCCGCGGGAATTTTTTCTCGGGACTTTTGTTTTCGCGTTCGCGTTTTTGGCCGGCGGCGGCTGCCAGCGCGCCGAGACCGCCGCGACGAAATCCGCGGCCGCGCCGACGCCGACGCCTGCGCCGGTCGGCAACACCGCGGTGATGGAGACCGACAAAGGGACGATCGAAATCCAGCTCCTCGCCTCGGTCGCGCCGAAGACGGTGGAAAATTTCCGGCTCCTCGCGCAGCGCGGCTACTACAACGGGCTCACGTTTCACCGCATCGTGAAGGGCTTCATGCTCCAGGGCGGCGATCCGCTCGGCGACGGCCGCGGCGGCGAGAGCGCGTGGGGCGGGACGTTTGCCGACGAGATCGACCGCAGCTCGCCGCTCTATCAAGGCGGCTACAAGCGCGGCCAGGTGGCGATGGCGAACTCGGGCCCGAACACCAACACGAGCCAGTTCTTCATCATGCACCAGAATTACCCGCTCGCGCCGGGCTACACGATTTTCGGGCAGGTGACGAAGGGCATCGAAGTCGTCGACGCGCTCGCAAACACGCCGACGAAGCCGGGTCCCGGCGGCGAACCGAGCACGCCGATCGTGCCGCCTAAAATTCTCAAGGTCACGATCCGGCCCTGAGCCGCGGTTGAAAATCTTTCTGCGCGGTCGGGCGGCGTATCCTTGATTCGCCGCCACGAGCGAACGAAGCGAAGCGCTCAAGCGGCGCGTTAAGGATAATGCGCCCGGCCTTTTTCCATCGCCGGCTGAGTCGTAGCTTCCTTCGCGCGCGGACGGCGGCCGTGCTTCGCCTGCTCGGCGAGTTGTGCGAAATGGATTTTCAACCGGTCGAGCTCGTCGTCGCTCAGCGAGTCGAGATCGAGCAGCGAGTTGCGCGCGCCTTTCATCGCCCGGATGATTTCGTCGAGCTTCACGTGGATCGCCGCCGAGTCGCGGTTCTGCGTCGCCTGGATCAGAAACACCATGAGGAACGTGACGATCGTCGTGCCGGTGTTGATCACGAGCTGCCACGTGTCGCTGTAGCGAAACAGCGGGCCGGTGATCGCCCACCCGGCGATCACGAGGAGCGCGGTGACGAACGTGCCTGATTTCCCCGCGGTCTGCGCGGTCCACCGCGCCAGCCGCGTGAAGGCGGACGGGCACGACGGACCGGAATGGGCGGGGGTTTTCGGATGCGCCATATCCAGACAGACCGATACGCGGGCAGAGCGTGCCCGAGCCTCGAGCGCTCGAGCGACCGGGTGCCTGGGTGGAAAATTTAGCGCGGGAGAAATTTTTTGTCCGGTTTTTCGCGCGGTGCCGTTTATGGAGTGAAGCTGCCATGCTCGACGACGCCACTTTGCTCCAACGTTACGCCCGCGATCGCTCGCAAGAAGCGTTCGCCGAACTCGTGCAGCGACATCTCGCGCTCGTCTACTCGGCCGCCCTGCGCCGGATGAATGGCGACGCTCATCGCGCGCAGGATGTCGCGCAGATCGTGTTCGCCACGCTGGCCCGCGACGCCGCGAGGCTCAGCCGGCACGCCGCCCTCGCGGGCTGGCTCTACGCTGCGACCCGCAACGCCGCGATCGATCTCATCCGCACGGAGCGGCGCCGTCAGCAACGCGAAGAAAAGGCTCACGCCATGGAAGAAATTTTCAACTCACCCGAAGCGCCGGCCGATTGGGAGCAGCTCCGCCCGGTGCTGGACGAAGCGATGGACCAGCTCGACGACCGCGACCGCGAGGCCGTGCTGCTGCGGTTTTTCGAAGGCCGCCCGTTTGGGGCCGTCGCCCTGACGCTCCGCGTGAGCGAGGAGGCGGCGCGAAAGCGCGTGGATCGCGCGCTCGCGAAACTCGGCACGCTGCTCGCGCGCCGCGGCATCACGTCGACAGGCGGCGCGCTGGCGCTGCTGCTCGCCAACCAGCCGGCGGTGGCGGTGCCGGCGGGGGTCGCGAACGCGATCGCCGCTGCCGCCACCGCAGGTGTGGCGGGCGCGGCGGGCGCGGGAACGATCGGCGCGGGCACCACGGGAATTTTCATCATGAGCACCACAAAAGCAGTCACTGGAATTGCGGCGGTCGTCGCCCTCGCCGCGATCGGCTCCGCCCTCTACGAGGCGCGCTCCGCGCGCGAATCCGCCGACGCCCTCGCCTCGGCCAACGCGCAACGCGCCAGCCTCCAATCGCAGGTCGCAGCGCTCGAGCAGCGCGCGCGGCAGGCGGACGAAAAACTCGACGCCACGGAAAAGGAGCTGGCAAACGCGAAAGCCGCGGCGGCCCAGCCCGCGCCAGCGGCCATCACGCGCCCGCCGGCTTCGCAGTCCGGTCCGGCGATGGACTACGTCCTTGAACATCCCGAGACCCATGCGGCGTTTCTCCAGCAACAGGGGCTGCGCGTGCAGGCGCACTACGCCGGTTACCTCCAGACGCCCGGGCTCACCGCCGCACAGAAGGAGCAGTTTCTCCAAAAAATGGAGCAGGCCGCAGCCGACGAGTTCGACTTCATGACCGCGCTGCACACGCACGGGTTCGGCGTGGGCAATCTGCCGAAGGACGCGGCGGGGCAGGAGCTGTTCCAGCAACTGCTCGCCGACAAGCAGGCGCGTTCGCGCGAGCTGCAGGCGGGCGTCAAGGAGTTGCTCGGCGCCGACGGATTCAGGCAATTCCAGCAATATTCCGCCACGATTCCCGAGCGCAACGTAGCCGAGCAGATCGCCGGCCGGCTCTACCAGAGCGATGCGCCGCTGACCGCCGCGCAGGCGGACCGGCTGATGCAGGTGCTCGCGCAGAATCGCTACGCGCCGCAACCGACGCCTTCCCCGCGCAACACGATCGGCGGCACGTTTGTCGGGCCGGATGCGTTCAAGGCGCGCGTGGGTCAGGCGATGCAGCAAGGCGGCATGACGATGCTCGACTGGCCGGCGCCGATCACGGACGCCGCGCTCACGCAGGCCGGGACGGTGCTCAGCCCCGATCAGCTCGCGGTCCTTCGGCAGGTGCAGGCGCAACAGCTCACGCAGTTCCTGCTCGCGCCGCCGGCGCCGGCCGCCAGCGGCCAATGAATTTCCCGCCCCACCCAAATTCCACTTCTTATCCCATGAAATTCGAACACACCTCCATCGTCCTGAATTTTGAAGAGAAGCATTTCGCGCTGAGTCGCGAAGACATGCTTCAAGGTCTCGTGGCGGCCAGCGCCAAGGCTCTCAACGAGCTCGGCGAGGCCGGTTGGGAATTGGTTTCTGTTATCCCTTACGTTTCCCCCAGTGCACGGTTGATGCGTCAACCGGGAACGGATGCCGCCGTCGGCTTTTTCAAGCGCGCGAAGGCGTGACCCCGCAGCGCCGCGCGGCAAAACGCGGCGCGACCGGCGGCGCGCTTTTACGGCAGCGGTTTGAATTCGATTCGCCGGTAGGCGATCGCGCCCTTGTCCGCTTCGAGGCCGATTTCACCGGGCTCTGGAATCTTCAACGCCGCTTCGAGCAGCTCGCCGTTGCACGTGCAGCGGGCGACGCCGTCCCGCACGGTGACTTCGATCGCGTTCCAATCGAGCGGCCGGTAGGCTTTGCAGCTCTTGTAAGCGTAGCTGCTGTAGTCGCCGCACTGGAGCTGGGTCTTGTTGAAGAAGAGGCCGCCGTCGGTTTTTTCCGCGGCGCGAAACTCGAGTCGCAGCACGAAATTTCCCGTGAGCGCTTTCGTCGTCCACAGCAGCACGCGGCCGTGCTGCGCTTTCTGGTCGTTGCCGGAGAGCGCGCCGTCGACGATTGCGTAGCGGCCATCGCCGGCGTCGGTCTTGCCGTCGAGCGGCGGACCGTCCTTGAGATGCCAGCCGGTGAGATCGCGGCCGTTGAACAGCGCGGTGAAACCCGGATCGGGCGTGAAGTCGGCCGCGCGCAGCGGCGCAGCGAGCGCGAGAGCGATGACGGCGAGGAGGAGGAGCGGGGTGTTTTTCATGGGGTGATCCGGGTAAACGAACCCCGGGGTCTATTTTGAGGAAGCGAAATGACGATGAAGGCAAATGTATCACCTCCGCGGTTGCCAACGCCATCTCGCGTCGCAACCTGAAGGCGCGCGTCGGGAATCGTCTAGGGCGTTCGGCTGCAGGAAAGTGCGCGGCATTTTCATCGCGGCACCCGACGGCGGAGGAGGCATGCCTCACGGCGTGCCTCTTTTCTTTTTCACGAGAAACCAAAGTAAACTCACAAGTGGCGATTGAATTCTCCCACGAAACGGTCCCACGCGGCGACGATCCGGTCTTCGAGCTCTTCGTCGGCGAGCGGCGGTGGCGGGCGGTGCGCGTCGATCCACGCGACGGTGCGGCGCACGCCTTCCTCGAACGGCGTCGCGAGCCGGAATTCGGGCACGTCGCGCTTGAGTTTTGCGTTCGAGTAGACGCCGTGAAAACGGAAGATTTCCGCGAGCGAGACGTAGCGCTCGGGCGCGAGCGCGAGGAGAAAATCCGTCGGCAGGTGCACGAGCCGCGGCGCCGGCGCGCCGATCGCGGCGGCGGTGCGCGTGATGTATTCGTCCCACGTCGCGATGTCGTCGGCGACGGCGTTGTAGGCTTCGCCGAAGCAGCGCGGATTGCCCGCGGCGAACGCGAAGCCGCGGCCGATGTCGTCGGCGTAGGCGCTTTGCCAGAGGCCGTGCCCGTCGCCGCTCACGATCACCGGCCGGCCGGCGCGGAGCCGTGCGAGGAACGCGGGATCGGTGCCGAGGTTGTTGATGATCCCGCCGCCCGGTCCGTAAGTGTGCGACGGGCGGATGATCGTGACGCGGAGTTTTCCGGCGGCGTGCGCGGCAAGGAAGCGCTGCTCGCAGGCGAGTTTCTCCCGGCCGTAAGTGGAGTGCGGCCGCTGCGGCGTGGACTCGAGCGTGGGCAGGATCGTCTGCGTGTTGCCGTAGGTGCAGACGGTGCTGCAGAAAATAAAATGCCCGCAACGCCCCGCGAACGCGCGCAGGTCGCTCTCCGCTTCGTCGGGCCGGAAACAGATCATGTCGATCACGACGTCCCACGCGCCGGCGGCGGCCATCGTGTTTTCGAACGCGCGAAAATCCGCGCGATCGCCATTGAGCCGCCGCACGCGCGCGCCGAGCCGGTCGTCGGTGCGGCCGCGATTGAAGACGGTGATATTCGCGCTGCGCTCCTCGAGCGCCTTCACGATGCCGGTCGAGATGAGCCCGGTGCCGCCGATGAGGAGGACGTTCACGCCGCGGTTAAAAGCCGCACGGCGAGCGGAGTCGAATGGGAATCGGCAGAAACCGCATTGCCCCGCCGGCAGCTCCGCGCTCATACGTTGACGACCGTTCATGCTTACCAGCGACACCAAGCGCCGCATCGACTCCTGTCGCGACATCCTTGTCGGCAAACTCCCGCTCCCCACCGATCAAGTCGAGCTCATCACCCTCGCCCTCATCTACAAGTTCATGGACGACCTCGACGAGGAGTCCGTGGCGATGGGCGGCAAGCGCTCATTCTTCACCGGCCCGCTCGCCGCCTACCGCTGGCGCGCGCTCACGGCCCAGACCGTCTCCGCCGACGAGCGCATGACCCTCTTCGCCGACGGCCTCGAACTCCTCGGCGGCGGCAAAAAACTCCGTGTCCCGAAAAAGCACGGCAAGAAAGGCGAGGAGGAGGAAATCGATCCTGCCGCGCACCTGCCCGCGCTCTTTCGCGACATTTTTCGCAACGCCTTCCTCAAGTTCCGCGACGGCCGCATCCTCACGCTTTTCCTCACCGAACTCGGCGGCTTCGCCTACTCGCACAGCGAGGAGCTCGGCAACGCCTTCGAATACATCCTCCAGTGCATGGGCGCGCAGGGCGACAACGGCCAGTTCCGCACGCCCCGCCACATCATCGATTTCATGGTCGCCTGCCTCGACCCGCAGCCCACCGACAAAATCCTCGACCCCGCCTGCGGCACCGGCGGTTTCCTCGTCTCCGCGTTCAAGCACATCCTCCAGAAAAACACCTCGCCCGGCTCCACGCTGCCCGGCGACCGCCTCGGCCACGAGCAGCGCCAGCGGCTCTACGCCAACTTCACCGGCTACGACACCAACGACCAGATGGTGAAGCTGAGCCGCGTAAACCTGTTTCTGCACCAGTTCGCCAGCCCGACGATCCACATCTACGACACGCTCACCAACGACGCCCGCTGGGCCGAGAAGGCCGACCTCATCCTCGCCAACCCGCCGTTCATGACGCCGAAGGGTGGAGTCGTGCCGCACACGCGCTTCCGCATCCCGGCGAAAAAGTCCGAGGTGCTCTTCACCGACTACATCGCCGAGCACCTCACGCCCGACGGCCGCGCCGGCGTGATCGTGCCCAACGGCATCGTCGCCAACGTGCAGAAGGCTTACATACGGTTGCGCCGCTTTTTGGTAGAAGACTCCCTGGTCGCCGTCGTGTCTCTCCCCGCCGGCGTTTTTAAGCCCTACAGTGGCGTGAAGACCAGTATTCTCCTTCTCGACAAAAAACTCGCCCGTAATACCGACAAGATCCTCTTCCTGAAAATCGTCGCTGACGGATTTGACCTCGGCGACCAGCGTCGCGAAATTGAGGCCAACGACCTACCTGAAGCCACACCTCTTGTTAAGTCGTGGCTCAAAAGAGAGCTTGTCGAGCCTTTGGCGAACCCGATCAAGTGGAAACTCGTCGAGAAACGCTCAGTGCTAGCGCACCGCACGACGAGTCTGCGAGCAGAGCCTTATTTCGGCGGCCCCGCCGTTGAACAGGTAGTCGAAGTTGCCCGACTTGCCGACGTTGCCGAAATCAATCCGAAGAAATCGGAAGTCCGCTCGCTTGCTCCCGACACACCCGTCTCTTTCGTGCCAATGGAAAGACTCAGCACAGACCGTCCCTCGTTTACCGGAGCGCATGAGCGGCCAATCGGCGAAGTGCTCGCTGGCTATACTTACTTTCGCGATGGAGACGTATTACTCGCGAAGATTACGCCCTGTTTTGAGAACGGCAAAGCGGGCATCGCCCGCAATCTTCGCAACGGGATTGGTTTTGGCTCCTCCGAGTTTTATGTTTTCCGCTGCAGCGAAAAGGTCGTTCCAGAATATCTCTATTACCTAATCACCCGTCCGGCCTTTCGCGAAGAAGGCGAACAGAACATGTCCGGCACCGGTGGTCAGCAGCGTGTCACGCGTGAATTCATCGAGAACTACGAGATTCCTCTACCGCAGATCGATGAACAACGACAGATCGTCGCAAGGATTCGGCATTACGAGAATGAGATCGGTCGCCTAGAGGCCGAAATCTCAACAAATCGTGACTGTATTCAGCAAACCATCGATACTGCGTGGAGCGGTGGAGAAACATGAACCGCTCGCTTGAGCAGGAGCGAATCGTGGCGGAGCTGGACGCGGAGGCGGCGCGGCTGGAGGCGGTGCGCGGATTGATCCCCGCCTTCGAAGCCAAAATCCAGCGCATCCTCGGCCGTGTCTGGGGCACGGGTGTATAGTCCTCCCATGCCAGTCGATCCTACCCAGATTCCAATTTACCACATTACCGATGTGGCAAATCTGCCCAGCATTCTGGCCGAGGGTGGATTGAACTCCGACGCAGTCATGGCGGGGCGGAACCCTTCTGTTGTGATTGGCTACGACCACATCAAGCTGAGGCGATTGAAAGAGATTGCTGTCACCTGTTGCGGCAACCGGTTCGTGGGTGAATTCGTCCCATTTTACTTCTGTCCGCGGTCGCCGATGCTGCTGGCGGTTAACAGTGGGCGAACGGGCCGTCCGCCCGGCAGCCAGCGGAGTGTCGTGCATCTCGTGAGCACGATGAGCGTGGGGATGGCCACTGGACGACTTTGGGCCGTCAGCAGCGGCAACGCAGGAGCGTATCACACGACGTTCGACGATCAGCTTATGGCGGTGACGATGCTCGATTGGGACGCGATCCGGGCGACGCAGTGGGCCGGCCGGCAACATCAGAAGCAGGCTGAAATGTTGGTGGCGGACTTCTTTCATTGGAATGGATTTCAAGCGATCGGCTGCCACAACTCCGCCATTGCGCAGCAAGTGTCGGCTCTTTTGGCTGGGGTTGAACATCGGCCGGCTGTCAGCGTCCAACCCGACTGGTATTACTCATGATCGAACCCACCCAAGGCAATTTGCTCTCTGCTCCCGCTGAAGCCCTCGTGAATACCGTGAACACGGAGGGGGTCATGGGCAAAGGCATCGCGCTGCAGTTTCGGCAGGCATTTCCGGAAATGTATCGGGCCTACGAAAAGGCCTGCGCCAACGGCGAGGTGCGACTTGGTAAAGTGCACGTTTTCGATCTTGGCGGCCTCGCTGGAGGGCCGCGTTGGATTTTCAACTTTCCCACGAAAGGGCATTGGCGTGCGCGCAGTCGGATAAAGGATATCGACGCCGGTTTGGCTGATCTCACGGCGAAAATTCGCGCGCTTGGCGTAAGATCCGTCGCAGTGCCGCCACTGGGGTGTGGCAACGGCGGTTTGGATTGGAGCGATGTGCGCCCGCGTATCGAGCGGGCGTTCGCCGGGCTGCCCGATGTGCAGGTGCTTTTGTTTGCTCCTGCCGGTGCGCCTCAGGTTTCGACGATGCCGAACCGAACTGAGCGCCCCAAGATGACGATCGGCCAGGCGGCATTGGTCGCGCTGATGGATCGCTACCTGAAAGGATTGCTCGATCCGTTTGTGAGCCTACTCGAAGTTCACAAGCTCATGTATTTTCTGAAGGCGGCCGGCGAACCCATGGCGCGCCTGAAATTTGAGAAAGGTCAATTCGGCCCCTACGCTCCCGATCTGCGTCATGGCTTGATTCGGATGGAGAACCATCTCACCCGCGGCTACGGCGAGGGCAAAGACGATCCGAAACTACCGCTCGAATTGCTGCCGGGGGCGGTCGAAGCGTCCGAGGAGTTCCTCAGTGAACGTCTGGAAACGAAGGAGCGGATGGCGAAGGTCGCCGAGCTGATCCAAGGGTTTGAAGACCCCTATGGGATGGAGCTGCTAAGTTCGGTTCACTGGGTGATGCAGCACGATGCCGCTGCTCGCGAGAATGTGGATGATGCCATTGCCAAGGTGCACGCGTGGAATGACCGCAAAAAGCGTGTGCTGAAATCGGAGCACCTAAGGAAGGCTTGGGATCGCCTCAAGGAGCAGCGGTGGGATCACTCGGCGGCGACAGCCTAAGCCGTCCGGTTGCGCCGGCGGCCAGCGCCAACCCCCTCGAACGGCTTCAACGCTTCGAGCAGGTCACCCGCGGTCAATGCGGGCCGCTCGGTCACGAGGCGGCGCACGGCCTGCGAAAACGTTTCGCGCCGGCGCTTTTCACGGCGCAGGAGCCGGTAGGCATCGGTCTCGAGCGAAATGGTCTTCGAGGTCACGGCGGGACGATGCGCGGGTTGCTTCATTCGGTCAAGAGCCGGGGCCCGGTGGACGCCAAAAATGCGAAGGGCCTCCGGAATTTTCCAGAAGCCCAGCGCCGACCGGAGATTTCCAGTCCAGCCTGCTAGGTTGCCAAGGCGCTCGCCGCCGTCAATCTGCGCCGCTGCCCCATGCCTTCCGAAGCCCAGGCCCGCGTCACGATCAACAAGCTGTTGGAGGCGGCGGGCTGGCGGTTTCTGCCGGATGCGCAGGGACGGCGCGAAAACATCGTGTGCGAGCACCGCGTGAAGAAAAAGGTCTTCGCGCCGAATGTGGATCTCGGCGCGGATTTTCAGCACGCGCCGGACGGATTCGTGGACTATGTTTTGCTCAACACCGATGGCCGGCCCGTCGCCATCGTCGAGGCGAAGAAGGAGAGCATCGATCCGCTCACGGCCAAGGAGCAGGCGCGCGCCTATGCGGCCGGTCTCGGCGCCAGCCATATTTTTCTCAGCAACGGTCTCGTTCACTACTACTGGAATCTCCGGCAGGGAAATCCGGTGAAGATGTCGCGGTTTCTCCCGCTGGAGGAATTGGGCAAGGCCGCGGAATGGCGACCCGATTCGGCGCGGCTCGCCGGCGTCGCGGTAGATGAAAATTATATCGCGGTGTCGCAGGACGCGAAGTGGCCGAAGTATTCCGCGGCCGAGCGCGTCGAGGTGGCGGTGAACAAAAAGATACGATTGCTGCGCGACTACCAAATCGCGGCTGTGCGCGCCCTCCAGCAGGCCGCGCTGCCCGGCAGGCACCGCTTCCTGTTCGAAATGGCGACAGGCACGGGCAAGACGCTGCTCAGCGCCGCCATCGCCAAGCTCTACCTGCGCACCGAAAACGCCACGCGCATCCTTTTCCTCGTGGACCGGCTGGAGCTGGAAAATCAGGCGTGGAAAAATTTCACGGCGTATCTCGGCCCTGACGGCATCTCGACCGTCATCTACAAGCAGAAGCGCGATGACTGGAAAAACGCGCAGGTCGTCGTGACGACGATCCAGAGTCTCGCGACGAAGAACCGGTTTCAAACCGATTTCGCGCCGACCGATTTCCAGCTCATCATCAGCGACGAGGCGCACCGCACGATCAGCGGCAACAACCGCGCGATCTTCGAATACTTCGTCGGCGCGAAGCTTGGCCTCACGGCCACGCCCCGCGACTATATCAAAGGGGTGGAAGAAAAAGAGCGACAGGACGACCCGCGGGCCTACGAACGCCGGCTGCTGCTCGACACCTACTGCACGTTTGGCTGCGACGACGGCACGCCGACATTTCGGTTCAGCCTGCTCGAGGCCGTGCGCGCCAAGCCGGAGCCGTATCTCGTCAACCCCGTGACGCTCGACGCGCGCACCGAAATCACCACGCAGATGCTCGCCGACGGCTACGCCGTGAAGGTGCAGGCCGACGAGGACGGGCAGGAGACCGAGCTCGTGTTCGAGGGCCGCGATTTCGAGAAGAAGTTTTTCTCCGACGAAACGAATCGCAGCTTCGTCGGCTGTTTCCTCGATCACGCGAAACGCGATCCGCTCACCGGCGAGATCGGCAAGACAATCTGGTTTGCGGTGAGCCGCCGCCACGCGACGAAGCTCGTCGCCCTCCTCAACGCCGAGGCGGCGCGCCGCTGGCCGGCGGAATACGGCGCGGGCTCGGCCTTCGCCGTGCAGGTGACGAGCGACCAGCCCGGCGCACAGCAGATGACGCTCGATTTCGCGAACAACCACCTCAATGGCCGGTCGCGGTGGCGCGCCGCGGAATTTCGCGACTACGAGACCAGCCGCACGCGCGTCTGCGTGACGGTCGGCATGATGACGACGGGCTACGATTGCGAGGACGTGCTCAACGTCGCGCTCGGGCGGCCGATTTTTTCGCCGACCGATTTCATCCAGATCAAAGGCCGCGGCACGCGGCGGTTCACCTTCAAACACGGCGAGGGCGCCGAAGGCCGCGAAGAACAGAAGGACGGCTTCGCGCTCTTCGATTTCTTCGCCAACTGCGAATTCTTCGAGGAAAAATTCGACTACGACCGCAAGCTCTCGCTGCCGAAGCGGCCGCCAACGGAGGCGGGCAACGAAAAGACCGGTGGCGATGGCGGCACTTCGCCTCCGTCCGCGACCTATACCAACACGTCGGCCGATCCGATGGCCGGCCTTGTCCACGAGAGCATCGGCGTCGACGGGATGCGGATTGACCGGGAGATGTATCGCGAACGCTTCGCCGCGCAGGCGAAGGCGGTGCCCGCGTTGCGCGAAGCCGTGGCCCGCGGCGATTGGGCCGGTGCCGAGGCGCTGTTCCAGCACCTGCTGGCGAACAAGCCCGAGGAATTCTGGAGCATGCCGAAGCTGCGGGAGATTTTCCGCAGCGATCGGGCGCCGACATTGCGGGAAATCCTGGCGTATGTCTTCGGGCTTGCGCCGGAAATCGCGCGCCGGGAGCAACTGGCCGCGGAATACTTCGAACGCATGCTGGCCACGCAGACGATCGATCCGACCAGGGTGCGCGAACTCCGGCAGTTGTTTCACGCCTGCGTGCTGGACGGCGAAGTGCGGGGATTGATCGAGCGGGGCGATTTTCCCGCGTTGCGGGCGCGCGATGCCGCGCTCTACCAGAGCGCCAAAGCCGTCGGGGCGGAACGGCTCCGGGGACTGCTGGACTACATCGGATCCTCGGTGCCGCTCGGCGATTTTGCCCGCGTGGCGTAACGGCGGCGGCCGGTTTCGGCCGTGCAAATTTGATTCGCCGCGGGGCGGGGCATCGCGCAAACGATCCGGCGGCCGCGTCCACCCCACGGTTTTTTCGGAAGCGGCGTTTCATGCTGTTCCCGCATTTTCTCGCCGCCGTTTCGCCGCGCACGCTCGCGGCGCCGGATTATGTCGCGCTCGCGGCGTATTTCTCGGTCAGCCTCGCGATCGGCTGGTGGTGGCGGCGGAAGAAGCAGTCGAGCGGGGAATTTTTTCTCGGCGACCGGCGGCTGCCGTGGTGGGCGGCGGCGATCAGCTTCATGGCGACGGCGACGAGCAGCATCAGCTTCATGGCGTTGCCGGCGCGGACGTATGCGAGCGACTGGCTGTCGTTCGGCTCGGCGCCGGCGCAGGCGGGCGCGGGCGCACTCGTCGGCATCGTTTTTGTCGGCGTGCTGCGGCGGCTGAATCTCACGACGATCTTCGACTACCTCGAGCAACGGTTCGACCGACGCGTGCGGCTGCTCGGCGCGGCGCTCGCGATTCTGCTGAAAGTCGGCGGACGAATGAGCGTCGTCATGCTGTTGCCCGCGCTCGCGCTCTCGACGGTCACGGGTTTCGACCGCTACGCGAGCATCCTCTTGATGGGCGCGGTGACGACGGTCTACGCGATGGAAGGCGGCTTCGAGGCGGTGGTGTGGACGGATGTGATGCAGGTCGGCGTGACGATCGGCGGCGTGGCGATCGCGCTCGGGTGCATGGCGCGTGGCGTGGACGGCGGATTCGGCGGCATGATCGACGCGGCGCGGGCGGCGGGAAAATTTCACGCGCTCTCGCTCGACTGGGACATGACGCAACCGACGGTATGGGTGTTCGTCGGGATGTTCATCGGGCACGTGTTCGTCGTGCTCGGCGACCAGCCGCTGATGCAGCGCATGCTCGCGACGGCCGATCCGCGCGAGGCGCGGCGCGCGATCGTGATGGGCAACGTCGTCGGCTTCGGCGGCTCGGTGATGTTTTTCTTCGTGGGCACGATGCTGTGGGCGTTTTATCGCGCGCATCCGGAACGCGTGCCGGCGGGGCTGGCGGGCGACGCGATTTTTCCCTTCTTCATCGCGAACGAGCTGCCGCACGGCGTCGTGGGCCTGATCGTGGCGAGCCTGTTTGCGGCGGGCATGGGCGCGCTGAGCAGCGCGATGAACGCGACCGCGACGATCGTCGTGACCGATTTTCAAGGCACGCTGCGGCCGGGCGCGACGGAGGCGCAGCGGCTGCGGCTCGCGCGCGGCGCGACGCTCGCGGCGGGCGGGCTCGCGACCGCGATGGCGGTGTGGCTCGCGTGGCGCGGGACGACCTCGCTGTGGGACGAATACCTGAAACTCATCGCGCTGATCGGCGGCGGATTTCCCGGCGTGTTCGCGCTGGGGCTGCTCACGCGGCGGGCGAACGCGACCGGCGTGATCGTCGGCGCGCTCGCGAGCGTCGCGGTGACGTGGGTCGTGCAGAATTTCACGGCGACGAGCGCGTTTCTCCACGGGTTCGTGGCGGTGGCGTCGTGCATCGTGATCGGCTATGGCGTGAGTCTCGCGTGCGGCGGGCGCGCGCCGGGAAAAAATTTCACGGGGCTGACGGTGTGGGACCGGGCGCGCGCGGACGCAAAGCAGACCGGGGCTTCGACGTGACCGCCGTCGCTCGCGCACGCGGAACGATTGGACGTTGCTCCGCCGGAAACTTTGCGCGATGAACCCGAAACTTACCCCGATGAAAATCCGCCCCTTGCTTCTCGTGTTTGTGCTCGCTGGTTTGGGAAAATTACTCGCCGCCCAACCGCTGCCGGTGGCGAAGCCGGAAGCCGTCGGCATGTCGGCCGAGCGCCTCGCGCGAATCGGGACGTTCGTCGAGCGACTGCAGGCCGAAAACAAAATCGCCGGCGCGGTGACGGTGGTCGCGCGGCGCGGCCAGCTCGTGAATTTCGAGGCACACGGCTTCGCGGATCTAGAGACGAAGCGGCCGATGCGGACGGATGATATCTTCGCGATCGCGTCGATGACGAAGCCGATCGCCGCGGTCGGCGTGCTGATGCTCGTCGAGGAAGGACGGCTGCGGTTGAGCGATCCGCTCGAGAAATTTCTGCCGGCGTTTCGCGACCGCAAGGTCGCGGTGGCCAAAGCCGATGCGCCGGGCGGCTACGAACTGGTGCCGGCCGTGCGCAGCATCACGATCCACGATCTGCTCACGCAGCGCAGCGGATTTCCGGGCGAGCCAGCGGACCGCGACCGGCCGGCGGCGAAGCTCTGGCGCGAGGGCACGCGCGCGCTGCCGCCCGATCCGCTGCTGGCGGATTACGTCGACCAGCTCGCCACGCTTCCGCTCAACGCGCAGCCGGGCGCCGAGTGGCGTTACGGCGCGTCGCTGACCGTGCTCGGACGCGTGATCGAGGTCGTGTCGGGCCAGACGCTGGACGTTTTTCTGCGCGAACGGATTTTCGCGCCGCTCGGCATGGTCGACACGGCGTTCAACGTGCCGCCGGAAAAACTCGGCCGGCTCGTGTCGCTTTATTCGCGCGCGGCGGACGGCCGGCTCGCGAAGGCGCGCTCGCCGGCGACGTCGCCGCGCCTGCTGAACGCCAGCGGCGGATTGTTTTCGACGGCGCCCGATTATGTGCGGTTTGGCCAGATGCTGGTGAACGGCGGCGAGCTTGACGGCCACCGGCTGCTCGGCCGGAAGACGATCGAGCTGATGGCGGCGACGCACGTGGAGCAGATCCCGCTGCCGTTTTTGCGCGGGCAGGGCTTCGGCCTCAGCGTCGCGGTGCGGAGCGCGGGCGGCGACTCGGGCGTGCTGGGCTCGCCCGGCACCTACGGATGGGGCGGCGCCTACAACACTTATTTTCGCGTCGATCCGCAGGAGAAAATCGCGCTCGTGCTTTTTCAACAGTTCTCGCCGGCGAACGATCTCGAGAGCACCTACGGGTTTCAGAATCTCGTAATGCAGGCGGTGACGGATTGAGCGGCGAGCGATGATGGAAGTGGCACGGGCGCCCCGCCCGTGAGTTTTTTCAAAAGGCGAACCGGACGGATGCGCGTGCCGCTCGCGCTCCAATCCGCCACGCCGCTCACGGCGGCCGACGCTGACGACCATGGCCGCGCGGGTCGGCGGCGGTGTCGGCGGACGGCTGGCGGTATTGCATGAAAATCTGGCGGCGCCATCGCGCGGGCGAGCTGCCGTTGAAGGCGCGAAAGGCGCGGCAGAAGCTGCCGGCGGTCGTGAAGCCGCACTCGACGGCGACGGCGGCGAGCTTGAGATTCGACTGCGCCATGAGGCTCATCGCGTGCTCGAAGCGCAGGCGCTGCAGGGCGTCCTTCGGCGTGAGGCCGCGCACGCGCTGGAACAGCCGGCGCAGGTGGCTCGGCGAAAGGCCGCAGGCGCGCGCGGCGCGCGGCAGCGCGTCGGATTCGGCGAGGTGTTTCCGAAACCAGTTTTCCGCCTCGACGATTTTTTTCTCGGTGATGCCGGCGAGCACCGGCTGGCGGCTGACGCCGACGCGCCGCAGCATGAGCAGGCTGAGATCGATCAGCGCGCGCTCGATGCAGAGCTCGCTGATGCGCACCGGGTGCCAGTAGTGGCGATGCAGGTCGCGCCCGAGGCGGCGGACGAATTTGCGATCGGCGGCGGTGAGCCGCGCGACGAGCTGGCCGTGCTCGCGGACGAGTTTTTCGAGCGCGAGCGGCACGGTGCTGAAATGAATGACGACGACTTCGCTGCTCCGGCCGGGCTCGCCGATCCAGCCGTGGACCGTGCCGGGCGGGAACAGCCACAGCGCGCTCGAGCCCGGCGGCGGGTGTTGCTGCAACTGGACGAACGGCGCCAGCCGGCCGCGCAGGATCGCAAAAAATTCCCAGTTGATCCGGCGATGCGCCGGCATGGGAAAATCGCCGAGCCGCCGCTGACCCATTCCGAGATAACGCAGCATGGTCGTGGACCGCAGACTAGCGCGCCGCGGGCCGGGAATCCAGCGTTACGATGAAGGGTCGGTCATTTGCCGCGCGCGGCGCGGCGGAGCGTTTTTGGACAATTTTTGCGCTCGACGGCACATGTCCGGGCATCGCGTCGCGGCGCGCGTTGCCCTGATTTTCCAAGTGATCGAAGGCGACGGGCGGCCGGTTGCGCGGCCTGGCGTTTGCGATCGGCGGAAAACCCCTCCGCGCTTTCCTTCATGCCTCCTTCAGCAGGCGACATCAAAAAAACCATTCGCGGCCTCGTGTATCGCTGCCCGCTCGGCACGCCGGTGCAGGGCTGCCCGTTCACGCTGCTCGGGCTTCTGAGCTATGAGAGCCGCGAGGCGGTGCTGCGGCGGATGACGACGGACGAATGCGTGCGATTGTTCGAGCTGACGCCGAACTGCCAATGTCCCGCGGACCCGCGGCACTGCGAGGCGAAGCAGCTGAAGAACTGACGCGAGTGGGAGAGCGAGCGGCGCGCGCGGCTCACCACGAGGGCATCGGCGGCTTCAGTCCGTCTTTGATCCAGAGGAAGCGACCGGTCACGCCGTCGTTTTCGGGGCGCAGCAGATCGAGCACGAGGTCGGCGGTTTTCTCCGCGGGATCGCCGCCGGTGCGCTCGACTTTCTCAACCCACTTCAACATGTCGCGGCCGGCGCCGGTGCGCGAAGCGGCGTCGGTTTTGATCGCGGCGAACATCTCGGTCTTCACTTCGCCGGGGTGGAGGACATTGGCGGTCACGCCGGTGCCGGCGAACTCGGACGCGAGCTGACGCGTGAAGTGGTTGAGCGCGACCTTGCTGAGCTGATAGGCGGACGCGACGTGATAGACGGGCGAGAGCGCGGCGGCGGAGCTGACATTGATGATGCGGCCCCACTTCGCGCGCATCATGTCGGCCATGAACGCGCGACACACGAGGTAGGGGCCGTGCGTGTTGCTGCGCAGCGTGTCGAGCCAGAGTGCGGGCGAGGATTCGGCGATCGTCACGCACTCGCCGAAGACGCCGGCGCCGTTGAACACGATCTGCGGCGCGCCGAATCGCGCCGTGACGGCGGCCGCGAGCGCGGCGACGGCGGCGACATCGGTGACATCGCAGGGAAACGCCGCGGCGGTGCCGCCGGCATCCGCGATCGCGCGTGCGACTTGCTCGAGGCGCTCGCGGCGGCGGCCGACGAGCGCGACGCGATGTCCGTGTTGCGCGAGCGCGCGGGCCACGGCTTCGCCGACCCCGCTGCCGGCGCCGGTGACGACCGCGGTGAAAGTGGGCGAGGCGGAGCGCGACGAATCGCGAGGAGGAATCGAGGTCATGGGGAAGGAGACGGCGCGAGCATTTGCCTCGGCGCGAGGAGTGCAATCGCGCGGTGATCGGCCGCGGCGAGGCGCGCACATTTTTGCCGTGCGTTCGCCGGCGTGCGGTTTCAAGACTTCGCGCGGACCTTGCTCTGTTCGCGCACGTCAAACCCTGTTCAACGATGAAACTTCTTTCCTTTTGCGTCGGCCTGATGACTTCGGCGCTGGTGTTTGCCGCCGAAGGCAATGTCGCTCCCGCGCCGTCGACGACGACGCCGAGCGATTCGAACTACACCGGCCGGCACGCCGCGGACAATCACGCGTGCGAGGCGCTGGTCGCGGCGATGAAGGGCCATCCGTGCGACATCATTTTCATCGGCGACTCGATCACGCAAGGCTGGGTGCAGCGCGGCAAGGACGTTTGGGAAAAACACTACGCGCAGCGCAACGCGCTCGACTTCGGCGTCGGTGCCGACGCCACGCAGCACGTGTTGTGGCGGCTGGAGCATTTCGACATCGCGTCGTTCCGGCCAAAGGTGGCGGTCGTGATGATCGGCACTAACAATACGCGCAACACGCCCGAGGAAATCGCGGCCGGCGTGAAGGCCGTCGTGGCGAAGACGCAGCAGGTTTTTCCCGGCGTGAAGGTGATCCTGATGAGCATCCTGCCGAATGCGCGCGCGAACGAAAAAATGCAGGCGGTGAACGCGATCGCGCAAAAATTCGCGGATGGCCGCACGATCTACTATCTCGATCTCGCGGCGAAGATGACGCCGGTCGGCGACAGTTGGAAAGGCCTCGGCCCGGACAAGCTGCACCTCACGCCGGAAGGCTACGAGATGTGGGCCGCGGAGCTCGATCCGCTGCTCGACCAGTTGCTCGCGGCTCCGGCGAAAGCCTAGGCATTTTCCGGGGAACGCCGAGCTCCAGCTCGGCAATTTTCAGTTTACCGCGGTTTCAAGAATTCCATCGCCAGTTTTGCAGGTCGGACTTTATGCCCGACAAGTCGGCGATGAACTCCGCCTACGCCGTCGCGGCTACGCTTCAATTTAAACCGCCCTCGCGCTGCGGTCCGGTGCAGCGCGCGTGCACGTTTTAGAAAATTCCAAAAACTTTCTGCGCCGTTGGGGACGCGACGCCCTCGTCGCGTTGCGCGGAGAAAACGCGGCGAGGGCGCCGCGTCTCCAGCAAAATTCCACCGGGGCGTGAGGCGCTGCTTCCGCTTTCGTCGAGGCTGCGGCGGAAAGCCCGATTCGCTTTAAGTGTCGCGGAGCGCGGCGATCTTCTCCCTGAGGTGGGTCAGACGAAGCTTCGATTCGCTGTTGCGCACGGCCATCGCGTAGGCGGCGGGCTCGCCGACGAGAAAAACCTTTTTCTTTCCGCGCGTGATTGCGGTGTAGAGCAGGTTGCGCTGGAGCATCATGAAGTGCGCCTTTAGCAGCGGCACGATCACGACCGGATACTCGCTGCCCTGCGACTTGTGGATGCTGATCGCATACGCGAGCGCGAGATCGCCGAGCTCGCCGCGGTCGAACGTGTGCCGCGCGCCGTCGAAATCGGCGTCGAGCGTGCCGGCCTCCGCGCCGACGTCGACCACGCGGCCGATGTCGCCGTTGAAGAGGTTTTTGTCGTAGTTGTTCCGGAGCTGGATGATTTTGTCGCCCGCGCGAAATTCGGCGGACGCGGCGCGCAGGCCGCGGCGGTTTTGATTGAGCGCGGCCTGGAGTTGCGCGTTTAAATTTGCGACGCCCGCGAGGCCTTTGTGCATCGGCGCGAGCACCTGCACGTCGGCGACGGGATCGAACCATTTCCAGTGCTGCGGCACGAACTCGGTGCAGAGTTGGAGCACCTTGCGCACGCAGTCGTCGGCGTCGCTCGCCGCGACGAACGTGAGATCGCTCCACGCCTGCGCGCTCGCGACCTCGGGCACGGTCGGCGGCAGCGAGGGATCGCCGGAGTTGATTGCGTGCGCGGTCGTCACGATGCCGCTCTGGCCGGACTGGCGGTAGATGACGGAGAGGCGCGTGACGGGAATTGCAGGAGCCGCGGCGCCGTCGTCGCGGCCTGAACGCGACGAGAGCGTCGCGTCCCCGCGAAGCGCGCCGGCGCCGATGAGATCCTTCAACACGTTGCCGGCGCCGACGCTGGGCAACTGGTCGGTGTCGCCGACGAGCAGCAGGTGCGCGCGCGACGGCACGGCGGCGAACAGCGCGGCGGCGAGGCGCGTGTCGAGCATCGAGGCTTCGTCGAGCACGAGGAAATCCGTCGCGAGCGGCGTGTTTTCGTTGGCGGTGAAGCCGCCGCTCGCGGCGTCGTATTTGAGCAGGCGGTGGATCGTCGAAGCGAAGCCGCCCGTGGTTTCGGCGAGCCGTTGCGCGGCGCGGCCGGTGGGCGCGGCGAGGTGCACGCGGACTTTCTTCGCCTTCAGGATTTCGACGAGCGCGCGGAGGATCGTGGTTTTGCCCGTGCCCGGCCCGCCGGTGAGGACGGAAAGTTTGCTCGTGAGCGCGGCGCGCACGCCGGCGCGCTGCAGCTCGTGAAACGCGAAGCCGGCTTTTTTTTCCGCCCACGCGACGGCGGCATCGACCTTGATCGACGGCAGCCCGCTGGCGACGCGCGTGAGCCGCGCGACGGCTCCGGCGATTTTTTGTTCGGCGCGGTCGTTGTGCGGAAGCTGGATCAGTCCGGCGCCGGAAGCGGAAGCGGGAGCCGCGGCGCCGTCGCCGCGGGGAAGACGCGACGAGGGCGTCGCGTCCCCAGGCGTCGCGCCATGCCGCACGAGCGCCTTGGTTTCAATCAGCGCGGCGATGCGCGCCGCCAGGAGCTTCGAGTCGGTTTCAAGGAGCTGCGCGGTGTGGTCGATCAACTCGGACTCGGGGAACGCGGTGTGGCCTTCGTCCTGGAGGATTTCGAGCGCGTAGATCAGGCCGGCGTCGAGCCGCGGCGGCGCGTCGTTGGCGAAGCCGAGGTTGATCGCGATGCGGTCGGCGGTCTTGAAGCCGATGCCGTCGATCTCGCGCGCGACCTTGTAGGGCTCGGTGGTGAGGATGGTTTTCGCCGCGCCGCCATAGTGCTGCACCAGTTTCACGCACTGGCTGGGCGTGACGCCGTAGGTCTGGAGAAAAATGTAGAGCTCGCGCTCGGTGCGCTTCTCGTCCCACGCCTGCTTGATCGCGGTGGCGCGTTTTTTGCCGATGCCTTCGACGCTGCGCAGGCGCGCCGATTCCTCGCTGAGGATGCGAAACGTGTCGGTGCCGAACGCGTCGACGATTTTGTTCGCGTAGACCTTGCCGATGCCGGGCACCAGGCCGCTGCCGAGATATTTGCGGATGCCGTAGACGCTCGACGGCAACTCGCTCTTGAACGTCGCCACCTTGAACTGCGCGCCGTGCTGCGCGTGCCGCGTCCACTCGCCGCGGAGATGCAGCGTCTCGCCGCATTCCACGCCGGGCAGCGCACCGACGATCGTGACCGGCTCGGCGCGCGCCTTCGCGTCGGGCGCGCGCTCCGCCGCGGGCACGTCGGGCCGAAACTCCGCGATCGTGTAGTGATTCTCCTCGTTGAGAAAAATGATGCGCTCGACGACGCCGGTGAGCGTGTTGACGGAGGGCGAGGCCACGGGCCGAGGACGGTTGGCGGCGAAGGTCGTGCGAGCAAGCTCGCTCCCGCGCGCGGCGCTGCTACAAAAAAAACATGCTGCTCGACGAGTTGGAGACGGAGCGGCCGCTGAACGTGCCGCAGCTCACGCGCCTGCACGAGCGCAACCGGCGCGATCCGCGTTACGCGCACACGCTGACCGAAGCCGTCGTGAGCGGTTCGCCGGCGCTCGAGCGCGCGGGCGGATGGCTGTTGCGACGATGGATGAACTCGGGCGCGGAGCTTTCCGCGGAAGAAGGTGCGCTGCTGATCGACGGGCTGGACGCCGTGCGCTCGCACGTGGGCCGGCTGATGCTCTACCAACTTTTCACCGAGCATCCTGAGTTGATGGAAACGGCGCCGGACGATGCGGCGGCGTTCTTGCGCCCCGGCCTCGACGCCGCGCAAGCCACGGCTCGGGCGTGGAGTTTAAGTGCGCTTTCGTTGCTCGCCCGATCGCATCCCGAGCATCGCGCCGACGTGCGCCGCGCACTCGCGAGAGCGCGGCGCGATCCGGAAGCCTGCGTGCAGGCGCGGTTGCGGCAGATGGGCCTCGGGCCGCGGCGATGAATCGATCGGCGAGGCGGCGCAAACCGATGTTGCGCGGCGTGCCGGCGTCGCGAATTCTCGCGGCATGGACAACGGGCTGACGAGTTCGTCGCTGCAGGTCGTGCAACTGGCGGTCACGCCGGTGATTTTGCTTTCGGGCGTGGGCGCATTGATGATCACGCTTACGAATCGGATGGGCCGCATCGTCGATCGCACGCGGACGCTCGCGGGTCAGGTGCACGGCGCGAGCGGGCCGGATCGCGCGCATTTCGAGAGCCAGCTCGACATCATGTGGCGGCGCGCGGGGCTCGTGCGGCTGGCGGTGACGCTGGCCGGACTCAGCATGCTGCTCTCGTGTTTTCTCGTTGTGGTGATCTTCGTCGACGCGCTGGTCGAGCGGAAGTTCGGCGTCGAGATGGTCGTGATTTTCGCCGCGAGCGTGCTGTGCCTGATTGCGGCGCTGGTGGCGTTTTTGCGGGACATCGCGGTCTCGCTGACTGCGCTGCAACTGGAGGTGAGTCGGGCGCGCGGGCGGGTGTAGACGGGTGCGGAGGTTTTTTGGCGGCGGTGCTCCGGGCAGGCGCGGTGTTTTTGATGCCGAGCTCCAGCTCGGCCAAGGTGGCGTCTGCAAGACAGACGCCCTACAAAGTCCTGCCAGGCTCTACGCGGCCAGAGCGGTCGCGAGGGCGAAGAGATCGGGGAAAACTTCATCCGCGTCGGCGGCGCGGAGCTGCGCGGCGGTGTGCGTGCCGGTCGTCACGGCCCAGCAGACGAAGCCGCCGTGGTGCGCGGCTTTCACGTCGAAGGGCGAATCGCCGACGAGCATCGTGCGCGCGGCGGCGGCGCCGAGCTGCGCGAGGACGTGCGCGGCGAATTCCGGCTGCGGCTTGAGCCACGGCGTGTCCTTGGCGCCGAAAATTCCGCGGAGAAACGGCGTGACGCCAAGGTGCTCGCAGACGAGTCGCGCGTGGTCGCCGCGTTTGTTGGTGAAGACGGCGAGCGCGACGCCGGCGGCGTGTTGCGCGCGGAGCAGCTCGAGCGTGCCCGGCATCAGCTTCGCGTCCTCGAGGAGAATCGTGTCGGTGTAGGCGAGGTGTTCGCGGACGGCATCGGCGATCTGCGACTCGGGGAGGAAATGGCGCATCGCGTTTTCCAGGCCGCCGCCGACGGCGCGGCGGACCTCGGCGATCGACGGCGCGGGGCGGCCGAATTTCGGCAGCGTGTGCACGTAGGCGCGATGAATCGTCGTGAACGCGTCGACGATCGTGCCGTCCAGATCGAGAAGGATCGTGTCGAATCGAGGCATGAAAGGCCGGAGATTTGGTTTGGCGGCGGGCGGTGTCACGAGTGAAGTGAGGCCGATGTCTGCGCGTCAGGAAATTTCGAGCGCCCGTGCCACGGCCCGATCCGTCGGCGACGTGCTCGAGGTCGCGCTCGCCGGCACGTGGCAGATCACGGAGCCGCGGCCGGCGTGGGACGAATTGCGCGCGGGGCAGGCGCCCGCGCGCGTGCGGTTGCGCGCGGACGAAGTCGAAAAGTGGGACACGTCGCTGCTCCTGTTTCTCTTCGAGGTGCAGCAATGGTGCCGGGCGACGGGCGCGTATTGCGAAGCCGAGGCGCTGCCGGAAAAAATCCGCACGCTGCTCGGCCAGCTCGCGGCGGCGCATGAGACGAGCACGCCGTTCGACCGTTCGGAAGGTTTTCTGACGACGGTCGGGACGGCGGCGATGGACACGCTGGGCAAGTCGCGGGAGATTTTTCATTTCGTCGGCGAGTGCGTGCTGAGCGCGGCGCGGCTCGCGCGGCGGCCGAGGAAATTCCGCTGGCGCGACTGCGTCGGCGAGATGCAGCAGTGCGGCGCGATGGCGCTGCCGATCGTGAGCCTGGTGAGTTTTCTGATCGGCGTGACGCTCGCCTACACCGGGGCGATCGTGCTGCGGCAGTTCGGCGGCGACATCTTCATTGCAGATCTGATCGGGCTCGCGATGGTGCGCGAAGTCGGCGCGGTGATGACCGCGGTCGTGCTCGCGGGGCGGACGGGCGCGGCCTTCGCGGCGACGCTCGGCAACATGAAGACGAACGAGGAAATCGACGCGCTCGAGACGCTCGGCATCCCCGCGGTGCAATTCCTCGTGCTGCCGCGGCTGCTCGCGCTCGGCGTGATGACGCCGCTGCTCGCGCTCTACGCCAATGCGCTCGGCATCCTCGGCGGCATGGCAGTCGCGTATGGGCTGCTGTCGATTTCGCCGACGGCCTACTGGGTCGAGATGCTGACGATCGTCGACCTCTCCGATCTCGCGTCGGGCGCGATCAAGGCGGCGGCGTTCGGCCTGATCGTGGGCCTGGCGGGCTGCCTGCGCGGCTTGCAGGCGGAGCGGAGCGCGGCGGGCGTCGGGCGCGCGGCGACATCGGCGGTGGTGACGGCGATTCTGCTGATGGTCGTGGCGGACGCGGTGTTCGCGGTGTTGTTCAACGTGCTGGGAATCTGAAATGAAAACCGCGCCGCACGTTCGCACCGTAGGGCGTCTGTCAGGCGGATGCCTTGGCTCGTGTTCCTCTGAACGGCGTCTGCCAGACAGACGCCCTGCGCGATGAATACCGATCCGCCATCCGGCTCGCCGGCGATCGAAGTCGAGCAGCTCACGTGCGGCTACGGCCGCGACATCGTGCTGCAGGACGTGAGCTTCTCGGTCGCCCGCGGCGAAATTTTCTTCGTCATCGGCGGCTCGGGCTGCGGCAAGAGCACGCTGCTGCGCCATCTCGTCGGGCTCAACGCGCCGCGCTCGGGCGCGGTGAAGTTTTCCGGCGAGTCGTTCACGCAGGCGGATGCGAAGCACCGGCGCGCGCTGCTGAAAACCTTCGGCATGCTCTTCCAGGGCGGTGCACTGTGGACCTCGCTTTCGCTCCGGCAAAACGTCGCGCTCCCGCTGGAGGAATACACGACGCTGTCGCGCCGCGAGATCGACGAGATCGCGACGCTGAAACTCGCGCAGGTCGGGCTCGGCGGGTTCGAGGATTATTTTCCCTCCGAGATCAGCGGCGGGATGAAGAAGCGCGCCGGGCTGGCGCGCGCGCTCGCGCTCGATCCAGCGATCGTGTTTTTCGACGAGCCGTCGGCCGGGCTCGATCCGGTGACGTCGCGCAAGCTCGACGAGCTCATCGTGCAGATCCGCGAGACGTTTGGCACGACGATCGTGATCGTGTCGCACGAACTGGCGTCGATTTTCGACATTGCGGACCGCGTGATCATGCTCGATCGCGCGGCGAAGGGCATCATCGCCGAAGGCCGGCCGCGCGAACTCGCGGCGAACAGTCGCGATGCGCGCGTGTCGGAATTTCTGCGCCGCGGCGACGCGATTCAACCACGCCCTTGATATGGTATCTCCTCCCGAACGAAACGAAGCGCCCAGGCGGGCGGAAACTTTGGGTGTGCGTCGCGGTGGATTCTTGGTTTCGCTGGGAGTGACCGGCTGCGAAAAATGAAAACCAAAGTGAGCCCAGCGATCGTCGGCGCGTTTGTCATCGGCGCATTTGCGCTCGGCATCGTGGCGCTGCTCACGTTTGGCGGGGTCAATTTTTTCCAGAAACCGCAGCGGTTCGTCGTCTACTTCGACGAGTCGATCCAGGGCCTCGATCTCGGTTCGCCGGTGAAGCTGCGCGGCGTGCGCGTCGGCCGCGTGGTCGACCTCAACATCCGCTACGACCGGAAGACAAACCACTCGGCCGTCGCGGTGGTGTGCGAGCTCACGCGAAACAAACTCGCCGACGTGACGGGCACGGAGATCGACGCAACGAAACGCGCGGAGCTGCAGCAGCTCGTCGACCACGGCCTGCGCGCGCAGCTCGGGTTTCTCGGACTCGCGACGGGGCTCTTGTTCGTCGAACTCGATTTCATGGACCCGGCGCAATATCCGCTGCCGCCGCCAAATGCGGACGTGAAATATGTGACGATCCCGGCGGTGCCCTCGCAGCTTTCGGAATTCCAGGCGCGCGCGACCGACCTGCTGGCGAAGGTGAACCGGATCGACTTCGAAGGCATCACGGTGGAGTTGAAAAAACTCATGGTGGAAACGCGGACGCGGCTGGAGGGCGTGGACTTCAAGGGCGTGGCCGAGCAGTGGAAAAAAACCGGCGCGCAACTGGAGACGCTCGCGGCGAGCGCGGACGTGAAGCGGACCTTCGACAACCTGAACGGCGCGATCGCCGACCTGCGCGCGACGCTCGCCAAGGTCGACGCGCAAGTGGAGCCGGCGGGCAAGGAATTGAAGGATGCGCTCGCCGAAGTGCAGCGCACGGTCGGCACCTTCAACGAGACGGCGGTCGTCGCGCGGCGGTTCATCGCGGCCAACGCGAGCGTCGGCGACGAGCTGGGCGAGACGATGGAGCACCTCAACGAAGCGGCGGACGCGGTGAAGCGGCTCGCGGATTTTCTCGAGCGCAACCCGAACGCGCTCATCACGGGCAAAAAGCGGCCGCAGTGAACCGGCGAAATTTTCCGATGAACACGAACGACGACGGCAAGCGCGCGCGGGTGGGTTTCGGATTGCTGGCCTGCGCGGCGACGCTCGCGCTCGGCGGCTGCTCGCTGCCGCTGCCGCAGGCCGAGTCGGATCCGACGCGCTATTATCTGCTCGCGGCCACGAGCGCGGGCACGCCGTCGACCGAGGCGGCGAATGCGCCCGCGATTCATCTGCGGCCGGTCGAGCTGGCGAACTACATCCGCTCGCGGCCGATGATCGTGCGGCGCGGCGAAAACGAGGTGGAGTTTCGCGACTACGCGCGCTGGGGCGAGCCGCTGGAGCAGGGGATCGCGCGCGTGTTGCGCGAGGAATTGCTCGCGCGCGGCGCGGCGAGCGCGGTGCAGACGACGGGCGCGCGCGCGGCGATGGCGGGCTACGATTTCGAGTTGAGCGTGCGCGTGCTCGCCAGCGAAGGTGCGGCGAACGGCGCGGTCGATTTTCGCGCGCGCTGGGAGCTCACGACCGTGAGCGACAAGGAGCGCGTCGTCGCGAGCGGAGATTTCCGACCGAAGGATTTGCGCTGGGATCCGAAGAACGACGCGACGCTCGCGGCCGCCCTGAGCAAAGCGGTCGGCGGGCTCGCGGCGGAGATCGCGGCGGGACTGCCGAAGAAATAGGACCGGCTCGGACGAGCATCCCGCCCATGTGCGCCGACGCGACGGGCGCGTCGCATTCCAGGCCGAGCACCGAAAGTCCGTCGCCGCTTTTGTAGGTCGGGCTTTACGCCCGACATCATTTGGCAATGTCTGGGGATAAACCCCCGACCTACAGGTCGACGCGGCGACGAGTTGGTTTAGAGCTCATTTCAAAACCTCGGCTGCTCGCTCGCGACGGGCCGAGGTGGCACGGGCATCCTGCCCGTGAGCGGGGCCGAAACACGGGCGAGACGCCCGTGCCACGTCGCCGAGGTTTTTGAAACGAGCTCTTGATCGCGCACCCTCACTTCAGCGCGGCGGCGATGCGGGCGAGGGCGGTCTCGACGTTTTCGCGGGAGTTGAAGGCGCTGATGCGCACGTGGCCTTCGCCGCATTTGCCGAAGCCAGCGCCGGGGGTGCAGACGACCTGGGCTTGGTTTAGCAGCAGGTCGAAGAATTCCCACGAGTCGCGGCCGGTGTTGACCCAGATGTAGGGCGCGTTGTCGCCGCCGATGCAGGAGAAGCCGAGTTTCGTCATCGCGTCGCGGATGAGTTTCGCGTTGCCGAGATAGAAATCGATGAGCGCCTTCGTCTGCTGTTTGCCGGCGTCGGTGTAGATCGCGGCGGCGGCTTTCTGGATCGGGTAGGCGACGCCGTTGAATTTGGTCGTGTGCCGGCGATTCCAGAGCGCGTGGACCGGGTGCGCGTTGCCGGCGGCGTCCCACGCGACGAGCGTCTTCGGGATGACGGTGTAGGCGCAGCGCGTGCCGGTGAAGCCGGCGGTTTTGGAGAAGCTGCGGAACTCGATCGCGACGTCGCGCGCGCCGTCCAGCTCGTAGATCGAGTGCGGAATCTGCGGGTCGCGGATGTAGGCTTCGTAGGCGGAATCGTAGAGGATGATCGCCCGGTTCTTTTTCGCATAGGCGATCCACGCGGCGAGCTGCGCCTTGGTGGCGACGGCGCCGGTGGGATTGTTGGGAAAGCAGAGGTAGATCAGGTCGGTCGCGACGCCGGGAATCGCGGGCACGTAGCCGTTGGCGGGCGTGCTGTCGAGGTAGGTGACGCCTTGATAGCGGCCATCGACGCTGCCGCCGGTGCGGCCGGCCATGACGTTGGTGTCGATGTAAACGGGATAAACGGGATCGGGAATCGCGAGGCGGATGTCGGCCGCGAAGATTTCCTGGATGTTGCCGCAGTCGCACTTCGCGCCGTCGGAAACGAAAATCTCGTCGGCCTCGATCTTGCAGCCGCGCGCGGCGTAGTCGTGTTGTGCGATGGCGTCGCGCAGAAACGCGTAGCCCTGCTCGGGGCCGTAGCCCTTGAACGTCGTGCGGCTCGCCATCTCGTCGCTCGCGGCGTGGAGCGCATCGACGCATACGCGCGGCAGCGGCTCGGTGACATCGCCGATGCCGAGCCGGATGACGGGCTTCGCGGGATGGGCGGCGACGTAGGCGCTGACGCGCTTGGCGATGTCGCTGAAAAGATACGAGGCCTTGAGCTTGGTGTAGTTCTCGTTGATGCGGATCATGGGGACGGAAAAAGTGTTTTTGCGCGATCGGCCCGCCTTCGCCCAAGGCTACGGCGGGTTCGTCCTCAGCCGAGCTGGGGCGAAGTGTAGTTCTCGTTGATGCGGATCATGACAGTGGAAACACGGAGGAAAAAATACGGGACGCGCGCCGGGCGAAAAACTTGAACAAACCGCCCGGAAGGGCTAACTCAAGCTCACGTTTCCGAGCTTCGGCTGCGCAGCATGCAAAAAATCGAATCTGTGTCGGGCCTGCGGGCGCTCGTCGCGCAATTCCGGCAGGACGGGAAAACCCTCGCCCTCGTCTCCACGTCGGGCGCGTTGCATGCGGGTCACGCGGCGCTCATCGCGGTCGCGAAAACGCGCGCGGATCGCGTGATCGTGTCGGTGTTCGTGAATCCGCTGGCCTTCGGGCCGAGCGAGAATTTCGCGGCTTATCCGCGCTGCCCGGATGCGGATCTGAAGATGTGCGAGGAGGCGCATGTCGATGCGGTGTTCATGCCGGCGACGGAGGAGATTTTTCCGCGCGGTTTCTCGACGTATGTGACGGAGGAGGCGGTGAGCAAGCCGCTCTGCGGCCCGTCGCGGCCGGCGCATTTTCGCGGCGTGACGACGTTCCTCGCGAAGCTGCTCAATCTCGTGCGGCCCGATGTGCTGGTCCTCGGTCAGCGCGATCCGCAACGCGTCGCGGTCGCGCGCAAGATGATCGCCGACCTGGCATTTGAAACGGAGATCGTCGTCGCGCCGATCGTGCGCGAGGCGGACGGTCTCGTCGTCGGCGTGCACAATCGCGAACTCACCGCCGGCCAGCGGCAGGAAGCGCTGGCGATCTACGCCGCGCTGCAGCGCGCGCAGGAAATGGTCGCGCAAGGCGTGCGCAGCCCGGACCGCATCATCGCGGAGGCGACGCACCTGCTCGGCCTGCGCCGGCGCGTGCGCGTGATCTACGTGGCGATCGTCGATGTGAACACGATGGAGCCGATGCGCGAAGTGGTGCCCGGCCGCTCGCTGCTCGCGATCGCGGCGTGGATCGACGAGCTGCGGTTGATCGACAACGTGGCGTTGTAGGCGCGCGGGACGGCTAGAGCCCAAAAGTCTGTCATTCTGAACGAAGCCAGGCGCCACGGGTGCAGATTCTCTCGCGTGACGCCGCGGATTTCTCGCTCTGCTCCGAGTGAACCGATGACGGGCGCAAAGAATTTTTTCTGCGTTCGGTCAGGAGTTATGGGAAACGACGGCGCCGGCTAGGACGACCTCGATTCCTTTCGCGCGCAGGACGGCGACGAGGTCGGCGGGGGCGGCGTCGTCGGTCACGATCACGTCGACGTCTGCAAAATCGCTCACGAAAAACGTGGAGCGCCGGCCAAACTTCGTATGGTCGAAGCAGAAGATCACTTTCGCGGCGCCGGCGATCATCGCGCGCTGGATGTCGACGAGCAGCGCGTGCGAGTTGTAGATGCCGTCTTCGGAGACGCCGCTGCCGCTCAGCACGGCGACGTCGGCGTGCATGCGCGAAAACGTGTCGACGGCGTGCGGCCCGACGAGCGTGCCGAGCCGCGGATAAATGACGCCGCCCGAGAGATGCACTTCGTGACGGTTCGAGGCGGAAAACAGATTCGCGACCGGCAGCGAATTGGTGATGATCTGCGCGACTTTGTCGTCGAGCCGCTTGGCGACGTGAAAGCACGTCGTGCCGCTGTCCAGGATGACGTTTTGGCCGGGCTGAATCAGCGCCGCGCAGGCTTCGCCGATCGCTTCTTTTTCGGCGACTTGGTGCGTGTCGCGCACGTTGAAAACAAACTCGTCCGTCTTCGGATGCAGCGTGCGTGCGCCGCCGTGTGTCCGCCGCACGGCGTGATTGCTTTCGAGCGTCGCGATGTCGCGGCGCACCGTGGACACCGACGCGCCGACATTCTGCGCAAGCTCCTCAAGCGAGGCGAATTCCACCTTGTGAAGGTAGGTTTCGATCTTGGAGCGACGCTCTTCGGGCTGCATCTGGATGGAATCTTTTGAAAAGTTTTGGAATAAAATGCAACGCTTTCCTTGACAGTTTGGAAGATTTCAGCGGTAACACGGTCGGTTTTCTTCATTTTCTTCCATGTCTTTGCCGCCGCCACTTCCCCATCGCGTCGAGATCGAGCATCTCGTCCGGCGTGCGCTTTACCAGAAAATGGGTCGGCCGTTGCCGCGTGCTGCGCAGGCGCCGAATCCGCTGCTGGTAAACATCAGTGCGCGTCACTGTCATCTCACTCCCGCCGCCGTCGAGGCGCTTTTCGGCAAGGGCGCCAAGCTCACGCCGATGAAGTGGCTGTATCAAAAGGACCAGTTCGCGGCGAAGGAGTCGATCACGCTCATCGGTCCGCGCAGCCGCGTGATTTCCAATCTCCGCATTCTCGGTCCGTGCCGCGATCTCAATCAGGTCGAGCTCGCGCTCACCGATTCGATCGCGCTGGGCTTTGACATCCCGATCCGGCTTTCCGGCAACATCAAGGGCACGCCCGGTTGCATGCTGATGGGGCCGAATGGATTTTTCGAGATGAACGAGGGCGTGATTCGCGCCGCGCCGCACGTGCACATGCATCCCGACGATGCGGCGTTCTACGGCGTGAAGAACGGCGACTTCATGCGGCTGCGCATCGGCGGTCCGTGCGCGACGACATTCGACCGGCTGCTCGTCCGCATTCATCCGGATTTCAAGCTCGAGGTGCACATCGACACCGACGAGGGCAACGCCTGCGCGCTTCAGCCCGACACGCCGGTCGAGCTGCTGAAATAATTTTTCATCCCGTTCTAAACTCCTCCAACTCCCCTCAAATCACATGAATGAATCCATCGGCATGGTAGAGACCCGCGGCTACGTGGGCAGCGTCGAAGCCAGCGACGCCATGGTCAAAGCGGCGAACGTCTCTCTCGTTCGTCAGGTCCAGATCGGCGGTGGCTTCGTCACCGTGATCGTCAAAGGCGACGTCGGCAGCGTGAAAGCCGCCGTCGAAGCGGGCGCCGAGGCCGCCAAGCGCGTCGGCGAGCTGATCTGCTCGCACATCATCGCGCGCCCGCATGGCGAACTGCTCCGCAACGTCGGCCTCTGAGCCGCGGTCTCTCCACTCTCGTCACTCAACTCTCAAATTCTCCCCACCATGGCACAGGAAGCAGTCGGCCTCATTGAAACCAAAGGATTTTGCGCGATGCTCGAAGCCGCCGATTCGGCCCTCAAGGCCGCGAGCGTCTCGATGACCGGCTACGAAGCGGTCGGCAGCGGCTATGTCTGCGCGTTTTTCCGCGGCGATGTCGCCGCCGTGAAAGCCGCGATCGACGCCGCCGCCGAAGCCGCCGCGAAGGTCGGCGAAGTCGTCGCCGTCCAGGTCATCCCGCGTCCGCACGAGGATCTTGCCGGTCTCGGCAAATGGCTCAACCAGGCGCCCGCCGCCTGAGCGCACTCGGCTGAGCGATCGTGGCACGGTCCCGCTCGCGTTTTTCAATCAACGGGACATGGGCGAGACGCCCATGCCACTCAGACCACGAGCCACTCGCATTCACCGGCCCACGGCACGCCGCAATCGAAATTCGAGAATCCAAAATCGAAAATTCGTGAACATCCTTGTCGCCAACCTCGGCTCGACCTCGTTCAAGTTCCGTCTCTTTCGTTTCGACGGAGCCGGCGCGGCGTCGCTGCTGGCGAAGGGCGGCTACGAGCGCGTGACCGATTACGGCAAGGCGATCGACGACTGCCTCGGTGAGTTGAAAACCGCCGGCCACGTGTGCAGCTCCGCGGATTTGCACGGCGTCGGTTTCAAAACCGTCCTCGGCAAAAATCTCACCGGCTGCCTGCGGGCGGACACCGATGGCCGCGTCATCGCCGCGCTCGACGGTTTCAAGGAAATCGCCCCCGCGCACAATCCGCCCTACGCGCTCGGCATCCAGCGCTTCCGCGAAAAACTTCCCGGCGTGCCGCTCGTCGCGCTCTTCGAGACGGCGTTTTACCAGTGGGTGCCCGAGGCCGCCGCGCGCTACGCGGTGCCGCCCGCGTGGCACGACGCCGGCGTGCGCCGCTACGGCTTTCATGGCGCGAGTCACAAATTCGTCGCCGAGCGGAGCGCCGAACTTCTCGGCCGCGACGACATCGCCGAGCGCGTCCGCCAGCTTTACCAAGCCGGCCCCGCATTGCCCGCTCCGAGCGGGAAAAAACCGCTGCGCGTGATTTCCTGCCACCTCGGCGGCAGCAGCTCCGTGACCGGCATCCGCGACGGCGTCGCGATCGGCACGAGCATGGGCCTCAGCCCGCAATCCGGCCTGCCGCAGAACAACCGCGTCGGCGACCTCGATTCCGCCGCGGTGCCGTTCGTGATGAAGACGCTCGGCCTCTCGCTCGCGGAAGCGGAGCGGCAGATGACGAAGGACTCCGGCCTGCTCGGGCTCTCCGGCGTGAGCAACGATCTGCGCGACATCCGCGCCGCCGCGCTGCAGGGCAACGCCCGCGCGCAACTCGCGCTCGATGTCTTCGTGCACTCGACACGCCACTGGATCGGGGCGTTTCTCCTCGAGCTCGGCGGCTGCGACGCGCTCGTGTTCACCGCCGGCATCGGTGAGAACAACGCCGACATCCGCACCGCGATCTGCGCCGATCTGGCCGACCTCGGCGTCCAGCTCGACGCCGCGAAAAACGCGGCGCTGCGCGGCGAGGGCGAAATCTCCGCCGCCGGCTCGCGCACGAAAATTTTCGTCATCCCCGCCAACGAGGAACTCGTCGTCGCGCGCGAGACGCTGCGCTGCATCGCCGCGAAAAACTGATTTTCCGCCCGCTCGTTTTCCCCACCCGAACTTCTCAACCAACAACTCCTCCTATGGCCTCCAAAGCAATTGGTCTCCTCGAAACCCGCGGGCTCACCGCCCTCGTCACCGGCACTGACGCGATGCTCAAGTCCGCCAACGTCACGCTCGCCGGCCCGATGAAGCAGGTCGGCAACGCGCTCGTCTCCGCGGTCGTGATCGGCGATGTCGCCGCGGTCAAAGCCGCGACCGACGCCGGCGCGCAGGCCGCGCGCACCGTCGGCGAAGTCGTCAGCGTGCAGGTGATTCCGCGGCCGCACGACGACGTCGCCATCGTGCTGCCGAAAACGCCCGCCGCCGCGCCCGCGAAGAAATAATCTGTCGGGATCGAGGCAGGTCGGGCTTCAGGCTCGACGTGCCTTGCTCCCGCAACCTGTCGGGCGTGCAGCCCGACCTCCAACCACCAGACCACCATGTTCCTCGCGCGCGTCATCGGCTCCGTCGTCTCGACGAAAAAGGACGAGGCGATGAAAGGCCGCAAACTCGTCATGCTTCGCCCGCTGCTCGTGGACGAGGCGAATCCGGCGCAGTTCCGCCCCGGCTCGAACACCATCGTCGCGGTCGATGCGCTCGGCGCCGGCCTCGATGAAGTCGTGTTGTTCTGCCAGGGCAGCTCGGCGCGCCAGGCGAGCGGCATGAAAACGCTCCCGGTCGACGCCGTCGTCGTCGGCATCGTCGACACGGTCGAAGTGCTGAACAACAAAATCTATCCTGCGAAAAAATAGCTGAACGCTGGAGCCGCGGCGCCCTCGCCGCGGCGAGGAACGCGACGAGCGCGTCGCCTCCCCAGACCGAGCCCAAACCAGATCCATGAGCACCGCTCTCCAACTCGATGAGCAAGCCCTGCGCACGATCGTCGAGGACGTGATGCGCAGCCTCGGCCGTTCGCCGGTCATCTCGCCGGCGGCCGCGCCTTCTTCCGCTGCGCCGTCAGCTGCACCCGCCGCGCCCGCGATTCGCCGCAGCGGCGGCCCGCGCTTCGGCGTGTTCGAGGACATCAAGGACGCCTGCGCGGCCGCACAAGTGGCGTTCGAGCAGCTCCGCGAAAAAGGCATCGCCGGCCGCGCGAAGGTCGTCGAGATCGTCAAGAAACTCTGCACCGACAACGCCGCCGCGTGGGGTAAATTCGAATTCGACGAGACGAAGATCGGCCGCCTCGAGCACAAGATCGAGAAGCTGCAGATCGTGAAGCTCGTCCCCGGCACCGAATGGTTGCAGCCGCGCGGCCTCAGCGGCGATCACGGCATCACGATGGAGGAGCACACGCCGTTCGGCGTCGTCGGCGCGATCCTGCCGGTCACGCATTCCGTGCCGACGCTCAGCGGCAACGTCATCAACATCGTCGCCGCCGGCAACGCGGTCGTCTTCAACCCGCACCCGGGCGGCGCGCGCTCCGCCGCACTCGCGGTCCGCGCCTACAACGAGGCGATCCACGCCGCGCTCGGCATCGAGAATCTCGTCTGCACCGTGGAGAAGCCGACGCTCGAGTCGTTCGACGCGCTGGCGAAAAACGAATTCATCCGCCTGCTCTGCATCACCGGCGGGCCGGCGGTCGTGAAGGCCGCGATGGCCTCCGGCAAGCGCGCGATCTGCGCCGGCCCGGGCAATCCGCCCGTGCTGGTCGACGGCACCGGCTGCCTGAAGAAAGCCGCGCGCGACATCATCCAGGGCGGCGCCTACGACAACAATCTTCTCTGCATCGGCGAGAAGCAGGTGTTCGTCCTCGAGCAGCATTTCGACAAATTCCTCGGCGCGCTCAAGGAAGCCGGCGCCGTGCAGCTCAACTCCGCGCAGCTCGAGAAGCTCACCGCGGCGGCGTTCACGTTTTCGAAGGACGCCGGCGGCTGCTCGCACGCGGCCGTCAACCGCAAGCTCGTCGGCGCCGACGCCGCCGTCCTCGCGCAGCACGCCGGCACGAACGCGCCGGCGAACACGCCGCTGCTTTTCGCCGAGACGGATGTCGACCACGCCTTCGTGATGGAAGAGCAGATGATGCCGATGATTCCGATCGTCCGCGTGAAGAACATCGAGCAGGGCATCGCGTTCGCGAAAAAATCCGAGCACGGCTACAAGCACTCCGCGATCATCCACTCGCTCAACGTCGACCACATGACGCAGATGGCGCGCGCGCTCGACACCACGCTCTTCGTGAAAAACGGCCCGAGCGTCGCCGGCCTCGGCCTCGGCGGCGAAGGCTACCTCAGCTACTCGATCGCCACGACGACCGGCGAAGGCATCACGACGCCGGAAACGTTCACGCGCACGCGCCGCTGCGTGATGGTCGACAACCTGCGGATCTACTGAGCCATGATCCTCGCGCGCATCGACGGAGTCATCGTGACGACGGTCTGCCATCCCAGCATGGTCGGCTGCCGCTCGGTGATCTGTCAGCCGCTCGACGAGCAGAATCGCCCCGAAGGCATGCCGATCCTCGCGATCGACTCGCAAGGCGCCGGCCAGCACGAGCGCGTGTTGATCTCGACCGACGGCTCTGCGACGCGCGAGTTCGTGCGCGATCCCAAATCTCCGCTGCGCAACATGGTCGTCGCCATCGTCGACGAACCCGAAAAGGAGACCGCCTGACATGCGCCTCGGACACGTCATCGGCCGCGTCACGCTCTCGAAGCAGGATCCCGCCTACAAAGGCGCGCGCTTCCTCGTCGTGCAGCCGTTCGATCAGAACAAATTCGCCGGCGCGCCGATGACGCCGCTCGCCAAAGGCCTCAGCCTCGTCGTCTACGACAATCTCGGCGCCGGCCCCGGCCACGTGATCGGTTTCACGGAAGGCGCCGAAGCGACCGCGCCGTTCGACGAGCCGACGCCGGTCGATGCGTTCAACGCCGCGATCGTCGACGAAATTTTCTACAGCCCGCCCGCCTAACGGCACTCAACGCTTAACCTTCAACGCTCACTTTACCGATGGCCAAAGTCATCACGGCTCGTGAAGCCGAAGAACTGTTTCTCAAGGGCGAACCGCCGCCAGCCGGCGCGATTCTCACGCCGTCCGCGCGCGACATTTTCGGCGGTCGCACGTCGAAAGCGCCGACCGCACGAATCGGCGGCGCTACCGCCGCGCCGGCGAAATCCGCCGAGCCGAGCACGCCGGATTACGAATTCAAGTGGACGCCCGGCACGGATCCGAAGACGCCGGCCGACCTCCAGAAGTTTTTCAACTCGCCCGCGCTGCACGTGCTGAAGGAGCGGATGTGCGACATCGGTCGACGGCTCTGGCAACGCGACTACACCGACGGCAACGGCGGCAACATCACGATCCGCGTCGGCGACAACCTCGCCCTCTGCACGCCCACGCTCATCTGCAAGGGCTTCATGAAGCCCGAGGACATGTGCCTCGTCGATCTCGACGGCAAGCAGCTCGCCGGCACGCGCAAGCGCACGAGCGAGGCGATGACGCATTTCGGCATCATGAAGCGCCAGCCCGCGGCGAAGTCCTGCGTGCACGCGCACCCGCCGCACGCGACGGCGTTTGCGATCGCGAATGTCGGCATTCCCTACTGCCTGATTCCCGAGGCGGAAGTTTTCCTCGGCAAGATCGGCATCGCGAAATACCAGACGCCCGGCACGCCCGCCAACGCCGACGAGGTCGGCGAAGTCGGCAAGGAACACCAGGCGGTGCTCATGCAGAACCACGGCGTGATCGTGTGGGGCAAGGACGTCGAGGACGCGTATTGGAAGATGGAGAACATCGACTCCTACTGCCGCACGATCTGGATCGCGACCGGCCTCGGCGGCGGACTGCATCGTTTCACGGGCGGACAGGCGAAGGAGCTGATCGATCTGCGCCAGAAGCTCGGCATGCCCGATCCGCGCGCCGGCCTCAAGGAATGCGAGCTGTGCGACAGCGCGGAGTTTCGTCCGGGCGTCGTGTGCCACACGACGGTGAATCCCTCGTCGCCGTCGAGCGCGAGTGCGCCGGGCGAGCCCGCCGACCCGCAAGTCGAAGCGATCGTCGCGAAGATCACCGAGCAGATTTTGAAGCAGCTCGGCGGCAAGTGAGCGACGGAAAATAAGTGGGGCGACGGGTGCGCTGCGTTTCGATGAGACGCCGCGTCGTCGATCCGCCGAGCGAGTGCGCTCATTTCGAGAGTAGCCGTTTTTCCGAAACGACGCCGGAGTTTTGCGGGCGCGCATCGCCTCGTAGGTCTCGCTCGATCGCTAACACCGGTTGGCTTTTGACCTTCGCGCGGCGCTGCGCCACATATCTGTTCTGCCCATGTCCTCCTACCAATTCGTGAACTATCTTTGGGACGACGCGAAAGCCGCGTCGCTCGATCCGGCCGGCCGACTCGTTTATCGCTCTAATCTCCTCGGCAGCGACCAGCGCATCACCAACACCGGCGGCGGCAACACGTCGTCGAAAATCGCGGAGAAGGATCCGCTCACGGGCCAGTCGGTCGACGTGTTGTGGGTGAAGGGATCGGGCGGCGATTTGCGGACGAGCACGCGCGAGAATTTCTCGTCGCTCTATCAGGACAAGTTGCTCGCGCTGCAAAAAGTCTACGCGGCGCGCGCCGACAAGGGCCTGAAGTCGCAGGCGGAGGACGACATGGTCGGGATGTATTTCCACACCACCTTCAACCTCAACCCGCGCGCGTCGTCGATCGACACGCCGCTGCACTCGTTCCTCCCGGGCCGGCACGTCGATCACATGCACCCGAACGCGATCATCGCGATCGCGGCGTCGGCGAACTGCGAGAAGCTCACGCGCGAAATCTTCGGCGGCGAGATGGCCTACGTGCCGTGGATGCGGCCCGGCTTCGAGCTCGGCCTCGCGATGCAGGAGATCGCGCGGAAAAACCCGAAGGTGCGCGCGATCATGATGGGCCAGCACGGCTTCATCTCGTGGGCGGACGACGACAAGCAGTGCTACACCGACACGCTGAATTTCATCGAGCGCGCGGCGGCCTACATCGAAAAGAAATACGCGGAGAAGGGCGGCGACGCGGCGGCCTTCGGCGGCGCGAAATACCAGACGCTCGACGAGGCGACGCGCCGCACGACGCTCGCGGCGATTCTGCCGTGGCTGCGCGGACAGGTTTCGCAGCAGAAGCGTTTCATCGGCACGGTGCAGGACGACGCGAAGATCCAGCGCTTCGTGAATTCGAAGGACGCGCCGCGCCTCGCAGAGCTGGGCACGAGCTGCCCGGATCATTTTCTGCGCACGAAGATCAAGCCGCTCTACGTCGACTGGAATCCGCAAAAGGAAGATGCGGCGGCGTTGAAGCAGAAACTCGCCGCCGGGCTCGGGCAGTATCGGAAGGACTACGCGGCCTACTACGCGAAGTGCAAACACGCGAACTCGCCGGCGATGCGCGATCCGAATCCGACCGTCGTGCTCATCCCGGGCATCGGCATGGTCGCGTGGGGCAAGGACAAATCCGAATCGCGCGTGACGGCGGAATTCTACAACTGCGCCGTCGAAGTGATGCGCGGCGCGGAGGCGATCGATCGCTACATCGCGCTGCCGCAGCAGGAGGCGTTCGACATCGAGTATTGGCTGCTCGAGGAGGCGAAGCTGAAGCGCATGCCGGCGGAAAAGGAACTCGCCCGCCAGGTCGTCATCGTGATCGGCGCCGGCTCGGGCATCGGCAAGGAAACGGCGCTGCGCCTCGTGAAAGAAGGCGCGCACCTCGTGTGTGTCGATCTGAACGCAGCCTCGGCGCAGGCGACGGCGAAAGAAATCACGGATAAATACGGCGTCGGTATCGGCGTCGCTGGCACGGGGCTTTCCGCGTGCGGTCCGGCGATCGGGCTCGCGGCGGACATCACGAAGCGCGAGAGCATCCGCCGCATGCTCGACGAAGTCGCGCTCGCGTATGGCGGGTTCGACTCGATCTGCGTGACGGCGGGCATCTTCGTGCCCGTCGACACGACGGGACACATTCCCGACGACAAGTGGCCGCTGACGTTCGCGATCAACGTCACCGGCAGCTACATCGTCGGCGACGAAGCGATCAAGACGTGGCGCGAACAGGGCCTCACCGGCAACCTCGTGCTCACGACGTCGGCGAACGCGACGGTCGCGAAAAAAGGATCGATCGCCTACGACGCGTCGAAGGCGGCGGCGAATCACCTCGTCGGCGAAATGGCGATCGAGCTCGCACCGCTGGTCCGCGTGAACGCCGTCGCGCCCGCGACGGTCGTGCAAGGCAGCGCGATGTTTCCGCGCGACCGCGTGATCGGCTCGCTCGCGAAATACAACATTCCCTACAGCGAGACGGAAGAGACGGCGTCGCTCGTGAACAAGCTCGCGCAGTTCTACGCGGACCGGACGCTGACGAAGAAACCGATCACGCCGGCGGACCAGGCGGAGGCGTATTTTCTCCTCGTGGGCGATCGACTGAGCAAAACGACCGGCCAGGTGCTCGCCGTCGACGGCGGATTGCACGAGGCGTTTCTGCGGTAAAAAAGATTTTGTTTTAACACGGAGGTCACCGAGGGCACAGAGGAGAGTAATTTCTCCGCGCTCTCCGTGTCCTCTGCGTTTAAAATGACCTCGTTTGCGATCGTTGGCGCGGGTGCGATTGGCAGCTATTACGGCGCGCGGCTTGCGGTGGCGGGAGCCGATGTTCGTTTTCTGATACGAAGCGATCTCGCCCACGTGCGGGCGCACGGGTTGACGTTGCGCGAACGCGATACGACACGGCACCTCGCACCGGTTGCAGCGTCTGGCTCGACGAAAGAAATCGGTCCGGTGGATGTCGTGCTGGTTACGCTGAAAACAACTTCAAATGCCTCGTTGTCTTCGCTGCTGCCGCCGCTGCTCGGACGAGAAACGATGGTCGTGACGTTGCAAAACGGGCTCGGCAACGAGGAGCGAATCGCGGAGCTGGTCGGAGGCGAACGCGTGCTCGGCGGGCTTTGCTTCATCGCGGTCACGCGCGAGGCGCCGGGCGAGCTCGTCGGTTATCACACGCCGGGTGCGGTGACGCTCGGTGAGTTCGGGCGACCCGCGGGCGAACGCGCGCGGGCGCTGGCGGCGTGGTTTCAAAGCGCGGGAGTGAATTGCCAGGCGGTCGACAATCTCGCGGCGGCGCGCTGGCGGAAACTGGTTTGGAACGTGCCGTTCAACGGACTCGCGATCGCCGCGGGCGGAATTACGACGGATAAAATCCTGGGCGATGCGATGCTGGCGCGTGAAGTGCGCGCGCTGATGAACGAGATCGCCGCGGCGGCGCGGCATTTTGGCTACGACGTGCCGGAGGCTTTCATTCAGCAGCAGATCGATCTCACGCCACCGATGGGACCTTACAAGCCGTCGAGCCTCGTCGATTTTCTGGCCGGTCGCGAAGTCGAAGTGGAAGCGATCTGGGGCGAGCCGCTGCGACGGGCGCAGGCGGCGGGGTTGGCGATGCCGCGGCTGGCGGTGCTCTACGCGAAATTGCGCAACGTGACGCGCTGCTGAGCGCGGGCTGGAACGACCGAAGGGCGGGTCGAGGGATTCTCGGCTCGGGCCGAGGGGCGCGAAATCAGGCGAAGAGATCGGGCGCGGTGCGGCCGAGAAAATCTTCCATGTAGGCCGTGGTCGCTTTGCCTTCGATGAAAATCGGGTCGGCCATGATCGCGCGATGGAGCGGGATCGTGGTCTTGATGCCGCGGATGAGATACTCGCTGAGCGCGCGGTAGGCGCGCTCGAGGGCGATTTTGCGCGTCGGGCCGTAGCAGATGAGTTTCCCGATCATCGAGTCGTAGTAAGGCGGAATCGTGTAGCCGCTGTAGGCGTGCGAATCGACGCGCACGCCGTGTCCGCCGGGCGCGTAGTAGAGGCCGATCGTGCCGGGCGAGGGCGCGAAGTTGCGCGCGGGATCTTCGGCGTTGATACGGCATTCGATCGCGTGGCGTTCGCCGAAGCGGATGTCGCCCTGGTCGAAGGAAAGTTTTTCGCCGTTGGCGATGGCGATCTGCTGCTTGATCAGGTCGATGCCGGTGACTTCCTCGGTCACGGGATGCTCGACCTGAATGCGCGTGTTCATCTCGATGAAGTAGAAATTACCCTTCGCATCGACGAGGAATTCGATGGTGCCGGCGTTCTCGTATTCCGCGGCTTCGGCGGCTTTGATGGCGGCCTTGCCCATTTTTTTGCGGAGATCGGAAGTCAGAAAAGGCGAAGGCGATTCTTCGATGAGCTTCTGATGGCGGCGCTGGACCGAGCAGTCGCGCTCGCCGAGGTGAAGGGTCTTGCCGTGTCCGTCGGCGAGAATCTGGAATTCGATGTGCCGCGGCTTCTCGATGTATTTCTCGATGTAAACGGCGCCGTTGCCGAAGGCCTTTTCGGCCTCGCCGCGGGCGACGTGATATTCCTTCGCGAAGGATACGTCGTTGTGTGCGATGCGCATGCCGCGACCGCCGCCGCCGGCCGCGGCCTTGATGATGACGGGATAGCCGATCTTGCGCGCGGTTTTCACGGCGTCGGCTTCGGTTTCGACGGGACCGTCGGAGCCGGGGACGATCGGCACGCCGGCCTTTTTCACCGTGTCCTTGGCGACGGATTTGTCGCCCATCATTTTTATCGATTTCGACTTCGGGCCGATGAACTTGATATTACAGGATTCGCACTGCTCGGCGAATTTGGCGTTTTCCGAGAGGAAGCCGTAGCCGGGATGGATGGCGTCGACATCGGCGATCTCCGCGGCGCTGATGATGCGATCGGCGCGAAGGTAGCTGTCGGAGCTTTTGTTTCCCCCGATGCAGATGGCTTCGTCGGCGAGTTGGACGTGGAGCGACTGGACGTCGGCCTCCGAGTAGACGGCGAGTGTCTTGATGCCGAGTTCGCGGCACGCGCGGACGATGCGGAGGGCGATTTCACCGCGGTTGGCGATGAGAACTTTTTGAATCATTGAAGCGGAGGAGAGAGCTCGGGGATAGGAAGGCGGGTGCGAGAGCTTGTTCGATCGGCTCTCGGCACTCGCCTTTTTGCGTCCGGCGGCGGATCAGCCCTGTTTGACCTTGAAGAGGCGCTGGCCGTATTCGACGGGCTGGCCGTTTTCCACGAGCACTTCCAAGACAGTCCCTTTGGTTTCGGCTTGGATCTCGTTCATGATCTTCATCGCCTCGATGATGCAGACGACAGTGTTTTCGACGACCTTGGCTCCGACGTCGGCGAAGGGTTTGCTTTCCGGCGACGCCGCTCGGTAAAACGTGCCCACCATGGGCGACTTGATGTAGGTGACGCCGGCTTCGTCTTTAGGGGCCGTGGCCGCCGCAACGTTAATTGGAACGACCGGCGCACCGGTTCCGCCTGGGATTGGCGGTGTCGTGTCAGCGCCGGGGAAAGGGGAATTCGATCCCCGCCCTGCTGAAACGATCGGCAGGCCGTTAGTCCCGCGCCGAATCTTTAGCTTAAAACCTTCCTCCTCGACCGCGAACTCCGTGAGCTCCGAGCGCTTCATAAGTTCGATGATTTGCTTGATCTGTTTGAGGTCCAAAAGGGGTTCCTTGGTTGAGTTGAAAGAGCCGAAAACGGTTAGTTGGAATAAGAGGTGGGTCGTTCAAAAGTAATGTCTGTTGGGGAGCAACAGTGGATTTTGCAGCTGAGCGGCAACATGCGTAAATTCAGAGAAATTGATTCAAAAATGAGGCAAAACCTCGCCGAAATGCTCTTAAAATTTGGATTTTCGGGCAATTCGAGCGATTGACGAAAAAGCCTCAAGTGGCCAGCACGGCAGGAATGGTAATCCGATTTTTGTTAAACGGGTGAAATCAATCGACGTGCCGACTCCGTTTGACTCCCACGATCCGACAGCGTGCGACCACAGATCCCGTGACGGGCGCTCGGAAGGTTGATACTGCCGATGCGGGCGTTCGGTGAAACGAAGAGAGAGGTCAGCTTGAGATGGGCGCACTCTTGGGGGGATCGTGGATTAGCAACCGCGGCTTCTCCTCTGCCTCCTTTGCTAACGATCACGCAAGCTGGCACCCGCAGCGCACGAAGAGCGGCTCCTCCGTGATCTTACCTACGCGGTTGCGAATCTATAATTCGGATACAATGGGCGTGCGCCCTGATTGGTGAAGGAAGTCGGAGAAATCACCGCTTCATTTGTGACGTTATCTAGCTGATAATCAGAAAAAAAGACATCTGGGTCCGCAAGATTTTCTAAAAAACTTGAACCGAAAATTGGCGGGCTCATGTTCCGCGTCCCTTTTCGAAGGTGTCTGCAAGAAAACTTGAAGACACTCAAACGAGAGGAGGCGAGAAGCTCGGTTCTTTCGGTAAAATTTCCTTTGAAAATTTCTCGAAATCTTCGGGGAAAAATATTGACGAAGCTGGCGAAAGGGTTCTCTTTCGACCCTCCCAAGACGGCGCGCCAGCGAAAGCTGAAGACGTGACGAATCAAGGGACGCGATTTTCTTCAGGCTTTTTCGGAAAATTTCCGGAAAAGCATTGACGAAGATAATGCGAAACTCCTTGTTGGAAATCTTTCCCCCTCGGGGAGCTCTTTGAAATTTACTTTGTGCGATTGATTGGGACCCCCAATCAACAATTCAGAAAAACGAACTAAACTTCGGTTTAGTTCACACTAGTAGTTCAGAATCACTAGGATTCGAACTCTCTTTTCGGAGAGTTTGATCCTGGCTCAGAATGAACGCTGGCGGCGTGGTTAAGACATGCAAGTCGAACGGGACAATCGATGTAGCAATACACCGATTGTTCAGTGGCGAACGGGTGCGTAACACGTGAACAATCTACCTCGAAATGGGGAATAGCTCGGCGAAAGCCGAATTAATACCGCATGTGGTCGATTCCTGCATGGGAGTCGAACTAAAGTCAGGGACCGCAAGGCCTGACGTTTTGAGAGGAGTTCGCGGCCTATCAGCTAGTTGGCGAGGTAACGGCTCACCAAGGCTAAGACGGGTAGCTGGTCTGAGAGGATGATCAGCCACACTGGAACTGAGACACGGTCCAGACACCTACGGGTGGCAGCAGTTTCG